>CAZAQN010000102.1:6038-10014 GCA_964487345.1 uncultured Occallatibacter sp. | reverse complement strand
TCGGGCTGCCACGAGCAATGGCACAGGACGCGGCTTCCATCCGAGGGATCGACCTCGACTATCTCCGGCTGAGAAGCGACGCGAAAGATCGGACGCGGAAAGTAGTTGCCTACAAGCGTCTGGAGGTGTCCGTTGCGCAGGCCGCGCCTGGGGACGAACGAATAGAGCCACTCGGGCGGCGGAGCAAATGCGTTTCTTTCTACTGTATTTTCGCGAATATCAATGATCACGGAAACTCGGCTGTCTGATGTTTTTGGCTGTCGGGTCCGTAGATACCTGGGCGGCTCGTGTCGATCCGTTTGGACCATGTTTGCCGTCTGTAACTTACAGATTCTACGTTACCACATTTGCCATCAACGCCATGACCCCAGTAGAACATTGCACGCTGGACGCGTCATCAAAACCGGCGCGCCGACATCTACGCAATTGCATCGGCATTCGCGGGTTGATCCGGCCTGCTTTCCGCACTTTCACGCAAGCTCCGTTACATCGGATAGATTAGGCGAGAGACTCAAGGCGTTTTGTCATCGGTCTTTACCCCCTTCGCAGAAGTGCCTAGTCCTATCGGAAATGTCCCCGCATTTTAGCGCAAAGGTTACGTCGGAGATAAATCTGCGAATCCTCGCAACTATCCTCCGGGTAAGGGTTCATCTAAGAAGGTATCCCCGGGCCTCAATCTTGTTGGCGCCGGCTTCCAGCACTGCGGAGGTCTCTCGTGTACGATTCGCGGCTCTCCTACGTGCGAATTACCCTTGTATCCCTGCTCGTCCCAGTTATCTTTGCTCTTGGATGTTCCAGCCACATAACCGGCAACCCCAACGGAACCAATTCTCCGCAAGCATCCGTCACCGTCTCCGGCGCCAGCCAGGTTCGTTTGGGAAGTTCGACCACCTTCACTGCAGCCGTCGCCAATGAAACCAATACAGCGGTGACGTGGCAGGTCACCACCGTCTCAGGCGGCAACAGCACTGTGGGCACCATCACCAGCGCCGGCGTGTATACGCCGCCAGCGGCCATCCCCACCACCAATCCTTTAACCATCACAGCTGTAAGTGTCGCCTCGCCTTCCACCTCCGGATCGGCCCAGCTCAACGTCGTCAACCCTATCCCGGTCATAACCTCGGCAACGGCAACTCTCGCCTCCGGCACAAGTTATTCGCTGGATGTGCTGGGAACGAGTTTTGTTGATGGCGCCCAGATCCAGGTTGGCGGTGCTGCTGTAACTACCACATTCGTATCCGCCACTGAATTACAGGCTACGGTAATTGTGCCTGCAGGCACTTCAAGCCTGAGCGTCGTAGTTCTCAATCCAAATCCCGGCGGTGCGCCCTCAAACACAGCCGCCGCAACCATCAATCTCGCCTCTGCCACCGCGGCGGCACGCCTGCTCGATCAAGCCACATTCGGACCTACGCTTGCCGACATTCAAAATGTGCAGACCATCGGTATCGACGCGTACATCACGAACCAGTTCAACACTCCAGACACGCCGCTCCCCAATATCCCGTCGCCTTTGCCGGCAGTCTGCCTGGCTGCGAATACACCGACCGTCTGCGAAGAGTCTGAGTGGTGGCGGGTAGCGCTCACCGGCAACGATCAGTTGCGCCAGCGTGTCGCATTCGCCCTCAGCGAGCTCTTCGTAATCTCCAGCGACACCGATAATGCAACAACCATCACCTATTACCACAACACGCTGGCGAACGATGCGTTCACGAACTTCTCAACCATCATGAACGATGTCTCGCTCTCGCCAGGCATGGGTGCATATCTGAATATGCTCAATAGCGCCAAGGCGCCGGCCGGCCAGATTGCCAATGAAAACTACCCACGCGAGCTGATGCAGTTATTCACCATCGGCCTCAATGAGCTGAATCCGGACGGAACGCTGCAACTCGACGGCAGCGGCAATCCCATTCCCACTTATACTGAGGCGCAGGTGCAGGCGTTCGCCCGCGCATATACCGGATGGACCTATGCCACATCCACTGGTGGTTCCCCAACCAAATTCCCCAACGGGACCCCGAACTACTTTGCGCCCATGGCCGCGGTCGAGTCGGAACACGACGCCACCGCAAAGATTCTCCTGAACGGAACCACGCTTCCAGCCGGACAGACTGCTGAAGAGGATCTTGCCGGCGCACTGGCCAACATCTTCAATCATCCAAATGTTGGTCCCTTCGTCTGCACGCAATTGATCCAGCATCTAGTCAAAAGCAACCCGAGTCCCGCCTATATCTCGCGTGTCGCTGCAATCTTTGCCAACAACGGCAGCGGCGTCCGCGGAGACATGCAGGCCGTCATTCGCGCCATCCTCGAAGACACCGAAGCCCGCGCTGGAGACACCAACCCGCTCGACGACGGCGGTCACCTGCGCGAGCCTATCCTATGGATCACTAACTTCCTCCGCGCTGTCGGATTCACGAATACCGATCCCAACAGCTCGTATTACTCCCTATCCAACTACTCAAACAATCTGAATGAGCGTCCCTATCGCTCCGGCAGTGTCTTTAATTTCTTCCCGCCGAGTTATGTCATCCCTCAAACCACCATGAATGCGCCCGAATTCGATCTCGAAAACACGGCCTCGGCAATTCTGCGCCTTTCGCTGGCCAATACCATGGTCTTCAACAAAATTACGGGCTTCAATGTCGACCTGAGTGCCACGAGCACGCTTGGACAAATCGCCGCTGCCAGTCCCGCGAATCTCGTCGACACACTCGGTCTCATGTTCATGCATGGCCAGATGCCGACCGACATGCGCACGGAAATACTCAACACGATCAGTGGACTTGAGACAGCGGAGCAAGTGCGTGTTGCCGTCTTTCTCGTTATCACGTCGTCGCAATACAAAGTCATGCACTAAGCGTGTGCGTCCAGCAACAAAGCGCACGGCTGTTCAAGGGAGATCGCAATGAGTGCAAACCGAAGAACCTTCATCAAATGCGCAAGCCTGGCGGCCGCCGGGAACGTCCTCGGCCTGCGGCCATTCGGCGCGCTCAATGCTCTCGCCCAAAGCTCCACCGATTACAAAGCGCTGGTCTGCGTATTTCTGTTCGGAGGCAATGACGCCAACAACACGCTCATTCCCTTTGACACCACCGGGTACGGAAACTACGCCGCCATCCGCGGTGACCTCGCGCTCGCCCAGAACACGCTGCTCCCGCTCACACCAGCACCTAACTTCGCCCTCAATCCCAATCTGCCCGATATACAGGCTCTCTTCAATAGCAACAATGCCGCATTTGTTGCAAACGTTGGCACGCTGATTCAGCCGCTTACCCGCGCCCAATATCTCGCCGGCCAGACCGCGCCAACCAATCTCTTCTCGCATCCCGACCAGCAGTTGGAATGGCAGAATGCCGCGCAGAGCGCCTCAACGCAAACCGGCTGGGCCGGCCGCATCGCCGACTCTCTTGCAGCCACTTACAACACGGGCGCTTCCATCCCCATGATTACCTCAGTCGCGGGCGACACACTTTTTTGCAATGGCACTGCTACCTCCCCAGTATCAATCTCACCTGGCAATGTTGGCGCCGCGAGTTGTTCTGAAGGTTCTGAATGCGGCGCGCGTCAGGCCTCTGCACAGGCGCTGCTCACGCTCGACACCGGCGTTTCCCTCGTGCAGGCCGACGACACTATCACCAGCAATGCGTACGCCTATGCCAAGACCCTCGCCGACGCCGTGCAATCCATCACCCCGTTGCAAACCGTCTTCCCCGCGAACAACGGCCTCGCCGCGCAATTGAAACAAATCGCCCAGATCATCCAGGTCCGTGCCGCTCTCGGTGTCCAGCGACAAATTTTCTTCGCCAGTCTCGGTAACTTCGACACGCATGCCGATCAGTTGGCGCTGCAAAGCACGCTGCTGGCTGAAATCTCTCCCGCGCTCGCGGCCTTCTATAACGCGACCGTCGAATTGAGTGTCGCCAGCGAGGTCACGACCTTCACCATGTCCGACTTCAGCCGCACCTTCCAG
>CAZAQN010000102.1:0-5938 GCA_964487345.1 uncultured Occallatibacter sp. | reverse complement strand
TGTCGCCAGCGAGGTCACGACCTTCACCATGTCCGACTTCAGCCGCACCTTCCAGCCGAACTCCAACAACGGTAGCGATCACGCATGGGGCTCGCATCATATGGTCATTGGGGGCGCTGTAAAAGGCGGCCAGATCTACGGCACCTATCCAACCCTCGCCCTCGCCGGCCCGGACGACTCCGGCTCCAACGGCCGCTGGGTTCCCTCGACTGCGAGTTCTCAATATGCAGCGACGCTGGCCCAGTGGTTCGGCGTCCCCGCCGCCGACCTGCCCACAATTCTTCCCTCGATCGGCAATTTCAGCAGCAACAATCTTGGCTTCGTATAGAGGAAGATGAGAGCTGTCGCCTTCCAGAATCCTCCACGATCACGGCTCCCGGCCTCACGCCATTCAAAGCACCGTGTTCCCCAGTCCACGTTTTTCTTGAAGCGTCGTCATCGGACAGCATGCTTAAGCAAAGATCATGGGCAGAATCATTGTGAATGGCCCTGACCGCATTCGTCCAGGGTGCCAATGGAATTTGGTTAGGCCATTGAATGGGTTTTCCGGCAACTCCATGCGCGCTCGATTGCTACGGGCGAGCCCTAATTCGGCACTTCGACAGACTGTGCATGGATCACCTGTGTCACTCCTCCACATTTGGCAATAGTCGGAGCACGAATCTCGATCTTGTCCCCAGCACAGCGCGATAAACCGCCGCATCGCTTCGAATCAACCAATTGATGGTACAGCTGCACCATTGCGAGACTTTATTGGTAAGACTTACGGTTATGTATCCGGATATGCACTGGGCGATAATCTGAAGTCCGGCTCGCAAGCAACAGAGATGACTCTTTGCCTCAATGTGCTAGTTTTCTGAGCAAATGATGCCCAGTCTGCAGCGTTATGCAAGTGACGGACTCACTGTGAACATTAGGAATGGAGCAGATGCCGAATATCGAGAAGGGATACGCCGTAGTGACTCGCGAATGGAAGCAGGGCCACGACCGAATCGACGTGGGATTCCCCATGGAGCGGCCGCGCGTGCTCGCCGATGATCGCATCAGGCAGATGTCGCTTTGGCCGCTCTGCAGTATGGGCCGCTGGTCTACAACGTCGAGACCGCTGACAACGGGAACATCGATCGCGAGCTGGGCGATGCACCCCTCAAGGCCGAGTGGAGGCCGGATTTGCTCGGCGGAGTCATGGTGATCGTGGGTGAATGGCGCACGAGATTCTTTCGCGGCCCGTCAACCGGTGCGGATTGACCCCATCCAAACCTGCTGGGCAAAACGAACGGAGTGACTTTCGTGAGCAATGGCGCGACCGACAAGGTTGAGAGATCCCTGGATAGAGTCGGCTCGCCTCCGCATGTCCGTGCCAAGACGCCGTCTGCAAAGCGGCGTCTTGTCGGCTTGTTGCTCTCTCCCCAGACCGAACCGAATCTCTCTGAGTCCGTTGCGTGGTTTCAAAAGGCAGCATCGGCTCTTGACTACGACGTCCTCACCTACTCGATTCACAATCAGAAGCAGCAGGCGATGTCCTACCTGCAAATGCTGCTCGATCGGCGCGTGGATGCGATTGCCTCTCTCATTCTTGATCCCGATCCCGAACTGATGGAAGTTCTTTCACGCGTCGATATCCCGGTCGTCTGCTTTGATGGGATTCACACGATTCGCGGTGGAGCGAGCCTTTCCATCGACTACCGGCACGGCATTCGGGAAGGTGTCCAACACCTGGCGCTGCTGGGCCATCGAGAGATCGCGTTCATTGGCTGCACTCCCGAATGCCGCACCATGAAGCCAAAATTGGAAGCCTTCCTGCTTTCGCTCAAGGAGATCGGCTGCACGCCAAAGAGCAGTTGGTTGATCGAAACGGACGGGTCATTTTCAAGTGGGACGACCGGTATGCACCGGCTTCTCGCTCTCAGCCCGCGACCAACGGCAGTCATGTGTTCCGGAGAGGCTGTTACTTTGGGTGTGTTGTTTGCTTTGGGGCAGATGCGGATCTCGGTTCCGGAGGAGGTCTCTCTTATCTGCATTGATCAATGCCGGTTTTGCGATTTGATGGTTCCGCCAATCACCGCTGTTCAAATACCTCTCCCGGAGTTTGCAGAAACGATCGTCGATGCCCTGAAACATCTCATTGAGGATCCGCTAGGCCATATTCCCAAGAACGCGCTGAGAGTGGAGACCTCGCTGATTGTGCGTGGTTCAACCAGCTACCCGCTCGGCCGGGCGCTGCCCAGAATAGATTGAAGATCACGCGGTGCCTAAGTGCGTCACCGCCATGAGAACACGTAGAGCACGCTCTCGAAGCACGGCAAGACAAAGCGGGGAGCAATGATGGAAGAACCGACACGCAGATGCGTGCTAGGCGGCTTGGGCGCTGGCTTGGCACAGCTGTTGTTTCAAACGCAATTGAAGGCCGCAAGTTCGTTGGCCGTACAAACCGGCAAACCAGGCAAGCTGAATCTGAGACTGACTGCAATGACGCAGCGTGTCTTGAGGATCAGCATTGCGCCAGCCGCCGAGAAGCCGCCGTCCACGGAATTGGGAGTCGTCGAGAGTCCGCGTGAGACTGCGCTGCGAGAAGGTTCGGCAACCGATGCCGTGATCTGGGGCGAGTACAGGATTCGCGTCGAAGGAGAGCCGCTGCGGATTACTATGACAGACGCGGCTCACCGCATGAGGCAGCAGATTCAATTTGACCTGGACAGCACAGCGGTGCGATTCCATCTGGGCACGCAACCGATTTTCGGTATGGGCGAGGGCCTGACAGGGCTTGATCGCAGGGGAACAAAAGATGGGATGCGCAACGGGCAGGGTTCGTCTGATTTGCGCATCGCCGGCTCGCGCGTGCCAATTCCATGGTTGATGAGTCCCGAAGGATGGGGCGTCTTTGTTGGACAGCCCATGGGGACGTTCGATCTGACCGGCGAGACGGGGGTGGTACGTTCCCCGGCTGCGACATCGACACGCAATGTCTATGTGGTTCTCGGCGAAACGGCGGCGGAACTGCTTCGCGGTTATGCGGAGCTGACGGGTTATCCGCACTTACCGCCTTTGTGGTCGCTGGGCTATATGCAATCGCATCGCACGTTGGCAAGCCGCGATGAAGTGCTTGAGATTGCGAAGACGTTTCGCGAGAAAAGACTGCCATGCGACGCATTGATTTACCTGGGCACGGGCTTTTGCCCATCGGGATGGAACACCGGGCATGGTTCGTTCACGTTTAACGCCGACGTC
This sequence comes from uncultured Occallatibacter sp., assembly GCA_964487345.1. Classification (GTDB taxonomy): domain Bacteria; phylum Acidobacteriota; class Terriglobia; order Terriglobales; family Acidobacteriaceae; genus Telmatobacter. The sequence goes on along the minus strand of CAZAQN010000102.1, from coordinate 2,710 downwards.
TTTCCCGATCCGGCCGAGATGCTGCAGCAATTGCACGAAGAGCACTTCAAAGTTGTGTTGCACGTGGTCCCGCCCTACGACTTTCACGGAAAGATAACCGATACCGCCGCCGCGGCACGCACGCCGGGCGATGCAGCGTCCTACTGGCCCCAGCACAAGCCCATCGAAGAAATCGGCGTAGATGGATGGTGGCCCGATGAAGGCGACCTTCTTCCCGAAGATGCGCGACTTGAGCGCAATGAAATGTATTGGGATGGACAGCTACAAGCCCATCCAGAGCGGAGGCCATTCGCCCTGCACCGCAATGGTTACGCTGGGCTGCAGCGATACGGGTGGCTCTGGTCGGGCGACGTCGACTCGACCTGGAAGACGCTGGCCGCGCAGGTCGCGAACGGAATCAATGCTGGGCTGTGCGGCATTCCCTACTGGGGAACGGATACAGGCGGCTTCGTTCCGACGCGTGAACTTACGGCCGAACTTTACGTGCGGTGGTTTCAGTTCAGTGCATTTTGTCCGCTCTTCCGTTCGCACGGCCGGGCTTGGAAACTGCGATTGCCGTGGGGCTGGAATCTTGGCACGCCGGGTTTGCTGGAAGGAGGCGAAACGCTGGGAGACTGGCCTCTGTCGCAGGATCTGCATAATGCCGACGTGGAACCAATCTGCCGGAAATACCTCGAACTTCGCTATGAGATGCTGCCCTATATCTACTCCGCGGTGGAACAGGCGCACAGGACAGGGTTGCCGCTGATGCGTGTGCTTTGGCTTGACTGGTCACAAGATGAAAAAGCGGCTCTGATCGCGGATCAGTATCTGTGGGGCGATCACTTCCTGGTCGCGCCTGTACTCGAGCCAGGCGCGACGCAGAGGAAGATTTATCTTCCCGCAGGAACATGGTGGGACTTCTGGAGCAATCGGAAAACTGAAGGCGGCGCGGAGATCGTACGCGAAGTGGATCTCTCCACGATTCCTCTTTACGTGCGCGCAGGAGCCATCGTCCCGATGGGACCAGCGAGGCAGCATGCGATGGAGCGGAGCGAGGAGCCGGTTACGCTCCGTGTTTATCCGGGCGCAGATGGAAGATCTAGTTGGTACGAAGACGATGGAATCAGCTTCGCTTATAGGAAAGGCCAATTCACAAGGATCGATTGCATCTGGCAGGATTCATTGCGAAAGCTGACCCTCGACTTGGCTGCGGGAAGGATGTCCTCTACCCCGAGAAAGGTAAGAATCCAGGCGATGGACACAGGAGCAACAAAAATTATTTCGCCTGCAAATCGCGTGAACGTGGTCGAGCTATAGCGCATGGCGCCCTTGCTGTAAGTTCACTCCGCTGAATAGCATTAATGACCTATTGACACAGCGGCATCTGGGACTTAGCGTTTGGGTAAACGCTTTCTTCTTGATGAATAGGCGGTGTCTCAATGGCAAATGGAATCAACCGCAGGACCTTTCTAAAGGCCGCTAGCGTCGGCGCGGCCGGTATGGTTGCAACAAGTTCGTTGCCGATCCTGGCAGAGGAAGGAAAGGGAGCGGTCGCAGTTACTACTCCCCTTGCAACCTTTCCGTATGGAGACGTTCAGTTACATGACGGACGGATGAAGCAGCAGTTTGAAGAGAATCATGCTCGCTACCTGCATCTCGACGACGATCGCATGCTGAAAGTCTTTCGGCAGGTTGCTGGGCTCCCTGCACCCGGCGAAGACATGGGAGGCTGGTACGACCTCACGGGGTTCAGCCTGGAACGGAATGATTTCCATGGATTCATCGCGGGACACTCGTTTGGGCAATATCTCTCTGGGCTTGCCCGCTCCTATGCCGCAACAGGGTCGGAGGAAACGCGCGCCAAGATCAACCGCCTGGTGAAGGGGTACGGCGAGACGCTCGATCCGAAAGCGAAGTTCTTCGTCGATTACCGCCTTCCGGCCTACACATACGACAAGCTGTCGTGCGGCCTCATTGATGCATACGAATATGCGCACGATCCGATGGCGATGGATATTCATGAAAGGCTCACTCGCGCGATCGCCAGCTATCTGCCGGAGAAGGCGCTGTCGCGTGCAGAGCAACGGTCTAGGCCGCACAAGGACACGGCTTATACGTGGGACGAAACCTATACCCTGCCGGAGAATCTGTTCCTCGCCTACCAGCGCAGTGGCAAACCTCTCTACCTGGAGATGGCCAAGAAATTCCTGGAGGATGATACCTATTTCAATCCGCTGGCAGAAGGCAATAACGTGCTTCCGTTCGAGCACGCGTACAGTCACGTGAATGCATTCAGCTCAGCCATGCAGGCGTACATCACACTCGGAAGCGAAAAACACTTGCGCGCGGCGAAGAACGGATTCGAGATGCTGCAGGTGACGCAGAGCTTCGCGACCGGAGGCTGGGGACCGAATGAATCTTTCGGCGAGCCGGGCACCGGACAGTTGGGAGACAGTCTGGCCCACACACACGCAAGTTTCGAAACACCCTGCGGAGCGTACGGCCACTTCAAGATCACGCGCTACCTTCTGCGTGTGACCAAGGACGCACGTTACGGCGACAGCATGGAACGCGTGCTCTACAACACGATTCTCGGCGCTTGGCCCATTCAGGCAGATGGAACCTCGTTCTATTATTCGGACTATGCCAACACGGGGAGAAAGGCCTGGTACAGGGATAAGTGGCCTTGCTGCTCGGGTACTTTTCCTCAGCTTGCCGCTGACTACCA
>CAZAQN010000101.1:0-10354 GCA_964487345.1 uncultured Occallatibacter sp. | reverse complement strand
GTGACGTCGAGAAAGTAGCGATCGTGCGAGATGAGAATGTAGCCGAAGGGATAGCTCTTGAGATAGCCTTCGAGCCAGTTGCGCGTTTCGAGATCGAGATGATTCGTCGGCTCGTCGAGGAGCAGAAGATTCGGCCTCGCGAGCAGCAGTTTGGCCAGCGCGATGCGCATTTGCCAGCCGCCTGAAAACTCGTCGGTCAGGCGCGTCCAGTCCTCCTTGACGAAGCCAAGTCCGGTGAGAACTGCCCCAACCTGCGCGTCGAGCGCGTAGCCGTCGAGAACATGAAACCGCTCCTGCAGCATGGAGTAGCGCTCGGCCGCCGCGTCGTACTCGGGACTGGCGTGATCGAGCTCCGCCATTTGCCCGGCAGCCCGTTCGATCTCGCCTTCCATGGCGCGCAATTCGTCAAAGACCGTGAGGCATTCTTCAAAGATGGTGCGGCCGGTCAGCTGCAGCCCCTCTTGCGGCAGGTAGCCAATGCTCATGCCGCGGGTCTGCTGCATGGTGCCGTAGTCAAGGGTTTCGAAGCCCGCAAGCACCTTCATCAGCGTGGATTTTCCGGTGCCGTTCGCGCCGACGAGCGCGGTTTTCTCGTTGCTGCGGATCAGCCAATCGGCTTCGAGAAAGAGGATGCGCGGACCGAACCGCTTGCCGGCATTTTGCAGGGAAAGCATGTAGTTCTATTTTCGCATCGCGCCCGCGACAAGCTGCCCAATCGAACCCGTTTCACCGACCGAAGTAATTCTTCGCAAAGGCGCGGTGGAAAACTGCAAATATTGGGAGGAAAACAGGGGTGGATCCCTCGCCGGTACTTATTCGCGATCCCCGACTTAATTGTGTACGAAGCGGGAGAAATAATGCGCAAAAGCCGAGGGCTGCAGTTGAGTGGGATTCGTTTTCGTGCCGCCCCTACGGGGCGGCGGGCTTGGTTCGTCGCTATCCCAGGGCGTCGCTGCGCTTTGCCCTGGGCTATTTTCATGTTCTCCCTACGGGAGAAACGGGCTCATCATCGTCGGATCTCTGGCGCGGAGTCGTTAGCGCTGGCCGCGAGAGTGATCACCATCGCAAGCAACGCCATGCATACGCCGGGCATCATTCCAATCTTTGACCAAGGCATGCGCTCACTCCTACTGAACTGGAGCCGAAAACCGGCCCGCGATTTCGGCATTCTCCTGCAGCAAACCATCCAGCGGAGCGAGCTTGGGAAGCTTCGCTCCGCACTCGCGCAAGGTCGCAAGCAATGTCTCCGTCGGAATATTTCCCACCAGCGCATCCTGCGCAAAGGGGCAGCCTCCGAGACCGCCGATCGCCGAGTCAAATCGACGACACCCGGCCTGAAACGCCGCTCGAATGCGCACTGCTGCATCGGCGGGCCGCGCATGGAGATGCACTCCAATTTCGAAGCCCTCGTGCGCCGACAGAACCGCACTCACGGTTTCCGCAATCTGCCCTGCAGAAGCGAGTCCCACTGTGTCGGCGAGCGAAACGGCCTGCACTCCTGAATCAATGAGGAGGTCGCACGCGGCCACGACTTCCTCCACATTCCACGGCTCGCCGTAAGGGTTGCCGAAGGCCATCGACACATACGCCACCACATCGAGACCCGCGTTCTGCGCCAGAGACACGATCTTCTCCAAGGTATCCAGCGATTCTTCGGGAGTCTGATGCTGGTTGCGGTTGAGAAATTCTGCGGAGATTGAATACGGAAATCCCATTGTCTGCACGGCATTCGAGCGAATGGCGCGCTCGGCGCCTCTCTGATTGACGACGATGCCGATAATCTCAACGTGCTCGGGCGGCGCCACAAGCTCGAGCACTTGCTCGGAGTCGGCCATCTGCGGAATCGCGGCGGGCGAAACAAAGCTGACCGCATCGATATGCGTGAATCCTGCTGCAATGAGCTTGCGCAGGTAGTCCGCTTTCTCCTCTGGCGGAACCTGCGTGTGCAATCCCTGCCAAGCATCGCGCGGGCATTCGACGATTTTGACTGCGTCTGCCATCCGTTTCACAAGTGAGGGTAATTCTTCGCAAATGCTGGCTCAAACAGGGACGCCAGGTGTCGCACATTTTCGAGTGCACGGCACCCACGGGTGGGGGGTGGGGTATAGGGGGTGGGGGTACCCTTTCCTTTCCGGCCGTCTCACACGTCCTGCTTATCCCATTGTGCACGAAGCGTGCTAATGCTTCGCAAAGCAAGAACGCCGAGAAGTGGGGGGCATACTCCCGCCCGTCGCGGCCAACTAGCCTCTCGAAGGGTGCACCTTCAAAATTTCGCGAGCGATTACCATGCGCTGGATCTCGCTTGTACCTTCGCCGATGGTGCAGAGCTTGACGTCGCGATAGAACTTCTCCGCCGGATAATCCTTGATGAAGCCATAGCCACCGAACAACTGCACCGCCTCATCACAGATGCGTACGGCCACTTCGCTGGCAAACAGCTTGGCCATCGAAGATTCGCGCGTGACTTTGCGGCCCGCGTCTTTGAGCACGGCCGCCCGCTGCGTCAACAAGCGCGCTGCATCCAGTTCGGTCGCCATGTCGGCCAGCTTCCATTGAATGCCCTGAAACTCTGCGATTGCTTTGCCGAATTGGCGGCGCTCCTTCACGTATTTCAATGTTGCATCGAGCGCACCGCGTCCGATCCCAAGAGCCAGCGCCGCAATGGAAATGCGGCCGCCATCGAGTACTCGCATGGCGTCGATGAATCCTTCGCCTTCTGTGCCGAGCAGGTTTTCGGCGGGGATCTCGCAATCTTCAAAGATCAGCTCGCTGGTGTCGCTGGCGCGCAAGCCCAGCTTGTTTTCCTTTTTTCCGGGCCGGAATCCCTTCGTCCCTTTCTCGACGATGAAGGCTGAGAGACCATGCGTTCCTTTGCTCTTGTCGGTCACTGCAATCACGACGATGACGTCCGCATACCGTCCATTCGTGATGAATGTCTTGTTGCCATTCAGTACGTAGCGGTCGCCTTTCTTCACCGCAGTCGTCCGTGCATTGCTCGCGTCGGAACCCGATCCCGGCTCGGTCAGCGCCCAGGCTGCGAGCCATTCGCCGCTCGCGAGGCGCGGCACGTATTTCCGTTTCTGGGTCTCGTTGCCGGAAAGAAAAATGTGATTGGTGCCGAGTGAATTATGCGCGGCAACGATGATGCCCATTGACCCATCCACTGCCGACAGTTCTTCAATCGCGAGCACGTAGTCGACGTAGCCAAGACCCGCTCCACCATATTCGGGAGGAAAGATCACGCCCAGCAAGCCCATCGCGCCGAGTTTTTTCACGGCCGCAGCAGGAAACTCACTGGCCTCGTCCCACGCCATTACGTTGGGTGCAATCTCACGCGCTGCAAAGTCGCGGATCTCCCGCCGCAGATGCTCCTGCTCCTCGTTCAAGACGAACGGATATAGGCTCCCGGCTGGTTCAAGCGATTGGCTCATGCTGACGCTCCTTAGCGAAGCTCGCTCCTTGAAGTTCGTGCTTTCCCAGGTCTCAAAATCGAGACCTGGGGCACCCATTTTCGCGTGGATCGACACATTGCCCCGACATGCATGCCACTTTATCTGAGATGCGTCCAACTTCTTAGCGACGACAAAGCTGCGGGACTTGATCCGATCATGTCTGCAGAACTCCGGGGTTAAATCGTGCCACCTCGGGATTCAAGGCGCAGGCTTCCAGAGCCGCGATCAGAACGTCTCTCGTTTTCGCCGGATCAATGATGGCATCGATCCAAAGCCGCGCCGCCCCATAGCGCGGGTCGGCCTGCTCGTCGTAGGTGGCGCGGATCTCTTCGTGCAGAGCGGATTTTTCGGCATCGGACAATACTTTCCCGCCGCGTTCCATTTGCCTGGCGCGAACCTCGGCCAATGTGTTTGCCGCAGAGGCGCCGCTCATCACCGCGTAGCGCGCAGTGGGCCACGCAAACAGAAAGCGCGGATCGTACGCCTTGCCGCACATCGCGTAGTGGCCGGCGCCAAAGCTGCCGCCAACAATCACCGTGATCTTCGGCACAACGCTGGTGCTCACCGCCGACACCATCTTTGCGCCGGCGCGGATGATACCCGACCACTCCGCGTCTTTGCCCACCATGAAGCCATTCACGTCGTGCAGAAACACCAACGGCACCAGGCTCTGGTTGCAGTCCATGATGAAGCGGGCTGCCTTCTGCGCGGACTCGGTGTAGATGACGCCGCCGACTTCGATGCGTCTCGCTCCCGCCGAAGGTCCCATCGCGACCGTTTGGCTCTGGTTCGTTTTCTGGTTCGCGACAATGCCCACCGCGTGGCCGCCAATGCGCGCGTAGCCGCAAACCAGAGTGCGGCCGAAATCCGCCTTGTACTCGTCGAATTCGCTGCGATCGACAATGCGCGCAATCACTTCGCGCATGTCGTAGACATTGCTCGCACCCGGCTCGGGATTCAACAGACCGTAAAGATCCTGCGCGTCATATTTCGGCGCGTCCTTTACAGCATCATAAGCAACGCGGGAGTACACCTCCGCAATCTGGGCAGCCTTTTGCCTCTCGCCCATCTTCTCGACAAGTGATCGCAGGCGCGCGATGCAGAGATGGTCATTCGGCTCCTTGAAGTCGACGGTGCCGGAAATCTCCGCGTGCATGGCTGCACCGCCGAGTTCTTCCGGATCGGTCTTTTGCCCAATGGCTGCCTGCACCAGCGAAGGCCCGGCCAGGAATAACCCCGAGCCTTCCGTCATCAGAACGGTGTCCGTCATGACCGGCAGATAGGCGCCGCCGGCCACGCACATGCCCATGATGGCCGTGATTTGCGGAATCCCCAGCGAGCTCATGACTGCGTTGTTGCGGAAGACACGCCCGAAATCGTCGGTGTCCGGAAAGACATCCTCCTGCAAGGGAAGAAAAACGCCCGCCGAGTCGACCAAATATAAAGTTGGGATCCGATTTTCAAGTGCGATGGTCTGCGCGCGCAGCACCTTTTTCGCCGTCATGGGAAAAAAGGCGCCGGCCTTCACGGTTGCGTCGTTGGCAACGATCACGCACAGGCGGCCACTCACGCGGCCAATCCCGGTCACGACGCCCGCGCCCGGTGCTCCCCCATACTCGGCATACATCCCATGTGCCGCCCACAGACCAAGCTCGAGGAATTCGGGTCCTTCGTCGAGTAGCAGCCTCAGACGCTCGCGGACGGTCAACCGCCCTTTGGCGTGCTGCGCCTCCGCGGCTTTCGCTCCACCGCCAAGACGGATCGATTCTTCCTCCGTGCGCACCATCGCCAGCAGCGCAAGCAGTGCGGCGCGATTCGCCTGTAGCCGCGCGGACTCCGGAACAAGCGCGGAGCGAAGCTGGTTGTTGGTCTTCACGACCTCGGCCATGGCACCATCCACATAGACCGCAGACTATAGCATCTCGGGCGATGTCGGCGTCTACGGACGAAACGGCCCTTCCCGAAGGAAGGGCCGCGTGGCCTCCGTTGGTCTTCGCTTAGTGAGCGCTTAATTCACGATCACGGTGAAGGTTGCCGTGGGCGCAGGAGTCAACGCGGGGCTCCCAACTCCTGTCACAGTAAAGGTGTAGGTCCCGGCGGTCGTACCCGCGTTGCCGCTGCCACCACTTCCGCCGCTGCCGCTACCGCCGCCGCCGCACGCCGCCAGGCTGCCGAGAGCTGCCATGAGTGCGAGCACTCCCAGCATCGCACGCCAGGCGCGCCGCCTCGCCGGAATGCCGAATAGCACAAGGATTGCCAGGACCGCGCTGCCGGCGCCTGCCAGGCCCTTACCGTTTCCGGGCAATCGGAGTGCACCGGTGGTCGCGGCTGTTGTCGTGACCGTCACCGTGGCTGCCCCGGTGGTTGTTGTTGAGCTGAGCGTGACAGTGGCATTCCCCAATTTGGCCGCGCAGCCTGGCAGATTCGACGCCCCGGTGGGAGAGTTCGTCAATGCGCAGGTCACCGTTACCGTACCCGCGTATCCAGTGGCTGAACTTATCGTGACCGTCGAAGCCGTTGAGCCGCCAGGGCTCACGGACGCGGCCGCAGCTGCACTCACGGCGTACACCGTCTCCGTCACGGTTACGGTTGCCATCCCAGTGCTTGCTGCGTAATCGGCGTCGCCGCTGTAGCTCACCGTCAAGGTGTCGGCCCCTGCGATCAAACTGTTCGCCGGGATTGTGACAGAGTAGCTCCCGCTGGACAGTGTTATCGTGCCGGAGGTGTAGCCGCCGCCAGTCAGGGTCACTGTGCCTGTGGGCGTCGGGCCTGAACCGGATATGGCTCCAGTCACAGTGAGCGCGGCATTCGAATTGATGCTTGTGGCGCTCGGCGTCACCGTGATAGCCGAAACCAGCTTCGATACCGTGACGGTGGCAGTGCTGCTTGCGGGGGCAAAGTTCGAGTCTCCGCTGTAGCTTGCGACCAACGTATCCGTCCCGCCACTCAAGCCTCCGGGCGGAATGTTAAATGTATAGGGTCCGGTGGAGAGCGTTTGGATCGTTCCGACGTATCCTGGACCAACCAAATCTATGGTGCCAGTCGGTGTTCCGCTGGTAGCGCTCACATTCACCGTTACGCTTAATGGCTGCGCAACGGTGATCGCTGTAGCCGCTGGCGTTACGGTGACGGTGGCCGTTCCCGTGCTGGTTGCCGGTGCCGTCCATCCATTCACAACGTTGGCTACATTCAGAGAGCCAAGGCCCGTGGCCGTGTCGAAACCTGCAGTCGCGCTGTAGCCCGAGAGAATCCCTACCTGATTGGTACCGACGCAATTCGGCGACTTGTCGGAATAATCGCAAGGCATTGCATTCGTGCCCGTGTCAATATCGTTGAAGTAACAGCTGCCGCCAACTGTCACGGTCTCCGCGCTACAACTTGCGTAGGACTCCTTCCCGGCAAGAGAGTACAGCTCCGCATTGGGGTTCCCCTGCGGAGCGCCTGCCTTCTGGTTAATGAGAGCCATCACGCCCGCCATCGCAGGAGTTGCAACCGATGTCCCGCCCACCTCCTGTGTGATCGGCTCAGTTGTCGAGGAATATGAGCAGGAACCATTCGCTGAGACACAGATGAGATACGCACTCCCGAGAAAACCGTTCGCAGCAAAGAACGAGACGTCGGGCACATCTCGTTTGCCGTCGGCGGGGATTCCAGTCACTCCGGCCTGCCAGCTCGGCTTGGCATAGCCGCCGGTACAACTGGCGACGGTCTGTCCATCACTTGTCGTGCATGCGCTCACGCCGCCGCCGGCACCGACGACGTTCACCAGTGACTGCAGCCCAGTCTCATTGGTAGTCGAGGAAACCGTGCCCGTATAGATTTCATCGCACATCTGCGTTGCTGTAAGAGTCGTCTTGAGACTTGCGTTCAGGGCAGCAACAGCAATCGGATTCGTGCAGGTGTCGTTCCAGGGCACCTCTGGAATGTAGCCTTTTGCACTTGCCCCCGTTGTCGTGCTATTCGTCGCATTCCAATAAGGAGCCGGTGTCGAGCCCCAGTTAAGGTCTGTTCCGCCAACGGCCGTGTCGTACGGACTCGAGGCCAACCCGCTGACGGAGAGCCCGTATTCGGCCCTGTATGAAGGGCTCGTACCACCTTGATCTTGATCGCAAGTCGCCGACCCCGCATCCCCCGTCGCAACAAAGACCGCGATGCCTTCGGTTGCGGCAGTCTCCCATAGATTGTTATAGGCCGCGTTCCCGCCGGTACCCTCACCCAGTTCACATAGACCATAGCTGACGCTGAGAATGTGCGCGTTGGCGACGGGTGTGGAAGGGACTCCGGCGTTTTCGACCACATAACTGGAAGAGTCGTAAACGGTGTCGTCGGTTGCCGATCGCACGCCCGAAGTGACGAGTACGATTTGCGCGCCTGGCGCGACGGCTCCTGACCACTCGACGTCGAGCGAATTCTCTGTCAGGTCGTCAATAGTGCAGTTTCCAGTCGTGCCCGTACATATCCCCGGGTCCAGTCCGTTCGCGCCTTTCACTTCTTCCGGCGTCAATCCGGCAGGCAGACCGAAGGCCGAGCGGAAGGTGGCCACGTCGGCAAGAGCAATGTCGCTGGTACCGGCGACCGCAATCGTTTGTCCCGTCCCCGTGATGGGCGTGGTCGCGTTCCAGAGTGGCAGCACGTTGTAGATAGTGGCAAAATCGTAGGGCGCCACGTCTTCAGTCCAGACGGCGTTGCTTCCCGTGCCCACGGTAATGCCAAAATCCGGATCGACCTTGCCCACCTGCGCCGAGACGCCGAGGGCGCTCGCAATCGGCGAGCCGCCAGCGATCCGCTGCCATTTTCCTGTGCTGCTGTCGAAGGTCACCTTCGAGCCAAGCCGGTGCTGCGGCTTCGGCTTGAAGTCGTGCAGCGCTTTCACGCCCACCACCACCGGCGACAGCGCAGCAGGAATCTGTGGATCGCTCATGTTGGCGATATGTTTCTCGCCGTCGACCGACAGATTGTGAATCTCCGTATGAAAGGCGCTTTCGACCTGCGCAGCCGTGCCGCCAAACCGGATCGACATCCGGTCCTTCGATACGGCAGCCACCGAGAGCCCGCGACTCGCGAGCCAGCTCGAAATGGTTGCAATGTCGGCTAAAGACGGGCCGAACCGCTCTCCCACTTCCGCGGGTTGAAGCCAATGATGAAAGTCGGGCGAGGATGAGTCGTACTGGCCGGCAACAAAGTCATCAAACGCTGCCTGCTGCTCAGGGCCGCGGCTCAGCACCAGCACGATATCCGTCATGGCGAGATCGGGCCTCACCGGCCCCAGGTCGTTGCGGGAATTCGCGAACGGATGGATGTTGCCCTTGAGGGTTACGAGCTGATTCTCGTCGACTCTCTCAAGAATCCTTGGTCCCTGTGTCGCGCTTTGGGAGAAGGTTTGGGTTGCGTTGACTAGTGTAACGATCGATAAACCGACGAAAAGACTACGGAGGAGCCGCATTCTCTTGTCCCGGCACCTTTCTCGGAGGACGAGCCCCGATGACTCCAAGAGTTATTGTCTAGCTTCGAAAGAAGAATGTAGATTGCCGCCCACTTTATCACGGAAGGGACACGGAAGTGTTTATGTAAAAGGAACGGCCCCATTACTATCGCTCTTTCTCGTTTATTCTGCAGGAAAAACGCAGCGTTTCCTTCCGGAGGTTGCCGCCTTCGGTAACGAGGTAACCGCATTTCGGAGCAATTTTGTCTAAAATGCAAACATCCGCGGATCCCAAATCCGGCTCGCCACCCCGACATCAAGTACCTCAACGTCTTCGATTCGATTGCCTCTAGCGTCCGGCGCTTCACTGCCGGAAGCAGCTCTTCCCCATTTTCGCCGTAACCGATCGGTTTGCCATCGAGGGTCAATCCGGATCGTCCAATGCGCTCTCTCAAACACGGGTAAGCTTTCTCTTCGAAACGAGAGTCGATTGCAATGCCTCTTGATAGGTTCCGCGTCTCGAACTGGCGCCGCGCCTGGCTAGATCCTTTCGCTAAGTCCGTCGACCCAATCCCCACCCTGCTTTTTCACCTTCATCGTTCGGCCTTCGAAGGTAACTTGATAGGGGCCGTCCGGTAAGTCCAGCGGCGCGAGATGAATGTCGCACTTGACGTATTCCGCAATATTCAGTTGGGGCAGGGATACCATTACCGCGCTCACCGTGCACACTGCCTCATGGCCCATGCCCTTGAGCTGTCCCGCCATCATGACGATTTCACGACTTGATGCTGCCATTCATCCCTCCTCTGCCCCGACTCTTCGTAGACTTCTGCCGAATTCTCTTGTGTGTATCAGCATTCAAAAGGACTGTATGTCTTATTCCGCTCAAGACGGTCCGGCTCTGCGAATGAACGTGCGATCCATTGCTCTGCAGCTCAATTTCGAGATCCTTGGCGTGCCGCAGGTCCCGCTCCACGGATTGGCGCTCCACCGGTTCAATGATCATCTCTGGCTTGAAGAACCGGTAGATATGCCTCCCATTCTTCTTGGCGTGATACATCGCGGTGTCCGCTTTCCTGATAAGACTCTCCGCATCCTTGGCATCGCTTGGATAAATGCTCAAACCGATGCTGGTCGTGACGTGAATCTCGTGCTCGTCAATCAAATGAACACCGGCCACTGCATCCAACAATCTTTTCGCCGTGGTCGCGGCATCTTCAGGGTGTTGTAACTCCCGAAGCAGCACAACAAATTCATCGCCTCCCTGGCGGCTCACCGTATCTGGGCCTCGCACGCAACTCGATAAGCGCTTCGCTACGGATTGAAGTAGCTTGTCGCCGATCAGATGTCCCAGGGAATCGTTGATTTCTTTGAAGCCGTCCAAATCCAGAAACAACACAGCGGCCCGGCCCCTCGTTCGCCGAGCATGAGAGATTGCCTGGGCCACCCGGGTGTTCAGAAGCATTCGATTCGGCAACCC
>CAZAQN010000100.1:0-10574 GCA_964487345.1 uncultured Occallatibacter sp. | reverse complement strand
GGAAAGTCCATGCTTATATGTCCGAGTCCGTCGGGAACGGCCGTGCGGCTTGCTTGAATCCGTGCTACGGCTCCCATCCATGCGACGAGAACCAAGCCGCTCACCAGCCAAGCGGCTTTCGCTCTTTGACGGATAGCGACGAGTTCGATTCCCCAACCGACCACAACCGGGGCCGTCCAATAGCAATACCTGCCGATTTGAAAATAAAGATTTGCGAACCCGTGTACTTTGACACCGAACGGCGAATCGGCTCCCGGCGAATAGATTTGCCAACCTGACCATAGAACCAGACAGGCGAATAAGTAAGCTCCGGCAAGAAGAATCACCGGGGCGAGACAGAACATTGCCCACGGTGCCCGCACGCACCACGACTGGAACTGAACAGGAAGGGAACCTCGATCCGTCATGGGGCCTTTGCTGGGAAGAATGTGCTCACGAAGCGCAGACCAAGCGACGTTCACCGCAGTGCGAATATCGCCATGGCCGGATTCAAGCAGTGCCTCAAATTCCGCCCCATAGCGCTTTCTCCAGGAACGCGGATACAAGCGCGTGAGCAAGCGAGCGAGTTTTGGATTCATAAGACTTCCAATCTTTTCAGTCCGGATCCGGCGAACTGCTGCAGCGTGGTCAACTTTGCGCGAAGAACTCGAAGGCCCTGAGCGGTGATGCGATAAGGTTGGCGCCGCTCCTCGGCCGGGAGTGGCTCAATCCAGCCCTGTTTCTCCAATCGGTTGATCGCGCCGTAAAGTGTGCCCGGACCCAATCTTGTCCCGCAAAGCCGCTCAATGTCTTCGATCATCGAATGTCCATGCTTCGGCCCACTTGCAAGGCTGGCAAGAACCAAAAGTGGTGGGTCGGAATAGTGTCCCAAATCCGCCCCGTTTTCGGTATCTACTACGTTTCGCGTACTTCGCATAACGTAGTTATCGCACAGCGCCCTCTTCGCCGCAAGCATTTTTTCAGTACCTATCTTTTTTAATCGAAGAGCGGACGATCATGGATCATCCGATGAGAAACTCCGACAGCCGAATTGAACGGGGCTAGAATCTCCCGGGTTGATCGATGACTTTTCACGGGCCGCTTCAGTTTTGAAATCCTTTGAATTCGGGGTCACGCTATTCGGTCCCACTTGTCTAATCGCAACTGTCATTTTATCTGCTATTTAGATGCGCAGAGCAACATGTGCCCTGCGTACCGCATTATGAAAAAATATCAATTTTTGTATTTGCTTTCTTCCTGATCTATAGTATGGTGTATATATTCCAGTTCGGGAGCGGTCAAGTTACCTCTCAAGTCTGGAAGTAGTTTGCGTCACTGGCCTCCCGGCACGAACAGCAAAACGTTCGTGCCGCCTTTTTTTTGTGCCGAAGGCGCCTTCCTCTTTGAACCAAATCCGCCTGCCTAGCCTTACGGTTTCCTTCCTTCGAGTTCAGGTCTAAAATCCTAGCAAAGAGAGTTCGACTTATGATCCCGAGCATCAGGTATCGTTGGGGCCTGCTTCTTGCCGTCTTTGCCGTCACCCTGGCCAGCTACGCCCAGTGGTCCAACCCGGCAAACGAAATTCCCGCCTATCACCCCGCTGCACCCTTGAAGATCAGCACTTTGCCTCTCATCCTCTCCGGCGCCAAGCTGACTGGCGAGAATTTCCGCTATCCCTGGCAGGTGCACGTCTATCAGCAGGCGGGCAAAATCGGCAACGTCCTCTACCAGCTTCCCTGCAACTGCCGCTGCGATCGGGCTCTCGGTCACACCAGCCTGCGCAGTTGCTACGAGGGTCTGCACGGCACCGAGTGCTCCACGTGTGCCAAAGAAGCGTTCTACGCCTACCGCCTGACGAAGCAGGGTAAGACGCCCACCGAGGTTCGCGCCGGCATCGCGCGGCGCGACTACGAGAGCATCGACCTCGAGCAGCAATAGGAAAGTCGCGGGTGTGACTCCAGACCTTTCCTCCGTTGACTACCGTCGCGAATGTTGCGTCAGTACTAACTTCCGGTTAGGCGGTAATCCGACTAGAATGCGAATTTCTAACAGCAAACCTGTCAATCGTTCCCATCGCCGAGCGCATCGGCCGGGCTTAGACAGTCCTGGGAACTCTCGTCTGCAGACCAGCGTTCGTCTCAGGATGCATCCTGAATTCTCGGCGATTCGCGAGAGCTAACATGGGCCGGCGCGGCTGCCTAAGCGGCAACCTCTCAATTGGAACTTCGGGCGGATTGGACGCCCCTAAGGGAATCCGATGTGCCGTTGCTCTAGACAAGAACCTGAGCAAATGCGAGCATAAGCCTCATATTCGCACGGATATGTAACCTCGGCTATACGTATTTTGGCGCACGAAGAATGAGAAAAGAACCGCGACAGGAGCGAGCTCGCGCAACAGTGGAGGCAATCCTGGAGGCCGCTGCTCGCATCCTCGACCGTCAAGGCTGGGGGCGATTCACCACCAATGCCTCCGGTTTGGCACCCCAAAGTGACTTTTCCGTACTTGGAGCTGGAATGTTGTTCACAGATGCAGTCGCCCTCATATTCCTTGTCAATCGGGAGACGCTCAGGGCGTTCAATGCAGAAGACATCGCGAGAATATTCTGGCCTAACACCGGGACCAGTGCAATCGCATAGGCTATTGCATGTTGCGCCATGTGTTCGTTGCCTTTCGTCAGCAGAAGCCGGGGAGGTTCGTTAGATATCCCCGATGCCGACGAGCTCGACCGGCGCTCCGTTCGGAAAGCTGGCGAGGATGGTCAGCTGGCCGCCCATGGCTTCCACCTGACGGCGCAGGGTGGAAATATGAAGGTCGGTGCGCTGCTCGATGCGCGACACCTGTTCCTGGTTGACGCGCAGGGAGCGGGCTAGCTTCGCCTGTGTGAGGCTGCGGGCTTTCCGCAACTCGCGCAGGGTCATCTCCTCGCGGATGAACTGGTCTGTGCGCGCCTCGATCTTCCTGCGGCGGGCGTCCGGAAGGCTCTTGAGCTTGTCCTGTAATGTCTTCATTTCTTTCTTCCCTTCGCTGCTTTCTGCTTTTTCGCCGGTTCAGCCTTTGCCTGCTTTTTGAGATCCTCAAGGTGTCTGCCGTACCGGGCGTCTGCCTTCGCTATCAGGGCCTTATAAAAGCGGTTCTGAGATATACCTGTTTTGCCCGCGGCAACGAGCATGATGGCAATCCTCTTTGGATCGAATGCGAAGGCTACCCGCCATTCGTCATTCAGAGCCTCAAAGCGAAGCTCCTTCATGTTCGGGTAAACGGAGCCTTTCAGTGTATCCACGTGGGGACGGGCGGTCGCCGGTCCCATGAGTTCGACAAAGCTGGCCTCGGCATAGAATTCGTCCTGCACCTCTTCGGGCAGGGCGTCAAATTCCGGCTCAAATTCCGGATGGAATGCTACCGTCACTTCATTTCTTATTATGCTCCCAAGCGCATATGCGGTCAAGCGCATTACGGTCGACCTGGGCAAACCGGGACCATTCCTAATCAGGAAATACTTCCGCACGCCTCCGGCATGCTCTAGACAAGAACCTGAGCAAATGCGAGCATAAGCCTCATATTCGCACGGATATGTAACCTCGGCTATACGTATTTTGGCGCACGAAGAATGAGAAAAGAACCGCGACAGGAGCGAGCTCGCGCAACAGTGGAGGCAATCCTGGAGGCCGCTGCTCGCATCCTCGACCGTCAAGGCTGGGGGCGATTCACCACCAATGCAGTAGCCGAAGTGGCGGGTGTCAGCATCGGGTCGCTGTACCAGTACTTTCCCAACAAAGTGGCGCTCGTAGAAACAATCCTACGGCGTCATTTTGACGACGTACTCTCGGCGCTGCGGTTTGCCGACGAGCAAGCAACCCGTGTCGAACGCATCAAAGGTCTGGTATCCGGGATGATCACCGCACATTCCAATCACCCGTCGCTTCATCGCGTACTTCTTGAAGAAGTTCCGCGGGGGAAGATTGCTAAATCTCTACAGCAGAATTTTGAGAGAGAATACTGGAGCCTCTTCACGAAGCTGATTACGGCGAACGAAGTTTCCGGCGCGAATCCGCGCAGTCTAGTCCGAGCGCAAGTGCTCTCCGCTGCGATTGCGGGGGCAGTTCACGATGCCTCCCGAAAAGGAACCCTGAAATCTCCTGTTTTTGAGGAAGAACTCGTTCGCCTGGTCGACGCATATCTAACCGTTCTGGCAAACGACCAGGACAGGCCCGTTCTTCGAACAGTCGGCGCGAAGCCTCGTTCGGGCTAGAAGAGGACGTTCCTTGCATCATTCGTCCCCACAGGTTCGATTCGATTTCCTCTTTCATCGTTCTTTTCGGATCAAACGCGGTGGTTTCCCGGTTTCTACAAGTGACCCAAATGTGAGCAACTACGCAGTGTTTTTCGCGTCGGTTAGTGGGATTTCGGTAGAGTAGGTCAACTCTAAAGGCGAGTAGACAGCTGCTATGTGCATTAGTAGCCTCACCCTAGGATGTGAGCGCATATGCACCAACACAATCGTTCTTCCTCTTTTACAAAGAAGCGGTTCACGTGGAACTGGACCTGGCTCGAATCTCTAGTGCGGGATTTGGGCTACAGCGTCCGCACCTTGGCGCGTACTCCGGTCTTCGCTGCGACTGCCGTCCTGGTGATGGGGCTGGGCATCGGTGCGAACGTTGCCCTGTTCACGATTGTCCATTCCGTATTGGTCAAGCCGCTGCCGTTCTCAGATTCGGGTCGGTTGGTCAGGCTCTATGGACAGAGCCCCGACGATCAGTATCCGTGGAACAACGTCGCGGCGGGTGTCTTTGCCGAGTGGAAGAAGCTCAACACGAGCTTCACCGACATCGCCCTTTGCGGCTACGCCGGCTACAACCTATCTGAAGCCGGCCAGCAGTTGCCGGAGAGTGTGCGGGCAGCGACGTTTTCATCGAATATGCTGCCTATGCTTGGGGTTCAGCCCGCGCTGGGGCGCAATTTTTCGCCGGATGAGGATAAGCCGTCGGCCAATCCAACCGTTCTTCTCAGTTGGGGCTTGTGGAAGCGGCGCTTCGGCGGCAATCCCTCGATCGTCAATCAGGACATTCTGCTCGACGGCAAGCCTTACACAGTGATCGGGGTGATGCCTGGGTGGTTTTCCTATCCCGACGCGGCGACCCAGCTTTGGACGCCGGTCTATTACAAGGAGCCTCTAAGTGAGATGCGCAGTCTGGAATTGCCCGATTTCAGAGTTATCGGGCGCCTCAAACCCGGGGCTACAGTGACCGAGGCTGTTGCCGAACTTTCCTTGATCACGCGCCGTCTTCACGACCAGCATCGTGACCTTGTCTTTATGAGCAAAGCCGCAAACGGCCGGCCTCTCCTCGACTCGATTGTGGGCGACGTAAAGATGTCCCTCTATGCGCTCCTGGCTGCGACCGGCTGTGTGCTCTTCATCGCTTGCCTGAATGTGGCCAATTTGTTGGTGGCGCGCGCAGCCGACCGCAACAAGGAACTGGCCATCAGGATGGCGCTCGGCGGGAGCCATTTGCGCCTGCTGCGCCAACACCTGATCGAGAGCCTGCTTTTGTCGGCGGCCGGAGGCGTGGCAGGTACTCTGATGGCCTATTGGCTATTGAAGTGGGTAGTGAATGCTCGTCCCGACATGGCACGCGTCGAGGCCATACACATGGATGGCATCGCGGCAGTCTTCGCACTTGGGCTGATCGTGCTCTGCGCCACATTTGCCGGACTGCTCTCGTCGTTTCCCATCGACGGCGATAAGATGCTTTCTTCCCTGCAGGAGACGTCGCGCGCGAACAGTACAGGGAACCGCCGCACGCGTCTACGCGCTGCGCTGATCTCGCTCGAAGTGGGATTGACAGTGATCCTGCTGATTGGCGCGGGATTGATGTTAAAGAGCTTCGCCAAATTGCGCTCGGCCAACGTTGGCTGCATCACCCAGAACGTACTCAAAATGGACCTCGACCTGCCACAAGCGCGTTATAGCCTTCCAGCGGTACGCGCGAGCTTTTTCGATTCGCTGCTGGCACGCGTGCGCACCCTGCACGGCGTTCATGCTGCAGGCCTGGTCTTCCCCGTAGTGCCAGGAGACGGATATGGCGGAGATAGCGGCTTTGTGGTTGTCGAACATCCGAAGCCGCCTGCGGGCCAGCGCATGGATGCAATTCACAGGTGGGTCGATCCGGGCTATTTCGAAGCGATCGGGATTCCATTCTTGAGCGGGCGCACGTTTGCCGACAATCAGCGACCCGGCCATTCGACTGAGGTCATTCTCTCCGCATCGTTTTCCAGGCAAATCTTTCCGGGAGAGAATCCCATCGGAAAGCACTTGCGCACCTTGGGCGCTGGCCAATACGAGATCGTGGGGATTGTCGGCGATACGCAGTTTAGTGTCGGAGACCCGGCGCAACCGATGATGTACTTTGCTCTCGATGCGAATCCTGAAATGACGGGGGCCGCGCTTGTTGTTCGCTCAGACCTGGATGTGACCACGCTCGCTCTGCCCATTCAACGTATGGTTGCGCAACTCGACCGCGATATGCCCGTTTCCGACGTGCTCACGATGGATCAGGTGTTGCATCGGGATACGATGGAAACCAGTTTCGATGTCACCCTGCTGCTGATATTCGCTGCACTTTCGCTGCTGCTTGCGGCGGTCGGATTATTCGGCGTGCTTTCCTATATCGTCGCTCAACGCACCGGCGAAATAGGAATTCGTATGGCACTGGGCGCTCAACGAGAGCAGATCCTGCGCACGATTTTGATGGACGGCCTGCGGCCCGCATTTCTCGGACTGTTCCTGGGACTTATAGGAAGTGCTGCCGTTGTGCGCCTGATGGGCTCTATGCTCTATGAGACCGCACCGCTCGATCCGATTGTTTTCATTACAGTGTCAGGAACACTGCTTGTTGTTGTGGCGAGCGCCTGCGTCTTCCCCGCGTGGCGCGCCTCGCGCCTCGACCCAATGCAGGTCCTGAGAACGTAGTTCCGCGACCATCGCGGTTGGATCGCGGCCTATCCTTCGACGACACGATCACCGACGCCGCTGATGAAAGCGTCTCTACCGCAAGCCCGCCACCATATACAAATCTGAAAGCAGCCGGATATAGCCATAGGCGTAGACGCGGCCGTCGGGGCTGAAAAGAACATGCGTCATGTCGCAAACACCCGGTTCATTGGGCACCGCGATCTCTTTGAACAACTTCCTTTGACCGGAAAGCAGATTCAAGCGGAAAACCCGAATGGATGACTTCGAGTGTTGGCCGACATACAGGAAATTCGGATCGGAGGTCCATGCAACAGATTCTCCGGCCTGCAGTCCGGGAATCGGGCGCGGTGTCCCGCCGTCAATCGCGTAGAGTTTCACTCCACTCATGTCCGCGCTGCCCGCCGCAATGAGCTTTCCATCGGACGAAACCCGGCAGTAAGTGACTCCTTCTGGCGTGATGGGGCGCGGCCTGCCGCCGTCGACACTCTGAACAAAACACCGGGCTGCACGTCCCGGCAGGTTTCCGGTGAAGAGGATCTGTTTGCCATCCGGGAGCCAGTGGATTTCGTGTCCGTACTGCTCAATGTCGTCCCGTTCGATCCGCCTAATCGTTCCCGGTCCAGTAGGCAGCAGGACCAACTGCGTGTAGGAGACACTTGCGGCCACCCACTTGCCATCGGGAGAAAAATCGCCGGCCATCCCTTCGCCCAGCGCGACCGGCGGCGACCCTGCCAGATCGCGTATAGCCACGGTATAGTTTGGCCCAGTCTGCTCTCCCTGCTCGTCAAAGAGCAGCGCTTTGCCATCGCTCGAGATGTCCACGGGAAGCGACCAGTCCTGCCACGAGAGGTCTCTTTCTTTGGTTGCTCCGCGCGCCAGACCCATGATGCTGGCCCGTTGTTCATCGCGCGTCATGAGCACTCTGCCGTCCGGAGCGATATCCTGCAGCGTTACCCCGCCCAGCGCGCGGAAGGCGAGACGCAGATGGCCCGACAGGTCAACGGCATAAATCTGGCGCTGCAATCCAGCGTGCGTGGCCGAGAACCACACCTCATCTCCCTTGGCTGACCAGGCGAGTCCCTCCTCGCTCTCCCATCCGGTAGAAAGAACCGTCTTTCGTCCTTGCAGATCGACGACGGAAACACCGCCCTCATCATCGTGAGAGGTTGGGTGATCAAGAAACGCGATCGCGCGGCCGTTCGGTGAAACCCGCACGTGGCTGATCCGGCCGGAGGTCTCGTAGAGGATGTGGCCGAGGGGAAACTCAAGCCGCTGTTTACCGGCCACAAGATCAACGACGGCCAGCGTCTTTCCGTCGGGCGACCAGTCGGCCCATTGCACACATGCGGCAAGCTGCCGCGGTGTCCCGCCCGTGTCGGGCACCTGACCCAGGGTGCCCGTCATCCCGGTCATGAATTCCGATTCCGCCGGCTGCAAAACAGCCATCTGACCCGCCGAGGAGACCGCAAGCAATCCGGTCCCCGTCAGCCCCAGAGATCGAGATCCCGGAAATTTCAGATCGGTGGAGAAGATCTCGACCGGCATGCCCTCCCACGCCGCGGCATAGTACACGTTCCGTCCGTCCGGTGCGAATCGGGCAGAATAGACGGTCCCATGTTCGATCGTCAGGCGCTGAATCTCTGCAGGCTGCGACTTGGCGCTGCGGCGCCCAACCCATACGCCTGCCGCCACCAGCCCCGCGCACGCGACGACTACCAGCGACACGAACAGCAGGAGTCCTGATTTGTGACTGTCCGGGGATCTCCCCCCGTCCTCTGGATCGGCCTCAATCGGCGGTTTTGCCGCAGGGGGCATCACCGGTGGCCCTTCCACCGTCGCCACAAAACGATACCCGCGCCGCGGCACCGTCTCAATAAAAACAGGATTCTCGGCGGAATCGCCTAACGCACTGCGCAGCTTGCCAATCGCCACGTTCACCGCATGGTCGAAGTCCCCATAACTGTCTTCCGGCCAGATGCGCGACTGCAATTCCTCGCGCGAAACGACATTGCCACGCTTCTCCAGCAAAATCTGGAGGACTTTGAACGGTTGGTCCTGGAGCTTGATGCGACTCCCAGCCTTGCGGATCTCACCGATACGCAGATCGGCCTCGAATTCCCCAAAGCGGACGGTGTGAAACCCATTCCGAGACGGTGACTCTCCGTTCTGGGGAAGCTCCAGCATGGGCTAAGTCTACCTCTCCCTGGATGACATATCATCCATGCGCTTTCTTCAACTATTTTGCCAGGAGACATTCCTCTCCCGCCGCTCTCCAGTTTCTCTCCTGCAGCGGAATCGATGGTCGATCTTCAATCTAGGTCGAGTGAATTGAGGTACCTAGCCACGTCGCGCACGATCACCTCTGAAAACCGAGGTCGAGGTCATGCGCAGTCGCCCCTCCGTATTATTGTTGAACCTTGTTGTTGGCATACTACTCTTGGCGGACCAAACGTACGCCAGTAACGTCCCCGAGCGAGAGTCAGTTCCAGCGATGAGTGACATAACCGGAACCGTCCGGTTCGATCTCTATCAAGGCTATTTCATGGTGGTGCATGGGTCCATTGGCCCGCTCAAGAACCTCAACTTTTTCCTGGACACAGGCACTACCCCCTCTGTTCTCGATGCGCGGATCGCGAGAAAGCTCGGTCTACCCAGCGAAAAATCCACCAGCATCGGAATTCTGGGCGGCAGAACACAGGGCGGAGTGGCAAACCTGCCCTCGCTCGAGCTTGGCCCATTGAAGCGGTCCAATCTTCAGGTCGTCACAACCGACCTCTCTTTTTTCCAGAAGTCCTTCCCGGTCCGGATCGATGCGATTGTTGGCCTGGATGTTCTGGGGCAGAGACCTCTCGTCATCGATTACTCTGCCCGCGCGATTCGCTTTGGACCGGCCCCGGCTCTGTCCGTCTCCGTTCCGTTGCGGCTCGATCAAGGCATGGCCGTCTTTGACGTCGAAATCGATCGCACACCGGTGCATCTTCTCTTCGACACCGGAGCCGGTTCCATCATTCTGTTCACCAGGGCCACACCGCAGAGTCCAAGCGCAAAGGACCCCGCCATCAGGACGCCGCAGCAGATCGGTGATTTCGAGAGCAAACAGGTTTGGCTGCGTTCGCTCAGATTAGGCCCGGAGGAGTTTCGCCAGAAATTGGCGCTCATGACCCGCAATCCCAAACCGTCTCAGTTCGACTACGACGGGCTGATGAGCCCCGCAGCCCTGGGAATCTCCCGCGTGTCACTGGATCTAAAAGGAGGAGTATTGGCCTTCAGCCGCTGAACCACCGGGGCTGACCTATGGGTGCATGACTGCGGAAGCGGCGGTGGGTTCCGCAGGGGCTTTGCGGCGGAGGATGGCAGCGGAGAAGAGAGTAATGATCACGCCGACGGGCAGAGGCTCCATGAAGGTGTAGGCCATGTTGACCAACGGATTTTGATAGAGCTGCTGAGAGTGCTGGATGGCAGCCACCTGCGCGGCGGTGGTGGCTGCGTCAAGTCCGGAGGACTGCACCTTGTGAATCTGCGCCGCGAAGTAGCTGTCCATAAAGTGGGGTATGAAGTTGAAGTAGATCACCTCCCACGTGGCGACGTAGCAGACGGTGGTGATGAGGGTGATCAGGATGCCGC
>CAZAQN010000099.1:0-10711 GCA_964487345.1 uncultured Occallatibacter sp. | reverse complement strand
GGCGGTGAGGATGGAGCCATGCGCGAGAGCATGGAGATCTATCCGAGGACCGCAGTGGAGCGGACGATGAAGTTGCATGAAGTGCTGTTGAGAGCCTCGGCGGGGAAGATCAAGTGGTGGCAGGCGGCGGAGTTGATGGGCATCAGCGCGCGACAGCTGCGTCGTTGGAGGAAGCGGCTGGAAGAGCGGGGCCACCAGGGTTTGCTGGATCGTCGGCGAGGGATACCCGAGCCGGCGGCGTGTACCGAAGGCGAAGGCAGAACAGATTCTGAGCCTGTACCGGGACAAGTACTTCGATCTGAACGTGCGGCACTTTCACGAGAAGCTGGTCGAGGAACATCAGATCGGGCTGAGCTATACGTGGGTCAAGCAGGCGTTGCAGACGGCCGGGCTGGTAAAGCGCAAAGCCAAGCGCGGCGTGCACCGCAAGCGGCGTGAACGGCGTCCTCTGCCGGGAATGATGTTGCACATCGACGGCAGCGATCACCAGTGGTTTCAGGATGAGCGTCGCCACGATCTGATCGTGATCCTGGACGATGCCACCAGCGAGATCTACTATGCGCAGCTGGCGCCGGAGGAAACGACTTTCACGGTGATGGCTGGGCTGCGTGCAGTGATCGAACGGAAGGGGTTGTTCTGTTCACTGTATTCGGACCGTGGAGCCCATTTCTGGCTGACGCCCAAGAGCGGAGGCCAGGTCGATTATGAGCGTCCCACGCAGGTAGGCTGCGCCATGAAGGAACTGGGAGTGCAGATGATTCCTTCCTACTCTCCGCAGGCGCGAGGGCGCTCGGAACGGAACTTCTCCACCTGGCAGGGACGACTGCCTCAGGAGCTGCGCCTGCGCGGGATCAGAACGCTGGACGGGGCCAACACGTTCCTCAACGATCACTACATGGCCGAGTTCAACCGCCGCTTTACGGTTCCGGCAGCGCAACGGGGTACGGCGTTTATCTCCTGCCGGCACCGGAACCTGGAGATGATCTTCACGCAACGATACGAACGCACTGTCGATCGGGATAACACCGTGCACTTTCATAACCTGGTCATGCAGCTGGAGCGCGCTCACTGGCGCCACACGCTGGCCGGATGCAAGGCAATCATCCATCAGCACATGGACATGACACTGACCCTGATGATCTCTGGACATCGCATCGGACATTACAGCGCGGAAGGGAAACTGTTGACACCGCTGAGCCAAAAACAAATCAAGGCCGTGGAAAAGACGTTAAGAGGAAAAGTCCAAAAACAGACTTTCCCTCTCAACTTGCAAATCCCGCAAACAACGCGGGATTCGCACTTTACCACCGCCTCTACGGCTACTAACTTATGAAACCGGACATTTCACTTGTTCTCAAAAGCGGACATTTCTACTTGCTAACGACACTTCCGGGTAGAGGATGATACGCCCGGAATTGAAGTTGACGGATAATAATTGCAGGCACGGCCAAGCGTTCAGAGGGTTTTTTTCTCGCAGTAAACTGCAAGATTCTTGCTATTCAAGTTTGCAACATTCGTCTAGTGTTGATAAGCGAGACGCCTAGTCTGCCGCTAACGCCGAGTCGGCAGAAGATGAAACGATCGGCGTTCAAAGATATTTGTCAAAGCTTTCGATCTGCCGGGCGTGATACTCTCTCCGTTCCACAGGCGACGACAACACCGTTGAGGTAGACGTTGCTCCCAATGCGGAGAGCCGGTCGATCAGCGCCTCCAAATGCCGAATCGACACCACGTGCGCTTCAATCACGAACGATTCCGATCCCGTGATGCGATGGCATCGGCTGACCTCCACGAGTTCCTTGATCGCTGTCACCGTGCGGCTGATCTGCAGGTCGCCGCCGGGAATTGTGAGCCGCATCCACACGTGAATGGGCACACCCAGCTTAGTCATGTTCAACGAAGCGTGGTAGCCAGTGATCACCCCGGCATCTTCCAGCCGATGCACGCGCTCCGCTACGGCGGGTGTCGAAAGTCCCACCTTTCTGCCCAACTCGGCGAATGACAGCCGCGCATTGTGTTGCAGACTTTCAATCAGCTTCCATGCGATGGCGTCCAGTTCGAAAAGTCCTGGTGTGGTCTTATGTGTCATTTTCCTATAATCCTTAAGATACAAATAAATTATGCCTAACATTCTAAGGTTTTGCAGACGATTTTCATTCAAATCGCCATTTTCAGGCATATCGCCGCGAGCCTATTCTTTCGGCTAGTCGGTAGCGGCTTCCCCCCCCATGCCTCGCCCCCGCTTCCGGCAACGGAGGTTCTTCTATGAACGCATCCCCGCGTTCCGTTTCATCTTCATCTGCAGCCCACGCCGTGCTGGAAGTTCCCGCCGCCGAGCCGGATTTCCTTCCACTGCTGGGAACGGATCACGTCGAATTCTACGTGGGCAATGCGCGCCAGGCGGCCTACTTTTACCGAACCGCTTTTGGCATGTCGCTGGTCGCGTATGCCGGACCGGAGACGGGTCAGCGCGATCGCGCATCCTACGTGGTGCAACAGGGCAAGATTCGTTTCGTGCTTACTACGCCATTGTGCAGCAGCGGGCTCATTGCCGAGCACATCCAGCGTCATGGCGATGGGGTGCGTGTCATCGCGCTGTGGGTCGAGGATGCCACGCAGGCATGGCGCGAGACCACCAGCCGCGGCGCTATCAGCTTTGCTGAACCCCAGGTAATTTTCGACGATCACGGCAGCGTCGTCCTTTCCAGCATTCGCACCTACGGCGACACGATTCATACCTTCGTGGAGCGAGGCGCCTACCACGGCCCGTTCCTTCCCGGATATCGCGCCGTCGAAAACGATTCGGTCGCACGGCCCACTGGCCTGCTCCACGTCGACCACATGGTGGGCAACGTTGGCTGGCACGAGATGGACAAGTGGGTCGACTTTTACTCACACGTCATGGGATTCCGCCTCTACCAGCACTTCGACGACAAGGACATCTCCACCGAATACTCCTCGCTGATGTCGAAGGTGATGGCGAACGGCAACGGCTACGTGAAATTCCCCATCAACGAGCCTGCCGAGGGAAAACGCAAATCGCAGATCGAGGAGTATCTGGATTTCTATGCCGGCCCTGGCGTCCAGCACATCGCGCTTGCCACCAACGACATTCTGCACACGGTGAAAAGCCTTCACGCGCAGGGGATCGATTTCCTTCATGTTCCCCACACTTATTACACCGACCTGCAGGCGCGTGTTGGTGCGATCGATGAGCCTATCGACGAGTTGGAGGAACTCGGCATTCTCGTCGATCGCGACGACGAGGGCTACATGCTGCAGATCTTCACTCGCCCAGTCGAAGATCGGCCGACACTCTTTTTCGAGATCATTCAGCGCAAGGGCAGCCGCAGTTTTGGCAAAGGGAATTTCAAGGCGCTGTTTGAATCCATCGAACGCGAGCAACGGGAACGCGGCAACCTGTAGCTCTGAGGAGGCGAATATGAATGTTGCAACGCTATCGGAGGCGGCGCCCTTCATTATCCAGCAGGATTACGCGGCCTATACCGATGAACAGCATCGTGTGTGGGCCGAGCTGGTTGGCCGCATGCTGCCCGAGATCGAGAGGCACGCCGCCCGCGCCTATCTTGAAGGATTTGAGATCATCGGTTTGAAACGGGACCGTCTTCCCGATCTTGCCGCGATCAGCGCGCGCCTTGCGCCGAGAACCGGTTGGACCTCGACTCCAGTGAGCGGGTTTCTGCCCGCACCTGCGTTTTTCGAAATGTTGGCTTCGCGCCTGTTTCCAACAACGACCTGGCTGCGGAGCAAAGATTCTCTCGAATACACGCCCGAGCCGGACATTTTTCACGATGTCTTCGGCCACGTACCCATGCATGCGCATGCTGTCTTTGCTGATTTTCTCGCACACTATGGCCGGGTCTGCGCAGGCATTGAAGACGCCGGCGTGTTGGAGAAACTCGGTCGCCTTTTCTGGTACACAGTCGAATTCGGACTGATTCGCGAGCGCGGTGAAATCAAGGCCTACGGAAGCGGCCTCATCAGTTCGCATGGCGAGTGCCGCAACGTGATGGAAGGTCGGTGCGCCGTGCACGATTTCTCGTTGGATGAGGTGCTCCACACTCCGGTCAAAGTGGATGAGCTGCACAAACTGCTGTTTGCCGTGAGCAGTTTCGATCAGGTCTACGAGGCCATGCGCGAAGCCGAACAACTCGCTCTGAGCGGAGAATTGTGAGAAAGGAAACCATGTCGTCTGAACTCAAATACCAATCCGGCTTCGGCAATGAGTTCGCCACCGAGGCTGTGCCTGGAGCGTTGCCGATTGGCCAGAATGCGCCCCAGAGACATCCGCTTGGCCTGTACACGGAGCAGTTCAGCGGCACGCCGTTTACTGCACCGCGCGCTACGAACCGGCGCACGTGGACGTATCGTATCCGTCCTTCCGTGACACACCGGCCATACGAAGAGATCAACTCAAAATTGATTCGCAGCGGGCCATTTACAGAAGTGCCTACGACGCCAAATCAACTTCGCTGGGACCCGTTGCCTATACCCGAAGAGAAAACGGACTTCGTTGATGGCATTGTCACACTTGGTGGCAATGGCGATCCTGCGATGCAGGTTGGCGTTGCGGTCCATCTCTATGCTTTCAATTCTTCGATGAAAGACCGCTTCTTCTATAGCGCTGATGGTGAATTGCTGATCGTGCCGCAATTGGGAAGGCTGCGCTTTCACACTGAGCTTGGCATTCTCGATGTCGCAGCCGGCGAGATTTGCGTCATCCCGCGCGGCGTATTGTCCCGCGTGGAGCAATACGAGAGTAAACATTCGCGCGGTTATATTTGCGAAAACTATGGCTTGCCTTTTCGTCTTCCTGAACTCGGTCCCATTGGGGCGAATGGATTGGCGAATCCGCGTGACTTCGAGGCCCCGACTGCTGCGTTCGAAGACCGCGAAGGAGAGTTTCACATCACGGCGAAATTCATGGGGCGGCTGTGGTCGGCGCCGATCGATCACTCGCCGCTCAATGTGGTTGCATGGCACGGAAATTATGCGCCGTACAAATACGATCTCGCCCGATTCAACTGCATCAACACGGTCTCCTTCGACCATCCCGATCCATCCATTTACACCGTCTTGAGCGCGCCATCGGCGGTTCCGGGTACGGCGAACTGCGACTTCACGATATTTCCGCCTCGTTGGATGGTTGCCAACCACACCTTCAGGCCGCCATGGTTTCATCGCAACTTGATGAACGAGTTCATGGGCTTAGTGTTTGGCGCATACGACGCAAAGGCCGAGGGCTTTGTGCCCGGCGGAGCTAGTCTGCACAACTGCATGGCCGGTCATGGTCCCGATGCGGAGACGTTTGAGCGCGCCAGCAGCGCGGAATTGAAGCCGCAGTATGTCGATAACACACTGGCTTTCATGTTTGAGACGCACCTCGTGGTGCGGCCCACAGAATTTGCCATGAAGACAAGAATTCTGCAGCACGAATACTTCGAATGCTGGCAGGGATTGAAGAGCCATTTTGTAGCGAACAAGAGCGCGCATGCGGCGGGGAATGGGAAGCGGACGAAATCAACGAAGAAATGACTGTGATCGCCAAGTTGCTTGACGGCCTATTCGACTACGCTGGTCTTTATCCACCTGCGGGCCTGGAGATGCAGGCGCTGGCGCGCAACTACCACAACTATCGTCACGGACGGCATGCATATGCGTTAGGGCGATTGGTTATCGATCTGAATCGCATGGAAGAGTTGCGAAAGGTTGCAGGCGAGTGCCTGCGGAAGTTCCGGCTTAGCCTCGTCATCACAGCGCAACAGGATCTGGATGGTCTTCATCGCCTTCTGGACGAGGGTCTAAAAATTGAAGCGGTCGAGATTAAGACGGAGACACTGTCAGAGATCGAGTGCATCGCCAGGCGTTTGCCTGTTGAGGTGTCGACTTATTTTGAAGTAGCGGTTGCAGCCGGCGATGCAAAGGCGCTCGATGCGATTTGCGCGGCTGGCGCGCAAGTTAAACTGCGCATGGGCGGATTGGTCGCGGATGCATTCCCATTACCGGGTGCAACGGCAGGCATGTTGCGTGCGCTCGCCGATCGCCACCTTATGTTCAAAGCGACAGCAGGATTGCATCACCCGCTGCGTTCACGGCACCCGTACACCAACGCACCGGACAGCGGAGTTGGAGTGATGCATGGATTCGTGAATCTTTGCTGGGCGGCTGCGCTGACTCATTTTGGGGGCGATGCGATCGACGCCGCGCTCATCCTTGAGGAGACTGATCCGCGTGCATGGAAGCTTTCGACCGAGACCATTGCATGGCGCGATTTTCGTTGGACTGCGTTTCAGATTGAAGAAGTGAGGCAGGAGTTCCTCCGCTGCGTTGGTTCGTGCTCGTTTACCGGACCTTTGGTTGACCTGGAGACGCTGGGATGGCTGTGAGCCAGCAAAGCTGGATAGGTTCGGCGAATGAGGATGGCTCCGATTTCCCTCTGCAGAACCTGCCTTATGGCGTGGCCCGGCACCGCGAGCAAACCTTCATCGGCGCAGCAATCGGCGACCAGATTTTGAATCTGAAAGCCTGCGCAAGCGTGGGGCTGCTGACACCTCTACCCGAGCCGATTTTGGCCGCGTGTGATGCGGATCTGCTCAACCCATTGATGTCGCTCGGAAAGGGAGCCTGGTCCGCGCTCCGGAGCCGCGTGACCGAACTTCTGGATGCAGGACGCACGACTAGTGAGTTGCGAGACCGTGCAGAGGAGTGTCTGATCCCCATGCAAGACGCGGTGATGATGATGCCTGCTCAGATCGGTGACTACACCGATTTCTATGCATCGCTCCATCATGCGACGCGCGTGGGCGAGTTATTCCGGCCGGACAACCCACTGCTGCCGAATTACAAATACGTTCCGATTGCCTATCATGGGCGGGCTTCTTCCATTGTGGTCAGCGGAAGAGAGATTCGCAGGCCTTCGGGACAGATCAAGAATCCCGACTCGGAATCTGTCTATGCTCCATCGCGATCGCTTGATTACGAGCTCGAGATTGGCGCGTTCATTGGGCCGGGAAACCAGATGGGGCAGCCGATTGAAATCGACGAAGCAGAGGAGCACACCTTCGGCCTGTGCCTGGTGAATGACTGGTCCGCGCGTGATATACAGTCGTGGGAGTATCAGCCGCTGGGCCCATTCCTGGCCAAGAGTTTTGCGACGACGATCTCACCATGGATCGTGCCGATGGAAGCACTCGCTCCCTATCGCGTTGCGGCTGCAAGGCGCGCTGCCGGCGATCCAGTGCCGCTGCCGTATCTTTCCTCAGAGACTGCCCCAAAGGACGGCATCGATGTTACGCTCGAAGTTTCTCTTCAATCACGAAAGATGCGCGAGGCAAAACTTGCCCCCGCCCTGGTCAGCCGAGGGAATCTGGGCGATCTTTATTGGACGATTCGGCAGATGGTAACGCATCACTCGAGCAATGGATGCAATCTGCGGACAGGCGATCTGCTTGCAACCGGCACGATCTCGGGACCCAGCGAAGGATCGGAGGGTTGCCTTCTGGAGATGAAGCATCGATCGGAGCCGCTCCGTCTGCCGGACGGCGAGACTCGAGTGTTCCTTGAAGATGGGGACCAGGTCATCCTTCGCGCTCACGCGTCGAAGGAAGGCCTACCCAGAATCGGATTTGGAGAGTGCGCGGGAATGATTGTGGGGCCAGATGACGGAACGGCTTTGCCAAAATCGCCGCAAGCTTTTGCCAATGTTCAGCGCAGTTTGGGATTGTTTGGCTGAGTTCGTCTGAGAGTTAGAATTTCCGACGAAATGTCGCCGAAGAGGCGGAATCGCACGATAGACTTTCTCCATTCCCCGTGGAGGTAATTCGCTTGAAGAAGAGCGCTTTCTTTGCCGGTCTTTGTGTTTCGCTGGTAATTCGTGTTGCCGCACAGCAGCCCGTTTCGCAGGCGTCGGATGTTTTGAAGCCCGCCGACAACTTAGTAATCGAAAACATACCGCCTATCCCGGTGAAGATCGCCGAAGAAACGGCACGTTATGGTGAGTCGCGCAGCGCAACGCTCCTTGGCTGGCACCCAACTCGTCGGGAGATTCTGATCGGAACTCGCTTCGGCGACACAGTGCAGGTGCACTCGGTGACCATGCCCGGCGGCGCACGAAGACAGTTGACCTTTTATCCGGATCGGATCGTGAGCGCTGCATGGCTACCCGATGGCGACTCGTTCCTGTTTCAAAAGGACACCGGCGGCGGAGAGTGGTATCAGATCTACCGCTACGATGTACCTACTGGAGCCATCACGCTGCTCACCGACGGAAAGAGCCGCAATGGTTCGTATGTTCTCGCGCACCACAGCACCAGGATGGCCTACAGCTCCACGCAGCGCAACAACAAGGACACCGATATCTGGACGATGGATGCGGCCGACCCAACAACTGCGCATATGCTGGTCCAAGTGGACGGCGGAGGGTGGGAGGCAATCGCGTGGTCGCCGGACAATCGTCAGCTAATCGTCATGCAGGAAATCTCGATCAACGAGACCTACCTCTGGCTGGTGGACGCGGCCACCGGTGAGAAGAAACTGCTCACCCCCAGGGGATCGGGCGACACAGTAGCATACTCCGCCGCCCGCTTTAGCAGGGATGGAAAAAGCCTCTACGTGGTTTGTGATCGCGACAGCGAGTTTCAGCGCCTAGCGCGATTTGACCTGGCCACGATGACCCCGACGTTCCTCACCGCAGCCATCCCATGGAATGTGGACGGCATGGAGGCTAGCGAAGACGGCAAATCAATTGCCATTTCTACCAATGAGAACGGCCTCAGCAAGCTCTATGTGCTGGACACGAGAACAGATAAATACAGGCCTCTGAACAGCGCGCCGACGGGGGTGATTCAGTCGCTGACTTTCCACCCTAACGGCCGCGATCTCGGCTTTACGGTCGATTCTGCACGGTCGCCCGTTGACACCTATTCCATCGACATCATTAGCGGGAAGCTAGACCGCTGGACAGAAAGCGAAACCGGCGGTCTGAATCCGGCAAACTTTGTGGAGCCGCAATTGGTGAAGTGGAAGAGCTTCGACGGCCGCGAGATCAGCGGCTTTCTCTACCAGCCGGACGCCCAGAAGTTTCCAGGAAAACGCCCAGTCGTCATTGCCATCCATGGTGGTCCTGAGGCCCAATACCGCCCGGGTTACCTGGGCCAGCAGAATTTCCTAATGAGTGAGCTGGGCGTAGCTATGATCTTTCCCAATGTGCGAGGGTCCGATGGCTATGGTAAGAGCTTTCTTAAGCTTGACAACGGCTTTCATCGCGACGACTCGTACAAGGACATTGGTGCGCTGCTCGACTGGATCGCGACCCAGCCCGGGCTGGACGCAAGCCGCGTTATGGCCTATGGCGGCAGCTATGGCGGACACATGACCTGGGCCACTGCCGCCTTCTATGGCGACCGTATCCGCTGCGCGTTGCCGATTGTTGGAATGTCTAATCTGGTGACATTTCTTGAACACACCGAGGCCTATCGCCGCGATCTGCGCCGCGTTGAATACGGCGACGAGCGCGATCCGGCGATGCGTGCGTACCTTGAAAAAATTGCTCCCATGAATCACCTGGCCGCGATGCACATGCCCATCTTTGCCGTGGTGGGTAAGAACGACCCGCGCGTGCCCTGGACCGAATCGCGGCAGATTCTCGATAAACTCAATGCGCAGGGAACGTCAACCTGGTTCCTGATGGCTAATGATGAAGGACACGGTTACGCAAAGAAGAAGAATCGCGATTTCCTATTCGATGCCGAGGTACTTTTCATCCAGAGATACTTGTTCTAGATGCAATTAGGAGCTGCCGCAATTCGGGTTATGTACGGATCGCGGGTGACTCGCCCGGAACCCCGGATTTACCCCTCAAGGTGCTCGATTCGATACTCGGCGATGATGTGCTCATCGAAAAATCGCACATCCCGAGCCACTCTCGTGGCACGCCGACATTTACAAGCAGGCGCAACGGCCGTAAATCAGTAACGATTTCGATGGCAAAATGTCTGCTTCAGTACAAGAAATGACTCGCGTAAGATGGCATGAGCTTAAGTGATGTATCGGACTCTCAATCCAAAGCGGGGTTTGCCCATGAATGGGAGCGCACGGTTGCTTCGCGCACTTCCCGGGTATGGACAGATACTCATCTGTCTTGCGCACGTTCTCGCCCAGCAACCGAGTAGTCCAGAGGGCGAGCCCGTTAGGCTTGAAGTAAACGTTATCAGGGTGCTCGTGCCCGTCGTCGTTCGCGATAAGCAGGGTCACGTGGTTACTGACTTGAAAAAGGAAGACTTTCAGGTTTTTGACAATGACGCGCTGCATCCCATCTCAGGAATTACAGTCGAAAAGCACAATCGGTTAGACAGCGGCTTGAACAGCCCTGTGCAAGGATCGGTTCCGACGGTTCCGGAACGGAGCATCGTTTTTCTATTCGATGACATGCACATGAGCGCCGCGGATCTATCGTTGGTTCGAAAAACTGCTGCCGGCGCACTAGTCGGCACGATGTCCGATTCGGACATCGCGGCCGTGGTCTCCCTTTCCGGCAAAACTAATAGTGGACTTACTCGCGATCGAGAAAAATTGCAGCAGGCGATCATGAGCCTTCAACCGCAAACCATCAACCACCTCGACAGTGCTGAATGTCCAAAGATTGACTATTACCAAGCCGACCTGATCGAAAACAAACACGACTCGGAAGCTT
>CAZAQN010000098.1:0-10847 GCA_964487345.1 uncultured Occallatibacter sp. | reverse complement strand
CCCTGCTCCCTCCGGAACGACGTCTGCAACTGCACTACTAGTCGAGGAGCGCGCGATCGCCTGCGTCCCGGACTGTCAATTCTGGGCCGGACCGCAGACTCAGCACTCAGGAACAGGGAGCTGGGCAATCACAGCGTAGATAAGCTCCTGCATCAGCCGTATGTCCTCGTCCAGATGTTCCAGCGACAGACGAAAGTCGTCAGCTTTTCTGGCAGCCTCCATAGAAGGGCAAGCGAGTTTGCTGAGACTTATGCGCAGGTGGGAGTGATAGGCACGGACCGACTCGTCAAACCTTTCAAGAATTCCGGCGGCTTGCGCCCTCCGGACTTTTGAGTTCGAGGCGAGGGCATTCAATATCTCGGCCGAGGTCCGTTCCGCGGTTACGTTCACCACAAACAACCCGAGTTGCTGCACCCGTCGCGACTTGTCGAAGATGGGGAAGCAATAATCGAACCAATAGCCGATCTCTGGAGTGTCGCGCACATGGCCCACAATCCAAGCGGACCCTGCCTTGCCGGTGCCGAGCACCTTTTCGTAGGTCGGTTCGATCTGTCGTGAAATGTCACCCACGACTTCGCGTGTGCTCTTTCCAAGGTGTTGTTCCATTGGAAGCCGAGTTTCGCGCGTAATGGCGGCGTTAAGTGACTCCCAGCGTGTCTGTGAATCCATCAATATAATGCCAAGGTTCGAGGCGCGAACCCCCGCGATGAGCAGCTCTTTCATGTAGTCCAGATGCTCAAACCTGCGAGGGTTCCTGTCTCTCATGCGTATGCGGCCTCGCGGGTTTAGACCTAGAAACGTCTCTTCCAAACATACAGGTTATTGTCGTCCGAAATGCTCGATATTTTTAGATGATGAGAGGCAGCCGCACGGAAGACTGCCGAGCGCAAGTCCTTGGCTGAAAAGTCTCCGAGCGGAACCTTGAGCGCAGTATCGCCCGAAAGATCGGTTAACTCTTTCAACACCTGCTGCATGAGCTCATGGTGCTTGCCATGTCGTCTCTGCCTCAGGCTGGAGAGTGGAACTTTTTCAACCTCCCGCTCTTCCAACGGCTGCCTTTTCCTGGACTTCACACTTGTGCCGATTGTCTAAGTTTAGAACGGAAGCGATAACTCGGTGTAAACACTTTATAAGTTACATAATGGTGTGACATGAGTCACCTGATGGCGTGATTAAAAGAAGCGTCCAGGATAAAAAATAGCTCGTTTAAATTACTCAATTGGAGTTCTTAGAGATGTGTCAGATTTTCGCGAGACGGAGATTCGCGTTCGAACTGGCATCTCGATTGCGCGTTAGTCGATTCGGACGGCTTCCAGCAGATTTCTTCAAGGAATACGATTTAACGGTTCCAATTCCACGGGTGCGACTCAAGTCGCTTTATTTTCTCCCAGATGGGATGGTCGAACTGCCGACCCGATTCCCCTATGCGTGAGAAGTGTTTACTAAGTATTAAACATATACAAAAAAATAATTAAACGATATGTAAAAGAGTCCAGTTGCGCTACTATGTCCGGCGTACGACATATTCCAACAGGACGGCCATGACAGAGCGATGTTTCAAGAAGAAGGATTCAAACCCGCCGATCTGTGGCGTGCACAATGTTCTGCTTGTACTTGGTGAAACTCCGATTGACCCGCTCGCCCCTTATCTCGGACGCGTCACCTGTTTCATTTGCCCGATCAGTGAATTGGTAGTTCACGATTCGGATGGGAATAAGCCGCGAGGTTCAAACTGATCGGCTAGCTGAAGATCATTGAATTTGCGCTCCACCATCGTGATCGAGTGCGAATTCGGTCATCACGGCTTTCCGGCTGCCTCCCGTTGCGACGCGATCGCTTGCAAAGGCGCCGGAGGAGTGTGTGCATTGGTCGCGGACAGAGCCGCGTGTCCCTCGTTTCCGTGGAGGTTCACCGTGCCGAGTCACCAGGCGGCGGTTCCGCCTGGAGTACCGGTATTTGAGACGCATTGCCCATATGTCTACCTCAACGAAGGCTTTAGGGCAACCATCCAATCACGAGGGTTATGCTGGCCTTTTTCTTGGAAATAGATGGAATCGGTCCTCGACCGCGGTGACAAAGGCTCACGGTATGGGGCACGGTTCCACCCATTTTCCCCTTGCATCCCCATGCATTTCCTGCCATAACTTGAGGACGGCGCGCCGGGAGGCACGCTGGTCCATAACCATGGAAGGCCGTTCGACTTGGATGTTTTGGTTCTTGACGAGCACAACCTCAAATTCGGTAGGTCAACGAGCTGCCGCAGCGCGCGGTGTTACCAGCGCGTGGGCGGCTCGCGGTGTTTCTGGGCTTTGAGGCTTTCCGATACGCAAGGCGTTTTTGACGCGGTGCGTGCGGGGGGTGTGCCGGCAAAAAGAGAAGGAGTGAATCGATGAAGGAACAAGGCGTTGTGAAGTGGTTCAACGGGGCAAAGGGGTACGGTTTCATTCAGCGGTCCAGCGGAGAAGATGTCTTTGTCCACTTTTCCGCGATTCAAGAAGAGGGCTATAAGACCCTGAACGAGGGCGAGGCCGTCGAATTCGAGTGCCAGCAGGGCCCGAAAGGCCTGAGCGCGGCCAATGTGATGCGCGCTTCTTGATTTGATTTTTTCCTGCCCGGCGTTTGAGTCGGCTGGGGTGCTGTTGCCTGGGTTTCGAGCTTCCAATTTACCGTCGGACCCACTTACAAATTGAGCTTCTTCAGCGCCCACTGAGCTGCTGCGCGCAAGCCTTCGTCCGCCGCGCCGGCCCACTCGCGCAGCCGCGGCGCAGATTCGCACACGCCGTTGTTTCCCATGGCTACTGCGATGTTGCGGCGCAATCCCGAGAAGCCTGTGCGCCGCACCGGCGAGCCGTTGAAGGCGCGCTCGAATTCGAGCTCATCCATGACCGCCAGAGCCTCTAGTGCCGGATTGACAAGCTCCGCGCGCGGTTCCAATTCGGGGTCCGCGCTGATGGGCGCTTTGCGATTCCACGGGCAAACGTCCTGGCAGATGTCGCAGCCGAACACCTGGCGCCCCATGCCTTCCATCAGCTGGGTCGCGATGGGTCCCTTGTGTTCGATGGTCAGATAGGCGATACACTTTGTTGCGTCCATCTGGTAGGGCACAACGAGGGCATCTGTCGGGCAGGCTTCGATGCAGCGTCGACAGCTCCCGCACCGATCGGGCAGCTCCGCTGTTTTAACTTTTGGAGAAGATTCCAGGCTGGTCAGGAGCACAGCCAGAAATCCAAAGGACCCAAGCTTGGGGTGAATCAGGCATGTATTCTTTCCGGTCCAGCCGAGCCCTGCCGCCGCGGCCAGAGAGCGCTCAACCACTGGCCCGGTATCCACAAAGGCGCGGGCTTCAAATGCGCCGAAATCCTGGTGTAGGCGGGCCTCCAAGGCGAGCAGCCGCTTCTTCAGCACCTTGTGATAATCGGAGGCGCGTCGCACCCCATCGGCCCCGACGCGGCTCGACCAGGCATAGCGTGCAATCCATCCGGCCTGTGGGTCTGCCGGGGCAGTGGATCGCGGCGCGGCGGAGTTATAGTTCGCCAAACAAACAATGGCCGATCGTGCCCACGGAAACGGCGTACCAACCTTGGCACGAACAAATTGTTTCCTACCCTCGTCCCTGCGAGTCAAATACGACATGGAACCCGCACGTCCTGCTTCTACCCACTCGGCGAATCGTGTCGCATTGCGCGCTTCATCGGCGTATGGCAGCGCGACCAGCCCGGCCTCGCTGAAGCCGGCCTCGAGCGCGAAAGCGCGTGCCTGGTCAGCCGTGAGGCCAGTAATCGTTTTCTCAACCCCCGTGCCTGAGTTGTTAACATCCAAGGGAACTTCTCCGTCTTATCTGCGTACTGATTTGCAACATGTTCGATAGCGGACGCCAGGACCAGAACCGGACACCCGAAACTCAAACTGGGCTGGACGCAAAGCTCGCATCCACTGTGATATCAGCATATTCCGCCGCACGCTAGTTTGGCAGACGAGGTGCAACTTCAAGGTCAGGTAATAACCGATTTCGTCAGCCCCTCCCCCTTTTTAACCCGGAGGCTGCCGGAGTCCAGAGGAGGTACTTATGAATGGCATTCTTTCCCATAACCCGACGCGGAACGAGGACACACTGCTCATCTCGCCCGGCGAGCTGCGCGAGTTGGTGCGCGGCCAGGAGCAGGGCTTTGTGGAGCGGTTGACGCCCTTGGTGAGCCGACAGAGCGTGACCCTCGATTTGACGCATGTGGAGCGCATTGACGCCGCCGGCATCGCCGCGCTGATCTCTCTCTACTGGTGCGCCGACGCCGCTGGAAACAAATTCTCCGTAGTGAATGCATCCGCGCACGTGGC
Source organism: uncultured Occallatibacter sp. (assembly GCA_964487345.1). Taxonomy (GTDB): domain Bacteria; phylum Acidobacteriota; class Terriglobia; order Terriglobales; family Acidobacteriaceae; genus Telmatobacter. The sequence continues at coordinate 6,515 of CAZAQN010000098.1, read as the reverse complement.
GGAGATTCTGGCGCTGGTGGGATTGGACCGCATTCTGATTTCCCGCAATGTGGTCCCCCGCCCGCAGTCCGAATGCTGCTTTGCCCAACCGGCCGCGTAAGTTTGCCGTTCGTGCAAGCTTGCGCGGCGGTGGTACGGGTCGTGGGGATCATCCGATCATCCCCGTTGGGAAATACACACCTCGACAATTCAATTGAGATTTTCTGGTAAAACGCCAGCGTAGAATCGCTCCTGATCTTTCTCCAGAATTTGGACCCTCCGATTTCTGAAAGCGAGCGTTCTTCGTGCGCGTATTCTCATTTTTCTCCGGGGCCGCCCGTGTTCCGGCTTGGATCGTCCTTGCAGCTGCTTCGTCGGCTGTTCCGGCCTGTGGGCAAGACGCGGATTCTGCGAAGCAATTTCTGGCCTCTGTCTATGAACATTATGAGAATCACGGTAAGGGGATCGATTTCACTGGACCCAAATCCCGAAGCGTTTTCGACCCCTCGCTGATCGCCTTGTTGCGCGCGGACCAGAAAGCTGTGGGGCCGAACGAAGTCGGCGTGCTGGACGGCGACCCAATCTGCAGTTGCCAGGATTGGGAGGGAATCTGGGATTTGAAGATTGTCCTTCAGATGCAGAGCGACAAGCGTGCAACGGCGGCTGTTTCGTTTGGGCTGTTTGCGCCGAAGCCCGGAGCCGACAAGGATCATCGCTCGCTCGAAATGACGCTGGTGCCCCAAGGGAGCCAATGGCGCATCTGGGACATTCTGGACAAATCCGATCCGAGGACTCCCTTCGATTTGCGGGCAGAGTTGGAGAAGGAGATCCACACGGCGAAGCGCACTTCGAAAGCGAAAGACAACCGCTAGGATTTACCCTGCGGGTTTTGGTGCGAGGTTCCGGCTTCGGCGGGTCGGCGACGCAAAAACCCATCAATTTCAGCGTGTTTCTGAAGGGCTGTGACGATGGGCACAGGCAAGTGTATACTTGCCGCGCTATTTGTTATTGCGAAATTGTTTGACTCCGCAAGGCGCAGTCAAAGTGTGTGAGTGACTGCACGAGCTTGGTTTTTTTACCTGCACTTCCCGCGAACGAACCGAGCCAACCTGCTGCCACCCTCTCTGGGCGCTGCCTTTGCGGAATACCGACCCTCGCGACTGCATTCGTCGTCAGGGACGAACAATCCTACATCGGAGGCTTCATTCCATGGCGCAGGCAGTACAGGATCCGCAACTTGCCGACAAAGCAGGTTCAACCTCAAAGACAGCCCCAACCCAATACGTTTACTTCTTTGGCGACGGCAAGGCGGACGGTAACGGCCGCATGAAAGATGTGCTGGGCGGCAAGGGCGCCGGCCTCGCTGAAATGACCAATGCGGGACTCCCCGTCCCTCCCGGATTCACGATTCAGACCGAAGCCTGTCGCGAGTACATGCGTGGCAAGCTCAGTCACCAGATCGAGGACGAGATGCTCACGGCTCTCGAGAAGCTCGAAAAGCTGCAAGGCCAGAAGCTCGGCCTGGGCGAGAATCCTCTGCTGGTTTCGGTCCGCTCCGGCGCCAAGTTTTCCATGCCCGGCATGATGGACACGATTCTGAACCTTGGCCTGAACGATCTCGCAGTTGAATCGCTGGCCACGCGCACCGGCAACCCGCGGTTTGCGTATGACTCGTATCGCCGCCTCATTCAGATGTTCGGCGACATCGTTCTCGACATTCCCAAAAAGAAGTTCGAGCACATCTTCGACGGCGTCAAGGCAGCAAAGAAGGTCAAGTTCGACTACGAGCTCGGTCCCGACTCGCTGCAGAAGATCATCGCCGAGTACAAGAAGCTGGTGAAGAAAGAGACCGGCAAAGAATTCCCGCAGGACCCTCTCGTGCAGTTGGTGGGCGCCCGCGATGCCGTGTTCCGTAGCTGGCAGAACGACCGCGCCAAGACCTACCGCCGCATCAACCACATCGACGACTGGCTGGGTACAGCGGTCAACGTGCAGGCCATGGTTTTCGGCAACCTCGGTGAGAATTCAGGCACAGGCGTTGGCTTCACGCGCAATCCCGCAACCGGCGAGCACATCTTCTTCGGCGAGTACCTGATGAATGCGCAGGGCGAGGACGTCGTCTCGGGAGTGCGCACGCCGAACCCGATCAGCGAACTCGAAAAGGCCATGCCCAAGGTCTACGAGCAGCTGAAGGACATCACCCGCCGCATGGAAAAGCATTACCGCGACATGCAGGATTTCGAGTTCACCATCCAGGATGGCAAGCTCTACATGCTGCAGACCCGCAACGGCAAACGTACCGGCCTGGCAGCCGTCCGCGTCGCCATCGACATGGTGCGCGAAGGCCTGATCACGCAGGAAGAAGCCATCTTCCGCGTCGAGCCGAACCAGCTTTATGACTTTCTGGTTCCGCGGCTGGTCGAAAAAGGCGAGAAGATCGAAGTCCTCGCAACCGGTCTGCCGGCATCTCCCGGCGCGGCTGTGGGACAGATCGTCTTCACTGCGGAAGACGCGGTGAAATACCACACCAACGGCTCCTTCAAATCCGTCATCCTGGTTCGTGGTGAAACCACGCCTGAGGACATCGCCGGCATGGAAGTTGCCTCCGGCATCCTGACTTCGCGCGGCGGCATGACCTCGCACGCGGCTGTCGTTACCCGCGGCATGGGCAAGTGCTGCGTTGCCGGCGCAGGCGACTGCACAGTCGACGAAGCCAAGAGAGAACTCCGCGTCAAGGGCCATACCTACAAGCATGGCGACTGGATCTCGCTCGACGGAACCACGGGCCGCGTGATTGCCGGCAAGCTGAAGACGCTCGATGCTCAGCCGGACGACAAGGACCTGGTCAAGTTCATGAGCTGGGTCGATCCGGTTCGCCGCCTGAGGATTCGCGCCAATGCCGACATCCCCCGCGACGCCAAGGCGGCTCGCACCTTCGGCGCGGAAGGCATCGGCCTCTGCCGCACCGAGCACATGTTCTTTGCAGAAGACCGCATCGAGCACATGCGCACAATGATTCTTGCCGACAACGAGAAGGATCGCCGCGCGGCACTTAAGAAGCTCCTGCCCATGCAGCGTGCCGACTTTGTCGGCCTCTTCAAGAGCATGGAGTCGCTGCCGGTCACCATCCGCCTGCTCGATCCGCCGCTGCACGAGTTCCTGCCCAAGCGGGAAGATCTGCTGGTCGAGATCAAGCATCTCGAAGACACCAAGCCCCGCTCGCCCAAGCTCAAGGAGCTGCGCCCGCTGCTGGCGCGCGTCGAAGAGCTGCACGAGCAGAACCCCATGCTCGGTTTGCGCGGGTGCCGTTTAGGCATTGCGTTCCCCGAGATCACCGAGATGCAGGTGCGCGCCATCTTCGAGGCCGCGGTCATCGTTAAGAAAAAGGGCGGCGATCCACACCTTGAAATCATGGTTCCGCTCATCGGCTCCATTGAGGAGATGCGCAATCAGTCCGCCATCGTCCGCCGTGTTGCCGATGAAGTCTTTAAGGAAAAGGGCGCCAAGGTCGACTACATGGTGGGCACCATGATCGAGCTGCCGCGCGCGGCCCTCACCGCCGATCAGATCGCCGAAGAAGCCGAGTTCTTCAGCTTCGGCACCAACGATCTGACCCAGACCACCTTCGGCATCTCGCGCGACGACATCAACAACTTCCTGCCGGCCTACATGAAGTACGGCATCTTCAAACAGGATCCCTTCGCCACCCTTGACCAGGCCGGCGTGGGGCAACTGGTGAAGATGGCCACGGCCAAGGGACGCAACACGCGGCCTACTTTGAAAGTGGGCATCTGCGGCGAGCATGGCGGCGATCCTGAGTCCGTCAAGTTCTGCCACAAGATCGGGCTCAACTACGTATCCTGCTCGCCCTTCCGGTTGTTGACGGCGAGGCTTGCAGCTGCGCAGGCGGCACTCGAAGAAATGCAAACGGGGCCAGACCTGCACATCGGCACCAACTGATCCAGCAACCGGCGTAACAGCAAGGGCGCAGCCAATTGGCTGCGCCCTTGCTGCGTCGGGGTGATTTAACGCTCGAATTCATGGCCTGTTCATGGTTGCAGGAGTAAATCGGGCGATCCCTCCGTTTTGACCGCCAAAATCGAAAATCCTGCATCCAATGAAAGTGCCGCGACTTCCTCGACAGGGCTGTTTTTCTGCTCTCGAGGACAGAGCTGGCCTTTTTCATGATTGAGGTTACAAAATATGTTGATTCGCGTCGGCTACGACATCGAATTTTATCTACCTTGCGAAGTGACCATGCTCGCTGCGCTCAACGTGCATCCGTCCCGGTCGCTGGACCTGCTGGAACCCGACGAAGTGCGCACCGAGCCCGAATTGCTGGTGTCCAACTACTTCGATAGCTTCGGAAACCGCTGCACGCGCTTTGTTGCTCCGGCGGGAAGGCTTCGCCTCACCGGTTCAACGCTCGTTTTGGATTCGGGCAAGCCCGACCCCGTCAAATTATCGGCGCGCGAATGCCCGGTCGGCGATCTCCCCGAAGATGTGCTGATGTTCCTGCTGAACAGCCGTTACTGCGAGGTCGACCGATTTGCGAGTATCGCTTTTGAGCTCTTCGGCGATTCGCAACCCGGATGGCAAAGGGTGCAGGCGGTCTGCGATTGGGTCCATCAAAAAGTGAGATTCGACTACTCGACAGCCCGACCCACCAAAACGGCCATGGATGTTCTTACTGAACGTGTGGGCGTTTGCCGCGACTTTCAGCATCTGGCTATCACCTTCTGCCGGGCGCTCAACATTCCTGCGCGTTACGCTACCGGCTACCTGGGCGACATCGGCGTGCCGCCGGGCGGCCCCATGGATTTCAGCGCCTGGTTCGAGGTGTTTCTCGAAAACCGCTGGTGGACGTTTGATGCGCGCCATAACGTGCCGCGCATCGGCCGTGTGCTGATGGCCACGGGACGCGACGCCTCCGACGTGGCCCTGACCACCTCGTTCGGCAGGGCGGATTTATGCCGCTTCTTTGTCGTCACCGAAGAGGAAAAGCAAAGGCCGGAGTTGGGCCATGCGCCAGGAATCGAAATGAAAGAACTGGCACAAATGGCGCACTAAGATAGGGGCCGCCAAAGGCTATTTGGAGCTGTCGCCGCCCGGCGCGTAGTACCCTTCGCGGGTCAGAACGGTCAGGTCGTCCTTGCTGGCCTTGAGTGCCACCTTGTGGTAGCCGCCGTCGTTGTCCACCTTGTCAGGGGTATAGGTCAGCAGGTACTGGCCGCGGAGCTCCTCGGCAATCTGACCATAGATTTCCTCCAGGTTGTCTTTCTTCTTGGCCTCGAAATACCGGCCGCCGGTCTGCGTGGCGATCTTCTCCATGATCTTCTTGCCGTCGACCTGGGGCTCGTTGGAGCCACCCCTGCGCCCGCCCCCGCCCGGATAGCCACCCCCACCTCCGGGATATCCACCACCGCCTCCGCCCGGCCAGCCCCCGCCCATGCCGCCGTGCCGACCTCCAGGGAATCCGCCATTGTCGCTGCGTTCCTGCTCGCCTTTGAAGTAGATGGTGTAGATGCTCACGTCCGCGCGTTCCGCTGTCTCCACGGCCTCGTTGAGCGACTCCTTGCTACCTCGATCCACGCCGTCAGAGAAGACCACCAGCGCCTTCCGGCCGTTCTTCGGCTTCATCAGCTCGTCCGAGGCGAGAAAGATGGCATCGTAGAGCTGCGTTCCGCCGCGTGCACTTCCCCGTTGCCTCTCGCGATCGTCTCCGGTGGTCTCAGGGCCCTGGCTGTCGTTTTGTGAGCGCGACGACGGGCCCATTTGGTCGATTTCATGGTGCAGTTTGTCGGGTGACGCGGTGAAGTCCTGTAGCAGCTCCACCTCCCGGTCAAAGTGAAGCAGGAACGCCTCGTTTTTGCCGGAGACAGCCGCACTCGCTGCTGGGCCGTGGGAATCGGCGCTGGGAGGATCGCCTGCCGCCTTCTGGCCCGGCAGCATCTGATCGACAAACTTGTCCGCGGCTTTGCGCTCGTTTTCGATTGCGCCCGAGACGCTGCGGCTGGTATCCACCAGCAGGCCGCAATTAAACGGCAGGTCCGTCTGGTGCATCAGGCTCTTGATCACCTGTGGACGACCGTCCTCCGTGAGCGCGAAGTCGCTCTTCTGCAGCGAAGTCACCAGTGCGCCATGCTTGTCGCGCACCGTCACCGGGAGCAGCACTTCGCGCGCTTGCACATGCAGCGTTGTCACCGGCTGGTCATTGGCGGCCTGTTGCGTGTTGGATTGCTGGGCGAAGCTTGCTATGGACGGCCAAGCAAGCGCAAAAACTGCAAGAACGAGAGGGGGATTGGTCTGATTTCGCATCATGATGAGTCGGGCACACTTTCAGTCCGTTAGACGCGCCACGGGACAGACGGTTGACCGCAAGTTTAACGCTGTCGGACTGCCTGCCCACACTGGACCATCAAAAAACGCGGAAGTGCGGGTCGTTGTTGGGTATTGATCGCTTCTTGATTCGGATCGACTTCGCCAACCGATTTTGCCTATGCCGCTCCGCGCTGCCCATTGCAGCGTGCATACAT
>CAZAQN010000097.1:0-11042 GCA_964487345.1 uncultured Occallatibacter sp. | reverse complement strand
ACCATTACGTTGTAGCCATGGATGCTTCGGGTGTCGTCCGCCACCGCCACAAGATGAAGAACTACCTGCTGGTTGCCGGTCTGCTTTGCCGTAACGAGCCAGAGACAGTCAGGCTCACTCGCGCCAGCCCCGCCAGAGCGGAACTGGGTGGTCTGGGGCGGCGTCGGAATCAGTTTGGTGTCGAACCCTGGAGCCTCCAAGGTGCAAGACATCCGAGTATGGGTATCTCCTGTGGCCTCCACGGTCATCTTCGCTGTTTCCCCGACGTGAAATATGCGTGGATGAGAGAACTGGTACATGTCTGGCGACAACCTCATTTCTCCTCGGATCACATCCACGGCGATAGCGGAATAAACGGGATAGAGTCCAAGGAGCGTTGTGAGCAGAGTCGCCGCCGTGAAGATTAGAACGGGAAATCCTACGAGCGCGAGCGTTAGATTAGGGCCGTGCCAATACGTTAAGTGCGCCCAGTTGGGACGGTCCGGGAAAACTCTGCGGACCATGAGACGCAGAGTGTCAACAATAATGAACATGCTGTAGGTTAGCGGGGCGAATGCCAGGGTTGAAGTGAGAACCGAAAGCAAATATCCCCACCGTGAGCTTTCTGCGCCGCGTCCAGAAAAGCTAAGTTCGACAACAAAAGTCAGGATTAGGCCGACGGCGATTCCGAGGCCTGCGGAAAACAACGCGATTGCTCTCATCCACAAGGTGTGAGGCCTGAACCGAGTACGCAGAAAAACAACGGACACAATCGGCAAGGAAATAATGAGCGGCACGAACCAGCTCAGGAACGGGCCAAGCGAATCGATGGATGGAAGGTTTTTCAGATCCATGCGGTCAATCCTCCCTGGCACCCAGGTACATGAAGAATCAGCACGACTGCTACGGTTCGAGACTCTCTCCCGACATTCGTCGTTGTTGCTCTCAGATGCGACGCTCAGGCATGGCCAGCAGTTTCAGCCGGCAACTGCCGACTGCAACGCCGAGCCATAGTCGTCAATGCCAACTAACCGGAAGATGCATTTCCCTTTGCTTCGTGCTTCCCAAACCTCGCCGATAGTCTTTTTTTCGGTTGAATCGATATTGTCCTTCCGATCCCTGCCCTTGTACTCAACGACCAGGTAACGACCGTCTTTCAGTTCGGCAACAAAGTCCGGATAGAATTTGTCGGTCGGCGTAGGAAGCCAGAACGAGCAGACAGGCTGACGCACCAGGTTCCGTACCCAGTGCTTGACTTCCGGCATTCCATCAATCAATACGGCGACCCTCTCCTCCTCTGAGTTCAACTGGCCGGGCCTTTCGTAGAAATGCTTTGGAAAGGTGAACCGGCCTGAGTAGTACGGGTTTGCAGGATATTGGTCGGCAGGATAGCTGAAGCAAATTGCAGGACTGACCTCCAAATCGGTTCCAGCCCCTGGCATGAGCATCAGTTGAAAGGCTGTTGTATTTGCCCGCAGCAGATGGTCGTGAATCTTGGCCGATGCCGCGTCGCGCAACCGGAATCTCGCACCGACAACATCTTCCAGGGGCAGACCTCTCTCGTAGAGCAGATGGTCCACAAGCCGGCGTAGGAAAAGCATCATTTGTGCCTGCGTAGCATTACGGCGGTCGTTGCGGTCGACATTCCGGTCAAGCCAGGCGGCGAGCTCACTTGCAGTTCTCGGTCCGCGAATATCGTTGAACGACAGCTGCTCGTGCAACTCCCTCACGAAATCCACGCGTAGCTTCCCCAACTGGTCGATATCGACCTGCGCCATTCTTCCGGATGGTTCAACCACGCTGAAATCCGCCGCGGTGAGATTGGGGTCGCATTCACCAAGATCCCAGGGAACCTCTCTGAACTGTTCCTCGAAGATATCCAACTGGTCACCAAACCGAATGGCCAGCATCGGTACTGCGAAGGCTTCGCCCAATGCCGCTGGATAAACGGCGTGGCCGCGAGATCTCAATGCAATCCGTTCCACGGCTTTACGGTCTTCGTCGGAGGCGCACGCCCGCTTTATGACGTCGGCCTCCTCATTAGTTAGTGGCGGTCCCGTATACGTGACCTCTACAACTGGAGGGGTATCGGGCTTGACCGCCGGAGTCTCTACGACGGCGAGACGCTCTCGAATCTCTTTAGGCAGTGCGTGCAGCTTGGGCGCTTCTGCCATATTCTCCGTGAAGCTGGTCTCAAACAGCGGACCCCTAATTTCGCCGAATGGCAATGTGGGGTCGGGTTCGATGAGTTGTTTTGCCTCGAAGCGCTCAAATCCACTCTCCACCAAAGCATCTGTCAGCCCGTTTGCGGCCTCCGCAAACTCTGCGGACGTAGCGAATGCATACGCATAGTTCAGTTCGGTATTGACCTTCGTTACAGCTCCTGGCAATCGAAGCACGCGCCCGAGAATTTGCTCAACGGCAGTGCGGCTTGAGAGGTTGGATACGCTGCAAAGGATGTAGGCAAATGGGCAGTCCCATCCTTCGCGCAGCTTCGCAACCGTAAGGATGAATCGGACTGGTCCGACCGCGGCCAGATTCTCGGGCAATTCCCACTTGTTGCCCGTGCCTTCCGCAATCTCCTCCGCAGGGATGCTGAAGTCCTCCTGGAGACACTGGCGTAGTACCTCTACGGTGACCGTATTCTCCTGTTCGCTTCGCTGCTGTGCCTGGAATAGAACAATCGGACGGATGTATTCTCCGGTGACCTTCTGCTCTTCCTTTGTTAGGTTTTCGAGTAGTTGTTGCTTTGTAACCGCCGCACCAACCGCTTCCTTCCACTGCGTGCGCGACACGAGGCGAATGGGCAGCTTCACCATCTGTTCAGCTTTCAAATCAGACGCGGAGACGGATACAAGCACGTTGCTGTCGGTCGCCGGCGTCGCCGTAAACTCCAGGATGCTCGACGGGCTCAGACGCTCCAGAGTCTCGAAAGAGAGCGGCGTGCGGGCGTTGTGCGCCTCGTCCATGACGACAAGGGGTCTACGTAGCCTGAGCACATTCGCGAGACTATAGGCGATCACCCCCTCGTCGGTTCTCTCCAGCTTCGAAAGCTGAAGCTCCGATAACCCCGAGAAGTGGTGTTGCAAGGTTCCGTTCGTCTCGTAAATATGCCGTCCGTCGGTATTGCTCACGCGCAAAGCGGCGAGCGTTCCTACGATCACCGTTGTCGCGCCGTCTAGGGTAGCCCGCGTCACGCGCAGAGCTTCCTCTATGGAAAGCACTTCGACGTCGCCCCCGAAGTCGCTGGCCAGAGCCTGTCTGTAAGGATGGGCCTTGTTCTGCAGCGCTTTAATCGTCTGGTCTACGATGGCGTTTGTGGGAGCCAGCCAGAGCACAACGCACTGTTCCGTCTGCAGAAACTCCTTCGTTACCACGCCAACGCTGTAGGCCGCCAGTATTGTCTTACCTCCACCCGTGGGAACGCGTAGGCAGACATATGGCAGATCAGGAAGACCAGCAACCTCGCGGTATTTCACGGGAAGTTCTGGCCGCTTATCGAAAGCGGCCTTCGCGCCGATAGCCGCCGCCTCATGAAGATAGTCGCGCAAAACGTCGAGGCAATGCTCCTGGTAGTTCTTAAGCTGTAGGGCCATCAACTCACCTTGATTTCGTAGGGAATCTGTTTAAATGTGATCCGCTCTCGCTTTAGCCTGTCACTGCCCAAGCGGCATCCTTCTCCAAATACGACCCTCGGGCCGTTATGCGACGGCAGTTCGCGAAGCACTGCGCTCGTGAGAATGTTCCCTCCGTCCGGTCGCTTATCGCCAAGAATGCCGTTGAACAAGAGGTAATATGCGATCCCGTTGTGGATGCCGACTAAAGGCGAGCGCTTTCCGTTCGGAGGTCGCGTTAATGGTTCGCCCGTTTCGGCGAAAAAGACGTGTTGTGCGAGATCCACAAAGCGCACGATTCCCGAGACCCGTCCTTGAGAGTCAAATAGCGGCTCGCCAAGTTGGCAGAAACGAAATTCGAGGCCAGTGCCCTTTACCTGCCTCGCCTTTCCTTTTTGATCGGTGATGGAGTAGCCCAGACTAACGCGTCGCAACCGTTCAGCGGTGATTCCCTCTGCAATTGCGGAGTCGACCTCAATCAATAGGAAATTCCTTTTGCCCCCATCTTCACTATTCAGCTCGCTCACAGCGTGCCCAGTTGTTCCGGTGCCAGCGAATGAGTCCATCACTAAATCCGATTCGCGTGTCGCAGCACGAATGAGTGAGCGAACCAGCGAAAGCGGCTTCGGGTAGGCAAAGACCTTGCGCCCCAAGATTTGGGACAGCAGCCTTCCACCTTCCTGGTTCATTCCGCTCGTAAGCAGATGAATATCGAATTCTTCATCGACGGTTGTGCTCGGTTCGTTTGCGCGCGCGCTCTCTATCCAACTCGAAATTGGTTTCGGCTTCTCGCTATTCGGATCGTAGTACGTCTTAAATCGAGGCCGGGTCATGTTGCCGTCAGCTTCGTCAGGCCAAATAATGAGCCCATCCCTAATGACTTCGTGCATCGTCTCCGGGAAGAAACGCCATACGCGTTCGGGGTTCGCAGGATACTCCTTGCCGGTTCGCGGGTTCTTGATGCTGTAATACTGGCCAGGCCTTTGATCCATCCCCATTCCAACAGTCAAGTCTGTGCTTGCATAGCGTCCATTTGCGTCCTCAAGGGGATAACTTTCAATTTCTTTCTGAAGACCGTAAAGCGTGGCCTTGGAGACGTCGTAGGCGTATATAAGGACGTATTCATGGTCGATTGATAATGGAGTCCCACGCATCGCAGAGGAACTCCGGCGCTTCCAAACCATCGTCCCTAAAGAGTTGGTGTGGCCGAAGATCTCATCGAGGATAAGGCGCAATGCGGCCACTTCGTTTTCATCAATGCTGACAAATAGAACTCCATCGCGCCGAAGAAACTGGCGGAGCATGTTAAGCCGTGGGTACATCATGCAAAGCCATTTGTCGTGCCTTGAGAGGTCGTCTGATTCCCTCCCTACAACTTTGCCAAGCCATGTTCGAATCTCGGGACTGTTCACCGCGTCGTTGTATACCCAGTTTTCGTCACCGGTGTTGTATGGCGGGTCAATATATATGCACTTGACCTGGCCGGCGTAGTACGGCAACAGCGCCTTGAGCGCCACGAGGTTGTCGCCCTGGACCAGCAGGTTACCGCAACCAGGATCACCAACGGACAGCTTTGGATCGCACTTCAAGAGCCGGTATGGTACTTCGCGATGGTGATTCAGGACCGCTTTTTTGCCGATCCAATCGAGTGTTGGCATTCGTTAAGTCTCTCATTCCATGGCGCTTGATGTATCCGCAGACTTGCCTTCAGGAGCAGATTGGAAAAATCGGATTGGGCGCATGCCTCCGCCACAATCCCTGTCTGGTCGACGGCTTTAGTCTTCGAGTAATTCTATACAACCAACCCAAACAGAGACTTCCCGTTCCGCGCCGCAGACCCTCGGCAAGGATTATTTTCCTCGGCGCATATCGCAAGCTGCATTCCTACATAACTCTCTCTTATTAATGAGCTTATCTGCATAACTAGTGTTCCGATGAGAGATCGTCTGTCAAAATCTAAAGGGAAACTCTCAATTGAGAGCTTGACTCTCACTTATGACTTGTGTACTCTCTTATTTGAGAGAAGAACTTTCAAAGAGGAGCGACAATGCCGACACTATCAGGAATTCACGCCGTCGAGTTGACGGCGTACAGGGCAAAGAATCTCGACACCGTGTGCTTCAGAGGCTCCGCGCCGCTGGCACACTTGGCAATGATTTCTCAACCGGACATCTTCGACCAGGTCACGAACCCAAAGGGTTTACAGCGCGATTTGTCCCCGAAACACGCGAGCGAGGCATACGAGTACGTCCACCGCCAGAAGGTCCCCGATTTTCCACGCGCCTTTCCAGAAGTCGTGCTGAATGTGCGTGACAAGAGAGTGCTGAAGATTGAGGAAGGGCCGGATGGAACCCAGGTTGTGAAGCTGCAGTTCCAGATCAGCGACATGAAGGATGGAAAGGTCTATGTCAGTCGTGTGGACGGGAACCATCGGCTTTTTCACGCTGCTGGCGACGAGCGGCGCGACCCGCTACTCACGGATGCGCCGTTTCAACTTCACGTGGGGCTCAGCCAGGACCAGGAGAGGTCACTCTTCGTTGACATCAACAGCAATCAGAAGGGCTTGAGTTCGTCGCATCTCGCCGTCATGCAAAACCGACTCAGCCCTGAGGAGATTGAGATTCGTGACCATCTTGATCGGTGGTTAGCGAGCAGACTCAGCAAAGACCCTGAGTCTCCATGGCACGGGATGATCCACGAAGGCGGCTCCAAGAAAGGGACTCGTCAACAGGGACTAACCCGGCTGGTCAACTTCGCGAGCATTCAAGGCGGCGTCTCCAAGTTCCTCTCCAAGAGCCAGTACATCCACGATCTTGGCGACGCGCAGCTTCAGTACGTTGTCGTTCGAAACTACTGGCAGGCCGTGAAGAGCGTGTTCGCCGAGGAGTGGGCAAACCCCAAAGACTTTCTTCTCCTCAAGAATGTCGGGGTCTGGAGCCTTTCAATTCTTGCCGCCGCCATCGTCGATCGCTGCATGCCCAAGGGAATGGTGGATTCCAAGGACTTCGCCCGCTATCTGAAACAGGCGAGATCCAGGTTCGATTGGAGCAAAGATGCCACGGGAGAGCGCGCCGTCTCCGGCATGTCGGGAAATAAGGCTGCCATGATCATAGCCGCCGCAATGGCAGAAGAACTGACCGATGAGGCGGGAAGCAACATGCTAAAGGAGCTTCAGGAACAATTGCGGGCGCAGCTCAGCCAACGAAGCCAAGTGGAATAGGAGAACGAGAATGAAAATCAACGATGACCACATGTACCATGGCGCAGCTCTGACTCAGATCGCTGAGCATCCGGTGTTCAAGGCCATAAACGCGTATTGGAGCAAGGGAAAGAAATCGAGCTGCGCTTTTCGAATAAACGACGCGACCGGTATCTACATGAAGTACGCCGGATCGCCGCGCGGCGCGGCCAAAGAATACGTCTTCACTTTCACTCAGGCGCACTTGCAGGAGCTTACAAAGCTGCGGGAGCATTGCACCAGCGTCTTTGCCGTGCTCATTTGTATCGAGGCTAAGTCGATCTGCGTTCTCAGCTATGGCCAGATCATGAAGTTTGTCAAGATTCGCCAGGATGCAAAGCGTGGACCTGAGGACCAGTACCAGATCTTTGTCACTGCGCCCGCCAACAAGCAGTTCCGGGCTTACATCAACCAGCCAAGCAGGAAAGGCATCATGCTGGGCGAGACTCTGGTTGCCAGGAATGCGTTTCCAGAAATCCTGTTTGAGGAGCCGTCATTGGTTTGAGCCGTCGGCATCGGCAGAGGGCGGGACAAGAGTATTTCGTTGACTAGCAAGAGGGGGACAATTTTATGGCGCAGTTCACGGTACGGGTTGAACTACATCAGGCCACATTGGCCGACTATGACGTATTGCATAGCGCGATGGCCAAGCAGGGGTTCTCGCGCTTAATCGTCGCAGATGATGGGCAGGCCTATCATCTGCCGTGGGCGGAGTACAACGGGTCGGGCAACTTCAGCAGCACTCAGGTTCGCGACATCGCGCGGGCCGCTGCGAATGCTACGGGAAAATCCAATGCAATCCTGGTGACGGAGTCCAACACGCGCGCCTGGGTTGGACTTGAATTAGCGAAAGTAGGCCAACGATGAATTGCGAAATTGAGTTCCTGCCGGTCGGCGAGGGTTCAAAAGGCGGGGATGCGATAGTCGTCAGATACGGCGAGGTCGGCTCCTACGAGTTGATGATAATCGACGGTGGAAACGTCGAATCTGGCAAGGAACTCGTAAGCCACGTTCAGAAGCACTTTGGGTATAACGCCATCATTTCTCACGTGGTATTGACCCATTGCGATACCGATCATGCTAGCGGGCTACGCGAAGTGTTGGCGGGATTGAAAGTAAGGAATCTATGGATGCATGTTCCCTGGTTGGCCGCAGCAGGCGCCCGCCAGTATTTTGCAGATAAGGATTGGACTGATGCAAGTCTGGAAAAGGCGCTACGCGAGGAGTACGACCTCATTGACGAGATATTTGAGATTGCGTTGGAGAAGCGCGTCAATATATTCCAGCCATTTGCCGGACAGAAGATAGGCCCATTCACAGTTCTTTCTCCGCATCAGGAGGTCTACGAGATTCTGGTTCCGCAGTTTGACCGCACGCCGGAGCCGGACCAAGAAGCACTCGAAGCAAAGGGCCTATGGATCGGCAAACCACCAGGCCTCTTCGTGAAGCTCATGGATATGGTCGTTGCGAAGGCTCAGAAATGGGTGCCAGAAACCTGGGAAGTGGAGCGGCTCAAAGACGGCGGGGTGACAAGTGCAACGAATGAGTCGAGTGTCGTTCTCTACGGTGATTTTGGAGTGAACCGCCGTGTTCTCCTAACGGGCGACGCCGGCGTTTGGGCGCTGCAATTGTCCGTTTACTACGCCGGGCAACTGAAGTTGCCTATGCAGGATTTCATGTTCGTTCAGATTCCCCATCACGGAAGCCGCAGCAATGTAGGTCCGTCAATTCTGAATGCAATCCTTGGCCCCGTCCGGCCCAAGGGCAGTCTGCCGAAGTTTTCGGCGTTTGTTTCTGCGCCCAAGGAGGACGACACGCATCCGCGCAAGATGGTTCTCAACGCGTTTATTCGTCGTGGCGCAGATGTATGCGCAACTCAAGGTATCAAGACAGTGTTTAGGGGCGGCTTTCCGTTTCGGCCCGGATATGATCCTGTATCGGGCATGTTATTCGCCTCTCAGGTAGAAGACTATGACTGACCCTGTTTCCCATGGGTTTGGCGGCAAAATGAGCATGTTCAGTCTAATAATCGACGGCTACGAGCGAAAGGCGCGGCTTTATCCAGCTTTATTGCTGCTGATGCCGATAGCCATGATCGCTCTCGCTGCTTCCGCGACCAAGTTGTCCGTTCTGGAAGGTCTCGGAGGGGCGGCCGTTGGCTGTGGCGGGGCGTTCTTCCTATCCCAGTTCGCGCGCGACGCGGGGAAGAAAGGCGAGAAGGCACTATTTGAGAAGTGGGGCGGAATGCCGTCCGTTGCAGTTTTCCGCCACCGGGATATTCGAATAGATCCGATTACGAAAGCTCGGTATCACAAAAGGTTGGCCGATCTTGTGAAAGGCGCTAAGGCTCCTTCGGCAAATGACGAGCAGGAGGACCCCGTTGCAGCGGACGGGGTATATTCGGCATGGTCAACCTATCTAAGAGTCAACACCCGAGATACAAAGAAGTATTCTTTGCTGCTCCAAGAGAACATCAATTACGGCTACCGCCGTAACGTCTGGGGTCTGAGGCACATCGGAATTACCATCACTGCCTTGTGTTGCATTGGTTCGGCCTTGTGGCTTTATATTCAGTTCCGCTTAACGGGAAGAATCATGGAGGAGATGGTTCTAGCATTTGGCGTAACCTTCCTGTTGCTCATCCTGTGGGTTTTTCAATTCTCCTCGAATTGGGTCCGAATTCCAGCGGACGCATACGCCGAACGTTTGGCCGAAACAGTTGAGACATTCGGGGGCAAGACATCTGGAGGAAAGCAGTAGCACCCTCGTCCCGATGAAGCTTCGACCCGCCTGCTCTTGCTGGTTCCAAACCTAGCGCCGCATCGACTCCCTGATCCGTTCTTCTTCGATTAGGCCGTCGATATGTTCTTCGAATTGAAACACCGTCTCGTGAACTTCCTCCTCGAACGGCCTGAATTTCTTGTCAATGCCACAGTAGTGTCGGAGTGCCATTGGGGCTGGACAGCTGACGATGAGTTCCGCAGTCCTCCGCCACTTCCGCAGGCGCGAGAGAGTGTACTGAGCATTGCCGTTACTGTTCCATTTATCGAACGCCTCGGCCAACAGCTTTTCGCCCGCTGTCGCCTCGGCCAGCTTATAGCCTTCTGTGCGCCAGAACTGGGAGTAGCGTAGTTGACGGTCTATCTGCTGTTCGGAAGAGCCTTCGCTCACGTACTTCAGATTTGTGAGGGTCTGATCAACGCGTTCTACCAAGTCCTCAGAGAGGGCAGCAGGCAATCCGGACGGGTTGAACGAGATTCCAGCCCGGAGAACGGCTCCGATCTTCTTGGGGAACTCGTCGTCCAAGAGGAAGCCTTTGCCGATGCCAAATCTCTGTATAAAGGCCTGACTTTCTTTTTCGGATGGTCCCGGGAGCATGTAGCTGCGCGAGAGAAGCTGATCCGAAAGGTCAATGACCGTGTGAAATAGGAGTACTGCCGCAGGCCGCAGGATCGGGCGCCTAATCTGCTCGACGTGGAACATTTCACTGCGAAACTGGTGGCACGCGTCTATAACGGCTCCTTGGTCCTTCGAGAGCTTCCCAAGCCTGATCAGGAGACGGACCTTCTCATCAAACCGGCGCTCGGCATTCTTGCGCTCCTCAGGTGAATAGGCATTCTGTTTTCCCAAGAATTGCCCTCGATCATCCCATGCGAAGCGATACCTCAATTCCCGGTTCATGAGGATCTCAGCAACGTTGTCGAGGAGTATCGTTGCCAGGCGTAATTTCAAAATCGAACCGTCTTCAAGAAGGCGCCTCGCTTCCTCGATTTGTTCAAAGACCAACCGAATCCGTTCCATTTGATCGAAGCCCCCGCTGATGGTCTGGCAACAGTATATTTCGCGGACGATTCTGAGGCTTAGATGGGGGCGCCCGTGAGAGAGGACTCCCTGCGATGCCGGCTACGGCCTTGCCTGTGAACTCACAGCCACTCATCGGTGGGGCCACAAGCAGGAATGGCTACTTCCGATATGGGTTTCCGGGTGAAAAAACTTTACAGTTTTGAGCCTAGAGGGTCAATAAGGCGCGATTCCTTACTGATTTCTTGACAAAAGTGGAAAGGAAGACCTGGACGATGCTGCCCACGAGCGCTACCACACGGACTATTCGTCACTCACTCACTCAGTCGGGCCGACCCTCAGGTATACTTTACCCTTCTAAAATCACTCGAATCGGAAGCTGCCGCCCGCCTCGGGGCATGCCGGAGTTT
>CAZAQN010000096.1:0-11163 GCA_964487345.1 uncultured Occallatibacter sp. | reverse complement strand
CAAGCCCATAGTTCTTGAATCAGTGACGATCGAACGCGTCGCCTGAACGCTTGCCAATAACTCGTACTGTGTCGGTGTATGAAGGGTGCTGTTGACGATGGATCAACTCCCCAACAGCGAACCCAAGGCCAGCCTCAGTGATTATCTAGCCGCGGAACGGACTCTGCTTGCCTGGATTCGCACCGGACTGGCCTTGATGGGCTTCGGATTCGTCGTGGCGCGCTTCGGGCTGTTTCTCCAGCAGCTCGAGTTGGTGCGGGGAACGTCGCCCACGAAGGTCTATGGGCTGTCGCTCTGGCTCGGCACCGCCTTGATCGCCGTTGGAATCGCAGTGAACATTCTTGCCGGATTTCACCACCTGCAATTAGTAAGAAGACTCGACCGCGGCGAAGCCTCACACTCGCATTCCACCACACAAGCAGTCGCGGTCGCGTTTTTTCTCGCGTTGATTGGCGTCGTGATGGCGATTTATCTTGTCATCATTCGCGGTTAAGAGTTATCGAGTCGTTGAAGGAGAATCGAATGACCGAGGAAAAAGACAGCGGAATTGTCAGCATCCCGAGCAATCACTCGGTCGATGAGACCGTTGAAAAGCTCAAGGGCATCCTGGCTGCGAAAGGTGTCGCGCTCTTTGCGCTGGTCGATCATAGCGGCGAAGCGGAGAAAGTGGGACTCACGATGCCCGCAACCAAGCTGCTGATCTTTGGCAACCCCAAGGCCGGCACGCCTGTCATGCTCGCCTCCCCGGGCATCGCCATCGATCTTCCACTCAAAATTCTCATTGCTGAAGATGCCTATGGCAAAGTCTGGCTTTCGTACAACAGTCCACAGTATCTCAAAGAGCGCCACAACGTCCCCAACGAGCTGATCAAGAACATCGCTGTGGTTGAAGAACTGGCGTCGAATGCCGCAGGTTGATCCTCGCGCGTCAATTCAGCTGCGAATGCTCAGTGTGATTGCCAAAGGCTCCTTTCGGGTCAAGACAACGCCTTACACAATTGCAGAATCGCTTCCCCGAACTTCTCAACCTTTGCAGGGCCAAATCCGTTCACGGCCAGCAACTGATTCGGCGTGCCCGGCCGCGCCCGTGCAACTGCCGTTAACGTTTTATCGTGAAGGATCAAAAATGTTGGAACGCCCAACCGTTTTGCCTCCAACGAACGCCACCCCCTGAGTTTCAATACCAACGCCTCATCTTCCGCAGTCAGCTCAGCCTGGACCGTCTCGGAAGTTTTAGACCCATTTTGCTTCAGAGCGTCCGCCCTCGCTTCAGGTCCGCTTGCTCGTCGCTTCCGCTTTTGAGTCTGCTCCGTTTTAATAAACGCCTCAACCATTCCATCAACGATCAACAATTCGGCCGCCGAGATATTCCTCATCTCCAAGCCAGCCTCAGTCAGACTGATCTTGCGAAACTTTCGCACCTCGCCGTCCTTCTCGTATTCCGCTTCCTCGATGGCAATCAATCCACTTCGAGTCATCGCATCCAGTAAGCCTTCAAACTCGTCGCGGCTCATGTGTCCCGATGGATCGAGGCTCCGTTGCAGCGTCCCAGCGGCTTTGTAGTTGACCGATCGCAAGTCGTCGGCGACCGCCTGCGCCAGCCTCTGTTCCTCCCTCGTAGCCCTTCGAAAGAGCTTCAACTCTGCAGTTGCCGGATTGCACACGTCGCAGGCGCCGCACGATCGGCTGGCATCCTCGACGTCGCCAAAGTGCCGCACCAACTGGGCCATCCGGCATTCACTTGACTTCGTGAAGCGCAGAACTTTCTCGAACTGATCCGTTCGATACTGCGCCTGCACCGCATACGTTTTTTTCCATCCAGGTCCGCCGGCTGTGACCTGAGGATCGGAGCCAAAACTTAATCGTGCGCCGCCGTGGATTTCAAGTTTCTCCAGCGCCTTGTCGAATTCCTCTTCCGCTAGCTTCGATTTTGCGCGCAGCTCCTCTACCGCTTGCGGTTCTTCTCTCAAACTGCGAAAAACCTCATGCAGGTGCTCGGCAGGCGGGTAATCGCGACCGAGAAAGAAGTCGTGCGTTCGCTGGTCGGCATAGGAGTGCATGAGAAACGTCCGGCTTGGCGCGCCATCGCGGCCTGCCCGACCAATCTCCTGGTAGTAGCCCTCAAGCGTTCCCGGCAGTCCTGCATGAATCACGGTGCGAATGTTTGCCTTGTCGATCCCCATTCCGAAGGCGATGGTCGCGATAACAACCTCCAACTCGCCTGCTTGAAAGGACGTCTGGACACGTTCTCTCGTCACCGCATCCAGACCCGCATGGTAGGCCGCAGACGCCACTTCGGATGAGAGTTCCTCCGCCAGGCTCTCCGATTGCTTCCGCGAAGTGGCATAGACGATCGCAGGCCGCCGCGCCGGATTCGCAAGCAAACCGCAGATTACATGCGCGCGCATCGGCAGCGGCACCTCGACTACTTCAATCGCCAGGTTCTCGCGTCGGAAGCCGTGAATGAACAGCTTCGGCGCTGCCATCCCCAGCTGCGCGACGATGTCTTTCTGAACCGCGGGGGTTGCCGTCGCCGTAAGCGCCAGCACGGGCGCCGGCCGCAGTGCCGGCAGGTACTGCCCGAGCATCCGGTAGTCAGGCCGAAAATCATGTCCCCATTGTGAGATGCAATGCGCCTCGTCGACTGCGATCAGAGCGGGCTTCACCTTTGCCAGCATCTCCGGAAAACCTGGCACGCGCAATCGCTCCGGCGCGACGAAAAGAAATTGCAAATTGCCTTGCAGATAATCGACGCAGGCCCGCCGCGAAGCTGCACGATCCAGGCCCGAATGAATTCGAGCCACCCGCAGCCCCAGCGCAGCCAGCTTGGCCACCTGATCTTCCATGAGCGCGATCAACGGCGAAATCACCAGTGCGGTTCCGCCCAGTGCAATCGCGGGCAACTGGTAGCACAGCGACTTCCCCGCTCCGGTCGGCATCACCAACAACAGATCAGTGCCTGCCAACGCGCATTGGCAGACGGCTTCCTGATTGGCTCGAAAGCATTCGAACCCAAAGACAGATCTCAATACCCTATCGAGCGTGTCTTTGGAGGAATCATCTGTCGTCAACTCGGTCCGCCTGCTTCACTGGAACACTGCATCGATCGCATGCAGTTCAATTCCTGACTCTATCAGGATTGATGGTGCCCCGATGCCATCGCGCGCTGCAATGAACCACATCACAGGGATGCATTCCGCCGGCCCTCTATAGTTTGGCCTTTCTCTCGCCCCGTGTCGTACCATTCCCTGTGCTTCGAATTCAACTTGCAGGCGCTCTCCAATCATCGTGGCACATCTCTGTCCGGAGGCAGTTCCGCGTGAAAGACTTTCTTTTCTGCATCCCGTTCAGCTTGCTACTTCTCTTTGAAGCAACTGCGGGAGGCGCACCAGATGCGGGGTTCCTGCATTCGTATAAGGGGCAGCCGTACCACGACGCACGGTATCAAAGCGGCGCGCAGAAGATTCCGGGTAATGTGATGTGCGCTTACTACGACCGCGGCGGCGAAGGCGTTGCTTATCACGACACGGACGCCAAGAATCATGGCAGCGGCGAATTGAATCCCGCCGACGGAACCTATTTGAATCAGTTCCGCATCAACGAAGGCGTCGATATCTCCTACACCAAATTCAAGCGCGACCCGCCGATCGATGACAACCCGTATGACAAGGTCACGCCGCCGTCCGATCTGCTCTATGTCGGCTGGACCGTACCCGGCGAGTGGTTCAACATTACCGTCGATGTGGCCGAGGCGGGCGACTACACGGCCGATCTGCTCTACACATCGAACCGCGGGGGGGCGATTTCCATCGACGTAAATGGCGAGCCTGCTTCCCGTCCGCTGATGATCGCGAGTACCTATGATCCGGGCGATCCTGTCGCCTGGCGGCAGTGGCACCACTGGAATGTCGCGCCAGCTATCGCGAAGCTTCATTTCGCGGAAGGCAAGAATGTGCTGACCATCCACATCGTGGCCGAAGGGCAGATGAATCTCGCCACCTTCGATTTCAGGAAAGCAACATGAGTCGGTCCGTACCTCCCATCATTGATGTGCGATAGTCATGGGCAAAGCGCGCTGTTCCGCTCAACGTGCAGCAACGAGGAGCTTTGATGAACCGTCGTCAGTTCGCAGCTTGTTCTCTGGCAGCAACCGCGGGCGTTGCACTCAATCCCTGGCGTAGCGATGCCGCCAACCCAATCTCGACAAATGAGACGCCCGGGTCTGTGCCTGAATCGTTAATCAACGAAGCGCGATTCCCTGAGGGTTTCCTGTGGGGCGTCGCGACAGCGTCGTATCAAAACGAAGGCGCCTGGAACGAAGATGGCAAAGGTGAATCGATCTGGGACCGGTTCACCCATACGCCTGGGAAAGTGAGAGGCGGCGTGACGGGCGACGTCGCCTGCGATCAGTATCACCTCTACCCCCAAGACATCGCACTCGCGAAAAGCCTCAACCAGAAGAGCTATCGATTTTCAATTTCCTGGCCAAGGATTCAGCCGACGGGAGTCGGTGCTCTCAACAGGAAGGGACTGGATTACTACAGCCGCTTCGTCGACACTCTACTCGCGGCTGGAATCCGTCCGTGGTGCACCATGTACCACTGGGACCTTCCTCAAGCTCTCGAAGATCGCGGTGGTTGGCCGAACCGGGACTTAGCCGGCTACTTCGCCGACTATGCCGGTATCCTTGCCAAGCATCTTGGCGATCGCATCACGGTGTGGGCGCCTTTCAACATGCCGTGGGCCATTGCCTTCATGGGGTATGCGGCGGGCGCTTTTCCTCCTTGCCGGACAAGCTTCAGCGATTTTCTCAAGGCGGCTCATACCCTTGGTCTCGCGCAGGGTGAAGCTCATCGCGCCGTGAAAGCCGCCTCTCCTCAAGCGACGGTAGGAAGTGCGTATGAGATGGCTCCCGCATATCCAAAAACGAATTCGGACGACGATCGCGCCGCTGCGGCTCGCTACCACGCCATGAACAATGTCTTCTTCCTCGAAGCAGCCATGACCGGCCATTATCCGAAAGCTTTTGTTGGCGAACCACCCTATGACGTGATGGGCTTCAAGGCAGGCGACGAAAAACTTCTCTTTGCTCCGCTGGACTGGGTCGGTTTTCATTACTACACGCGCCGCATCGTCTCCGACGCGAGCAAGGAGAAGTTTGAGAGCGGAGGCGCTTTCAGCGGCACCGAGATCGAAAACAATTCACCGGGCGGACGCGATCCGTACACACGCTTCCGCGCTGCGATGCCCGCAGAAGGTCCGCTGACCGAGGCTGGTCTGGAAGTGTGGCCACGGGGAATTTACGATCTCGTGACGCAGATTTCAAAGGACTACAACCATCCCATCATTGAAATCACGGAGAGCGGCTGCGGCTATCTCGACGGTCCCAATGAAGAAGCACGGGGCAGCATTCCCGATACGCGCCGCATCCAGTGGTACCGCGAGACGCTTGCCGAGCTTGCGCGCGCCATTGCCGACGGAGCCCGAGTCCGCGCCTACCACGCCTGGACCTTGCTCGATAACTTTCAATGGGCAGAGGGCTACACGGAGCGCTACGGATTGATCTACACAGACTTCCGCAATCAGAAACGCACGATCAAGGACTCTGGACGTTGGTATGGCCGTGTCGCTGCCTCGAATCGTCTCAACGTGTGAGGTCCCTGCGGCATACCCCCTCTCTCCCTTTTTCGCTAAATACCTCATTTGTCTGGAGTTATCGAAATCAATAACTTACGCTAACGCAAATTGATTCAATGGCTTAGCGGCAAATATCTCCTGGGGTTAGAGTTAGAGAAAAGTTGTCAGTCGTCAGTGATCCGTTGTCAGCTCGAAGCCTCGCGACGGTGCTTCTTGGCTCCGTTTGTATTGTGCGACGGATGGGGCTAATTCGTCGCAGCGCGGTGGATAATTTTCGCCTTTTCTTCGCCTATACTGGGGCCCATGTGGAATCTGCCTGCCTCCGGCATTTGCGACTACACGATCCGCTGCAAGGGGTGTGGCGAGAGCATTCCTGCGCCGGTCCAGACGATGCCGGACACCTGGATCGTCGCCGATTGTCCCCTCTGCGGGGCGAGACGACGCTACCTTCCTCCGGATATCTTTCGTGGACGTTTGTCCTATCGGCTCGGCAAGAAGCCTGTCCGCTCGCAGAGGGATGTTCCGCCATGGGCCTGATGCGACGCGAACTCGAAGTTCGATTTGGACCGAGACATCGCTTCCCGCCCTAGCAAAGCTAAGACGGGGCACCCGGCGTGTCACTGGCGCGGGCGATTCCGGAGAGAGTGGCGCGGTAGATTCCGCCGTTAAATCCAGATTCGAGGCTATTGCTTATCGAACACACTCACCTCATAAACGTGATTGCCCCATCGGTTCCCTATCAGCACGTAGCGCATAGTCTTGCCGTCAGTTGAAATTTCGCCGCTACCATATGAAGTGCCGCTGTGGTCGCTCCACATATGCACCAAAGTATTCCCGGACTCTTTCGTTTCGACAGTTAAATCGTGACCACCATTGACGGGAACCGCCTTTCCTGGCACCGACGTGAATGAGAAAACGAAGGGCTGCCCTTGTGCGTTGACACCTTCCACCGTCATGGTGTCATTGGCGAACATTAACGTTTCACTCTTGGGAAGCGGACCGGGGCTGAATATTGACTTCCCTGCATTGAATACCCACTTACCTTCGAATGGGCCGCTTGATTGAGCGGGCAGCGTAAGGGCACAGGCGAAGACTATCGGCAGGATGGAAAGGCGAAGCCTAACACTCATCATCGTAGATTCTCCTGACTGGAAGGATTGACGAGCTGCGTGCGATCAGAACACGTCGGAATTATAGCTTCGAGACTATTTCTCTGGACAAAGCAATTTTCGCCCTCGCGTAGACCTTTGAAAGTAATTACTGAGCAACACTCTCTGCTCTCGTGGCCCACCGAGTTCCGAGGGTGCCCCGTCCTAGCTTTGCTAGGGCGGGAAGGATGTCTCAGTCATCACTGACATAAATCCGATCCTGGGCGACTGTTGCTCTCATGCCGTCGGGACTTCGCCGCTACCAGCAGGCTGGAGACTTGCACTTCATCACCTTCAGTTGCTATCGCCGGCAACCGAAGCTCGGCACTGTCGGTTCGCGGGCGGCGTTCGAGCGCTCGCTGGAACGGACGCGCCGCGCGTACGGATTCCGCGTGCTCGGCTACGTCGTGATGCCGGAGCATGTTCATCTGCTCCTGAGCGAACCGGAGACGACCAGGCTTGCCACCGCACTGCAAGCGCTGAAGCAATCGGTCTCGCGGACCTTGGCCTTGCGGCATCGCGAGCCCTTCTGGGAACAGCGGTACTATGACTTCAATGTTCGGAGTCACCCGAAGCATATCGAGAAGTTGCGGTATATCCATCGCAATCCTGTGCGGCGTGGGTTGGTCGCGAAACCGGAGGATTGGGTTTGGTCCAGCTTTCGGCATTACGCGAGCGGAATAGAGGGTGCGGTTGAGATTGAGTCGGAGTGGACTGCGGTGAGACGCGAGAAGATTGGAATGACGCCCGGGGTTTCAATCTGGACCGGGTGTTCCTTCCCGCCCTAGCGGAGCTAGGACGGGGCACCCTCACACAGAATCGGGGAACCCTGAAGGTTGATGGAAGGGGACTCGGAGTTCGGACCGGGAATCCCTTCCCGCCCTAGTGGAGCTAGGACGGGGCACCCAGAGTCCAGTTGATTCAAGCCTTCAAAAAACATCGGCCAGAGGGCTTGCGCTCTCTGGCCGGTGGTTAGTTACAACTTTGATGACTCTTTCGCTAGGCTCGCGCGAGGTCGAAGCGATCGAGGTTCATCACCTTGCTCCAGGCCGCTACGAAGTCCTGCACGAAGGCTTGCTCGGAGTCGCTGGTCGCATAGAACTCCGCGAGCGCTCGGAGTTGCGAGTTCGAACCGAAGACCAAGTCGACGACGGTGCCTGTCCATTTGAGTTCGCCGGTGGCCCGATCGCGGCCTTCGAGAACTCCCTGCGACACGCCTTCCGGTGAAGTGGACTTTTGCCACTTGGTGTTCATGTCGAGGAGATTGACGAAGAAGTCATTCGTCAACGTTCCCGGCCGCTTGGTGAAGACGCCGTGTTTGGAGTGGCCGAAGTTGGCATCGAGCGCGCGCAGGCCGCCGACGAGGACAGTCATTTCGGGAGCGGTGAGCGTGAGGAGGTTCGCCTTGTCGACGAGCAACTCGGCTACTGCTTCCTCATGTCCCTGGCGAACGTAGTTGCGGAAGCCGTCGGCGATGGGCTCGAGTGGAGCGAAGGAGGACACATCGGTCTTCTCCTGCGACGCATCGGTGCGCCCTGGCGCGAAGGGAATCTTGACTTCGTGGCCGGCCTTCTTCGCAGCCTCCTCAATGGCCGCATCTCCGCCGAGAACGATGAGGTCGGCAAGCGAAATTTTCTTGCCGCCGGTTTGCGCGGCGTTGAAATCCTTCTGGATGGCTTCCAGCTTTTCAAGGACCTTGGCGAGTTCGGCAGGCTGGTTGACTTCCCAATCCTTCTGCGGCTCGAGGCGGATGCGCGCACCGTTGGCGCCGCCGCGCTTGTCGCCGCCACGGAAGGTGGAGGCCGAGGCCCAGGCGGTGTTGACGAGTTGGGCGGTAGTAAGCCCGGACGCGAGGATCTTGGCCTTCAGGGCTGCGCTATCCTTGTCGTCGATCAATGCATGGTCGACAGCGGGAACGGGATCCTGCCAGAGCAATTCTTCCTTGGGAACCAGCGGACCAAGATAGCGCGCGATGGGACCCATGTCGCGATGCGTCAGCTTGAACCAGGCCCTGGCAAAAGCGTCTGCGAACTCTTCGGGATGGTCAAGGAAGCGGCGGGAGATCTTCTCGTAGCTCGGGTCCACGCGCAGAGAGAGGTCGGTCGTGAACATGATGGGGGCGTGCTTCTGCTTGGGATCGTGCGCATCCGGCACGGTGCCCGCTGCAGCTCCGTTCTTGGGTGTCCATTGGTTGGCGCCGGCTGGGCTCTTGGTGAGCTCCCATTCGTAGGCGAAGAGGTTTTTCAGGTAGTCGCTGTCCCACTTGATCGGGTTCGCGGTCCATGCGCCTTCGAGGCCGCTGCTGATGGTGTGCACGCCCACGCCGTTGCCAAAGCTGTTCGCCCAGCCGAAGCCCTGCTCCTCAATCGAAGCGCCTTCGGGTTCGTGGCTCACATACTTGACCGGATCAGCGGCGCCATGGGCTTTGCCAAAGGTGTGTCCACCGGCGATGAGGGCAACCGTCTCCTCGTCATTCATGGCCATGCGCGCGAAGGTCTCGCGGATATCGCGCGCCGCGGCGACTGGATCGGGCTTGCCGTTGGGTCCTTCCGGGTTCACATAGATCAGGCCCATCTGCACGGCGCCGAGAGGATTCTCGAGCTGACGGTCGCCGCTGTAGCGTTCATCGCCGAGCCACTTGCCCTCGGAACCCCAGTAGATGTTCTCTTCCGGCTCCCAGACATCTTCGCGTCCGCCGGCGAAACCGAAGGTCTTGAATCCCATCGTCTCGAGTGCCACGTTTCCGGTGAGGATGATGAGGTCGGCCCAGGAGATTTTGCGGCCGTACTTCTGCTTGATCGGCCAGATGAGCCGGCGGGCCTTGTCGAGGCTCACATTGTCGGGCCAGCTGTTGAGGGGAGCAAATCGCTGCGATCCGGAGCCTGCGCCGCCACGGCCATCGGCGATGCGGTACGTGCCTGCGCTGTGCCATGCCATGCGAATGAAGAAGGGACCGTAGTGGCCGTAGTCGGCCGGCCACCAGGGCTGCGAGCTTGTCATCAGTTCCTTGAGGTCCTTGATCACCGCATCGAGGTCGAGGGTCTTGAACTCCTCAGCGTAGTTGAACTTTCCGCCCGCGGGATTAGATAGTTCCGAATGCTGGTGCAGGATCTTGAGGTTGAGTTGATTGGGCCACCAGCTCGCGTTGGTTGGCGATGCTCCTGCCACTGCGTGCTTGGGGCCGCCGTGCGCGAAGGGGCACTTTGCATCGCCTGACATGGCGTTTTGATCGTCGACTATGGGAGGACCTGGGTGCGTTACCGAGCTATCGGACATGGCGCGTCTCCTTGGGGTGCATGTAAATGTCGTGAATGTTGATTGGGTTTCGCGCCGGGCTGCTACGACTACCCTGCGTCACTAAATTGAAGGTCTGGATTGCGGCTCGCTCGCGGCCGATGGCTCTGCGAGAGCCGATCCACTTACTAAAATTAGTCCTGCCGGGCCGATAGATCAAGTCAATCATTTTTACAGTGGCGATTGATAGAATCTATTTACAACCGGTTTACAAACATGAATCTTCGAGACCTCTTCTACCTTAATTCTATCGCTGAACACCGGCACTTTGGCCATGCTGCCGAAGCCTGCAATGTGACCCAGCCCACCTTGAGCAGCCAGATTCGCAAGCTCGAAGAAGAGCTGGGCGTGAAGTTGATGGAGCGCACTAACAAACGCGTTGATATGACGCCCGTAGGCCTTCGCATTCTGGAGCACGCCCAGCAGGCCCTGAACGCGGAGGCTCAGATCAGGGATGTTGCGCGAGCGGCGCGCGATCCACTGGTGGGACCGATCAAGCTGGGTGTCATTCCGACGCTCGCGCCGTATCTGATGCCGATGATTTTGAAGCCGCTGCAGGAGGCCTATCCCGGACTGACGATCGATCTGTGGGAGGACCAGACGCAGGCGCTGATCGATTCCCTGCGCAATCACAGACTGGACGCGGCGCTGCTGGCGACGAAGACCGATGCGCCGGAGATCACCGAGATCTCCCTGTTTGTGGAACCGCTGATGGCTGCGCTGCCGAGCAAGCATCGGCTGGCCGGCAAATCTCTGGTGAAAGAGGAAGAGCTGGCCGACGATCTGCTGGTGCTGGCTGAGGGGCATTGCCTTTCCAACCAGGCCCTGACGGCGTGCGGGACCAAACATGGTCGCCGATCGGGTCTGCGGGGCTCGATGCAGGCTGCCACGCTGGACACGCTTGTGAATCTGGTTGCGGCCGGCTATGGAGCGACCCTAATTCCTTCGCTGGCTGTCGAGTCGTTTCGCAGACGCGACATCGTGGTGCGGAAGTTGGCTGGGCACTCTTCGCGAACGATTCGCCTCGCGAGCCGGCCGAGTTTCCCGCGTCCGCAGGCGCTTCGGGCTCTCGAAAAGGTAATCC
>CAZAQN010000095.1:0-11242 GCA_964487345.1 uncultured Occallatibacter sp. | reverse complement strand
GCGTGGGCCCGTTCAAATAGTCGCCATGAAGACCAGGCCGCGCCAGCGTATAAGGGGCATTACTTTCTTCTTTGGGATAGCTTTTTTTCAGATACGAATCCACGGAGTTCAGATCGGCAGTGGCCTGCGCCGGAGTGACTCCCGGCTTCAGACGTCCCACCATCTCAAACATCCAACGGTTCCCGCGCGCGTTCAATATCATCTTGTCGCCGGATAACTGCTCATGGTTCACGATGGGCACGAAGATATCCGAAGCGAAAAACAAGACAGTCCCCTGGAACCCTTCAGGCGCCACGCCAAGGATGGTGAATGGATGCCTGTTGAGCCGAACAACGCGGCCCACCACGGTGCGATCGTCCTGAAAATGGGTGTGCCAATATGCGTAGGAGAGCACGACATACGGCGCGCTGTTTGGGCCATGCTCATCGGAAGCGTGGAAGAATCGCCCAAGGTACGGTTGAATGCGCAATGTGTCGAAGTAGTTTCCGCTGGTTTCGTATTCCCAGACATTGGATGGATCTTTGCCCGTATCCAGCCCTGACTGAGAGATAGCAAAAACAGCCACATCGTCGAAGCTGCGATTGCGCTGGCGAAGATCGAGATAATCGGGATAGGAGTGGGACGCGACGTCGCTCCCATGTTGGACTATGAAAAGGCTCTCTGCCTGAGGCACATTCAGCGGGCGCAGGATGAGCGCGTTCAATACGCCGAAGACCACGGCGTTGGCGCCAATGGCTAATGCCAACGTTAATACAGCGGCGATAGTGAAGCCGGGAGACTTGCGCAGTTGCCGCATCGCGAATCGCACATCGGCACCGATCGATTCGAGCGTCGGCCACTGCCACACTTCGTGACTCCGCTCTTCGACAAAGGTGTGGTTCCCAAAGGCCACGCGCGCCTTCCGTTGCGCTTCCTCACGGCTCATGCCTTCGCGCATAAGTTGCTCGGTGCGTTCCTCGATGTGCAGGCGTATCTCTTCGGAGAGATCGCTATAGAGCTTGCCACGACGGAAAATATTCGGCATCCAGTTCATGCTTCACTCCTCACGCAGCAGGACTAAAGGATTGACGGAGAGCGCGCGCTGCGCCGGAATCCACGTGGCCAGCAATCCCAGCGCAGCCATTGCCAGAACTACGCCAGCCAGGACCAGGGGATCCCGCGGCGTGGCTTGATAGACAATGAAAGCCAGCACCTTTGTCGCAAGGAGGCCCAGGACTAATCCAGCCGCCGAACCAATCGCCAGCAGCTTGAACGCACGCCCTAACGCTGCCTGCAATATTTCTTTGCGCTGCGCACCCAAAGCTACGCGAATCCCCAGCTCCTTGAGCCGCTTGCTCACGGAGTTGGCGGCCATCCCAAAGATCCCGGTGATCGACAGCATCGCGCCCATCACGCCCAGCACACCCAGAGCGATTGTTGCAATGCGAGGCCCAAACAGAGTTGACTCCATGGGCTTGTCCCGCGTCTCAACGGTCACTTGCAATCCCGAATCCACTCGGTGCAAAGCATTTCGTATCGTCGCACCAATCTGGAATGCCTCGGTGTCCAATCCTGGCTGCTCACGCACCACCAGGATCGTGGATGTGTTGGGCGCTTGAAGAATGGGAAAAAACGTCGCTGGCTGCGGATCCTCGGTCAGGCTTGCGTACTTGCCGTTTTCCGCAATGCCCACCACTTGAATCCGCGTTCCATTCTTCATCTTGAAGTAGCCGCCCAGTGCGCTCGCCGGGGAGCCGAAGATCTTGCGCGCAAATTCGAGGTTCACCACCGCCACGCGCGGCGAATTCTTGTCGTCATGCTCGGTGAGATTTCTGCCCGACAGGAGTGTGGTACCCGCGGCGTGAAAGTATTCCGGAGAAATGTCGTAAGCGATGGCATTGGTCATTGCGTTCGATGGCCGCAAGTCCGTCGTTGCGTCTGTAAAGATCTGCGAGCTGCTTCCACCGTTGACGGCGAGCGGCAGTGAATCGGCCAACCCCACCGACTCCACACCGGGCAAGGTTTTCACGGCCTCGACCATCTGCTTTTGCATCAGCGGAGCGCGATCTCCGCTATAGCCGGCCATGCCGAGGTCCGTCTCGGCGAGCATGATATGCGCGACATCAAAGCCGAAATGCGCATGCAGCGAGCGCACTAGCCCCCGCACCGCCACCAGCGACGAAGTCACCAGCACGGCGCAGATGGCAATCTGCACCACCAACAGCACGTCGCGCGCATTCATCCGTTTCCCCGCAGCGCTCCCCGTTCCCGCCTTGACCACTTCGTAGGGATTCGTCCGCAGCACCTGCCTGACAGGCACCGCACCAAAAAGCAGTCCGCTTGCCAGTGCCAGCAAGACCGCGACCACATACACCTTCGCGTCCGGATTCACCGCCAGATGGATCGGAAATCCGGGAAGCGGCTGCCATGCGCTGAGTGCGCGCAGCAGCACCACACTGCCCAGCAATCCGATCCCGCCGCCAGCAAGCGAAATCATGATCGCTTCAGTGAACAGTCCCCGCAGGATGCGCTTGCGGCTCGAGCCCAGTGCCAGCCGTAGAGCCACCTCCCGCGACCGGTCGGCAGCCCGCGCGGCAAACAGGCTGCCCAGGTTGGCGCATGCGGCTAGCAGGATCAGCCCCGTCAGCAGCATCAACCCCGCGATGAATGCCCGCACCGGTCGCCCTAGAAAATCGCCATAGAGGTTCGGGCGCTTCAAGGCGAACGTCATCTTGCCCACGTCCTTGGGATAGGTCTTTTGGATGGATGCCCCGATCGAATTTAATTCCGCCTCTGCCTGCGCCGGTGTGACGCCCGGCTTGAGATGGCCGAGCGTCTCAAAGATAAAGTCGTTTCCGCGCGCGTTCAGGTCGCCTCCCCCCAGAAAGGGGTCTTCCACCAACGGCACAAAGCACTCCGGGTTGAAAAACAAGAGAGTGCCATTGAACTCGGCTGGGGCGACGCCAAGAATCGTGAATGGATGCTTATTCACCTGCACCACACGTCCGACTACGCCGCGATCGTCCTGAAAATGGGTATGCCAGTAGTCGTAAGTCAGCACAATATACGGAGCACTGTTCGGCCCATGTTCATCGCCCGCGTGAAAGAAACGGCCAAGATACGGCTGAAGACCCAGGGCATCGAAGTAGTTTCCGCTGACATCCTCGGTCCAGACACTGGATGGATTATTCCCTGTGTCCAGCACCGCAGCACTGACGTCGTAAGCGACCAGTCCATCGAAGCTGCGATTGCGGTCGCGCAGATCGACATAGCTGGGATAGGACTGGTTAGCGGTGAGGTCGTATCCATGGTGGAGCGCATAAAGGGTCTCCACATGGGGCACATGCAGCGGCCGCAGAAGGAATGCGTTCAATACGCTGAAGACGACTGCATTTGCGCCGATGGCCAGCGCCAATGTCAAAATCGCGGCCATCGTGAATCCAGGAGAACGGCGCAGCTGCCGCAAAGCCAGGCGCACATCCGCGACGATCGATTCCAGTGTCGGCCACTGCCACACTTCGCGGCTACGCTCCTCCTGCACGGCGCGATTCCCGAAGGCCAGACGCGCCCTGCGTCCCGCTTCCTCACGACTCATACCTTCGCCAATCAACTGTTCCGCGCGCTCATCAATGTGCAGGCGGATTTCCTCGGAGAGATCGTTGTAGAGCTTGCCGCGATGGAAAATACTCGCTATCCAGTTCATCGGAGACTCCTCTTGAGCTGCTCGTCAGTTCGTTGTGGCCTTCCCTGGATTGAGGACCAGCGCAATGCCTTCAAACATGCGTTCAAAACTGGAAACCTGCTGCTCCAGGTGGCGAAGACCTGCCGCTGTAATTTGGTAGGTCCTGATGCGGCGATTGGTGGAAGAGACTCCCCACTCGGCCTTCACCAGCTTGGATTTCAGCAGCCTCTGCAACGCCGGATACAGCGATCCCTCTTCCACCTGCAGCAGGTTCTTCGATCGCTGCTGAATGTGCTGCACCAGAGCGTAGCCGTGGGAGGGCTGGCGGCGGAGCGACTCGAGAATCATCATCTCGAGTGCGCCGGGGAACAAATCGCGAGTCGAATCAGTCATAGGCTTGTTCACTTCAGGCATAGAGTAAACAGGTATGAGATTTTTTGTCAACAGAATTCGTGTTTGTCTTGCCAGGACAACCATAGAGTGGCCGAACGGCGATGATTTGTCTGTTTCCAAGTTGTGGGCGCGAGATGCGGCGGGAAGGAGGACGAGTCAGCATTTCGAACTGTTGACTGGTTCGTTATTGACGGTTGGGCGGTGACCTAAACCGGGACGCACTCAAACGCCTCGGATCGTATTGAAAAACCGATGGCTTGAGACCCGTTGACGCGTTAAAAAAACATCCCTCGGGGAAATCTAATTCCCGCCGATGATTGTTGTACGTCTTCGTAGAAGCTTTCCCAGGAGGTGAGGTCAATGAGATTGAGGAAGGGTCAAAGCGAATTGGGAATGGGCATTCGGCTGATCGATGTCGATCACAAAGGGATTGAGCGTCTCCTCGGTGAAGTGCAGGCAACATTTGCCGGAGGCGGAAGCAGGAGTTCGACTCTCGATATTCTGGGCAGGCTAGCCGCGTTCACACGCACCCACTTCGCGCTTGAAGAGGGATTGATGGCGTTCACTGGTTATTCCGGGTACGCCCAACATCGGCGCTGCCACCAACATCTGCTTCAAGAGCTTGACGGGTTCACTTCCCTTTATTCCAAGGACGAGCTACCACTTGACCGGAATTCTCTGAGATTTCTGTATTCATGGTTCGACGCCCACCGTCAGAATGACGATGCGCAATATGCCGCTTGGCTGGCAGCGCAGGACGTTGCTCGCGGCCAGATCGATGTGACGATTCTGCCTTCCAACGATGGACCGGTTCTGAATCGACGCGGGACACGTGAATCAATATGAACGGGGCCAGCACAGTTTCGGCGACTAAGAAAAACGATGCCTCATCGGATTATTGCTTCCTCCCGAAAGTGCTCAGCACAGTGGACGCGATGATGAGTCGTCGTGGCCTTTACAACAACAAACCACTGGATGCTCCGGGGGAGCGGACCGCGCGGCCTGGGTCAAACGCCGCAGCGTCCGGGAATGAGGCTACGCCTGGATCGTGACCAACTGAGAAGTCACTCCGTTTTCGAGCTACTTCCGAATCTGTGATTATTTGGCCGGAGTGCCGAATCCTGTACAACCGATGGCTCATCGTCCTAGTCGATGAAACGACATCGCCCAGAAACCGAGGGCTGAGAGGACGGCAAATCCACTGAGGAAGGCTGGACTCGTGGTGGCCAAAGCGCGGTCGAAAACTGCCACCAGCTCGCAGATCAATACGACCGCCATTCCCGTGAGAGCTACGACGAGTTTGGTTTTGCTGCTCATGCATTGATCCGTTGCCGTTGAGTCTAATCCCTCCAATCCGATCTTCGGGATTCCAAACGACAGAACTACAAACACTCCTAGTAGCAGACTCCAGTTGTGTGGTCAGCGGTAGCCGAGGGAGGTATAGGCAAACGCAACGCACCAAAGGTAATCAGGCCGGGCGCGAGTGGAGCCGCGCGATGGGCAATAATGGAATCAAGTGCCTTTCACACTGGCTCATGCTGCTGCCGCATATCCCCTCCGGCGAACCCGCCTAGTTCTGTCGGCGCTGATCATCGGTACGTTTACTCCGGATTTGGAGTTTTTCCTCCGGTTCGCTCCCAAAGGCCCTTTCGGGCACTCCCCGCGTGGCCTCTTCCTCTTTTGCCTGCCGGTGGGGTTTGTTGTTTTCTGGCTCTTTCACGCAGTTGTCAAAGAGCCATTGGCCGCACTGATGCCCCGGGCCGTTCGGCAGAAAGTTCCATCCGACCCGTATCCCCTTCCGCTGTGGAAGCCTTTGCAGCTGGCGCTCGTGCTGTTGTCCATCCTGGTCGGAGCCCTGACGCATGACTTGTGGGACTCCCTCACGCACGCCGACCGCTGGCCCACGCAGCACTGGTCGTTCCTCATGGAAGCCGTCACGCTTCCCCAGCTGGGAGTGGTGTCTGTCCACAGGCTGCTTCAATACGCCAGTTCAGTCTTCGGCTGCGTGGCTGTCTTCTTCTGGTTCCGGCACTGGGCCCGAACCGCGCCCATTCAAAGCGAGCCGGCAGGAAGCACTGTCTCGGCGGCGCAGGTGCGGATCGCGCGATTCGCGATTCCCGCGATCGCTCTCGTTGGGGCAGCTATCCGCCCGCTCATCGGCAGGGACCATTCGCCAAATCATCGTGGGGTCGAATTCTGGCTGGGCGAGTTCGCCGTCACAGCCATCAGCCTGGTGTGGCTGGAACTGATCGCATGGGGGCTTACACTGCCGCTACCTGGCGTTGGTGACCTACCCCCCGCACCCTCGTCTCGATGAATGCTCCTCAAGAGAACCCGCGGCACGCTCATCTGGAATGAAATCGTGTTGCCGCGTTAATTCTCCGGCGTCGGGAAAAAATGAAAGCGCTGGTTCATTTCGTTAGACAGGTATTAGACCTGAGCGAGAAGCCCTGCGCACTCAGGGCGCAGGAAATCGCATAGGGTTCGAGATCGTCCAGAAAGGCCTTCCCCATGCTGGATAGGACCCTGCCGGGAATTCAAAACCTGAGACATGTCGTGGTTCTCATGATGGAGAACCGTTCCTTCGACCACCTGCTGGGCTCTCTTCATGCGCAAAATCAGGCCATCGATGGACTGGTGGGCAACGAAGAAAATCCTGATTCCACTGGAGTGCCCGTTACCGTCGCGCCCGACGCCGCGTACCAGAGCCAGCTTGATCCCGACCCCGACCATCACTTTCCGGCGGTCGATCTCCAGATCTTCGGCGGCGTGACAACGGCTCAGAATCCCAATCGCCAAGCCAACATGCAGGGCTTCGTGAAGAGCTACTTCAACCAGCAATTCAACGTCCCGCACTCGCACTTGATCATGAATTACTTCACTCCGAAAATGCTTCCGGTTCTCACCGGGCTTGCGATGGAGTTTGCGGTATTCAACCGATGGTTCTCTTCCATTCCAGGCCCGACACTGTGCAACCGGGCCTTCGCTCACTATGGCACTTCGTTCGGCCAGGTCAGCATGGATGTCTTTTATTGGAATAAGCAGTACCTGAGCATCTACGAGCGTCTCGTCGCCGCCGGCCATACAACCAAACTCTATTACTATGACGAAGCCAGTTCCTCGCTTGAAGTCGTCAACTTACTTCAGAATCAACCCCAGCTCTTCGGTAGTTTTCAGGACTTTATTGACGCCTGCAATAAGAATCTGCTCCCCGATTATTGCTTCATTGAACCGAACTACACGGACCACGATGCGCCCGACGGCACCGAATTGAATGCGTGCGATCAGCATCCCGATCACGACGTACGCGCCGGCGAGCAATACATTGCATCGGTCTACAACGCGATCAGAAACAACCCCAACCTGTGGCCCAACACGGCTCTCCTGGTTGTCTATGACGAACACGGCGGTATCTTCGACCATGTTCCACCGCCGCCCTGCATGCCTGACGGCTTCGTAGCCCAACCCAGCGCCACCGGCACACCCGATCCCTTCCACTTCGACCGGCTTGGCGTGCGTGTTCCCGCGATCCTGATCTCTCCATGGGTGGGGCGCGGCGTGATCAACGATATCTACGAGCATGCCTCGATTCCCGCGACCATCACGGAGTATTTTCTTGGCGCGTACGCCGCCCGTTCTCCGCGCGAGATTGCGGCCAACACATTTCTGAATTCCATCTCTCTTCCAGCCATGCGACCCGACAACGACTGCCCCACGTTTTCCAACGGCTGATCACGAGAGGAGACGCCATGGAACCGATTCGTGTACCCCGTCCTCCGGCGGAAGCATTCAACAAAAATCGCCGCGTCTCCGACCTGATTCGGGCGCAGGTGAATCACTTCAAACATATCGAGCAGAAGCTTTCGGCGGAACAGCGCCGGAGCATTCCGCAGCAAGGTGTGACTACGGAAGCCGAGGCTGCGCGATACATTGCTGCCATCACAGCCGCACTGCGAGCAAAACCTGCCGCGGCTGCATCGCCCGGCCCGCAAGCAGTTCCAGGGACAAGTCGTGCGACTCCTCGTCCAGTGCCCGCGGAAGGATTGGCAATCGCCGCCGCGGCTGCTCCGGAAGCTGAAGCAAATGCGCCAACCAAAGACCCTTCCGCTCCGGCGCCGAAAAAGAAAAGAAAACCTTCAAACAGTGGTCCCGGTTCCGCATCAAAGGAGAAAAAGTGAGGAGCAGGACTGAGCTCGCCGTGTCCCCGACGCGTGCAGCTGGTCTGGCGATTATGTTGGCCGCAATTCCAGTCTTCGGCCAGGCCCCTGTCCCGGATGAGAGCCGCCTGCATCGCGACTTTCGCGTGGAAGGCGAGTCTCTTGCGAGTTCCTGCGGCAAGTTCAGCTTCGGCAACCTCACTGATTGCGGCCAGACGCTTGTCACCGGTCAACCGATGCACATTGCATTCGGCGCTCTCGCGCCGCAAAACGGCACCGGCTTCGGCGTGGCCTATGTTGAACACAAAAACTTCGCCGACGAATGGCGGCTCAACTGGGATGTGGACGCTGTCGCTGCTACCAGCGAATCCTGGCGAGCCGGAGCTTACATGAAAGCCTACCGGTTGTCCGGCGGAACAATTCGCATGGGGTTTCCGTCGGCCGGCTCGACGGCCAAACGCAGCAGCGCGCCGCTCTTTAACTCGGCCCCCTTGATCAGCATCTATTCGGAGACAGATTCGCTCAACCGCGTCGATTACTTCGGCCTCGGTCCCAATAGCCTGCCTGCCAACCACACCACGTATGGATTCACTGAGAACATCACCGGCGTCAGCGCCATCGCAGGCGTCCACGGCGTGCTCACGCCAGCCAGGGTCTCGCTCGTGGGAGAGATCAACGGCCGTTTCACCTCGCTGCGCTCCGGCAGCGACTCAACGATTCCGTCCATCGGAGCAGTCTTCACCGAAGCCACGGCCCCCGGCCTGACGCATCCAGCCGCGTTCTTTCAGCCTTCCGAGAGCCTGCGTCTTGAGCCGGCTCTCTTCAAAGATCTGGTGCGCCTCAACTACCTGCTTCAGTTCCAGCAGTTCGTCGCCGTTGGTGACAGCACGAGTTCTTTCCGTCGCTTTAATGCCGATTTCAACCACGAGATTCCGCTTTACCGCGTTGTCGGAAGCAAGCTAGGAAAGTTGTATTACAAAAACCGCGCGGCCGATCTCGGCTACAACGGCCCGGACGATTGCACCGGCAGTTCCTCCGGTCAGAACATCTCCCGAGTGCGCGCCGTAAAAGCCGACGCGGCCGTCGCTGAGGCAAATGCCAAGTCTGAGTACGCAGCTCCCTGTCCGATTGTGTCGACGACGGAGAATCTCGAGGGATCGATCACGCTGCGCCTCTTCCTGTCAGAATCCTTCGCGAAGGCCGGCAGTACAGTCCCGTTTTATCTCTCGCCCACGCTCGGTGGGTCCGATATAAACGGCGCCGCGGCATTGGCCAGTTATCCCGATTACCGCTTTCGCGGTCCCGATCTTTTGCTGCTGCGCGGGACCTTCGAGCACTCACTGGGCAAACTTCCCCTGGGCGCGCTCTTCTCCGTGGACCAGGGCAAGGTCGGCTTGCGCCGCGACGACGCCGATTTCGATCACCTGCGGCACACATTCTCGGCCGGACTCACGGTTCATGCCGGAGGTCTCCCTGTGCTGTATCTGCTCTTTGCCTGGGGCGGCAGCGAGGGCAATCACACCACCGCAACCCTCAGTCCCACCCTTCTGGGTGGCTCCGCGCGTCCCTCGCTCTTTTGATCAAGGGCAAATTGAAGCCTTTTTCATCTTTGCGTTGAATCCCGCCCCCCCCGATATCTGGGCTGCACCCTCACTTGCTCCCCGTGCCCCCGGCTCGATAGAGTGGGACCCACGCGGAATTTTGAGGTAGCGTCCCTCTTCTACGCTCTCGCGGGTGGCCATTTTTCCTCTATAAAGGATCTTCATGCCTTCCATTCCCATCTCGTCCCTTGCCAATCAGGACCTCGATTCAACACTGCGTGAAAATCGCGTTTTTCCGCCGCCTCCCGAGTTCAGCGCCAAAGCCCACATCAAGAGTCTCGAAGAGTACGAAGCCCTTTATAAGCAATCCATTGAGGACCCTGAAACCTTCTGGGCCGGAGCTGCCAAAGAGCTCCATTGGTTTAAGCCCTGGGACAAGGTTTTGGAATGGAATCTTCCCTGGGCCAAGTGGTTTGTGGGCGGCAAAATCAACCTCAGCTACAACTGCGTCGATCGGCACGCGCTTGGCTTCCGGGCCAGCAAAACCGCCCTTATCTGGGAAGGCGAGCCGGGCGAGATCCGCCGCCTGACTTACTCCGAACTGCACGCCGAAGTCCAGAAGTTCGCCAACGCTCTCAAGTCTCTCGGCATCAAGAAAGGCGACCGGGTCGCCATCTACATGGGCATGACCCCCGAGCTCGCCATCGCCCTGCTGGCCTGCGCGCGCATTGGCGCCGTCCACTCCGTCATCTTCGGGGGATTTGCTGCCACCGCCATCGCCGACCGCGTCAACGACTCCGGTTGCGTCGCGATCCTCACGCAGGACTCGAGCTACCGGCGTGGCAGCGAAATTCAACTTAAACGTACAGTCGACGAAGCCCTTCCGGGCTGCCCCACCATCCAGCACGTCGTCGTCTACAAGCGCACCGGTTCCTCCATCACTATGGTTGAAGGCCGCGACCACTGGTGGCACGATCTGGTCGCCAACGCGGCCGCCGAATGTGCCGCGGAGCGGCTCGATTCGGAAGATCCCCTTTATATCCTCTACACCTCCGGCACGACCGGCAAACCCAAGGGCCTCGTGCACACGACTGGCGGCTACTCCGTCGGCACGTATCTCACCACCAAATATGTGTTCGATCTGCGCGACGACGATATCTACTGGTGCACGGCGGACATCGGCTGGGTGACTGGCCATTCTTATGTTGTGTATGGGCCGCTGCAAAACGGCGCGACGGTTTTGATGTACGAAGGTGCACCCAACTGGCCCGACTTCTCGCGTTTCTGGAAAATCGTCGATGACCACAAAGTGACCGTCTTCTACACTGCGCCCACGGCGATTCGCGCCTTTATGAAATGGGGCGACCAGCACGTATCCAAGCACAAGCTCGACTCGCTGCGTCTGCTTGGAACGGTGGGGGAACCCATCAACCCGGAAGCGTGGATGTGGTACCGCGAGAAGATCGGCCACAATCGCTGCCCCATTGTCG
>CAZAQN010000094.1:7507-11330 GCA_964487345.1 uncultured Occallatibacter sp. | reverse complement strand
GCACGATCACATCGTCCTTCGCGTGCGTCGCGATGCGCTCGCCGAATCGCAGTATCCGGTCTTTTAGCGCAAGCAGTTGCTTTTCCGTCAGTGCACGCGCCGCGCCACCCCCATATAGCCGCTTCTGCTTCCGCGCAACGTCGCGTGAGCGCGCCAATAGTAGCGTCCGAAAGGCCGAGGAGCGTTCTGCTTCGGAAATCAGCGCCTCATAACTGCGCAGAATCAGCTCCGCGCTATGACAAATCTCCAGCAAATCGCTGCCCGCTCGCACTGCTTCGATGGCAGCTTCATCCACCGGGAGAAACTTGAGAATCCCTCCCATCTCCAAATCGTCGGAGAGAATGATGCCGCGATAGCCGATGCGCTTGCGCAGCACTTTTGTGATCCAAAAAGCCGATGCGCTTGCCGGCACATTTTTGCTTGGCGCCTCAGGATATGCGGCATGATTCATCATGATCATCGGCATCGCCGCGTGCAATTCACGGTAGGGAACCACGTCCTCGTTCCAGAGTTGCGTCCAGTTGCGCTCGATCTCCGGTGTAACAAAATGCGTATCGCCTGTCGCGCCGCCCAGTCCCGGAAAATGCTTTCCGCAACCGACAACTCCGCGCGCTGCCAGCGCTTCAAGAAACGCGCGCGCATACGTCACCACGACCGCTGCATTGGCGCCCGGGGGCCGCGAGCCAAGCACCTCCGTCGATTCCGGCAATGCCAGATCCACTACGGGCGCCAGCGTCGTATTGAACCCAAAAGCCTTCACGGCGCGTGCAATCAGTTCACCATGTTCTCGCGCCCATCCCGGCTTCTTCGATTTTTTGACGACTGCGCCCACCGCTTGTGCCGAAGGTAAGGGCGCCAGCGCATCGCGCAGCCTGTTCACCGTTCCGCCTTCGACGTCAACACATCGCACCGCATGCGGCGCACAAAATCCGGTGGCCTCCTCCAGCAGCGCGCGGGACTGTGCAGCATCCACAATGTTGCGCTTGAAAAGAATGATCCCGCCCGGCCGAACCAGCCCGAGCCATGCGCGCTCCAACCCCGTCAGCTCTGCGCCGCTCAAACCTACTACGAGCAGCCTTCCAGCAGCTTGGCGCAAGCCTGACCCCTGATCCTTGATCCCTGATCCCTGCCTCACGCCTTCTCCTTCAGCTCTTGTTGCAACTCTTCGAGCAGGTTCAGCGCCTGCAGCGGCGTCAGCGCATTCACATCGACCGCCTCAATGCGATCGACAATGCGTTGCGACAGCGGTGT
The DNA here is from genome assembly GCA_964487345.1 of uncultured Occallatibacter sp. GTDB lineage: Bacteria > Acidobacteriota > Terriglobia > Terriglobales > Acidobacteriaceae > Telmatobacter. Next base: position 10,079 of record CAZAQN010000094.1, on the reverse strand, counting down.
AAAGATCGTCAGCTGCATTGGCTCCGCGGCTGTCTCCGCCTGCACGCTCTGGCGCTCTTGCTTCTCGTGCTGCTTCAAAACATGCTTAGCACGCTCGATCACCGCCGACGGCAGCCCAGCCAACCTCGCAACCTCAATTCCATAGCTCTTGCTGGCTGCGCCTGGCTCGATGGTATGCAGGAAAACAATCCCCGCCGCTGCTTCCTTCACACCCACGCGCAGGTTCCGCACGCGCTTCAACTTCTCCGCCAGCATGGTCAGCTCGTGATAATGCGTCGCGAACAACGTCCGCGCGCCCGTCTCCGCGTGAAGATATTCGACGGTCGCCCACGCAAGGCTCAGCCCGTCAAACGTGGCCGTTCCACGCCCCATTTCATCGAGAAGAACCAGTGACCGTTTCGTTGCAGTATTCAGAATGGTCGCAGTCTCGGTCATCTCCACCATGAAGGTCGACCGGCCTCGGGCCACATTGTCGCTCGCCCCAATGCGCGTATAAATCCGGTCCACCAGCCCCAGCCGCAAGCTCTCCGCGGGTACAAAGCTTCCCATCTGTGCCATCAGAACGAGCATCGCGGCCTGTCTTAAATACGTGCTCTTGCCGCCCATGTTAGGTCCCGTAATCAGGAGAAGGCTCGGTCCCGCATCGCCCGCATCCAGATAGATATCGTTGGCAATGAAGCGGCCTTCGCGCGTGACCTCCATCCATTGCTCGATGACCGGATGCCGCGTCCCGACTGCCTCCAGCACCGGTTCCTCGGTCAGCCGGGGCCGCACATAGCGGCGTCCCGCGGCGAGATGCGCAAAGTTTGCCAGCAGATCAGTCTCTGCAACCACAGCAGATGAACGCCGAACCCTTCCCGCTGCTTCGAGAACGAAATTTCGCAATTCTGCGAAGATGCGCTTCTCTATCTCGATCGATCGATCATGCGCGGTGAGAATCTTTCGTTCATACTCCTTCAGCTCCGGGGTAGTAAACCGCTCGGCGTTTACCAGAGTCTGCTTGCGTTCGTAATCGGCGGGAGCTAGCGCCTGATTGGCCTTCGTAATCTCAATGTAATAGCCGAAGACCGAGTTATAGCGGACCTTCAGTGAACCGATCCCCGTACGCTTGCGCTCGCGCTCTTCGATGGCCGCAATCTGTTGCCGTCCGGTCGTTGAAATCGCGCGCAACTCATCCAACTCTGAGTCCACTCCCCCCGCAATTACTCCGCCATCGGCCATCGTCAGCGGAGGCTCGGCCACCAGCGTTGTCACGATCCGCACCGTCACATCCTGGAGCGAGTCGAGTCTCGAAACAAGTTCGCGCCACAAGGGGGAAGTCAGCGCTTCGAGTGCCGACTTAAGCTCCGGCAGCCGCGCCAGGCTTGCCGCCAATGCGCCCACATCGCGCGGTCCCGCTGAGTCGAGGCTAAGTCTGGCCAGGAGCCGCTCCAAATCCAAAATCCCAGAGAATGCCCGCCGAACTTCTTCTCGCCTCAGCAGATCCGCATGCGCCTCGGCAACAGCTTCGTATCGCGCTTCAATCGTCGCGGCGTCGACCAACGGCCGCAGGATCGTCGCCCGCAACAGCCGCTTGCCCATGGGCGTCTTGCATTCGTCCAGCGTGTGGAACAGCGTCACCCTGTGGTCTTGCCCCGCAAACAAAGGCTCGACGAGTTCGAGATTCCGCACCGTCACCTGGTCTAATTCGAGCGCGGTCGAGTGCTCCTGGAATCGCAGCGAATCGATGTGCAGTGCTTCATTCTTCTGCGTCGTCCGGACATAGTGCAGCACTGCGCCCGCTGCAATCGCCGCCGCTTCGTGCCCCACGAGCCCAAAACCCTCGAGCGATTTCACCTTCAGTTGCCGCTCCACCAGTGGCACAGCAAAGTCGCGCGTCCACACCCAATCGTCGACGCGCGTGCGCGCCGCGATCCGCTCCAACGCTGCCGGAGACCCGGCGCTCGTTGCCAGCAGCACCTCGCTCGCACGTGACATCAGAATTTCGTCCGCCGCCTGTTGCCGTGCTGCCGCACCTTGAAACTCCGCGGTCCTGAAGTCGCCAGTCGACACATCGAGTAGGGCAATGGCACACACAGTCGCGCTGTCGCGCTTGTCCTTTTGAGCGACCTCGAAATACGCCGCCAGAAAATTATTCTGTTCCTGCCCCAGCCCAGGGTCGAACGCCGTCCCCGGCGAAAGCACGCGCGTCACTTCGCGCCGGACAATCTTCTTGGTAAGCTTCGGGTCCTCCATCTGGTCGCAGATGGCGATGCGAAATCCCTTCCGCAAAAGCCGTGTCAGGTAGCTCTCAACCGAGTGGTAAGGGACGCCACACATCGGCACGAGCCGCTCGCGATCCCGCGCCGTCAACGTCAGCTGCAATTCCCGGCTGGCCACTACAGCATCGTCATAGAAGAGCTCGTAAAAATCCCCCATCCGAAAGAACAAGAGTGCGTCAGGATTCTGCTGCTTGGCCGACGACCATTGCCGCATAAACGGGGTCCCCACAGACGGGTCCTTGTCTGTGGGGTGGATAAACGGGGTCCCCACAGACGGGTCCTTGTCTGTGGGGTGGATAAACGGGGTCCCC
>CAZAQN010000094.1:0-7407 GCA_964487345.1 uncultured Occallatibacter sp. | reverse complement strand
GGATAAACGGGGTCCCCGCAGACGGGTCTTTGTCTGTGGGGTGGATAAACGGGGTCCCCGCAGACGGGTCTTTGTCTGTGGGGTGGATAAACGGGGTGGCTTCGGGAGACGCACACGGCGAGTTCAACTCCACCGAGCCCACAACGGGAAGGGGGATCAACTCGGGGGCCGTTTCCATGTCTTCTCGAATCACGCTGGCTTCAAGATTAAACCGTCTCTCCTGTCATCCGCGGTCGTCCTCCAATTCGCCTGTGGAATCCCAGTTCACCTTTGCAATCCAGCACCGCGAATCGTTCGACGCCGAAAAGACGAATAAACTCCGCTTCAAGTTCCGACCCGGATACTTTTGCTCTGCGACCTGAAGTTTGCCGCCTGATGCGCACAGTCCACTAAGAATGATCGCCAAACAGTTGATATCGCCGTATACAATCGCTGCGGTCCGAAAGATCGACGAATTCCCCGGAGGAAGATTCCCATGAACAAGACTCGGCATTCTCTCGTCTGCGCCACGTTTCTTCTCGCGGCGCTGTGTACATCCGAGGCCGCACTTGCCCAATCGCCGTTCGACGGCACTTGGCATACAAACATCGCCCAGTCCAAGCTCTCGCCCAAACCTAATGTCTTTTATCTGAGCCAAGGCTGGTATCACTGTGTCAGTTGCAATCCCACCTTCGACGTCAAGGCGGACGGCCAGGATCAGCCCGTTACCGGCCAGTCGTATGACACCATCAGCGTCGCTGAAGTGGATGCGAAGACCATCGCTCTCACCACCAAGAAGGCGGGCAAAGTTATTTCCGAGCAAAACCGGTCCGTTTCGGCCGATGGCAAAGTTTTGACCGTGAAGATAACCACCCATCCCATGAACAGCGATCAAACGATAACCTCGGAAGTGACGGCCAAGCTCGTTGGTCCGCCGCCTTCGGGAGTTCACGCGACTTCGGGCTCATGGGCGATCGACAAGCTCAAGGAGAGCGACAACGGCCTCGACACCACGTACAAGACCAACGGCGATGAAATCACGATGACCGAGCCAACGGGCGCAACCTACACCGCCAAACTCGACGGCACCGACTCCCCATTTAAGGGTAGCTACTCCACCGATACTGTCTCGGTCAAAAAGATTGACGCCCACACCATTGAAGAAACCGACAAGCGCGGAGGGCAGGTGGTGGAAGTCGACAAGATGACCGTTTCCGCCAACGGAAAGACAATGACCGTGGTCGCAACCAACAAGCTCACCGACCGCACCTCCACGTACGTCGCCACGAAGAAATAAGCCGTCGGAATCAGCAGCAAAAGCGAATCCAACCCGCTGCGACACGGGCCCAACTGGTGATTTGGATCACAGTATACTGGTGCATAAGGCCTTAGGATTGAGTACGGCATGCATCTGCTTTGGCTCCGAGTCGCGGCGGTCCTCTACGCGGCGGCAAGTGTCGCGATCTTCCCCGCCGTGCTCTATTCCCTCGAGCGCTGGCGGAAAATCTGCGTCCATCTTGGCGGCCTGGCCTTCTTCTTTCACTTCGTTTCAGCCGTCGAAATGCTCGCTGCGGCCCACCGCCTCGTCCCCGTTGGCGCGCGCGAAGTGGAGTCGTTGCTCGGCTTCGTCGTGGCCGGCCTCTTCTTCCTCGCCTGGTGGCTTTACGACGCCATCTCCCTCGGCGTCTTCGCGCTCCCCGTCACGTTTTTCCTGGTCTTCGTGCCCGCGCTCGGCCTCACCCCCTACACGTTCCCATCGCAGGGCGTGCGCACCAGCTGGCTCGTGGCCCACATCTCGTCTCTGCTGGCCGCCTACGCCGCTTTAGGATTCAGCCTGCTCGCTTCCGTCCTTTATCTCGCCCAGGAGCGCCGCCTGAAGGCCAAAAGAAAAGCAACCGACGACTCCTGGTGGGCCCCGCTCGACTGGCTCCCACCCCTCGACACCCTCGAGCGCGTCTCTCACGCCATGCTGCTCTTCGGCTTCCCTTGCATGACAGTCGGCCTGCTTCTCGGCGCCGTACTCGTGCAAGAGACAGCCCTCGGAGCAGCCTATTTTCTCGATCCTAAGGTCCTCGCCTCTTTCGCGATGTGGGGTCTCTACGTGCTTCTCCTTTTCCTGCGCCAGTCTGCCGGGCTACGCGGCCGCCGAGCCGCCTACTTGTCAGGCGCGGTACTGGTCGTGATGCTGGCCGTCTGGGCCGCCAACCTCGTTAGCCACGTCCACAGGTTCGGTGCCCCATGACCCTCGCTCTCATCGGGATCAATCACAAAACCGCACCCATCGAGATGCGCGAGCGCATCGCAATCTCGCGCGACGAACTACCCGAAACCACCCGCGCGCTGGCCGATGTCCCCGGGGTCTCGGAGTGCATGATCGTCTCTACCTGCAATCGCGTGGAGCTGCTCGCCGTCCTCGATTCGCCCGAAGGCGAATCTCCGGATACCGATCTCGCCAGCTTCCTCCATCGCCAGTTCGGTCTCGATCCCGCGCTCCTTGCACCCCACATCTATCGCCACTACGACCAGGACGCCGTCCGCCACCTCTTCCGCGTCGCCGCCAGCCTCGACTCCATGGTCGTCGGCGAGCCGCAGATTCTGGGCCAGGTGAAGGAAGCTTACGGCGTGGCCCGCACGGCAGGCACCATCGGAGGCCAGCTCGAACATCTTCTCCAAAGCACCTTCGCTGCAGCCAAACGCGTCCGCTCCGAGACGGAAATCGGCTCCAACTCCGTCTCCATCGCATCGGTCGCTGTCGAACTCGCGCGCAAAATCTTCGGCTCGCTCAATGGTCGCACCGTTTTCCTTGTTGGCGCAGGCAAAATGTCCGAGCTCGCCGCCCGGCATCTCGTGCAGCAGGGCGCGGGCGCCATCCTCGTCACCAATCGCACCCAGGAACGCGCACGCCAGCTCGCCGAACCCTTCAACGGCCGCGTCATTCCATTCGAATCGCTCTACGACGCAGCCAGCGAAGCCGATATCGTCATCAGCTCCACCGGCGCGCCGCATCCCATCTTCCGTCGCGAACACGGTCAGGCCTTCATGCATCGCCGCCGCAACCGGCCCATGTTCTTTATCGATATCGCTGTGCCCCGCGACGTCGAGCCCGCCGTCAACGAGATCGAAGGCATCTTTGTGTACGACATTGACGACCTGCAACAGGTGGCCGCCGCGCATATGGAAGAACGCGGTCGTCAGGCTGGGGACGCCGAAGCCCTCATCGCAGCCGAGGTCGAGCGCTTCCACCAGCGCCGCCGTACCGTCAACGTGGCCCCGGCCATCGTCACTCTCCAGCGCCAGGGTGAGGAAATGCGTCTCGCCGAGTTGAAACGCATGCACGCAAAGCTCGGCACGCTGAGCGACGAACAACTCGCTGTCGTAGAAGCTCTCACCCGGGGTCTAGTGAACAAATTTCTCCACGTGCCCATGCAGGCCCTCAAGCAGGCTGCCCGCGAAAATGATGCCACGCGTGTCGAAGCGCTCTGCGACGCATGGTCGCTGCCGACATTGGCCGACCGCCCATCCAATCTGACCGAAATCCCGTCCGCGTCCGCTGCTCCCACCGCAGCTTCTTCAGATTCTGAAGGCGCGGAGCGACGCGAAAATCAAGCCAGCGCCGTAGGTGGCAAATGATTCTCCGCATCGGCAGCCGCGGCTCGCAGCTCGCTCTCTGGCAGGCGAATCACATTGCCGCTCTCCTCCGCGCGAAACGCCACACCGTCGATATCCAGATCATCAAGACCACCGGTGATCGCCTGCAGGAAGTCACCTTCGCGCAAGTCGGCTCCAAGGACATGTTCACCAAAGAAATCGAAGAAGCTCTCGACGCAGGCACAATCGACCTCGCCGTTCACTCGCTCAAGGACCTACCAACCGAGCTACCCGAACCCTTCGCCCTTGCCGCTACGCCAGCCCGCGTCGATCCGCGCGATGCCTTGGTCTCGACGAAGTACACAAGCCTGTCGGCACTTCCGGAAGGCGCGAAAGTTGGAACAAGCAGCCAGCGCCGACGCGCGCAATTGAAGGCTCTTCGTCCCGACATCCTTGCCGTCGAATTTCGCGGTAACGTGGATACACGCCTGCGCAAGCTTGGCGAGGGACAGGTGGACGCCATCCTGCTTGCCGCCGCAGGACTAGATCGTCTCGAAAAAACCGAATGGATTCGCGAGCGCCTCGATCCCGCCGATTTCTGTCCCGCCGCCGGTCAGGGCGCGCTAGCCATTGAGACACGCAAAGGCGACAAGAAGACGATTGCTGCACTGGCGTTCCTCGACGATCCGGACACGCGTTTCGCCGTGACTGCCGAACGCGCCGCTCTCGCTGCTCTCGGCGGGGGCTGCCAGGTGCCCATCGGCGTCTATTGCCGCGTTGTTCCAGGCTCCAAAGATGGAGTCCTCGATGGCCGCTGGGATGAAGTCTTTGCCGTCGTCGCCGCTCCTGAGAGCGGAGAATCGGTGCGTATCCTCCATCGCGCGCCGCGCAGGGGAAGCGATCCCGTTATCTTCGGTCGGGTCGCCGCGCAAAAATTAATGGATGCAGGAGCGGGTCCGTTGCTGGAGGCCGCAGGCGGAGTTGTGAAGTAATGCCGCTCCCGCTAGCCAACCGCCGCGTACTTGTGACTCGAGGCACAAATCAAGCCGCAAAGCTGAGTGACGGCCTCCGCGCACTGGGCGCAATGCCGGTCGAGGTCCCCGTTATCGAGATTCACCCGCCGGAGAGCTACGAGCCTCTCGACTCAGCTCTACGCAACCTCGATGCCTATGATTGGCTGATCTTCACCAGTACGAATTCCGTCCAGGCCTTCAGCGAGCGCGCCGCATCTCTGGGAGTCGTTGCACCACCAACCGGTCTACGGGTGGCTGCTGTGGGCGCAGCTACGGCCCAGGCAGCACGGGACTCCGGAATAACCGTGGACGTCGTCCCCGATGCATACGTCGCCGAAAGCCTTGTCGCGGCTTTGCAGGAACAGACGGCGGGAAAGCACGTTCTCCTAGCCCGCGCGGCCATTGCGCGCGACGTGATTCCAGATGCACTACGCTCAGCCGGAGCCATCGTCGATGTGGTCGACGCCTATCAGAACGTAATCCCGGAGGCCGCACCCCAACAACTCCGCCACGCCTACGCACGCGGCCTCGACGCAGTGACCTTTACGAGTTCGTCGAGTGTCACGCACCTTGCCCGCGCCGCCAAGGCCGCAGCTCTTGCATTCCCTCTCAAGGATGTTCGTGCCATTTCGATCGGGCCAATCACCACGCAAACACTCCGCACGTTCAGCTGGCCGCCCGCTGCCGAAGCCGACCCACACGATATCACCGGACTCATCGCGGCCGTGACGAGAGTCCTCGGCCGGTAACTTCTCTTCACGACTCCCAGGTCTTATCTTTGGAATGGCAAAGCTTTTCGAGATTGCACTTGTCACACTTGGGACTGCGCGCGATGCACACCTGTCGCCCATGATGAATCACCTGGTGTGAAAAGCTAATCCATCGATCCTGCGGTAATACCTGCATCAGCTCCTGTTCCACTTTTTGCGCTGTGTCGCCCTTGGCCAAATCGAGCCGGTGCGAAATGCGGAAGACGTGTGTGTCCACAACCACACCTTCGGCCTTGCCAAAGCTCACTCCCAGCACCACATTCGCCGTCTTCCGCGCGGCACCCGGTACGGTGATTAATTCGGCCAATGTCTCCGGGACCTTCCCGCGAAACTCCTCGGTGATCTTTTTCGCCGCGCCTTGGATGGACTTCGCCTTGTTGCGAAAGAAGCCAGTGGTGCGGATCAGGTTTTCAAGCTCCGGCAGCTTCGCCTTGGCCATTGCCGCGGGGGTAGGGAAGCGTTTGAACAGTTCCGGCGTCACCATGTTCACGCGCACATCGGTGCATTGCGCCGAGAGAATCGTCGCCACCAGTAGCTCCCACGGCGTGCGATGCGTCAGCGCACAAACTGCGTCGGGGTACGCCTCATCGAGCGCCTTCAAAATCGCAGCAATCCGCTCCGGCGCAAGATCGCCGCGCTGCGAGCGGTTCGCCGTGTTGGTAGCTGGTTTGGTTACAGACTCTTTCGCGACAGTTTTGCGGGCAGGTTTTGCAATTGTGGCCATGTTTTCTCAGATTTATGCTATCCCACCCGGCCACAATCGGCGCGGCGAACGCCGAGCTCGAATGAGGGCTCCGGGAATTTGCCGTGGTAATCAAAATTGTGTACTCTTGGCAAGTGAAGAGCGCGGAGTTCAAGCGGTGGCTGACAAAACAGGGTGTGACCTTCGGAACCCAGAAAGGCTCGCATCTCAAGCTCTCCTTCAACGGCCGTCAGTCGATCCTGCCAATCCACCCGAAAGAGCTCGGCAAAGGTTTGGTTGAAACCATCAAGAAGCAACTCGGCCTCAAGAATCAGGAGTAATCTATGCGCGGCTATCCGGTAAACCTCCGTAAGGATGGAAAGTTCGTCCTCGTCACCTTTCCAGACATTCCCGAAGCGATTACACAGGGCAACAATCGTGCTCACGCGCTCGAAATGGCTAAGGAAGCCCTGGAAGTCTCGATGGACTTCTATTTTGAAGATCGCCGTCTGGTTCCCATGCCCTCGAAACCCAAGCGCGGCCAGGCGCTGGTGGAGCTCGCGCCCAGCGTCGCGGCAAAGGTTCTGCTATTGAACGAAATGCTGCGCCAGAAAGTGCGGCCCATCGAGTTAGCGCGCCGCATTGGAACAACCAAGCAGGAAGTCAACCGGCTCACGGACCTAAGACACGCCACCAAGATCGATCGTATTGATGCCGCGTTGCGGGCGCTCGGGAAGCGGCTTATCCTTGACGCCGCGTGAAGATCAGTGGTGTCCAATTCGCTGGACAAGTTCGACGATTTGGTAAGTGATATGCTCTCCGACTCCCCTAGTTCATTGAGTAACAGGAAAGGTCCTAGCCCTTTTCCGCAAGCGAAACCCCGAGCACGCCCAGAAGTGTGTCAATACTAAATTGGCAGCGGCCCCAACAAGGCAAGGGAGAATCGCTTGTCGATCCCAACGGGTTGTCTAAAGGCCGAATGCCAAGCAGAAAACCATCAAGATTGCGAGGAGCCTGAGATTCCGAATACGCCGCAAAACGCTCTGCGTTGAGTCGAACGCGGTTGGAAGTGGCGACGATTCGAGTGCGTCACTGAATCTGCGAGCTGCGATCCTTAGGATCGCAAATTCGGAGCCAAAAACCGACAGGGCGAAAATCAGATATGTGAAATCTAACGCTATGGGCGAAAGTAATCTTTCGGAGGCACCGGCTCGAAGAGTCATGCGGGTAGCTGCAATTGAGAGCCAGAGCAACGAAAGCTGTCTTCCGGCCCAATTCTCCGGCGAGATTTCCACCGCTGTCATGTGTAGAGCTTTCCCCCCAGCCATCCGCCCAGCTTTTCCACCGGTAGCCGCACCCCAATAAAGAACTGCCC
>CAZAQN010000093.1:0-11349 GCA_964487345.1 uncultured Occallatibacter sp. | reverse complement strand
CGTAGCCATTGCGCCTCCAGGAGTTTCAGGTGGTGCACACATCGGTCCGGCTGCCGTCAACCGCAGCGATTACAACGCCTATGTCGAAGACACTTGGAAGGTCGCGCCAAAACTGACGCTGGACTACGGTGCCCGCTGGGAGTACTACACACCGATCACCGAGCGCGCCCATCGCACTGGCTCCTTCCGCACACTAGATGGAACCTTGGACTATGTTGTCAATCCTCAACCCGGATATTCAAGCACATGGAATGGATGGGGCCCAAGGGTACAAATCTCCTGGGCGCCGCTCAAGAACTTTACCGCGCACGCAGGTGGAGCGGTGATGGTCATACCGCCAAATATCTGGCAGGACAACATGCTCACGGGTTCTACACCTTTCTCGATCAGCCCGCGGCGTCAATCCTCATCGAGCGCGCCGCTTGCGTATGGGTTCACGATCACACCATCGATGTTGCCCATTGCCTACGATCTGAGCGGCAATGACATTCTGGCGAAGGGGGCGAAGAATATTCCTGCCAACACGCCGATGGACGTGGACCGCTACGAGAAGGAATTGGCCCACGTGACTTCCTCGGGTGCGGTGAGTGCTCTGAACCTTTCCGGGATCGATGCCAAGTTTGGCAATGGCGCACTCTACACCTGGACACTGGGTCTCGAGCGCAAGATCGCCAACCTGACTGCGGACCTGGGCTACGTGGGAACTGTGGCTCAGAAGCTTCCGCGCATCTCTTTTCCGAACGCCTATCCCGGCGCTACCCCTGAGTTCGCACCCTACACGCAATTCAACTCCGCGGGCGACGTAACCGGCGGCTTTGGGGTGATGAACGTGATGACCAATGATGTGCACTCCAACTACAACGCGCTGCAGGCTTCGCTATTCGGTACCGTGGGTCACGGCGGACCCGGCATTCAGGCCTCGTACACGTGGGGCAAGTCGATTGACACGACTTCAATGGTGTTGAGTGGCACGGGTTCAACAGGTGCTACTACCTCAGGAGCGTCACAAGACCCGTTTGACCTGCGCGCAGAAAAGGGACCCTCGGCCTTTGACGCGACGCAAAATTTTGGACTGAGTGTGGCGCAGGACCTGCACATGGAGAGCGCGAGCTTCTTGAGCGTGCTTCCGCGGAGCTTTACCTATGGATGGGAACTGCTCTCCATCTCTTCGATATCGTCCGGTGCTCCGTTCACCGTTTACTCGGGTATACAGCAGACGGGAGCGGGCGCGAACGGCGTCGACCGTCCGGATCAGATTGCCGTGCCGAAGTTGTCCACGGCGCGCACGAACCGCCAGGACTACTTTGGGATGGGAGCGGCCAACGCGAGCACATATTTCAATATTCCCGTTCATATTGCCGGCGGCACGGGACCGAACCAAGGACGCTTCGGCACTCTCGGACGCGACACTTTCCGCGGGCCTGCCTACTACGATTACGATTTCGCAATGATCAAGGACACGCCGTTCGGACGCAGATCTTCGGGCGCGGAACGCATAGATTTGCAATTTCGAGGCGAGTTCTTCAATCTGTTCAACATCGTCAACATGGGGCTTCCCTCGAACATCCTGACTGGATCTGGTTTCGGCGAAATTTCCAAGACGGCCGGCACTTCGCGGCAGATTCAATTGTCACTCAAGCTTATCTACTGATCGAGACCACTTGACATTGAATGCCGCAAGATCGGTGTCCAAGCATTTCAATCAGATTTGTGCTTTCAATCGTGAGGGCAGGGTTACGATGTCCTTGTCGTCACTTGGCCGAATAGTCGCCATCTCGTATAGTTGGGAGTCATAAACTACGTCATAAGCACTTCAACGGATAGGCGGTTTTCCGTCCACTTGGCGAAGACATCGATCGAACTGAATAGTTAATCGAGCGCGTTGCCCCGTCGGCAACAGTTGGCTTATCGGGTCATCGCATTTCGCCGCTTCGCTATCGACTTCGGATGTTAAAAAACCTCACGGCTTATGTTATGACGATGTCATGGATGCAGCTTCTGCTCTATATCCGGCACAAACAGCGGCTGGGCGTCGGCTTCCAATCGATGCGCCGCTTCCAGCGCCAATTCATAGGCGGCTCGTGCGCTGCTTTTGTCGCCTAATGCAGTCTGGGCGTCTCCCAGGGCCATCTGTGCCAGCAAATTCTCCGGTTGCAAAGCGACAGCCCTCTTTGCCGCACCCAAAGCTTCTACGGGACTATTCTCCCTCAGCATGATTCCCGACTTTTGTACTGCTCCCAACGCCGCCGCTTCATGCACATCGAAATCGCCGTGGTACACAAACACGCTGTGATCGATCTGCTCCGCCATCGGCATCCACCGAAATCGCTCGAAGACATTCAACTGGTCGCTGGGCCAGTCGCAGGCTTCCAGATCATCTGCGCTTAACAGGATGTTGCCATGGATGGTTTCTGGCACGTCGATCGGCAGGATCTCCCATCCGGTATGCGCCGTGGGGAGCGGGTGGCAGGGAATGCCGTAGGCTTGCGGACGAAGTTCCGGATAAGCGGAATAGGCGAACCAGCACTCCTCGCCTGGATGGGCGTCAACCCATTGCTTGACGTGTGGCAGTTGCTGCGCCCAATCCACGCTGGAGTCGCTCAGGTATTTGTGCGTGTTCGCCGTTCCACCCCAGGCTTCGTTGCCGTACGCCATCTCTGCCGGAAACACTGCCAGGGCAGAGATGACATGACACGCCACCAATCCTCCACCAATCCAAATCCAGCGTCGGCTATGCTGCGCGAGCGCTGTCAGACCTGCTGCTGCAAGCAACGCCGCCAGTGGATACAAGAACAGAACATGACGAGTTCCGATGTTCATACCGCTGAGGATCGCCACAATCAGATAGATAGCGCCCGGCACAATTAGGTACGCCAATTCTCTTCCCGGCCTGAGTTGCCTGCTGATCAGCGCAATACCTGCCAGCACTACCAGACCGATCAAGCCCAGCGTGGTCTTGATGGACAGCGCCACCGGAAAGTACCACCAGACACCGTGAGCATAGTCGTGCCCTAGCAGGAAGATGGGATACTGCTGCGCTGCATAGTGAATGTCAGTCATCCCCATCAGGTAGGATTCTGGCAGCAACCGCCAGTTGGCGAGATGTCCTATCACCCAACTGTTCATCCCCTTCAGGGGTGCAGCGTATTCGCTCAGCGTCGGGTTCATAACCATCCCTGCCGGTCTGGCCGCATAGCGAAAACCGTAGAAAGCCCAGAGCACCACAACCGCGAGTACCACGATGGCTGCAGATCCGCCAAACAATGTTCCAGCCATCCGCTTGCGCCGTCCCCGCTCGGCGCAGGCGATCTCTACCAGCGTCAATCCCAGCAACATCGGAGCTAGTAAGATCCCGCTATGCTTGGCCGACAGCGTGAGTCCAGCAGCCAAGCCGGTAAGCAACAGGCGAACCACAGATGGCTGCCTTGCGTAACGGTAGAAGCAATAGATCGTGGCCAGAAAGAAGCAAGCGACTCCCATATCGGTCGTGACCAGATCGCTGTTGGCCAACACATTGGGTTCAAAGACCACCAATAGCAAAGCCAGCAAACCAGCGGACTCGCTAAAGAGCTTGCTCCCCATCAGAAATACAAATACTGAGAGGCCCACTGCAAAGACACCCGCTGCCAGGCGCATGCGGAAGAGCAGGCGATGATTTGGGCCATCATTGCGCTCCAGAAAATCACGGCCATCCCGGTACGCCTCTGCCTTGAACATTCGCCCTTGCAGCGGAGGCACCCAAAGCTTCTCCTGCAGCAGAGGCAGTGTCGCCACCAGCTTCACCAGCGGCGGATGCTCGGGATTCAGACCGTAGTCGCCGCTATGCCACATCATGTAGGCAGCAAAAATATGATCGCCCTCATCGAAGGTGAGCGACTCGCCATAAACGATGATCGCAACCATGATCATCTGCAAGAGGATCAATCCGACCGCGAAGGACCAGGCGGGCATTTTCAATCGATTCATCGGCCTTCCGCCTCTACAGATTTACGGGTGTCATGCAGTAGCTGATGAAAATGCTATGCGCAACTATCCGCGCCCCCATTATAGGGAGTTCCACGAAGGACCTTTTCCGGACGGATTCCGCCGCACATGGCCGTGTAACGTGCCAGCCTTCGATATGCCCTGGATTGATTGTCGCGCACGATTGAGAACCAGAAAACGCGCTTCACTTTACGATACTCAGTCTGGACGAAATATAAATCGCCAATGTTTCATCGAGCATGGAACGCAGAGCACTTGGCCGAATAGTCGCCAAGTCGTCAACTTGTCAATGAGTGCACGAGGTTGGTTGGGAAGATTGTCAGCCGTTAGAACCCGCATCGGGTTCAAGGCGTTCGCGCTTCAATTGGCGGAGCCGTCGCCAAGGTGACCTATTGCCGGGAGCAGTATACGCAACGGGTCCGGGAATCTTAAATTCCAACTCAGTTCCAGTTCCCGGCCTGCTCCACATTCCCAACTGCGCGTCGATTTTCGCGCCGCGTTCCCTCATTCCACGCAATCCCCAATGGCCGGGTTTCCCACCAGCCTCGATAATCTCAGGGTCGATACCGCATCCGTCATCACGAATCCGCAGACGCAACTGCGCGGAGTCATATACGATCTCAACTTCAATATGTTTTGCGCCCGCATGGTGCAGCGCATTCACTAGCGCTTCGTGTAAGATCCAAAAGACTTCATCTCGCACCAGCGGGTTAAGGTCGCGCGGTCCTCCTTCTACTACAACGCTGAATTCGACGCCTTTGTTCTGTGCAAGGTCTTTGATGGCCTCGCTCAGAGCCTCTGGCAGGGCCTCCACTTGAGGAGTGAGACGAAGATTATTGACGCGATCTCGCCCTTGAACCAGCACTTCGTCGGCTCTGTCGAGTGCCTTATCAATCATCGGGCGGGCAGGCTCTGAAGTAGGTATCCGTTCGGCCACCGCATGGAATTGCAGAATGAGGCCTTGTATGCACTGCAGCAGAGTGTCGTGCAATTCCCGCGCAATTCTGTCTCGTTCACCGAGCCGCCCTTCCACCCCGGCCCGAATTTCAGCCGCCAATTGCCTCAGCCGAAGCACATAGAGCGTCCAGAGAAGTCCGACAAATGCAACGATGCACAATAACCTGAACCACAAAGTAGCCCACCAGGGCGGTTGGATCGCGATCGTTAATGCCAGGCCAGGCTCGTTCCAAGCGCCTTGCCGCGTCGCCGCCTGCACATGAAAAGTGTACTTTCCGGCTGGCAGAGTCGTATAGCTCGCGATCCTTCGATCACTGCCCACTTGGACCCAGTCGTGATCGACTCCCTCTAGTCTGTATCGATAGCGGTTCGCATCTGGATTGAAATAAGTGAGCGCGGCAAAACTCAGTGAAAATATGTTTTGGTCGTGAGTTAGAGTGACATCTTTGGCGTAGCTGATGGACTTACCGAGCGGGGAGTTGGCTCCAACCTCTACCGAATGCCCAGCAAGTTGGAAATCGGTCAGAACCAGTGGTAAGGGATACGGCGTGCTGATCACCTTATCGGGAAAGAAGGCAACCCCGCCACTAAAGCCGCCGAAAAACATTTCTCCGCTAGAGCTCTTAAAACAAGCATCCCAACCCGTAAAGTCATTGCCGGGCAGGCCGTCGACCTTAGAGTAGTTCGTAAATCTATTACCGACGGGATCGAACCTGGATAGCCCGCGGTTGGTGCTCATCCAGAGCATGCCGAACTGGTCTTCGAGAATGCAGCTCACGGCGTTGCTGGGCAAGCCATCCTTCACGTAGTAGTGGATGAAGGTCCCGCTTTCGCGGTTCAACTTGTTCAAGCCATTTTCCGTGCTGACCCAAAGGTTTCCCGAATGGTCTACATAAGTTGATGTGACGGCGTTGTCACTCAAAGAACTCGGGTCATCCACTCTGTGTGCGTAGACGGTGAACTGAGCAGTCTTCGGATCGAAACGGTTCAAACCTCGCCAGCCGCCCATCCAGAGGAACCCGCTTTTGTCCTCACTAAAATTGGCGTACACCTCGTCGTCACTCTTAGTGTCCTGTTTGTAGACAGTGAAGCTCTTGTTCCGAGGGTCAAATCGATCAAGACCATTGTAGGTTCCGACCCACATGTTGCCCGCATGATCGATCAGCATCCTGCTGACAATGTTGTTGCTCAAACTGGATGGCTTTTCTGGATCGTGCAGATAGGTCTTAAATTGCCCAGTCCTCCGATCGAACTGACTTAAGCCAGCGCCATAGGTTCCGATCCAGAGACCACCGGCCCGATCTTCGGTGATCGCGATTACATCGCTCGACAGTCCTTGTCCGGGAGGCTGATAAGCGGCGAACTCTCCGGATCTTGGATTGATGCGATTCAGCGCTCCTGTCGTCGCGATCCACAAAACCTGGTCGTGGTCTTCATAGATGGCACCTACCATGTTTTCGCCGTGGCTGCGGGGATTGCTTCGCATAGCACGCAAAGGCATGAAGGGCGCTTTTTCAGTACGGAAAAAGTTGGGCTCGCTCACATGCAAGCCCACCCAAACATTTCCTTCTCGGTCCCCGCACAGCGAAATCACACGGTCTTCTGCGATGCTCTCAGGATTCTCGGGATCGTTCCGATACCGAATGAAAACTCCATGCTTCCTGTCGAATTTCAACAATCCTCCCCCGAAGCTCGCCAACCAAAGCGTTTGGCTGTTGTCTTCGGTTGCCTCGATGAAGCCAGCGGGTAATTCCTTGCCAGACTTCCTGTCATAGATTGAATAAGGAATCAGGCTATTTGTAGATCGATCGAGAACAGCAAGTCCGCTTCCACTCTTATTCGTGATGTAGGTAATCCAAAAGACACCGAGGTGATCTTCATAGAACGAAATTAACCTTAAACCCTCACTCAGACGGACCCGCGAGAGAACTCTTCCACTGTCACGATCGAGCTCCTCCAGATTCTCCCCGTCGGCGATCCAGAATCGGCCAGTCCTATCTTCCAACGTACATCTGACCTGGTTGCTACCTAAGCTGGATGCGTTTGAGGGATCGTGAACGTAATGAATGATGTGACCCGTATCAGGGTTAAATCCAAACAACCCACTCCCTGTTGCCAACCAAAGCATGCCGGTCCGATCCTGACTGATTTCGCTGACATAGTTCCCAACTTTACCCGTGTCGATTCGATAGTGAGTGAAGGTTTCGTGAACACTGTCGAACCTATCCAGAAACTGATCGCAACCGACCCACAGGGTTCCAGAACGATCTTTGAACAGGGAATGGACGTAAACACAGCTCAGGCTGTTCTCGCGGGCAGGATCATGTGCGAACACTTTGAATTCATAGCCGTCGTATCGGTCGAGACCATATTGAGTCCCGAACCAGATGAATCCTTGATCGTCCTGTACGATCTCGGCAACTTGGGTTTGGGACAGGCCCTGCGCGGTGGAGAGCCGCGAGAACCGGATATCGTTGTTCTCAATGGCGGGAATTCGTACGGACTGTCGCCTATCGCGACGAGCCTCTGGGGAGGCAGTCTTCGAGGTGCTCGCTGCGCATGACGCTGCAGGCCAAACACTCAATAGGAATGCGAGAACGTAGACACTCTTTCGGCCGCAAGGTCTTCGCCGCTGCGATTCTGGTAAGCACCGTTGCACGCGAACTCTCCTGGGGGAGCATTTTTTGACTCTCTCCCATGGCCTTCAGATCATTGTCTCAGTGGGTATCAGGACCCTCGCAACAGAATTTATCGGACGCCTGAACGTTGAAATGTTGGAGCACTCAATGCCAGTCACAATCCTGCCACCAAACGCCCAATTTCCAAACGGTTTCTTGGACAGGTCGGTAAAGAATAATAGCCCTTCGAGTGCGTTAGGAGTCCCCTCAAAAGAGGGGTTTGAAACCGACTCTTTTGAGGCTATCGATTACCGTGTGCACCCCAGTATGCTGATCAACTGCGTGCGCTTCATGAGTACCTCGAGCGCTGAACGGCCAAAAATGGGAACTTCTTTGTGAGCCGGGCTGCCTGCACGTTCCGGAAAGAGGGAGTCACTCTGATGCAACGGCTATTTTCCATGTTCCCCAATGGATGGCCCGGAGCTGCTCTGCTGCTTCTTCGGCTAGTCGCGGGTATCCTCTTGATCCATAATGGAATAGTCGCCCTAGTATCGGGCGTCGCGGTGCTGCTAGTAATCGTCCAATCGGTTGGGATCGGAGGTGGGATCCTGCTGATATTGGGTTTGTGGACGCCGATCGCAGGCGCGCTCGTCTCTTTTGTCGAAATTTGCTTGATGTTTCCTGGGACCGCTCAGGTCCAAAACAACATTCTGTTGGGAGCTCTGGGGGTAGCGCTCGTTGCCTTGGGACCCGGTGTTCGATCGTTGGACGCGCTACTTTATGGGAGAAAACGCGTCAATTTCCCCTGACGCCAATCAGCAGCTGTTGCCGCAGAATCTCTACCTAAGAACGAGCGGAGGAAGAGAATGACGAGACTTGCGACATTCTTGGTCAAGTATCAGGCATTGTGACGATAACCGGGGAATATCGAGGCTCGACTCCACCGCAGTTGAACATCTTTGGGCTCCTTGCCTACAGCGCACAAGGATCGACCCGCTTTGATTGAGGACGCGTCAACGCTAGCACAAAGGAGAATCACGATGCAGGCGATCAAAGTTCTCACGGTTGACGATCACCCAGTTCTCCGGGAGGGAATCGCGGCAATCATCGCGAACCATGACGACATTGAATTAGTGGGCGAGGCTGGGAATGGCCGCGAAGCGATCGAGCAATTTCGGCTACATCGTCCGGATGTAACCTTGATGGACTTGGTTATGCCTGAAATGAATGGCATTGAAGCAACCAACGTCATTCGCCGGGAGTTTCCGAACGCTCGCATAGTCGTACTGACGACATACAAAGGCGACGTTCAGGCCGCACAAGCGTTCGATGCCGGAGCCTTCGGATACTTGCTCAAGAGCAGTTTGAGGAAAGACTTGCTGGATACGATTCGGAGCGTATACGCAGGCCGGCGGCGAATCCCACCCGAGATCGCCGTTGCAATGGCGGAACATCGCGCGGACGGCACTCTATCGGAACGCGAATTGAAAGTGCTGCGGCAAATTGCCGCAGGGAGTGCAAACAAGATCATTGCCGCGCATCTTTCGATCTCGGAAGAAACGGTCAAAGGGCACGTGAAGGCGATTCTCGCTAAACTCGGTGCCAACGATCGGACGCACGCCGTAACAATCGCGATAAAGCGCGGAATCATTGTTCTGGAAGATTAAAGTGAATTGCTCGAGCTGGTGTCGTTATACAAACAAGTTCGTCACGCGTATCAGTCGGCTTTAGGTTCCCTCAGTGTCGCGAATTTTCGTCCGAATCAGCTTCGCATCGGGTCCGACTGGTCTGATTGATTTCTCCCTCCTTGGTGCAGCCCCTCGTGCGACCCCACCCTTAGACCCTCGGATTGGGTGCCCTCCCTCCACTCCATTTGGTCTTACGAAGGGGACAGGGTCATTGCTACTGTTCTCGGCAGAGGAAGGGGGGACGAGATTTCATGAAGAAGCTTTACAGAGTTGTTACGTTCACTGTCGCGCTTATAGGCATGACTCTGCTATTCAAAATCACTTCGAGAGTTGAGGCGGCTGCGGCACCGGCCGGCATCAAGAATGTCGTACTGGTGCATGGAGCATTTGCAGACGGCTCTGGCTGGGAAGCCGTAGCCAAGATCCTCGAGAAGGATGGCTACACGGTGTCGGTAGCGCAGCCTCCCGAGACCTCCTACGCCGACGACCAAAAGTATACGAAGGCCGCGATCGACGCCATGGGCGGGCCGGTCGTTCTGGTCGGTCATAGCTACGGCGGGTCCATCATCAGCGAAGCCGGCAACGATCCAAACGTTGCGGCACTGGTCTACATCGCCGCATTTGCGCTCGATGAAGGTGAGAGCTGTGCGTCGATTGAAACGGCCGTGCCACAGGCCTCCAAGGCATTCAAGCCGGATAACAACGGCAACTGGTGGATTGATCAGGACCATTTCGCAGCCGACTTCGCAGCGGATATTCCGACGGACCAGTCCCACTTCATGGCTATATCGCAGGTACCTATCTCCACTGATTCGTTCACTCACAAGGTCTCTAATCCCGCCTGGAAGACCAAGCCGACCTGGTACATGGTGGCCAGCGCAGATCAGTCGATCAATCCGATACAGGAACGCATAATGGCGAAGCGCGCCAATGCCAAGACGGTCGAAGTGAATGCCAGCCACGTGGCTTATATGTCTCACCCGAAGGAAGCGGCCAAGCTCATCGAAGACGCTGCTACCTCCGCGCACACCAACTAGTAGCTAACAGGTCGCTATGTCCCAAGTGAGATGTCCGTTCCGCGCGAAAGAAGAGAGATTCGACGCGAGGGCGTTCGACCATCAACTGATCCGTCTGGATCTTTACTGCAAAGGAGAATAATCATGAGTCAGCACATTGAGAATGTAGTTCTGGTGCATGGAGCTTTCGCGGATGGTTCCGGATGGAAGAGGGTTGCCGACATCCTCAAGCATGATGGCTACAAAGTGTCGGTGGTGCAGCACCCAGAGACTTCCTACGCCGATGACCAAAAGTACACGAAGGCTGCCATCGACGCGATGGGCGGCCCGGTCGTCCTAGTCGGACACAGCTACGGGGGGTCTGTTATCACCGAGGCCGGCAATCATCCAAACGTTGCGGCGCTTGTTTATATTGCAGCTTTTGCGCTCGATGAAGGTGAGAGCTGTGCGTCGATCGAGCAGGCCGTACCACAAGCCTCAAAGGCGTTCGCGGCGGACGGCAATGGGCTTTGGTGGATAGACCAGGCGCATTTCGTGGCCGACTTCGCGGCGGACATCCCACGGGATGAGGCAGAGTTCATGGCTATTGCACAGGTGCCGATTTCTACTGACGCGTTCACCCATCAGGTCAAGAATCCCGCCTGGAAGCACAAGCCCACTTGGTACATGGTGGCGACCGAAGACCGATCAATCAATCCGGAACAGGAGCGCATGATGGCGAAGCGCGCCAAGGCCAAGACGGTCGAAGTGAAGTCGAGCCATGTGGCCTATATGTCTTTCCCGAAGGAAGCAGCCAAGCTCATCAAAGAGGCTGCCACCTCTGCATAGGTCAATGAGTAGTGATGCGGTCTCAGACAAAATGATCTCCGCCGAACCGATTAGGGTCGGCGAAGATTCCGCATGGGTATAGCCGTCTCAGGAGGGCGAATCGATGGATCACATCACCGTAACTGGACACGGCGGCGCGCTCACCGCCTATGTCGCAATACCGAAGACTTCGCCGGCTCCGGCTGTTGTCGTTCTGCAGGAACTGTTCGGTGTGAACGCCGACATTCGCAAGCACTGCGATGAATTGGCGGAACAAGG
>CAZAQN010000092.1:0-11374 GCA_964487345.1 uncultured Occallatibacter sp. | reverse complement strand
GGATGATCGGAATGGCGATGGGCATTGGTCCGTTCTTCGATGTGCATTACGACGAAGGATTGAAGGTGGGTTACAAGTGGTACGACGCCGAGAAGAAATCCGTTCTCTTTCCGTTTGGTTTCGGCCTTTCGTATACGACCTATGCATATTCCGGTTTGACTGTGAAACCGGGCGATTCAACCGTCGTTTCATTCACGGTGAAGAATACCGGCCAACGTGCAGGCGCTGAGGTTGCGCAGATTTATGCCTCTCTGCCTGATTCAGCCGGTGAGCCGCCCAAGCGTCTGGTGGGTTGGACCCGCGTAGAACTAGCTCCCGGCGAGTCGAAGCAGGTTTCTGTTCCTGTGAGTCGCGATCGGCTGACTGTCTATGACGAGGCTTCGGATTCGTGGAAGCTTGTTCCTGGGAGCTACGTTCTTCGGGTTGGTGGCTCCTCGCAGGATCTACCATTGCAACAGGCGATTTCGTTCTGAAGGGAAAGCTTCCGGTTTCGGTTGGTTGGTCCGGATAGAGCTCGATATTTGTGTTCTGTCCGGATTGGCCACCGTACAGACAGATTCTCTACTTCGTTCGATCCGAATAACTTGCGTTCGTCGGGCCCTGGGAAGCGCTCGTTCAGGATGACACGATGCACGGAGGCTTTGGCGAGGACGGGTTGAGGTTCTTGCTTTCCCACCCCAATCAAAAAACGCGGTGAGGATGGGGTGATCGGCGGTCAAGGATGGGCACTGGCCGCCGCGGTATTTGCGGTCAATCTCGGCGTGGACTACAATGGACTGGTTGGGAGGTCCGCGATGACTCTTAGAATCAAGCCCCGCATCTAACTCGATCATCCCTTGAGCTTGCGTTGCAGGTCGATTACGACTTGTGGCCGCCTTGAAGCAAACCAGGCCAGATCCTTACCAGCTTTGCAGTCCTCTATAAACAGCGCGAGGCGTGCAGTGTCCTTCTTCTGACATACCTGCTGAAGATCCTCCTCCGCATTGTCCGCCCACTTCTTCTGCTCTTTCGGAAATAGGGCTCCGAGGTGGCTTCTGTAGCATGCGCGGTTGTACTGCACGTCGTTGGCGCGCTCTGGATTTGGGCGAATCTGCCAGTTCGGAGCTCCCAGGGCCCTCGTAGACAGCTCTTCTGCTTCCCTGATCAATCCCTTGCCAAACTCAATGATGGCGAGATCATAGTAAGCGCGTTGCTGTCTCGGTTGTAGCCGGATACTGGCGCGATAATAATTCTCTGCAGTGGGCGACTGGTCTCCTTCGATGTCCTGAGTCAAATATCCGAAGTCGTTGAACGCCAGAAAGTCATTCGGATCTTTTTGGATCGCGCTCGAGAAGAAGAAACTTGCGCGGTCTGCGAGTGTCTGGATCTGCCGATTTCGCTGGCTGACATCGATGTTGCGCGCCGGATCATTCTGCGGCAACTGGCTGGCTGCGTCGATCTCAGCGGCGAGATCCTGTTTCTCCCTCTTGTGGCGCGCGCCGTAGTACTTTCCAAGGTTGCGATAGATGCCTGAAGCGATCTCGGCCGATCCGCTGAAGTCGAGGTAATACAACCACGAAATCGCGCTCTGTTCCGCGGCTTCCAACTCTCGTTTGTCCAGAATACTCAGCCGCTCGTAATAATCGTCCCGTTCATCGCTGTCGGGCATAAGGTTCTCGAGGCGCTCTTTCATTGCGATCATGCGTCTGCCCATGTCGCGGAAAAAAGGAAAGCTCTTTTCGAGGTCCTCTCGCAGCTTCTCGATCTGCTTTGCATTGTCTTCGGACTGCTTGATGAGGCCCTGCGCGGAAAGGTACGACGAAACACCAAGGACCAAAGCGTAGAGAGATGAGAATGCAATAAGCAGAGATACCAGCCGTTGCAAGTCGTCTACCTGAACTTTGTAGCTATCGAGCTTATCTTTGACGTCGGCGGTCGTCAGCCCATAGATGTGATAGGCGTTCCACCACTGGATGAGCACGTAGGCAACTACCAGCAATGCGATGACCGCCAGGATAGTAAGAGCAATGAGGGGAAGCGTCCCCAGGCGCCTTGTGGGAGATGGGGTAGGCATAGCAGTTGGCCGGCCCAGTGTAGCACTGTTCACTTTGTGGAATTCGCGATCGTCTTTGGAGTCGGAGAGTGCGCCAACCGCCTTCGCTAACTCAATGCAATATCTCCTGGATTCGACGGCGATACGTATAATCCACGTACCGGAGACGACGAGCCATGTGCTTTTCAGCAGCCGCGAACTTTGTGGGGAGCGGAGTTCTTGGAGCCGTTGGCGTCGTCACGCTTACGAAGGTGAAGCATCGGCGGGAATTGCTTTTTGCGGCGCTGCCGACGCTCTTCGCCATTCACCAGTTCATCGAGGGATTTGTCTGGCTCGGATTGGATGGGACGCTCTCGCCCACTGTGACCCACAATATGGGTGCGGCCTACATGCTGTATGCGCAGGGGCTTTTGCCTTTTTTGTTGCCCCTGGGTGTGCTGCTGTTCGAACCCGATGGCAGGAGCCGCCGACGCATGGTGCCCTTTCTCGTCCTCGGCGTTGCAACAGGGCTCTACATCTTATGGGGGTTGGCGGCGTACCCGACGCAGATTTATATCCGAGACCATAGCATCGTCTATGTCAACCAGGCGACAAACTATACGATCGTCGCGGCCTTCTATCTCATCGCCACTTGCGGTTCGCTCTTCTTCTCGAGGGTGAAAGCGATGGTGGTCTTCGGCACGGCAAACCTGGCGATTTTGCTGATTGTGACTGCGGTGAAGCGGTACGCATTTACCTCGGTTTGGTGTGCGTATGCGGCGGTCGCGAGTGTGATCGTGCTGGTCTACTTCTGGACGAGCAGCGAGGAAAGGCCGCTTCTCTATGCTCGATCTTCGTGGGGATAGGCTTATTCCTTGCTGCTGACGAGAGAGAACATGGCGCCCTGCGGGTCCTGGCCGTTGATGATCCAGCTTCCTCCGGGTACCTGCATCGGACCATTCAAGACTTTCCCGCCGCCGGCTTCGACGCGCTGGATGGCTGCCTTGATTGAGTCGACGTGGAAATAGAAGGTCCAGCTGGAGACGGGTATATTCGGGGCTTTGAGCATCATGCCGCCATCGCCCATTTCTTTGTGGTCGCCTTGATCGAAGATACGATAGGTGCCCATGGGGCCCATATCCATATCGTTGAGCTTGGTCCAGCCGAAGAGCTTGCTGTAGAAGGCGAATCCGGCATCGATGTCGGTGGTGTAGAGCTCATGCCAGCCGACGGTGCCGGGGGTCGGCGGGGCAGGGCGCTCTGGCGAGGGCATGTTTGGGTTGGCCATGAAGACTACGATGGCCGCGCCCTGCGGGTCGGACATCACGGCGAAGCGAAGCATTCCGGGAACGTCGGTTGCGGGCCTCAGGAGTTTGCCGCCGGCTTGGACAATCTTCTCGATGTGGGCATCGACATCGTCAACCGAGATGTAGCCAACCCACGCGACGTGTCCCGGGATGGTCAACATGCCGGCGATGCCAACCTTACCGAGGTTGAAGGTGGTGTAGGGAGGGCCGCCCGGATTGGGCATCTCCTGGGTCGTCCAGCCCACAACGTCGGAGTAAAACTTGCCGGCGGCTTTGGTATCGCTGGTCATCAGTTCGTACCAGGTGAATTTTCCTTTGGGCGTAAACATGGCGGGAGTTCTCCTTGTGGGCGGATGCGTTGAGATAACAGCATCGCGGGCTCGTAGCGTTGATATCAACTCAAGCGGCGGGTGTCAATCTCGACGAAGGTTAATTTTGATGCAGTGGATTTGGAGGGGCTGAGCCGGTTCAGTGCGGGGCTCGGGCGGAACACCGACGTGCCGGGAATTGCATTCAGCTCATGCCTTTTGCTGCGGTGGGAATCGAGCAGGCCTTCGAGTTCTTGCTTAAATTCGCGGACCGTCGTTGACGGTGGCTAAGACTGATCGCGACCTTTCAAATCCGGCGAGGTCGACGGTAAAGAGCCAGCAGACCGTTTCATCCCAATGCGAAAGAGCGAACCTACTGCATAGATGGGGGTGCTTATTGCCAGCGTGAAGACCAAAAGCCAAAGCAGAACATATAGGTTGTCCGATCCGACGAGGCGGGAAATCACTTTTGGGAACGTGAATAACATGCCAGTCGTGAGGAACAGAAGTCCCCACCCCCCAGCAAGTATCCGCCCGAAGGGTCCGATTAGACTGGCCCGTTTCGAAAGAGGAGAGGGCGTACTGACGATCGCCTGAACGAGGCCGTTGCGGAGCCTCTTCCTAAGGGCGGGTAAGTAAACGAAAAAATAGTAAGGTATTGCGCCGTAGGGAAGTCCGAATAGCAGCACGAAAAACCACAAAGTTCGAGTACGTTTCGATGAACAGTCGCATTTCAGCCAGAATGCCCACATTCCGGCAAGTAGAACGATGGTTCCGATGGCTGCAGCAGCGCCGCCGTAGGAAAGTGCCTCAAACTCCCGCGAGCTCAGTTTCCAACTGTGGAGTTCGACACGCGATAGGATGATGCCCCAGACAGACGGAACGACTGCGAATCCGAGGAGGACCGCAGCGCTCCGGGTCAAAAGGATGCGTTTGCAGGCCGATTCCAAGACGTTCATTTTCGCTTACCTCTTGCCTTCGTTCGGTCCGTGGTTGCGAAGCAGGCCTTCGAGTTCCTGCTTGAATTCGCGGACGTCTTTGAAGTCGCGGTAGACGGAGGCGAAGCGGATATACGCGACCGTGTCGAGGCCCTTGAGTTCGTTCATGATCAGCTCGCCGACTTCACTGGTGGTGCGCTCGCGTTCGGGGGCATCGATCAAGAAGCTCTCGGTGGCATCGACGATTTTTTCCAG
This sequence comes from uncultured Occallatibacter sp., assembly GCA_964487345.1. Classification (GTDB taxonomy): domain Bacteria; phylum Acidobacteriota; class Terriglobia; order Terriglobales; family Acidobacteriaceae; genus Telmatobacter. The sequence continues at coordinate 6,555 of CAZAQN010000092.1, read as the reverse complement.
TTGTATGGACGACACGGGGCGTTTTTCGCAGGCGCGGAGTAGGCCGCGCAGGATTTTTTCGCGGTCGAAACGCTCGCGGCGGCCGTCCTTCTTGACGACCATGTAGGGGATTTCGTCGATGCGCTCGTAGGTGGTGAAGCGGCGATTGCATTTTTCGCACTCGCGGCGGCGGCGAATGGAGTCGGCTTCCTTGCTTTCGCGGGAGTCGACCACGCGGTCTTGTGCGAAGCCGCAATAGGGGCATTTCATGCTGGGGTTGATTTTACGGCATGTGCTGGGTCGGGCAATTTAAGGGGATGGATTGTGCCGATGAGGGCCTTCATCGCGGCCCTCCGGGACGCGGGCACATCTTCTGCCTTTTGCCCCAGGGTTTCGCTGCGCTGCACCCTGGGCTATTTTCATGTCTTCCCTCCGGGAAGACGGTGGCTGCTCCTTCGATTCAGTGACGAACATAGCCAGTTGGCCACAGCAATCGCGAATCGAGCCCTGAGGAGGTCACAAATCCGTTCATGATGTTGCCCCTGGACTGAGGGACTGGAGAGTTCAGCTCAGAAAATCGGCGATGGCGGCGACTACGGTTTCCTGCTCGTCTTTGCGGAGTTCGGGAAACATCGGGAGGGCGAGCACTTCGCGTGCGGCGCGCTCGGCTTCGGGGAAACTGCCTTCGCTGTAGCCGAGACCCTTCAAAGCTTCCTGCATGTGGAGCGGAACGGGGTAGTAGATTTCGCTTCCGATTTTGCGTTCGGCGAGGAAGTCACGGAGTGCGTCGCGGCGTCTGGTGCGGATCACATATTGATGCCAGACATGCTTGCTGCCGGGAACCTCGTGGGGCAGAACGATTCCTTGGTCGGGGTAGGGGCCGGCCTCAGCGAGGCCCGCGGCGTGAAACAGCGCGTGATAGCGTCGCGCGATCGTGTGGCGCCCTTGGTTCCAATCTGCGATGTATCGGAGCTTGACGTTGAGGATCGCGCCCTGGAAGCCATCCATGCGGGCATTCCATCCAATTTCATCATGATGGTAGCGGCGGCGCATTCCGTGCTGGCGAAGCATGCGGGCGCGCTCGGCCAGTCCTGGTGAGTTGGTGGTGACCATGCCGGCGTCGCCTGCGGCGCTCAGATTCTTTGTGGGGTAGAAGCTGAACGCGGCGATGTCTCCGAGGCCGCCGGCGGCAACGCGGCCGTTCGCAGCTCCAAAGGCTTGCGCGGCGTCTTCGATCAGTTTGAGGTTGCGGGTCTTGGCGATTCCGGCAAACCGAGCCATGTCCGCGGGCTGGCCGTAGAGGTGTACCGGAAGGATGGCTTTGATCGTGTTGCCCTCTGGGCTTGCCAGGACAGTTTGGACCGCCGCAGGGTCGAGGTTGAAGGTGGCGGGGTCGATGTCGGCCAGCAAGGGACGGGCTCCGGCGCGAAGGATGGCGCTGACGGAGGCGAAGAAGCTGAACGGCGTGGTGAGGACGGCTGAACCTGGACCGATGCCTGCCGAAGCCAGGGCGAGCCACAACGCGTCGGTGCCTGACGCGCATCCAATCGCATGAGAGACGCCGAGATGATGGGCGACGGCGTCTTCGAAGGCGGCTACCGGCTCACCAAGGATAAACTGTTGCGTCTCCAGTACATGCCCGAGGGCATCGAGCAGCTCGCGGTGCAAGGGTGCGTACTGCCGCTTCAGGTCAAGCATTGGAACGGGCTGGGTTTTTGAAGCGGAATGCACAGCGGTATGGGCAGAGTCCTGCACCCAAATAGGGTAGCAGCCGGCATGAGACCGGCGTTCCACATCGGGCAGTTCCGGTCATGTCTAGCCAGTTTCTGTGGGGGCTCGTCACAGAGGGCGCCGAGCGGGGTTGAAAAGGTTGGTGAACCCCGCTATTGTTTACACATTGCGGGATCAGGCGGAACCGGGGTTTCCGGGGCCGCGCCCGCTTCTTTGTTTTTTCACGCACGTGCAGGATGGTTGCACTCACACCCTAATTTACGAAAGCAGGAGATCGGCACATGGAAAACAAGCCGGCACAGAATATTCAGGACACCTTCCTGAATACCGTTCGCAAAGATAAAACTCCGATCACGATTTATCTGGTCAGCGGCGTCAAGTTGACTGGAAAGATCCGCTCCTTCGATAAGTACTCAGTGCTGCTTGAAAACAACAGCCAGGAGCAATTGATCTTCAAACACGCCATTTCCACCGTTGTCAGCAATCGGAGCGTGCTCCACACGGCGGAGCATCGACCCGCGGTTGGGCATACGGGTCTTGGCCCGTCCGCAGTGCCGGCGCCGACGCCGACCGCGGCGACGGCGGAGCAACGTTAAGCCCGTCAGGCTGATGTTGAAGATCGTGTGATCGTCCGCTCCAGGATGACAGACATGCACGGAAGGCGTTCACAGCTGCCTGGAAATCAGGCAACGGAGCCGCAGGTCACCGGTGTGCGGCCGGAGCGCGCCGTTCTTGTTGGCGTCGAATTCACCGGACGCTCGGCGAAGAACCGCGCCGGCCTTGCGGCTGCTCGTCTGGCTGCGGCGCGTCGCGTTGCGGAGGAAAGCGACGCGGAGACGGACGCATTGGAAGAAGAGGGCGCTGAGCCGGGGCTCGCCACTGAGGCAAGTTTCGGAACCGACGAATCTCTGGCGGAGTTTCGGGAGCTTGTGGCCAGCGCCGGTGCTCAGGTGGTGGCGGAGCTGCTGCAGCGGCGTCCGCGGCCCGATCCGGCCACGCTGGTGGGCGCAGGTAAAGTGGATGAGATTGCTGGAGTCGCTGCTTCCACCGAAGCCGACCTGGTGCTCTTCGATCACGATCTTTCGCCGACGCAGTTGCGCAACCTTGAGGCAGCTTTGCCGTGCCGCGTGCTCGATCGCACACAGCTGATCCTGGACATTTTTGCGCGCCACGCGCGGACTCGTGAAGGCCAGCTGCAGGTGGAGTTGGCGCAGCTCGAATACATGCTGCCACGGCTCACGGGGCGGGGCAAAGCCATGTCGCAGCTGGGTGGCGGCATCGGCACACGCGGTCCCGGCGAAACGCAGCTTGAGACGGACCGGCGCAAGATTCAGCGGCGGATCGATCAGGTGAAGATTGATTTGGAATCGGTACGGCGTGTTCGGCGACAGCAGCGGCAGCGGCGCGAATCGACGCCCGTGCCGACCGTCGCGCTCGTCGGCTATACCAATGCCGGCAAGAGCACGCTGTTCAATTGCCTCACCGGTGCGCATGTTCTGCAATCGTCGCGCATGTTTGCCACGCTCGATCCGAAATTGCGAGCTGTCGACCTGCCGAGTCATCGGAAGGTGCTGCTGTCTGACACCGTGGGCTTCATCCGCAATCTGCCGCACACACTTGTAACCAGCTTTCGCGCAACACTCGAAGAAGTGGAACAGGCTGAGGTGCTGCTCCACGTGCGCGACGCGGCGTCCGGCTACGGTGCCGAACAAAAGGAACAAGTGGAGAAAGTGCTGGCCGAACTGGATGCGCTGAAGAAGCCGCGGATCGAAGTGCTGAATAAGATCGATCTGCTTACGGAGCACGAACGCGCTGGACTTGCCTCTCGAAACGAGGTGCTGGTCTCCGCACGGACGGGTGAGGGCATGGACGCGCTGCTCCATGCGATCGACGAGTCTTTGCAGTCCGATCCGGTGATCGAGGCGGAACTGACGGTCCCGCAACAAGAGGGCGCAGTGCTGGCTGCTATCGAGGCGGGCATGGTGATCCATAGCCGGGAATATGAGGGCAATCTTGTACGGCTCGCGGTGAGCGGGCCCGCATCGCTCATCGGCAGGCTGCGCGCCTATCGCGTCCGGCCGGCAGAAGCCGTGGGCCAAGTTGACTGAGCAGTCGCGAGGCCGAGCCCGGTGCATGGCACACTAGAACTGTGAGCGACCAATCGTCTCGAGAGCCGACGTCATCGCCTGTGACTGCGCCTTCCATTACAACCCTGTCGAGCCGCGAGGTTTATCGCAACCGGTGGCTGCGACTGCGCGAGGACAAGATCCTGCGTTCCAACGGGAAAGAGGGCATCTACAGCGTTGTCGACAAGGATGAATGCGCGATTATTCTGCCCATTGATCAGGGGCGCGTGTGGCTGGTGGAGCAGTTTCGCTACACCATTCAGGAGCGTGCCTGGGAGTTGCCGCAAGGCGGTTGGGAAGAGGCAAACGTCGATCCAGAGGAACTGGCCCGTGGGGAGTTGAAAGAGGAGACGGGGCTGCACGCCGAGCGGATGGTGCGTCTGGGGATGCTTTGGATTGCGTATGGATTCGCGCGGCAGAAGCAGCATGTTTATCTCGCGTCGGGTCTGAATCAGGCAAAGACAGACCGCGACGCGGAGGAGCACGACCTAGTCGTACGCAGCTTCGCGATAGAGGATTTCGAGCGGATGATGCGCGAGGGCACGATTGCGGACGCGAGCACGCTCGCAGCCTGGGGGCTTTATCAGCTCTGGATGTCGGGCCAAAAGTAACCGGCCTGAGCCCAATTGCACTTCAAGAAAACTCAATGCTGATCGATAGTAGAAAAGTGAGGATCGCAAACGATGCGGTCCATGGGAGCATTGCGTGGCGCGCACGCCCTCAAATCCCGGGCCTGGAGAAGCGGACGATCACTCGCGCGGGGACATGCACGAGAACCCGCGCGAGCACGAGCGCGGCGGGACCGGACTGATGGAGAGCCTGTGCGCGGCGGGTGAATTTGTGCGGGCGCTTCGGGTGAAGCTGCGCTTTGGGGAACTGACGCGTGCGCCTCTGCGCCTGCTGCGCCTGCAGATCACGGAGACGGACGTGGAATGCGATCTGCTGGCAAGGGACGCGGATCGTTGGGATGCGGGGCTTTCGGGCAAGGTGCGGCAGAGGAACGAGGCGCAGCAGGCGTTGCACGATGCGATCGAGGTGCGGGCGTTGCTTTTCCAGACCCTGCGGGGCCTGGATCGAGGCGAGTTAAGAATCTATCGCGAGACTGAGAGCGGGCGCGAGTTGATTGCGGCAGGCCGTGTGGAGCGTAGAGATCGAGTAGCCCGCAACGTGCAGTCGCTGGCGATGCGTGCCAAGCTTCTCGGTTTTCGATTCGCTTTCGAGGGTGATGTGCTGTTGCGGATGGCTCCGGAACCTTACAAGGGCGGCGGGTGGTCTCCCGCAGGGTAGACGACAGAATTGTGGCGATTGAGGAAAAGAATAAAGGCAATGCGATGTCTTCGCCGCGATGTCCCGGTATTGACCGCTCACCCACCATCGGTGACGGAGTTCATGCGGCTCTTTCGAAGAGAAAAAGCCGCATGGCTTGATGCTCGGCGGTACTCATACTACAGTTGAACTTGCCTCGAATAGCATAAATCCGGGCCTAAAGGCCCCGAGATCTGTGCTGGTTTTTAGGGGGATCAATCCCCCTGCTCCCTGCGGCGCGACTATTTGCAACTGTATTACTAAGGCGAACCGGTCCAACTTACTCCCAGTGCGCCGTACGCTCCGCGTTGTCAACGATCTGGTGCGCATGGTCAACGTGACCAATTGCCCGATCTCTCAAACCGCGCGATTCCGGCACGTCTTCCGCCCTGGACAAGTCGTTATGAGCTTTCCATAGGAGCTCATTGGCCTTGCGAAAACGATTGTGGGGACTCAGCGATGTATCAATCGGAAATGGATCGTTGAGTCCTTTACCGTCGTCAATGGCGGCTCGCTTGATCTCATTGATTGCCGCATCGATCTCGCGAATTGCTTCGTCGTCATCGTGTTTGACCGGGCCCCACGCCCAGTTATCGTGCAAGTAATGCCGTGCAGTGCGCAAATCGGTGAGTGCATGCAGGTAGGCGGGATGAGGCCCTGGGACCTGCTGTGCTTGTGTGGCGTTGGGCGTAGCCAATGCTACGACACCGAGAGCTAGAATCATCCAATGGAACTTCCCAATCATGTTCTTCTCCTTGCCTGAATCTGGGTTTGAACTATGTTCCTATATACCCACAGTATTGTAGTAAGTCGCGCCCTTTCCTTTGAAATGTCTTTGAATAGTTAGGTATGGAACTTACCGACGTAATGCTCTTTGTTAAGCGGAAGCACGTGAAGTTATTTTCAAATGGCGTCAAGATTGCCATGCTCCGCTCGCTAAAGACGAAAAAATGTCGTTGATGTTGGGTGGGCGTGACCCCGAGGGGCGACGCCTACTTGCCGATGACCAGGATCTGGAATGAGTGCGGAATCATTGGTGCGCGTGGACCACGCATCCACGGCGGAAGGGCCGATGGCCCAGCGCCGGATGGCGGAGTGGCGGAGGCGGGACTGCCGGCGGGCGGGGCAGCTCCGGCGGGTTGAGCCGGTGCCGCGGGAACTGGGCCGTACTCGGCAGTAATGGTCAGGATTTGGTTGGTCTGTGTATCGAGGGTCAGCACCTTTGCCCTGGCCGGCGTGGCAACCGTCTGCTCCACGGAAAAGCTGGTCGGCGAATCTTCTTTCACCACGGTGAGAGTGCCGTCGCCCTGGGAACTGAAGGCCTCCATCGTAGCCGGATTGAAAGTTGCGCCGTCTGAACCGTTGCCGATGGGCAGATCGGTGAGTATGTGCCCGTCCGTGGCTGAGAGAACAA
>CAZAQN010000091.1:0-11432 GCA_964487345.1 uncultured Occallatibacter sp. | reverse complement strand
TCCAGCGGGAATCCCTGGTGGAGCCTGCAGTACAACGGAAGCACGGTAAGAACCAACGTGCCTGTAGTGAAGGGCCAGGCGGTGCTGTTCGTGGTGGAGGACACGTTTGGGTCCAACGGTGCTGCGGACCAGATCAACCTGTATGTCAATCCCACATCGCTGGGCGGGTCGGCACCGTGGACGCCGACTCTGCAATACTCGCCGTCGGGCAGCACGGCGTTCCAGAGCATAACTTACTATGGGGGAAGCGGCAGCAATGAGAGCTCGCTTGGCGATATCCGCATCGGCACCAGCTACTCCGTAGTCACGCCGGTGCCGACTGTGCCTTCGCTTCCAACGGGTCTGAAGACGACGGCGACGATCGTGGCGTTGGTCCTCCTCATCACTGTCGGAGGCATTATTGCCCGTCGGAGAGCCGTTAGAAAGCGTTCAGAAGCTACAGGCAGCGTTACACGGCAAAGCTAAGAAATCGCCTGACTACTGACTTTCGCTTCTATGTTAGACGAACTGATGCAAGAGCTGAAAGGTCGAACGTATCGACCACTTCCCGTGCGGCGGGTATTCATACCGAAGCCCGGGGGGGAACAGCGTCAGTCAGGAGTGCCGACGGTGGTTTCATAGTGCACGTTCCTCCGTGCGTGTTGGGGATGCGGAGTGGATCCTGCTTGAGTTGCGCACCCCGTCGTAATCGTGCTTGTGCAGGCGCATTCCCCGGCCAGGTTCACCGATGACCAACAAGAACGAAATGCCGACGCCGCCGTGATCCATCCCCACGAATTCGGATCACCTCGAGCCTGTGAAAGAGAAGTCGGAGAAAGATTTGAAAATAGCGGAGAGAGACGCATTGGTGCGAAATCGCCACGAGTTTTGAGCAAAGAAAGGGCCGATCCGGATGGAAAAGCTGGCACCTATTTTCATAGCGGGGCATCGCGGTTTGGTTGGGTCAGCGATTCAACGCGGATTGGAGCGACGCGGATATTCGAATCTCTTGATTCGACCACGTGCAGAGCTTGATCTTACCGATCGCGACGCGGTGAGAGCCTTCTTTGAACAACAGAAACCTCAGTTTGTATTTCTTGCGGCCGCGAAGGTTGGCGGTATTCTTGCCAACGAATCGTATCCGGCAGACTTCATTCGTGAAAATCTCGAAATTCAGACCAATGTGATCGATGCGAGCTATCGCAACGGTGTCGATCGCCTGCTTTTTCTGGGCTCAAGCTGCATCTATCCAAAGATGGCTCTGCAGCCGATCAGGGAAGAGTACTTACTCACCGGTCCTTTGGAGCAAACCAATCGCGCCTACGCGCTTGCGAAGATCGCGGGAATCGAAATGTGCTGGTCCTATAACAGGCAATATGGGACACGCTACCTGGCAGCGATGCCGACGAATCTGTACGGACCTGGCGACAATTTCGATTTGCATGGATCGCACGTATTGCCGGCATTGATGCGCAAGGTCGTCGATGCAAGGCAGGCAGGGGAACGCAAGCTGGTTGTATGGGGAAGTGGGAAGCCGCGCCGGGAGTTTCTTTACAGTGACGATCTGGCTGAGGCATGCATCCACCTGCTAGACTTGCCGGAGACCACTTACGATCGTTTGATCCGCGTCGAAGATGCCCCGCTGGTGAATATTGGCACGGGCGAAGATCTCACGATTCACGAGCTTGCGGAGCTGATGGCCAAGGTCCTCGAATTCGATTGCGAGATCGTTTTTGATACGGCACGACCTGATGGCACGCCTCAAAAGCTTCTGGATGTGAGCCGAATCAATGCGCTCGGCTGGAAAGCCTCGACTAGCTTGGCCGAAGGCATTCGGCGGACCTATCAAGCTGCGCGCTTCCAACTGGAAACAGCCGCGGGTCAGATCTCTCATTGATCACCTTCATGATGACCTCGGACAAAAAACGCACCTCATGAAGGTAGCCTCAAATGGAATTTCTGCGCAGCATCCTCTTTCCCGGATTGGATCACCATTGCTGCTACACGTTGTTTTGTTGTGGGCGCCTCCGGAATCGAACAGAGTCCTGGTTTTTCTGTGCCTGATAACTGGGTATCAAGAATGGGCGATAATCTGCTTCAAAAGGCTTGAGAGAGAGGTATTTGCCGAGCCAGTGCTGCAGTCGGCCTCGACGGCTATCTGCATCTGCCAGGAGGTCGTATCACCTATGATGGCCCGATGGTCGCATTGGCCTGCCCTTGGATCCGCACAGGACTGAGTGTGATTTCCTCTGGTCGGAGAGGGGAGAAGATGTCGAAGAGCAGGCATACGGAAGCCAGCGCTGAAGGAGGTGAAGCTGGACGCACGGTGGATGATGTGTGGAACGAGCCAGCGGCGCGGCAATCCCATGTGAAATAACTTGACCTGATTGGCCTCGAGACAAGCTTCGATGTCGCGCAACGACCCGCGCCAAGTGAAAAGGCCATAATACGAAACAGGTCCCCGCGGCCAAGCGCGCGCACTCCCGAATCGCCCTTGTGCCGTTCGATGATGCATCCAAAGGTCTTCCATGGGACAAACTCCATCATCATCGCAAAGAGCGTCTCGCCCGGGTTCATGCGGCGCTCCCTGTCGTTGAATCCCGAAAGCATCGCAAATGAGCACCGCACATTTAAATCATGGACGCCACGAAATCACTGTAAGCCGCACGTGCCAATGGACTTGACGGCGACATACCCGATTTAGCCGCATGGTAGTGGCCGAAATACGCACGCAGCAAGGGAAGGCGCATTGGAGCCTCCCGCGCCGCAAGTCCCAGCTGAGCTTGAGCTGCCGCGAAGTCGTACGCACTGAACCCGAGTGCGCGGGTCTTCTACTGGAACCGCTAAAAGCGATGGCACCTTAAATCTTGAATGCTCCCGTCTCTCTGAGTATGATTTAGAAAAGAATAATCACGACACCTCAATCGATTCACAAGGACTATTTTGGCGAAAGTAGCTTTGATTACCGGCATTACCGGACAAGACGGGGCCTACCTGGCTGAGCTTCTGTTACGCAAAGACTACGCAGTCCATGGCATCAAGCGGCGCAGCTCGCTTTTGAACACGGATCGCATCGACCATCTCTACCAAGATCCGCACCTCGGAGACGGAAAATTCGTCCTCCATTATGGAGATCTCTCTGATTCCTGCAGCCTCCTGCACACGATCCAGAAGATTCAGCCCGACGAGATCTACAATCTGGGCGCACAGAGCCACGTGAAGGTCTCGTTTGAGCAGCCCGAGTACACGGGAAATGTGGATGGACTGGGAACCCTTAGGCTTTTGGAAGCGATCAGGATTCTTGGACTGGAGAGGCGGACGCGGTTCTACCAGGCATCGACTTCGGAACTGTACGGTCTGGTCCAGCAAGTTCCGCAAAGCGAAAAAACACCATTTTACCCGCGATCGCCGTACGCGGTTGCTAAGCTCTATGCCTACTGGATCACGGTGAACTACCGCGAGGCCTATGGGATCTACGCCTGCAATGGAATCCTCTTCAATCACGAATCTCCATTGCGGGGCGAGACCTTTGTGACACGCAAGATCACGCGCGCTCTTGCTCGAATCAAATTAGGTCTGCAAGACAGGTTGTATCTCGGGAATCTCGATTCCCTCCGCGATTGGGGCCATGCGCGCGACTATGTTGAGATGCAGTGGCGCATGCTGCAGCAGGACAAGCCTGAAGACTTCGTCATCGCCACCGGCATGCAGCGCAGCGTACGTGAATTCGTGACTCGGGCCGCCGAGGTCATCGGAATCAAGCTTCGCTGGAAAGGTCAGGGTGTGGACGAGATTGCCCTGGATCAAAGCGGCTCGACCGTCGTGGCCGTTGATCCTCTCTATTTCCGTCCCACTGAAGTGGAGACTCTTCTCGGGGACCCGAGTTACGCACACGAGCGCCTTGGATGGAAGCCAACAGTGACATTCGAAGAACTCGTAAAGGAGATGGTCAATGCAGACCTGGTCCTGGCTGAAAGAGACAAATTGGTCAGGAAGCACGGATTCGACGCCTATGAGTATCACGAATAGCTCTCGCCTGGCTGGCTCCAGGGTCTACGTGGCGGGACATCGCTGGCTCGCTGGCTCAGCGATCTTCGGAAGGCTCGAGCCAGAGCACTGTGCTGCGATCATCGCTCGCACCCACGCCGAGCTGGACCTCGCCGATCAGGTAGCAGTCTCGCATTTTTCTCTGAAGGGCGCCCCGAGTACGTCTTTCTTGCCGCAGCAAAAGTCGGTGGCATCCTTGCCAACCCACGCATACCCTGCGGAGTTCATCTCCGAGAATCTCGCCATCCGGTTCGAGGAACGAGGACGAGATAACTATTTTCCTCTAACTACGGACTTCCGATCATCCGGGATCGATCCGATTTCGCCCACCCGAAAGCCGATCGACAGTAGTCGATTGTGCAGCGGCAAAAGCACCAAAGATCTACAAACCTGTCGAAAGAAGAACTATTGAAACGAGCGGCGAAGTGGAAGCGGGCTCAAGCGCGGAAAAGCGACGGAAAGCTAAGTTATTCTTGTGGGCAGCCATTGCCTACAGGCCGGACGGAACCCGTGGTGAGGAATGATGCGCAGGATTAAAGTAGCGCTGCAGTCAGCATATTTCAAGACGTTCGCAGCTCTCGCTTCGGTAACACGAGAGTACCGGCAAAGCGCAACGAAGAGACATCGCCCTAGCTTTGGGCTCGATCCTGTCGGCCAGCAGATTTACGCGAGAACCGCCGCATCGTCCTCGCCGCAAGCGTCAGCAGCGACCCAACAGGAAGAATAAAATGGGCAATCGAGCTCTGATTTGTGGCATCTCAGGTCAAGACGGTTCCTATCTTGCGAAGCTGCTTCTGGACCGAGGCTATGAAGTCTGGGGCAGCTCCCGCGACGCAGAACTCACCGCATTTGAGAATCTGCATAGGCTTGGACTCTATGACTCAGTTCGGCTTGCTTCTCTGAATCTTCGCGACACTGGCAGCGCTATTGGATTGCTCCGGAAAATTCGCCCGAACGAAGTTTTCAGTCTGGCGGGCCAAAGTTCTGTAGGACTTTCCTTTGAGCAGCCCGTTGAAACCATCGAAAGTATTGCGCTAGGTACGCTCACCCTACTTGAGGCCATCCGCCTTTCGGACCTTGATATCCGTCTCTATAACGCAGGCTCAACCGAGTGCTTTGGCGATACGGGAAACTATGTTGCGAACGAGGGTACGCAGTTCCATCCGCGCAGTCCCTATGCTGTGGCAAAGGCATCTGCTTACTGGACAGTTGCAAACTATCGGGAGGCGTATGGTATGTTCGCCTGTACCGGAATATTGTCTAACCACGATTCGCCATTGCGACCCAGGCGCTTCGTCACTCGCAAGATCATCCATGCAGTAGCGTCTGTGGCTCTGGGCAAGGATATAAAACTCTCACTTGGCAATCTTGAAGTTCAAAGAGATTGGGGTTGGGCACCCGAATATGTCCAGGCTATCTCAATGATGCTTGAACAGCCATCAGCTCGCGACTACATTATTGCAACTGGCCAGAGTCACACTTTAACTCAGTTTGTGGAAACGGCATTCAATCTCATAGGCAAAGATTGGCACGATTTTGTCATCATCAATGAGCACCTGATGCGGCCAACCGACATACTGCGTAATCAAGTCGACCCTTCACTGGCCGCAACCCGCCTGGGCTGGAAGGCCAGGAACGGGATGAAACAGGTTATCAGCCTGATGCTTGAATCTGAAATGAAGAGTCTTCGGGAGGAGCGCTCGGCTTAATGACGACTCCGAATCCAAACGTAAACACATTATTCTTTTGCGATTGCCCTTCAGGATGTCTGAGTCATGCAGCGCAACACTGGTGAACTGCGAGGTAACCTCGGCGGCTCCGGACAATCGCGCAGGCACTGAGGTTGCGCAGATCTACACCTCCCTACCTGATTCAGCCGCCAAAGCGCCTTGTCGGATACAGATCGAAGCGCTGCCCTAATGCGGACTGGAATGAGAGTCGCCGTGCGAGAAGTCTACCTGATGAAGAAGCGCCTGGAATGGCAGATCGTGTCGAAGACCGTCAAAACGGGGATCCTAGTGCAAGTAGATGACCCAGTTAGAGCGGGACTGGAAAGCGCGATCAAGAAAGCTTTGCGCCTTTTGTGTGTCGCCGATGGCAGCCCACGCCGTCGCGACATCGTAATCGGGAACTGATGCGCCCAGTGGTTTTGCCTGAATCACCACCAGGTTCCGCGCCGCTTCGACGCGCTCTCCGGCTCGTGCTAACTCATAATCGAGAAGAGCAGGCGTAATCTCGTCGTCCCTTTCCAACGTTTCGGCCTTCGTCAGCTCGGCCATCGACCGTTGATTCGATCCTATATGACCGCAAACGATCCCGAGTAATTGGTGGGCGGGGACGAATTCGGGACAGAGTTCAAGAACCCGCTTGCACTGATCGACAGCCTGGTTATATTCACGGAGAAGATAATAGCCCCCGGCCAGAGAGGTCTGGATGCTGGGCGAGACGGGATCGATCTGCGCAGCTTGTTCATGGCGGCAAGCGCCTCTTCGCCGCGATTGATCGCGAATAAAGCATAGCCGTAATATTGGTAGGCGACCGCACAATTGGGGTCAATGGCGATCGTCGCATTGAATTCCCGCTCGGCACCTTTCCAGTCCCAATCGTAGTCAGCGAGTGCGGACATCAAGGCAATCTCAGCTCCCGGTCCGCCGGGCGGCGGCATGTCCCCGAATGAGGAAAACTTACCCCACTTGATATTTTGTGTCAACCATACATACTCCGAACCACATCTAGGATCCCTGAGAATCAAGGCCCATTCGATCGAAAACAAAACTCATTATGTCTCGCGCGGACAAGTTGCCCGGGTGTCCAAACTCAAAAAGTTATACCCATTTTCCGAAGAGTCATTGGACAAAGAGAACGCAATGCAGCATTGTGCAAGTAACAACGGCATTCCCTGAGCCAGGAGCGTGCTTCCATGGAATCCTCCCTTCGTTCTCAATCCCATGCTCAAAAGAAACCTCCGGTTCGCGCTGGAGAAAAGTTCCTTTTGAGCCGACAGGAAGCCGCCCAAGTGCTGTCCATCAGTCTGCGCGCCCTGGACTACCTCATCGCAAACGGAATTCTTCCTATTCGCAGAATCGGGGCACGTGTTCTCGTTCCGCTTGACGCGCTCAGGCAATTTGCCCGAAGGGACCATCCACAGCGGATTGCTGGATAGTGAATTCTCTCGGACATTCCTCCAGAATCGACCTCCGGCCTGTCAACTCTTACTTCCTCTCCGGCACCGCCACCTCTCGCGGTTGAAAAATCATTCTCAGAGAGACGGGAGGAACGCAGCTGCACATTCTGTCCCATCGGCCAAACTTCCAACGCGCGACTGCAAAACTCAGTGCCGTCGTCGACGGTGATACTTTCCGGTACCCCTCCTCTCTCTTGCTTGGCGCGTTCCAATGCCTGCGCCACCTTCATCCCTGTCATCGAATGATCTGCTTCCAACCCCGCGTACTCCCGCGTGAATTGGTAGACGACCGTCAGGCTACGGAAGGAGCGCCCGTCCGCCAACCCGTCACTCACAAAATCCATGCCCCAGCACTGGTTCGGGCGGGGCCACGGCGGGCGTCGAGGCCCGCCGTCGACGAGCCACCTTCCGTAGTTGCCTCGTATATCTCGCAGGGAATCCGTCGTAAGCGCTTCTTGAGGTTCTTGTTCATCTCGAGACTGTAGAAATTTAGATCAGAAATCGACTGTTGACATTTCTATTGGTTTCGGTTTTTCTTGCGTCGCAGCCTACGCGCTGCGCCATCCAGTTCTGCCGGCGACTGACAATCTCTCCTTCTCAGTCGTGAGGCTTGCCCTAATTAACACGTCGGATCAATCGAGAATCCGTCTTGAGCCAATTCCCTTCTCTCGATCTTCCCAAATTCGGACCGCGATTCCACTGCCCAAGACACTCTAGCTCTGAATCCCGTATCGTGCAAAATATGCAATTACATCGTATATTTTGCATATGTGGATTGCGCGAGATGTTGAGGCCCGCCTGAAGCGCTCTGCGAAGACGCGGCCAGTGATCGTCTTGAAGCGTACCGCATATTCTTCTGCGATCCGCACAATTGTGCCTGCCGTACAGTGAAGGCCGGACGGAGCCACCATTGACCTAACCTACTTCGGGCCGGTCCGTCCAACTGCAATAACTTCGAACGCAGCCCAGCTCAGCTGAAAGAAATCGTATGTTATCGAGCACCACAACGCTTCCCGACACCGGAGCGGTTTCGGATAGCCTTCAGATTCCTGTCTGTGAAGATAAGGAAGCGTATCTGCTCACTCTGCCTTAAGCGAAAGCGCAACACCTTGCCTCCATTCATGGAGCATGCGATTTCCGATGTCCTCAAACTCAGGGTGGCCTTTGATGTAGGTGCGAACCTCCTTTGACGTGTCCGCAATCGCGCCGTTGACGCGTTCGAGTATTTCCCGGACGCGGGCAGGGGAGCCTCCCATGCGCGTTTCGCCCAGTCGTTTGAGTTCTTTCGCACTCGCCCATTTGGTTGTGCCGTTAAGGGTCAGAGCCATACCGTCCTTGGGGAGGTAGACGGAAGTCGTCACGAGATCGTAGACGGGGGCGAGTCTCGCTTCACCCTGAACGTCGTCATAGACAATCCCGAAATTCTTCAAATGCGCGTCGCCATTGCGCAGTGCGCAGTTGATAACGATAAGGGTGAAGAGACTTTCAAGACCTTCGCCCACATGCCGGGAGTTCGCAAACTCCGCGAAGCGCTTCATGATCGACGTTTCGTAGCTGCCTCGATATTTCTCATCCACGCGGCGCGCATTCAACACGCAGAAATCCTCAAATCCGCAATATGTGCCGTCAGGCCGCAGATCGAAGCGGTCGATGACAAGCGCCAGCGCATCTTCGGCTAGCCTGTGGGGCGGGACATCGAGGCCGCATTTCTCGGCGACCTCAAGACAAAAGAATTCATTGGCCGCAAGCTGCGGGTACTCATTCTGCTCCCAGAACTTCACGATGTGCGTAGCACCCCGGTAGCTCTGGGAGGGCCGGCGCATCACATTGCTGAGCGCGACGGATGCCCCTTCATCACGCACCAGAATCTTCGGTTGCACGCCGCTGATACCGGAGAAGGAGGCGAACTTGTCGATTAGATAGCGGACTAGGTCGCCGCCGCGGCGCTGCGCAAGGATTTCATCCACCGACTGAAAGGGGACGTCCTCCTGAAGCTGTCCCTTCTGGCCGGTAAAGCGGATACGTCCCACTTGCGAGCGTCCGACGATGCCCAGCAGATCAAAGTCGTCAAAAGTACCTGTAGCCTTTGCGAAAGCAAGGCGCAGACGCTCGCGGAGCACGCCCTCGGGCAGGTTCATCTCGAAGACCGGAGGAAGTCCGAACTGCAGATCCCAGGAGGGCAGGCGCACCTGCATGGTCACGGACACGGCGCGTGCTTGCTCGACTTCCGGCAGATAGACGAAGGTGCTGCCGCGAATTCCGTGCCTGTCGAGCATCCCCGCCTCAGCGGCGTCGGTCCAGACTTTTATCATCGCGTTCCTCTTCCATCAGTTCGTCGAGCGTCGGCCGGCTCGCGCTCGCCTTCTCGAGCTTCAGCTCCAGCCCAAGAGCGGAAAGAATATTGGTGATCCTGGAATAGCCGAGTTCGCCCAGCCGTCCGTTCTCGAGCGCGTCGAGCGTAGAGAGACCGATTCTGGCTTTTTTCGCTAGAGCGGGCTGAGTCAGACCCAGCATTTTGCGCCTAACGGCGATCCGCTCGCCGATAGAATGGAGTGAGAGCATTTACCTAGTATATTAGGTTTTCCAATCATATACAAGCAAATAGCCTTATATACTGTGTTATCGTTCTTTGCCATAGTGAGATGGGAATGACCCTTTAGCTCTAACCGCAGAATCGGGTCAGGAATACCGCAACCGGCCAAGGATCTAACCGAACAGCGCACGGTACTGCCCCTGCCCTACGCGGGTACGGTTCGGACTGATGTTTTATATCCATCCTTTACCGCCCTCAAGCGAACTTCATACCGCTCAGCGCGGCGGGGCTGATAGACAAGAGCCGGGCGAAAGCATGCCAGGCATGTGCCGCCTCTGTGGCGCACGCTTGGATAAAGAATTCCGTTCGACTGTTGGGCGAGAAGTTGTCGCGCCAGCAGCTGCGATGGCGTGTAGCATTGCGGCACCGGTTCCGGCTGAAGGCAGTGCGTGTACTCTTCCACTGGCTCCAAAAGATGAAAGCGCGAGTGAAAGTCGGCTTGCCAATCGTCGTAAGTCGTGACCTCTTCGTTCGGCCTTTCTTGGGGGAATCCAGGAACGACGATTTCTGAAAGCCGCTTCGACTTGTGATAAGCAACTTCTGCAATCGAGGTCTCTACCTTCTTGGCCGCATACCAGGCGCCGCGCGTTGTGTCATTGAAGCGAGAACCGAACGGGCCGGGATGAAGAAAGGCCGCGCGAATGATCGGAGCGTTGGGAATTCCGTATACCAATTCGAAATGACTGATGCCGCTCAGGCCGTAAAGTTCGCCCTGAATGCGCTCGTTGGTTGCGGCATCGAGCCTTGCGGCATCCGCAAGCATCGTTTCGTCTCCTGCGACCTCTTCCAAGACATTCCCAGTTTCGCTGTATCGCGAGGAGATCAGCCGATGCATCCCCTTCTGACGGAACTCCTGGAGCGGAGGCGTCAACGTCCGCCCCGCCAAGTGTCAAGCATACGGCGTATCTCCGCCATGCCCGGCTGCCCGTGACGAAGCATGTAGTCGATGGGAGCATGGCCGGCGAAGAGTGGGCCGCGATTTTCGAGCGTGATCCAGCGGTCCGCCCATGGCTTGCCGAAATAGATGTTCAATGCTTTGTAGATTCCAATGATGAGCGAAATACGCGTCAGGGTGTCCTGGTCGAGCTGCTTGCCCTTGGGTTTGGTTTTCCAGGCGTGAAAAGTTGAAGAGGCCACGCCGCCCAGCAGCCCTCGCGCATGGGCTTCGTTCAAATCCCATTTCTTAGCGATGTTCACGAAAACCTTGATGGCGTTCTCGCTGAGTTTCTTCCGCTCCTGGGCATCGGTAAGGTTAGGTGTCTGATCGAACGAATATCCCGCCACATTCGGAGCAGCCAAAACGGTCGCCATTGTTAGCCTCTCTTTCGAGAACTATTATTCTCGATTTCGATAAAGCGGGCAAGTGAAAAACCCCCCGTGCCTCAGAGTTGCGAAGATACTATACCCCGGTATTGTATTGATTCTGGTGCCTGTTTTGGTGCATGTTCGAGTTGGAATTATGGACCTCACGCTGCAACGCGATGCAAGGCATCTTATGCCTCTATCTATTGTATATAAACAGGTTATGCGACACAATGCGGTTCAGTGCGCTTCCGTGCAAAAGCCTCAAAAATCTGACTACGAATCAGTAGGCCGGGAGTTCGAATCTCTCCGGGCGCACCATAAAAT
>CAZAQN010000090.1:0-12081 GCA_964487345.1 uncultured Occallatibacter sp. | reverse complement strand
CGGACGCAGAGCAGACGCCAAGGCTGACCTCAGTTGTTGCCGACAACATTGGGCTTACGAGTTGGCTGCACAAGGAATTCAGGTTTTGTTACGGCCAGCAAAGCTTTCGCAAACAGCGTTGAAAATGCTCCCCCAGCGATCATATGTTCGGCCGCTTCAACTTGTCTAACCGGCTTCATCTTTCTCAAGACTGCAAATACCTCGAGAGCGACATCCTTGTTGTGTAGAAGCTGCGTGGCCTCTGGGCAAATCCCGTTCAATAAGTCCCGCTTCTTCCGAATATTCTCTACTTCAACGTCCAATGCTTCAGCAAGACGCTGCTCCGGAACGCCATTCTGGAGTGCCTTTAGAATCATGAAATGCTGTGCGATTGGAGCCGTGTAATTCACCTTCTTGTTATACGTGTATGCTTCATCATCCGTTGAAAGAGTGCAGCGCACCTCATGTCTGCCTTGCAATTGTAAAATGTCAAACCTCGTGTGGCCGTCCAGAAGCAGGTATTCGCCCGGTTTTCTCGGGTATACCACTAGGGCTTCTATAAGGCCGACCGCTTCAATTGATTTGGATATCTGTTTGTACTTTGCGGTTCGGCGATACTCTGGGGCGATACACCTTTGAGGAAAGATGGACGTTACGGGAAGAGTGCACTCCACTTTTTCGAACGCAACCTGTACATGCTTTACATTCATTGTCGGTTAGCTCGTCTTTTCAACCAGAAGTTGCTCCGGAACATCCTGCAGTTGTTCCGCGCGAAGAAGCGTAACAAAATGTACATCCGAGAGTAGCGTTCTCATGGCAGACTTTAACATGAGGAGTTTCTCTTTCGTTTTTGCCGCCCGCTTCACGAGTGCTTGCTGCTCACGAGTCCGTTCCTGATACTCGCGAACGAGTGCTTCACCAGTTAGCTTGGGTCTAATGTTGGGCTGGCCAGCCTCCAAACGTTTTGTACTGTAATGTGCAATAATTCGCTTCGCTTCCTTGAACTTAGCCCCTCGAAGTGCACCGCTTTCATATGCCTGGGACAGCGCGCTTTGAACACCGGGATCGTCTGCGCCCGCAATGAGAAGCGCGATCGTGACTGGAATCCGGTTTGCTTCTACAGCTTGCACAAGAAAGGCTTCATCGTGTTCGATGAGGCGATTAATGGCGGCAACGTACTCTATGTCTCGGCCAACTTTGGTAGCAATCTCGCGGATATTATATCCACGTTCCTTCAGGGCAATGATCTCTCGGAAGAGACCTCTATTTGACGGGGGGCGTCGTGCGAGATTTTCAACCAAGCTCATCAAGAATAGATCTTCCCTAGACGCTTCGATTACTGCTGCCGGAATTGATAACTGTCCCAGCGCAAGTAGGGCTTCTAAGCGGCCTTGGCCGCACACAAGATCGTATTGAGTGCCATCCTCTGCCATCGGTCGCTTGGTAAGAGTAATCGGCTTTTTCAGCCCAACCGAATCGATGCTGTTCACGATTGCCTGAAAACGCACTTTGCTGCGCGTGCGGGGGTTGACGATCCGAATCTGAGATATTGGCACGTCATGCAATGCCTTACGCTTCACGCTACATCTCCGATCCATTTTCTCCGGCTAATCTTGAAGAGGAAGTTCAAATTCTCGAACCGATATACGTCGAGGACGAGTGGATTCTCCGGAGCGAGTCGGATTCTAGCGCTTAGAATCTCTCCTCGCGGCAACAAGTAATAATCCAAGATTTCGGAGTTGTCTTGCGACATCCGAGCAGCGATTGTTATATCGCAATCAATCGATTGCTCTAATCGGATTAACCAGCGGAGACGATCGTGATGGCAAGTCTGGCACCGTGCAATTACCAATGAGGCTTGAAAATCGCGATTGATCTTTAAAATACCGGTCGTCGCGTCCTTCTCAACACTGGCGCCGTTGGCGCTCAATTGAGAAATGATCTCTTCAATATGCTGCCGATGGATCTGCCGAAGTGCACGGTTGATCTCGATATATGCGTAATCACGCTGTGGGGAGTAGCCAACGATCGAATAGGCCCTCCGAAGGCTTCCGAACCTTGTTCGATAAACACTGCTGGAAGGCATTTCCTCGATTTCGTCGATTAAAATTCCCGATAACTTTCCTTCTCTGTGAAGTAGAGCGCGGAGTCTTTCGATCATCTGCTCGTTGGTGAATCGATGGCATCGGAATTCAATAATCTTTGCCGCTTCGATGAATTGTGCATGGCTTATGAGCGCCGGAAACGCATTATCTCTTCGCACCCACATTGCCTCTGGATTTACTACCCTTCTTTGTTTGAGCTTGAACGATCTGCGGTTATATACATTCGAACCGATATATTTTGGATTTATCAGGATTTGGTGGACCAAGCCGCGGGTCCAGGGCCGACCGGTAGCGCTATTTTGACTTCGTCTATTCAGATCCTCGGCGATTTCCCTTTCGGTCTTTCTGTTCTCTACAAAATTCCGATAAATTTCGTGAATGATCTTCTGCTCTTCTTCTGGGCCTGGCACAAGTACAACCCTGTCGGTCTGGAGACTCTTACGATGCCCCACCGCAAGAATTGCCTTCGGTCGGCGCTCCTGATCGATCAGTAGCCTGCGCAATCCGAATCCGGCCGGCCCGCCTTGACGATAGCCGAGTTCGATCAAACGGCACTGTCCCGCGAATACTTTTACCGACAACTCCCGGCTATATTCACCTGCCATTGTTCGCTTCAGATTCTTGAGGATGACGGAAGGCAAACTGCCATCATTTGCGAATTGCTCCGCGCAATAATGAATTGTTACGCCAGCGCGTTTGCAGACGTATTCCCAATAGCCACTTTCGTCTGCGTCTTGAAAGCGACCCCATCGGCTCACGTCGTAAACAAGGACCGCGCCGAAGTCCGCTTTCCCATCCTGAATTTCCGAAAGCATTTGCAGGAGCCCTGCCCGACCCTGGAGATTCAGTCCGCTCTTGCCATCGTCGGCAAATGTCCGGACGACTGTCATTCCATGATCTTCTGCGTATTTTGCTATCACAACCGCCTGGTTTTGGGTCGAATAGCGCTGATGCTCCGTTGACATGCGGACGTATTGAGCCACACGCTGAGAGTCGTTTGGTGAGATGGCCATTTTGTCTCGCATGACTTGTCCAGGAGAAGAATGCGCTTAGATCAGATCGCGCACATCACGGATAAAAGATCGACGGAAATAGGATAACGGCGGTTTTGCTAAGCTCTCAACCGTGCTTTGATTTCTTAACCAATAATTATTCTTCGCTCAACTTTTGCTACAACCGCAAAAAGTCGTCCTCTTGAAGCGATCGAAACTTAATCATGTCTGATTTTGTCTGATTCCGCGAGCGGCAGTCTTCGACCTCGACATTCGTTCTATTGGCGGGGGGGGCGCTGAGTTAAACAGAAGGGAGAGTTGTCCGTGGCCGAAGGGGAATAATAGTGCTGACCATGAGGGTGACTTGAGGTTCTTCGTTTTGAGATTGTCACCGGCATCCCGTCATTTACTTAGCAATAACTATCAGATTGGCCATCACCGCGATACGACCAGAACTCAAAGATTAGCTCGGTCAATCGAAAGTTTTGTAGTGTCTCTCCCGTAGCTACAAGCATCCAGCGCTTTCTCCGCAGCGGAATGATAGCTCGCCTGAATCAATCAGTGGGGGTTCTGCGCAACCCCTCCAGCTCTGTCATGATCTCGCCCCACTCGATGAGCGAAGCGTCTCGGCGTGCGATGGCTTTTGCTCTTCTTTCTCGCGTTGTCTCAGGGGAATCGATCTGGGCATTCAATCCGACGCGCTCGATTTCGCGCAGCACGACTTGCGCCTCCAGATTGTCGAGCCGAAGTAAACGACAGATTCTGTCAATCTCGGTCATTTGAATCACTAGGGTGACGCAATATTAGACTGACCTCTTGCAAACTCCACATGTGCCGCCTTCTTTGGCGCAGTGCTTGCAGTATTTACAGTTCTTGCACGCGTTACACGGGTCGGCACCAGTGCAGGTCGCAAATGATGTAGCAGAAGCGATACCTGTCAGTAGTAGCCAAACGAGCACGATTGGCCACGATTGTCTGCTATGAAGCATGTCTGACCTCCGTGGAATTAGCGAAAATCGTAGGCCAGCGGTCGGCTATACGCAAGAGAATTCGGCATGTTTGGCGGTCGGGGCTGGATAACCGCCAAACCGGACAGAACTCAAAAATGGGGTTCTGTACGGTTTGCCCACAATCCAGGCAGAACGATAGAAATGGCTGGAACGAGAATGTGCTCGAATCCGCTGCCCTTCTACTTCACTTTTTCTGCGCGAATGGGAGAAATGGGCGCGGTAGCACCGGGTGCGGCAAAACTCACCTCAGCCACCTGAGCCGACTTCAGCGTTACCCACAAATCGGTGGTGTCATCACCGTCTTTTGTTGTGATGTGCAGGGCATCGCCCTCCCTAGTGGCCTTCACAATCTCAGACGAACCCGGAGCGGCCATCGCGCTCGCAATTTTCCCATCATCGCCAACGTTTATGGAACCATTTGTGATGTGGCCGGTAAACTGCTCGCCCTTGCGCACCAGTGTCATGGTGGCGAACGACTTGCCCTCAAACATCCAGTTCCAGATGCCAACAAAATCGGCTGCTTCAAATCCGTCGCTGGGCGCGGCTGCGACATGGTAAGGGTGGATCGACGAGGCCGCGCACCCGAAGAAAAGGGCGCAGGCAACTGCACAAAGTATCCAGCGTGAGGAGACAGGACTTCTGCCGATGGAGGACATGGCTTTACCCCTCAGCTTCGACGGAGCAAATTGATCGTTTGTTAGCAGATGGAAAATTCTCCCAACTCTCGCACTCCGGACGAATGACCGCCTACTCGGACATTATAGTTTCGTTACTGCCGAGTTGGCCACTACTCTGGCGCTACGTGTCGATTATGCTGATCTAATCGATCACTTCCAAACTCGCAGACAATACCAATTCCACTGGAGTCCTCATGAGCAAAGCAATTGAGAATTTGGAACAGGCAATGCAACACGCCGCGACCATTCGGCCCAAGGTTGGAGGATTTCCCTATCTAGCTGAGACTCTGCGATGTGCGGGCGTTACTCGGAACGTCTGGTCTCTTCCTTCTTGCCAAAGTTTGTTCCTCACGGAGAAAGGCCCAGTCGTAATGCAAGGTGGGCCGCTCGTATCAGGCACTGTGGATGTGCCCCCTTTTGACCGCGAGGCGCTCATCAGGGCGCTGCGGATCGATCAGGCTGGCGAGAGCGCGTTCCCTGAGTTTCTCGACGCCTCGTGGCGGGCTGGCGTTGTGCGTTACGACGTAGACTTTGCGGCGCGGACCGTGGCGTACTACGGGTGCCAGGGCGAGAAATACATTGAAGCGTATTCGCTCGTAAAAATCGATTGATCAGATTTGGTGAATCACCGTCTACTCGGCAGGCCGGGCTGCGCTAGAGAGAGCTGGCGAGGTCGCTGCTGATGGTCTTGAACGCAGCATTAATCTCGGTCCCGAGACCCTTCATCGCTGCAACGGCCCTGCAATGAGCGCCACAACGAGCGCATATTCCACGAGGTCTTGCCCGTCTTCGCGCACGAAATGGTTTCGCAACGCAGTTGGCCTGTAAGCGAGCGAGGTAAGCAAGAGACACGCACCCTTTCGCGTTGTTAGACCAGAGACACGGTATGAAAGGGTAAACGGGCAGGAATTGGCGCAACAACCTTTAGTGTTAGTCCAATTACCAATGGAACATGAACGGCTGATTCTCGCGCTGACTGCAGTTTCGGGTGTGTCACCCCCCACCCGTCAGTTACAACTCAGTAATCGCCTCCGGCGGTCTTCAGGAGCCGCAGGATCGTGTTGGGTGACTTCTTGACCTCAGTCGCAATGGCGCGGATGCTACGCCCGTGTGACCGGAGACGTGCAACCATGCCTGCAAGCTTGTCATCCCCATCCTCGGCCTTAGGATGGCCACCAACGCGCCCGTGAAACGGGCTAGCGAAAAGTTGTTGTATGTCCAGTTGTGAACGTCTCCTTCCATCACTGGACACACGTTCTGTGGGTGCGCTCGCTAAGTAGATGATAAATATAGCGTGTGGTTTGGAGATACACGTGCTGGCTTCGATGCTGTCTTCTTCGCGAACCAAAGAGTCCGCCGAGTCTCATTGTGGAAGCAGCTCGATGGCTTCAAGTGTCAAGGTAAGTAACGATGGTCAACTGCAAATCAATCGGAGGCAAACGAGATGATCAACAGGAATGCAGAAAGAACGATCGTCGAGAGACTACCGGATTTCTTCGGAGTCGGTACTCTATTTTTGGCAATTTGGGCGGGGTCTTGGACCTTGGCGGTGGCGCAGCAGCCTGCCGCTGCACCTGTCCAAAAGAGTGTCGAAGCCCAGGCGCTTCCGGCTCCGGGGACGTATAAGATAGATCCGCGTCATAGTTTTGCCTATTTCAGCGCCTGGCACCATCTGGTGGGGCGTGTGCGCGGCCGTTTCGACCAAGTTTCAGGGACCATCACCGTATCGCCGGATCCAGCCGCTTGTAGCGTAGACGTCACGATCGATGTCGCTTCGATCAGCACGCAGGTCAGCCAACGTGATGACGATCTTCGCAGTGACGCCTATTTTGATGTGAAGAAGTTTTTGACGATGACCTATCAAGGGCGAGGCATTCACCGCGTCTCGGCAGATCTTTGGAGAATGGACGGATCGCTGACCATGCATGGCATTACCAAAGTCGTGCCGCTCACCTTCAAATATAACGGCGTCTTCGCCGATACAAAACCAAACCAGCCGGCGAGGGTAGCGTTCCATGGAACTGCAGCCACGAAACGCGCCGCATTCGGTATGGGGGCGCGAGACAACGCGGCAGAAGTCGCTGATTCAACGGCGCCCGATGTCGATATCGAGATTGACGTTGAAGCAGACGCAAATCCTACTACTCCCTAACAGGGGCCTTCCCTTGTTGCTAAATCGCTGATGAAACTCATCGAGAGACGATCAGTCCCAACCAGCGTGCAACTGGCCGCCTTGGCCAAACAGGATGAGAAGGAACAGTATTTGTTCCTTGGGAGTCGGCCAGCGTAGCCGACCCTGCTTCGCATGCAGCAGCAGCTGATCACTGCTTTATCCATGCCGCTGCGTCGGCTTTGATAAAGTCCTTGGTCCCTTTTCGTCCGGTAAGCCTCATCCAGAATGGACCTCCTTCTCTTTCCAAGCGAAGTTGAATGTCGAAGAACGGGCAACACAACCGTTCACCCGCAGCCCACTCCGCGACCATAGCAATGGTCTTCGGATCCGACGGAAACCGAAACTCATATCCATTTGGCAACTCTCGCACACTCTCTTTCACAGCGCGCAACGCTGGTCCGAGTTCTTCGAAGTGCCGCCTCCTAGCTTCAGCATCGAGTGACAGGCGATCGCAGGCGAGAGGGCTTTCGTGGCTGACGGTCACACTGCCAGCCTCCTGTTTATCTCCGGAAGTTCTTGCCGTAACAACTTTCGGCAACAATGCGACCGCAAGCCCTATCGCAATCGCCACAATGCAATTCGTCTTATTCATCTTTTGGGTCTCCATAGTTCAAGCATTCTCGGTTCCCTGGCTTGTTTCCTGCCACTGCAAACCCGCCTTCTATTTCAGCGACTAGCTGGCGGAATAATCCCATTCATTCGCAGATATTCCACCATCTGCCCGTAATGATCGTTGGAGTGGGCCACCGCGTCCACCGCCAGTTGAAGACGCGTCTTCTGGAGAGGTCCGGGGGATGCGGCCATAGGCGTCAGCATATTTCGTTCATTGATCGCAGCCATAGCCCGATGCAGCACTGCGAACGACCCCCTGAGGTAGTCCATGATTTGAGCCTTTGATTGAACGGCGTCCGGACCGACCTCAGACTCTTGCTCTGGAGAAGGGGTCTGATTGAGGATGTAAGCAGCCATGCGATAGTTGTTGGCTGCCAAATGCTTGATCTGTTGGGCAAAGGTGCGGACACCAGCAAACTCGCCCGCGGTTGGCGCGTAGGAATACTTCTCCTCAGGCATAGCGTCGGCGGCGGAGACCACGCGAGTTTCGGTGTTGGATATCCAGAAGTCGAGCGCCTGACCCACCGTGTCGATCGCCGTCGGGTTGTTGCTTTGAGCGGGTGCAAAACCGATGCTGACTAGCAGAAGCGAAATTACCAAAAGGCCATGCGAGGATCTCATGAACATCTCCGGAAGGGGTCAATATAGGGTGCACTCCGACCCTTTAATGCAACCCTACAGCTTAAAGTTGACTTTAAGTCAAGCGCTTTTTTGCGCTCACGCGCCGAGACCTTTAGCGGTCTAGAATGTGACTGTGCCCCAGTTGAACATTTCGGACGTAGCAGGCGAAGTTGGACTGCGGCCGTCTGCGATCCGCTATTACGAAAGGATTGGGTTGCTTCCTCCCGCGGAACGGAATGGTAAACAGAGACGCTACGACACGACAGTGCTTTATCGGCTTGCGATAATTCAAAGGGCTCGACAATTGGGTTTCACCCTAGATGAGATCCGACAGCTATTCTTCGGTTTCAGCAGCGTCGCTCGTGCCTCGACGCGCTGGCAGCAGTTGTCTCGTCAGAAGCTCGCGGAACTTGACAATTTGATGGACAGCGTAAAGGCAGTCCAGCGGCTATTGAAGAAGATGATGCAAAACTGTGACTGCGAAACTCTGGATCAATGTGGCAAGGGGATTTTTCGCAGCGCCGGTGGGAACTTTATGGTGAAATCTCTGCCTGCGATTCGTCGACCTGCGCGATGAGCTTTGCCATATGCAAAGCGACTTTGGTTCGCGGGACTCATACCTCGGGGCAGACGATTTGCTACGCAGTCGCGCACTCCATTTTGAGACTGTCTACACCCAGTAAAAAAAATCGCAGCTTAGGCGTCAGCTACTTTCTCGGTTCCGCACCAATTCAACATCATCTTGAGATGGTTCCGTGATTACATCGAACGTAAGCAACAAATCAGGTTGCAACATTCCGTGCTGCGGAGCGCCACACAAGGGACACGCCTCCGTTTTCAAAGTGATCTCTGCTCCACAGCATGCACAAAAAGCGGCCACGGCATTAAATCTCCACAATTGCTACCCTTCCTTGGATGAGCGCAGGAAGCGCAAAGATTCGAGACGGAGCAGTCGCTGTTTATTCCAGACCTTTGTTCAGTTGCAACCAACTGGTAGATGATGATCTCGCAAGTCGGCAGTTCTCTTTCTCACTTGGCGAAGAATCGCCGATGCTCAATTCGAGCGAAGTCGCATTGCGAACGTGGCAAAGCCTGTTATTGCCGAGTGACCCTGAGCGATCTTCCTGTGCATTTTGAATCCTGCTTCTACTTTGCCCCCTCAAATTGTTCAGGCGTAGGAGGCAGACCGCATGGCGCAGAAACACAAGGGGAAAATTGCCCTGATCACCGGCGCGAACAAGGGCATTGGGTTTGAAGTGGCACGGCAACTTGGTACGGAAGGCATTACCGTGCTTGTGGGCGCGCGCAATCCGCAGCTGGGGGAAGCCGCAGCAGCAAAGCTGAAAGCAGAAGGAGCTGGCGCGCATTTCATTGAATTGGATGTCACCAAGCCGGACACCATCGTGAAGGCGGCAGAACAGATTCGTGCGCAGTACGGTAGGCTCGACATCCTCGTCAACAACGCAGGCGTGGTCGCCAAGGGCGACGGTCCGCCGAGTGTCGCCGATCCTGATGCAGTTCGCCAAGTCCTCGACGTCAATTTCTTTGGCGTGCTGGCCGTGACTCAGGCGATGTTGTCACTGGTGCGGAGCGCCGCATCGGGCCGCATTGTGATGGTTTCGAGCGGACTCGGTTCGCTCACCTGGAACGCCGACCCGAGTTGGCCATTTGCTGCCTTCAAACCGCTGGGCTACAACGGTTCCAAGGCGCTTCTCAATATGATGACCGTGCAACTTGCCTGGGAGCTGCGAGACACTCCGATCAAGGTCAACACGGTCAACCCTGGGTACACGGCTACTGAATTGAACGACAACACGGGCACCCAGACCGTCGAGGAAGGGGCAGCCGAGACGGTCCGCCAGTCTCTCGCGCCGGATGATGCTCCGACTGGTGGCTTCTTCGAGACGGGGGGCGTTGTTCCCTGGTAAATCCCACCCTGTGTGGGAATAGGAAGCCCGTTCGCGAGCCGCCGAAAAGTGTGGCGGCACCCCCAGCGACATTTTGCACAGGGCACGTCTGCCCAACGTCGAGACGGGACTACAATTCGCCTATGCGCATCGACTATTTCGAACACAACTGTGGGCATCTCCTGGACTCCGACGACGCGACCAAGGCGCTCGGGACAGTGAGCATTTTCAAGGGCAGGAAATCGGTTGGCGATATTCGTAAGGCGTGCCAGGGGCATCCGAAGGACGCTAGTATTTACCCAGAAAGTGATGGTTCCGGTTTCTTCATCACCGAGGCGCACGGGGAGTTCTTCGCCGCCTAGGCCGCTATTTTGAGAGTAGGCTCACCCGCCCACGCACACCCTGTCAGAACGATCAGACCGCTTTGCCAATTCAAGCATGTCGATTGGCAAAGTCTCGTGTCGGAACTCCCTCTCGATGTTCCAACCATGCCTGATGTAGAAGGACGTCGCGTTCCGATTCGCTTTAACCACCCGCAACCGGCTGACTTCGTAGTGCCGCCTGGCAATTTCGGCTTCGCCATATTTAAGCAAGGTGGTTCCCAGACCCCGGTCTCTTTGATCTTGCCGTACCCAAAGATCATCTATCCATTCGCCGTTCGTCAAAAGCACACCAACAATTTCAGCTTCTGAAGAGGCGATCCACGCACCAGACCAATCATGGTTCTCTATTTCGATTGGCGATGCTGACCAAAGACCTCCATAAATTTCATTGACCACAGACTTAACGAACTGATGAATGGCCTCGTGCTCGCTTAACACTGGACGGCGAATGTTCATGATGCGCAACTAATTGTAGTTCCCGAAAACTGTCCCGATAAGGTCGGAGTCGGCATTTCGGAGCCATCCAGCGTGAATGGTCTACGCTCCAAATCGGCTGCACTCCACGACCATGAATTCAGTCCACGTTTTCGTGTCTTCAGACTTTTCACCGCGCCAAGTGAAATGCGTCTTGGAGATATTTGTGTAGCTTGCGCGCGTAAAGGGCCACAGCGCCCCACGCTCGGCCTTAAAGGCATAGGTCACGGACTGGCCGTCGAAACTGGCTCCGCCGAACTGCTCCGACGTGAGGTCCGTCCATGTTCCCTCCAAAGCGTTTAGCCACTTGATGTTCCAAACCTGCTTGGCAGAGTCGTAAATCCGAAGATTCATGCCAAGCACAATCAGTTCTTCGGACGAGCCAATCATCCTGTATTCGTCTGCGATCGCATAGCCGTCGAGGATGTAGTGACCCAACCACGTTCCATGGAACGCCTGCCACTCTTCGTTGGCCGATTTAAACTTGGCGTCGAAGCGCCATCGGCCAATGAGAAAGGCAAATCGAGAGAGCTCTGCAGGCGCATTGGGGTTGGGCCTGTCAACTTTCTGTTCGTTTTGCTTCATAGGACGATCCTCCGTAGCAGCTGCTCCCGGCACCTTGGGTCCGATCAGCAGTGACAATGCCGTGAGCAGCACGCTGCGGCGCGTTGCGTTCCAGTCAGCATTCCCCGCTGACCGCCAAATGGTTCTCATCGCACATTCCTCACTCGATTTCTGCGAGTCTCGCAACAGTTCTTCGCACAAGCAACACTGCGCCGCGATGGAGACTGTACGCGCAGAGCGGTCTGCTACTTCATCGGCGAAAAATCCGTCGGCCGCATGTACACGACGTCTATTTTTTCCACCGTTTTGTTGGCCTGCTCAGATTTAATCACCTCTTGAAACTCTGGGTCGGCCCGCATAGCATCCCAGTTCTTTTTCGCTTCCTCCCGGCTGGAATGAGCCACGATGAAAATGAAGGTGTTGTCCCAAGCGGGCGTCTCCTCGGGCACCCAGTAACCTACAATCTTCAGATCATGTTTGGCGAGTAGCTTTGAAGTCGTGTCGCGAAACCGTGACTCCAGTGCCGGCGCTTTGCCCGGAACAGTGTGATAAACGCGAAGTTCAAAGACGCGATTGCTGTCGGC
>CAZAQN010000089.1:4191-12613 GCA_964487345.1 uncultured Occallatibacter sp. | reverse complement strand
GAAGCAGCGCTGCGTTCCTCGAGCCTTCGTCCCAGATCGGGCCGCTGCAGATAAGTAGCCCGATCGGCAGCCATCGAATGCAATCGCAGCACATCACGGCCCGAAATGGTCCCTATCGCGGCAGCCAGCTCCGCCGTTTCCAACCGCGCATGCACCGCGTCGCGAGCCTGTGCATGCGCCCGCTGAAATTCGAGCAGGTCGCTCGTTCGCTGGCTCACTCCTGTGCGTCCCAGCCCAACACGCGCCGGCGTCAGCGTTTTCAATCGCGCCGCCCAAATGGCTGAGGCTGCCACTGCCGCGATCTCGCTCATACCGGCAGCAGCTTCTCAGGATGATTCGCTTCCAACTGCAGCCTGCCGAACTCGTTGCTCGCCAGCCACGCTTCGAATTCCGGTGCCGGCCTGAGGCCCAGAATCTTCCGCACATAGAGCGCATCATGGAAGCTTGTGCTCTGATAGTTGAGCATCACATCGTCCGCACCCGGCACCCCCATAATGTAATTCACGCCCGCCGCTCCCAGCAGCGTCAACAGCGTATCCATGTCGTCCTGGTCGGCTTCGGCGTGGTTCGTGTAACACACATCGCACCCCATCGGCAGCCCTAGCAGTTTGCCGCAAAAATGATCCTCCAGTCCCGCGCGCACAATCTGCTTGCCGTCGTATAGATATTCAGGCCCGATGAACCCCGCCACGGTGTTGACTAACATGGGATTGAAGTGCCGCGCCACCGCATAGGCGCGTGCTTCCAGCGTCTGCTGATCCACGCCGTGATGCGCGTTGGCAGAAAGTGCCGAGCCTTGTCCCGTCTCGAAGTACATAATGTTGCGTCCCACCTGCCCATCGGCGCAAACCGCGCCACGGTGTAACTCGTTGCCCGCTTGATGCGCCTCCGTCAGCAATGACAAACTCACGCCAAAGCTGCGATTCGCCGCTTCCGTGCCTGCGATCGATTGAAAAATCAGGTCAACGGGAGCTCCGGCTTCGAGCGCAGCCAGTTGCGTTGTGATGTGGGCCAAAACGCAACTCTGCACGGGAATGTGAAAGCGCTGTCGCAGTGCATCGACCAACTGCAACAAGCGCGTTGTCGCGGCCACGTTATCGCCCGCAGGATTGATGCCGATCACCGCATCGCCAGACCCCAGCAACAACCCGTCGAGAATGGAAGCAGCAATACCCATCGCATCGTCCGTCGGATGATTCGGCTGCAAACGCGCACTCAGCCGTCCCGCCAATCCGACTGTTGTGCGAAAACGCGTGACTACGCGTATCTTCGCCGCCGCGGCGATCAGATCCTGCACCCGCATCAGCTTGCTCACCGCTGCGGCCATCTCCGGCGTAAGGCCCGGTGCAATTCCCGCCAGTCGCTCGGGCGTGGCCTCGTCCGATAGCAGCCAGTCCCGCAGCTCACCCACCGTCAGCGAGCGCACCGGTGCAAACGCGTTCGCATCGTGCGTGTCCACAATCAGGCGCGTAACTTCGTCTTCTTCGTAAGGCACGATCT
Organism: uncultured Occallatibacter sp.; assembly: GCA_964487345.1. Classification (GTDB taxonomy): domain Bacteria; phylum Acidobacteriota; class Terriglobia; order Terriglobales; family Acidobacteriaceae; genus Telmatobacter. The sequence goes on along the minus strand of CAZAQN010000089.1, from coordinate 11,113 downwards.
GCTCTTCGAGAAAGCGCGGAAGCGCCAAATCAGCGAGCGCAAATTGAGCCGCCACGCGCTCCTCAGCGGACCTTGCTGCGATCCCAGCTAGTACATCGCCGCTGCGCAAAGGCGTAGCCTTGGCCAGCAGTTCCCGCAGGCTGTCAAAGGTATAGCGCGTGTTGCCGAGGTTCGAGGTGAAACCCATGCCAGTGCTTTCAGCCTACCCGAATCGCGCAGCTCCGCGATACGAAACAATCGAACCGGCCAGGGCCTTTACATACCCGTCAAAACCGGCGGTTATTCTTCTAGTTCGGAGCGTTTTCCATGCCCCGCAGCCTGCTGATCGTCGAATTCCTGATCGTCTTCATCGCTTTGCCGCTCGCCTACCGCTTCTCCCCGGTCCGCGTGCCTGCGCTTCCTTTGCTCTGGGTTGTTGCCGGCTACGCCCTCTGGCAGCTTCTTCGCGATCCCCGCTTCGATCGCGTGCATCTCTGGAACCCCGCTCCCCTGCCCCATCACTTCGGTTCAATTTTCGCCATCTTCGTGATCGTAGCGGCGCTGCTCTGGCTGGGCGTCCACCTCTTTAAGCCCTCACTGGTGTGGAGTTTCGTGCGCCAAAATCCGACCCTCTGGGCCATCGTGATGGTCGCCTATCCAATCCTCTCCGTTTATCCGCAGGCAATCCTCTATCGCGCCTTTTTCTTCGAGCGGTATGCAACACTCTTCCCCGGCAAGTGGACCATGATCCTCGCCAGCGCCGCGGCCTTCGCGTTCCTCCACATCGTCTTTCGCAACACGCTCGCCGTCGCATTAACATTCGCCGGCGGCCTGCTCTTCGCATTCCGCTACGCCGAAACCAACTCGCTGTTCACCTCATCCGTCGAACACGCGCTCTTCGGCTGCTGGCTCTTCACCATCGGCCTCGGCCAGTACTTCTACCACGGAACCATCGCGACCGTCGGCAAAATCCTGCGGCAATAAAAAAGCCAGCCGGAATCGGCTGGCTCTCTCAATCTGATCTCAGTTCGACGCTACCCCTTCACCGACGCCGCCCGCGCCGAAACCCCGCTCAACTCGGCAGCCCTGGCCTCCGCATAAGCCGCAGCACCCATCAGCGCTGCGCGGCTCTCCAGAATAATGCGCACGGGCATGTTGATCAGCAGTTGGCTCAGACGACCCTTGTCGGTAAAGGCCTTCATAAACGTGCCATCCTTCAGCTTCTCCAGAATGCGCGGCGCGATGCCGCCACCAACATACAGCCCGCCGACGGACAGAATCTTCAGCGCCAGGTTGCCCGCCTCAGCACCGTAGGCGGAAACGAACATATCCAGCGTCTTCGCGCAAAGCTCGCTCTTCGCCGCCAGCCCAAACTCTGTGATCACCGAGTTGGGATCGTGTGCCTCTGCGATCTTTTCCGCAAGCCACACCGGCTCCTCCACGCCCTTCACCTCGCGCAGAAATTCATAGATGCCGGTCATTCCCATGCCGCTCACTACCCGTTCGAAGCTGATGCGCCCGTTGTATTTCTGCTTCAGAAACCGCAGCAGGTCGATCTCGTCTTCATTGCGCGGCGCATAATCCACGTGCCCGCCCTCCGACGGGTAGGGAACGTGCATCCGCCCATTCCACGCCAGCAGGCCTTCGCCCAGCCCGGTTCCCGCCGCAATCAGCGCACGGTTGCCGATCTGGCTCGGATCGCCTTCGCTCAACGTATAAATCTGGTCGGCCGTCAGCTCCGCAATGCCATAACCGTTCGCTTCGAGGTCGTTAATCAAAAATACATGCTGAATGCCGAGACCGGTCGCCAGTTCGCGGCTATCCAGCGTCCACGGCAAGTTAGTCAAGCGCAGCCGGCCATCGCGCACCGGCCCGGGCACGCCAAAGCACGCGGAAGTGACCTTCTCCGCGCCCAAAAACAGCTTCACAATCTCTTCCAGGCCGTGAAATTCCTTCGCTGCGTATCGTTCGTCCCGTGTATATGTCAGTTTTCCGTTGGTAAAGTCGTACAGCGCGAGGTTTACTTTCGTACCCCCCACATCCCCTGCCAGAATCATCTTTCCCTCTCTAAAACCCCGCAGCCCTCCCCATCGGTTGCGGGCAAAAGCGCAGCAGCGGCCTGATCCAAAACCAGAGTGAGTATACCGCTTGAGGGCCATATCAGTTGACTGGGAAGCCGTTCCGGATCGCGCGGTCCGGCAAATACCTGCTGCACCAGTTCGGCCTTGTCCGCCCCGCCAATCAGGAAGAACACCGAACTGGCACTATTGATCACGGGCCAGGTCAGCGTGACGCGCCACGAGTCCTTCACGGTCTCCACGTGGTTGGCCGTCACCAGCCGCCCCGTCTCGTGCAGCGCCTCGGTGTGAGGGAACAGCGAAGCCGTGTGTCCATCCGGGCCCATCCCGAGCTGCACGAGATCGAAGCGCGGGCTCTCCGCACCCTCCAGCCGAAAGCTGTCCCGCAGCAACGATTCATAACGTGCCGCGGCAACCTGCGGTTCGAGCTCGCCTTCCATGCGGTGCACTTGCTCCGGCTTCAGAGGCACATGGTCCAGCATCGCCTCGCGCGTCATGCGGTAGTTGCTGTCGGCGTTGTCAGGAGGCACGCAGCGTTCGTCCACCCAAAACAGATCAAGTTTGTCCCAGGGCATCCGCTGTTTCCACGGCTGGCTCGCGTCCGCCAGCAGCTGGAAGGCAACTTTGGGAGTGGACCCCCCGCTAATGGCGATCCGTGCCCGCCCCCGCTCGGCTACAGCCTTCTCCGCTGTCTGTGTAAAGCGTTCCGCGGCCTCGGCAGCCAGCGCCTGCGCATCCTGCACTACGTTGTATTCAATTCTGAGCGTCTTTGCCATCGTCCGTATCAACCTCCATTCAGAAAATCCTTGACACTCGATGTTTTGAAAGGGCACGACTTCAGTCGTGCCGCAAATTGCGCGAGAGAACATCGGGTTTTAGCCCCTGAGGGGTGTTCTGAGAACGAAAATCGGTCGCAACTTCTTTTCGCCATGCTGCCGGTTTCACAGTTCGAATCGTAGCTGATTGGATGCACCGATTGATAAAGTTCGGCAATCACTTCGAATGCTGTGGCGAGATCTCTGCTGATATGGCCAAATCTTCAGAGAGGTAGTTATGGATTTACGTGCCAAATGTACAAACCCGAAGTGTGATTTCCCTTTAGCGGAGCGCTCGGTGCGGATTGTCAGACTCCTTGATGGATCGGGAATGGAAGATTCTTTACGCTGTCTGACATGCGGTAGCCTGATGACGATAACGAAAACGAAGTCCGCGCGCTTGCGTAAGCACAATCGGACCTTGTTTCGAAAGAGGTTCAAGCAACCTCGGTCATCATCGCGCTGATCGTGCTTGCTGAAGCTGAGGCTTGCCCAGACTAGCGCCCAAGATAGACGCGGTATTGCTGCTCCAAAATGCCGGCAGAACGCGCCAAAGCCAGCTTCGACAAGTTGTACTGATACAGGCTCTCGATCAGATTGCTTTGTGCTGAGGCTAGCGTTGCCTGTGCATCCACCAGCGGAAGATTGTCATCGACACCCGCATTCACGCGATCCGTCTCATCGCTCAACGCCCGTGTGGCCAGTTCTACATTCGACCGCGCCACCTCAACCAATTTCCCAGATGCGTCGACATCCAGCAGCGCCGACCGCACTTGCTGATCAATGTGCCCGCGCAGGTCTTCGAGTTGCTCGTTCACTGAGGACAATTGCGCTGCCGCCGTCTCCTCATCGCCGCGCAGCTTCGTTTCGCGGAATAGAGGTAGATTCAACGAGCCAATCGCCGCAAAGGTGCCATGCGACGGCGTGCCGTTGACCTTGTCCACGCCCCAGTATCCGTTGAACGTCAACGTAGGCAGACGCTGGTACCGATACACCGCGTGAATCGCCTTCACTTCGACAAGCTGGTTCTGCAGGTTTTGATAGTCCTGCCGATTCTTGTAGGCCACAGCGCGCACTTCCTCCGGCGTCTGCGCAGCCAGATCGCTGTAGGGCGCGGCATCTGTCAGCACGATCTTCTGCCCCGGATCGACCCCAATTTCGCGCTTCAACAGAATGAGGTCCTTATCGAGCGCATTCTGCGCCGCAATCACAGCCTGCTGCTGCGCCTGCAACTGCACGCGGGCCCGCAGTTCATCCAGATTCGCCGCCGTGCCCGCCTCGTGTGCGGCGTGTGCCTGGTGAAACAGCACGCGGTCAGCCTGCTCCAGGGCGTTGGCCTGATCCACCTCGCTGGCCGCGGCGATGGCATGCAGATACGCCCCCGCCACCTGCTGCACCACTTCGCCGCGCGCCGACATCTTGGCAAAGTGCGCGGCTCGCTCGGCTGCCCCCGCTGCGCGCCATCCCGCAATCACCGGGCCTGAGAAAAGGGTCTGGGTGTAGTTGATTTGTCCCTGGGTCAGATCGTCCTTCGTAATCGGATTGAATCCTGCGGCTTTCAATCCCAGTATCGACGCGAATTTGCCGACCGTGCCCGGCCCAAAGCCCTGCGCCGCAAGGTCGTGCTGAAATACGCCCGTCCCACCGCTCACCGAAATCGTCGGCAGGAACTCCTGCAGCGCCTCGTTCTTCTCGCCCTTCACCAAGGTCTCGCCGCTCTCGGCTTCTCTCAGCCCGAGATTATTCTCGAACCCCCGCCGCACCGCCTCGTCCAGCGAAAGCTGCAGCGTCTCATCTGTAGCAGGATGCAGGGTCGCGCTACCGTAGAAAGGATTTGCCGCTGAGCTCGGATTGGCATCCTGCCCGACGGCCACCGAGCCACCGCCGCTCAGCACCAGCGCCGCACACAAAATCTTTGCTCCCGCTCGCCGGAAGCCAAAATGGACTCTTCTTCTCACTGCCATTATTTTCTCAGATGAGCCGGGGGACGCAAGGATTCCCGGTCACAGTCAAAAATCGGCCGAGATCGGGGGAAAAAAGCTCGATGAACCCCAGGGTGCGACGGTGCGTCTTCAAGGGATCGCGATCAATAGACCGCCGCTCACCCCCAGCGACTGCTCATGACCCCGTCCAAAGTCGTAGTCATACGCGGGTTCGAAATACCAACCGAACTTATGTTTCTTCGCCGGCCAGAGCATGAAATCCAGCACCGCCTCGCCGGCGATCGAATTGCTCGATACGCCCGCCTCCCGAGTATGAACCCATTCCGGTCCGATTCCGGCCATGAACTCAGCCTTGCGGGAAAGAGTCCATGGCTTCTTGAACAGCAAGTCCGTGTCCCATTCCGTCGATTTGGAACCGAAAAGAGGCGTAACCCCGCCCTCGAGTTCCAGCCAGTTCTCAATCGGCGTCACCTCGATTGCGACGCTCGGGCCGCCGCTGAATCCCCCACCTTTGATGCTCCACGCGGTGGCTCCGCCAAGCTCCAGCACAGCGGCAGGATCTTTTTCATCCGATTGCGCGCCGGCGACCGTAGGAGTCAAAGTCACCGCAGCAAGCAACACGAACCGTGCTGTGTTCCGCAGACTCTCCCAGAAGTGCGACATGAGAACAGAATGCCAAATGTCGGGTGAGTACACACTTAAATTTTCTGCCGCGCCCACCGCCCGCGCCGAAACAGGACGATGCTTGCTACGGCGATGGCACATTCGGCGATAACCACCGAAAGGAATGCGCCCCGCGGCCCGAGGTGCATCCCAACCGCCAGACCCCACGCCAGCGGCAGCTCCAGCACCCAGAACCCGCAGAAGTACACCAGCGTCGGCGTCAGCGTGTCGCCTGCGCCATTGAACGCCTGCAGTGTCACCATCACGTAGGCATAGGCGATGTTGCCGCAGGCGAAGGTGCGCAAGGCCGTGGCAGCAATCGCAACCACCGCAGGATCGCTCACAAACAGCCGCACCACAGGCGTCGCAAACACAATGAAAAACACGCCAAGCGATCCCAGGAAAATCATGTTGTAGAGGCCCGTCCGCCACACCGCCAGGGCCGCGCGATCCGGCCGTTTTGCGCCCAGGTTCTGGCCCACCAGCGTAGCTGCCGCATTGCTCAGTCCCCACGCCGGCAGAATGAAGAAAACCACAATGCGGATGGCCACTGTGTATCCCGCTACCGCTGCCGACCCGAAAAGCGAAACGATGCGCACCAGACCGATCCAGCTCGCGTTCGCAATCGCAAATTGCAGCATCCCCGTCAGCGACACGCGAAGCAGTTTCGTCATCACCCGCACGTTCAGCCGCACGTGACGCACCAGGACATGGATGCGCTCGGTCCCCTTCAGCAGCCGATAGAACTGGTAGAGCACACCGATGCTGCGGCCCGTGAACGTGGCCAGAGCCGCGCCCGTTACGCCCATATGCGGAAACGGCCCCAGTCCGAAGATCAGGCACGGGTCCAAGATGAGATTGATGATGTTCGACACCCACAAAAGGCGCATCGCAATCGCCGCATCGCCCGCACCGCGAAAGATTGCGTTGTTCAGGAAGAGCATGATGATTGCGCCGCAGCCGCCTAGCGCAATGCGCGCGTAGCCCGAGCCGCTTGCCACAATCTCCGGCGAAGCGCCCATCAGTCCAAGCAATTGTGGCGCAAAAATCCAAGCGGGAATCCCGATCGCCAAACTGATCGTCAGCCCCAGCCCAATGGCCTGCACTCCGGCAATCGCGGCGTCCTCTGGATCCTTCTCGCCAATGCGCCGCGCCACCATGGCCGTGGTCGACATGGCAACGCCCAAGCCAATCGCCATCACAAGCGCCAGCATCGATTCGGTAATGCCCACCGTAGCCACGGCATTCGCGCCCAGCCGCCCCACCCAGAACACATCAACAACAGCAAACAACGACTCGAGCACCATCTCCAGCACCATCGGAATGGCGAGCAGAAAGATGGAGCGGTTCAGGCTCCCAATTGTGTAGTCCTGGTGCGTGCCGCGCAATGCCTCGCGCACCGAGGCCCAGAATCCGCGCGCCTGCGTTTCTGCGGACGCGGTTG
>CAZAQN010000089.1:0-4091 GCA_964487345.1 uncultured Occallatibacter sp. | reverse complement strand
CGGGGTCCCCGCGGACAGGTCTTCGTCCGTGGGGTGTTTTTCAATCAAAGACATGGGGAACTCCACAATGCCGTGCAAAGAGGCACGGCACACGCGAAGGGGCTCACGCTGCGATCAAGTTAGTTTGTGCAGGTTCACCCCGAGGCTGAAGTTGACCTCGGGTAAGACAGGAAAAAGTCCCGAGGCAATGTTCAGCGAATAGGTCGTACGGCGACGGGCTGAATCATTGTTCTCCTCCGGTTCCGCGTGTTGCGGTTTTTAGACTATAGCGCGACTTTAGTTCCGATTGCCAGCAAAATCGGCTTAAATATCCCATCCATACGCACCGTAAATTGTCACGTCCCGTCAATGCACGTGCAGGATGTCGTCGTTCATCGAGAACTGGTCGGTGAAGCCGCTCTCGTACGGAAACACGTGAATCATCCATGTGAATACCGCCGGGAAGAACGTGCCGCCTTCAGCCTCGCAGCCTTCCTTGGTATGGATTGAGCCGAACATGCCAAACTTCGGGTGTTCGCCAAAATACTCTTTTACTTTGCTTGCCGGGGCGCCGCAAAAGTTTGTGTGTTTGTGCCAGCGCGCAACGCTCAGAGGAATGCGCTGGTTCAGTTCGTCTTCCGTGGCGTTCGGACGGTCCGTAAACATCACTCCCTCCAATTTGAACCGCTGTGTCGGCGTGCGGTAATAGAGCAGGGACGTGGGTCGCGCAGGATCGAAGGTCGTGTCGGCCAGCTTTGCGTTGGCATCGTTGTTGAAGTGAAACTGGGGCTGGTCGACTGTCGGGTTCGCCTGGGTAAATCCGTCGGCAATCGCCTTCTTGTAGTCTTTGTACTTCTCGATTGCGGCTCGCACCTGGTCGACGACGGCCTTCGCCCGCTCCTCGTCGCCTTGCTGTTCCGGTCGCTTGGGCGTGATGCACATATGGTTCGTCATCGCAGCCATGCTCTCGCCCATCACGCTCATGCCTTGCATGCCGCCCATGTTGTCGCAGGGGTTCCCTGACGGGTCCGTGGTCGTGGCCGACATACCCGGCATCTTGTCCGTCTGATCAGCCTGTACGAGAGACGAACCCGGCGGCTCTCCCAGCAGCAACCCCCCCAGCAGCAGTGTCAGGGCAAAGGCGCCGTAGAAGGGCGTTTTGAATACCCGTTCTGTTTTGCGAAATGCTTCCAGCATAGGGAAGTAGACGCGACGCTGCCGCCGATGGCGTTAGCTTTGCGACAGGGCAAAGAGCCTTTGTGCCGAAGCGGCCAGGAGCAACGGGTTTCGGGGGAAATCGCAAGGCGAGGCGGTATGGGTCGCGCGCGTCTCACGGCTATTTCTGAGGGCTTGGGATCGGGAACGATGAAGCCTCTCCGGACCCGTCAACAGGCTCCATCTTGAGATTGGGCCAGACCGTCGGGATCGGCTTGATCCTCATATTCGGCCAAGTGGTCGACAGTTGGTTCAGCTTTGATGGGCGCGGCTGTTCCGCGGACTGTTGCCCGTCGATCTGCTGAAAGGTGAGCCCTGGATAGAGGTTCTGCGCGATCTGCGTGCCGGGAGGCTGCACACCGATGCGCGATTGCGATGGATGCAGGATGATCTTTGGGTAGATCTGCGTGTCGCCCAGCGGCACACGGCGGGTTGGGGGCGGGGGTTCGATCACCGTCTGGTTGAGCGTATTCATCGTCGTGGGCCAGTCCGGCGGCAATTTGCCGAAATCTCTCCCCTGCGCGGTCCACGGGGACGGCAGGCTACCAGGAGGATTCAGGCTCAACGGCCCGAATCGGCCAGATTGTCCGAATGCCGTTGACCCGGCAAATAAGAAGAGAGCGAGGATGAAGATCCGCATCCCACACCTCCAAGCAGCCGAATACCGATGCAAAGAATAGCAAGCCTTCTGTACGGACGTGTCACCAAATCCACTGTGAGCCGAACGCACCATAACTTCTGCTCTTTCCAAGCACCGAAATCCTTCGTCAACAGATGGTCTTCAGGGATAAACGCCCAGTTTAGTCGTCGTGCCGTCTAGTCCCTGGTCCCTAGTCCCTAGTCCCTGTGCTCACTCCTCATCCTCCTCCACCGGCCTCTTCGCATTCGCCAGAATCTTATCGGCCACCAGTTGCGGCACGATGTCGTAGTGGTGCATCTCCATCCGGTAGCTGCCCTTGCCCTGCGTCATCGACGTAAGCAGAGTGCCATAAGCCAGCATCTCGGCCATCGGCACCTCCGCATTGATCACCGTCGTGCGGCCCTTCGAGTCCATGCCTTGCACGCGCCCGCGCCGGCTGTTCAGGTCGCCCATCAGAGTCCCGGCAAATTCATCCGGCGCCTCGATCTCGACTTTCATGATCGGTTCCAGCAGGCACGGCTTGGCCGTTTCCATGCATTTACGAAACGCCAGACGCCCAGCCATCTTGAAGGACATTTCGTTTGAATCAACATCGTGATAACTGCCATCGAAGACCGTCACCTTGAAGTCCACGACCGGATAACCCGCCAGATAGCCGCGCGCCGCAGACTCCACAATGCCCTTTTCGACCGCCGGAATAAACTGCCGAGGAATGGCGCCTCCGAAGACTTCGTTCGCAAATTCGAACCCAGCGCCACGTGGCGTCGGCTCCATCCGGATCTTGCAGTCGCCGAACTGGCCGTGGCCGCCGCTCTGCTTCTTGTGGCGCCCATGGCCTTCGGTGCGGCCACGAATGCTTTCGCGATACGGCACTTTCGGCGCCTTCAGCGTTACTTCGGCGTGGTACCGCTTCTTCAGACGCGACACAATCGCTTCGATGTGCGGCTGCCCGGCCCCGGCGATCAGGAATTCGTTGGTCTGCGGATCGCGGAAGAAACGAATCAGCAGATCCTCTTCCATCAGCTTGTGAATCGCGGGCGCAAGCTTGTCTTCGTCCGCGCGACTCTTCGGCTCGATGGCATAGGTCATCGCGGCCTCGGGCAGAGCAGCCAGTTCGACCTGAATCTCTGCGCCTTTTTGGCCGAGCGTGTCTCCGGTAAAGGTTTCGCGCAGCTTCGCCACCGCGCCTAGATCGCCGGCATGCAGCTCAACCACTTCCACAGCCTTGCGTCCCTGCATGACACTCAAATGCGAGAAACGTTCCTGACCGCGCCGCGTGTAGTTCTCCAATGTGGCGTCGTTTCTCACCACCCCGCTGACGACTTTGAAAAACGAGATGCGCCCGGAAAACGGATCGGACATGGTCTTGAACACCAACAGAGCGATAGGCTCGCGATCATCCACTCTGCGCGCCAGTGCAACGGAACCGCCCGCGCCCTCGCCTCCGCCTCCATTCGCAGCCACAGCCTGCAGGGCCGCCGCCTTCACCGGAATCGGCAAGCGCTCGGTCGGCGCAGGCGCATACACCTTGATGAAGTCGAGCAGATGGTCCGCACCCATATTCGCCTGGCCGCTCACAAACAACACCGGAAAGATGCGATCCTCGCGAATAGCTTCATGCAACGCTGTAATCAGATGCTGCTCAGGAATCGTGCCCTCGGCAAAGTACTCCTCCATTAGCTCGTCTTTGCCCTCGGCCACCAGCTCGACCAGCGCCTCATGCGCAGCTTTGGCCGCGCCCGTCAGGGAGGCAGGAACCTCTCCGATCTTGCCGCGGCCATCGCCACCGGGAGTGTAGTAGAAGGCCTCCATCGTTACCAGATCGACAACGCCATGAAAGCCATCGGGTCCGCTGATCGGTAGCTGCACCGGCACGCACAGCCGGCCCCAGCGCTCGTGCAAGTCGTCAATCAAAGCGCTCAACCCGTTCGCGCCGCCCGCCTTGGGATGGTCCATCTGGTTTACCACCACGAAGCGGGGAACATTCGCTTCCTCGGCAAACTTCCATACCCGCTCGGTCACGGCTTCCACGCCGTTCTGGGCATTCACCACCACGGCCGCCGCCTCCACGGGCAGCAGGGCCGCGCGTGCCTCGTGGTTGAACATGTGAAACCCCGGCGTATCGACAAAATTGATCTTCGTGCCCTGCCACTCGGCAAAGGCCACGGCATTCTGCATCGTGATTCTGCGGGCAACTTCTTCTTCGTCGTAGGCGGTCACCGCCGAGCCGTCTTCCACGCGGCCCTGGGTTGGCGTT
>CAZAQN010000088.1:0-12847 GCA_964487345.1 uncultured Occallatibacter sp. | reverse complement strand
GCAGCAAACCTCGCGTTCTTACCGGTCTCGATTTGGCTGAGGCGCGTCTTGCAGCCGGCGACGTGGCCACGGCAAGCGCATTGGCACGCCAATCGCTCACCGTGCATACCGATACCCTTGAATCGGTGGCTGACGAGGCTCGTGCCAACTTCGTTCTCGCGCGAGCAGCGATCATGACAGGCCATCCAGACCAGGCGATTGATCGGTTTCAGAAGACGATTGCCACCAGCAAAGAGCCGCGTTTGCTGGCGTGGTCTCATATTTATTTAGGCCGCATGCTGGATCTCGATTGCAAACGCGATCAGGCTGTGTCGGAATACAATCAGGCCCTGGCCGCGCGGGACGGTGAGCAGGATACCCGCCTGGCTGCCGAACGCGGGGTCAAGGCCGCCTACACCGTGAATGGACACAGTTGCGAAGACGCTGAAGACGACTCCGGCGGCAATGTTCCAGGAAAATCCGGTCCTCCCGGGAGTGGTCAACTGGGAACGCCAAAACCACAGTAATCTGATCCCAGGATTCACGTCAGTCACGGCGGGCGTCTAATAGACAGAGCGCACAAGTCTTCATCTGGACTTGGGCCTGAACAAGGACTTGCGAAGCCGCTTGACACATATTGAAACTGCAGAATGGATCGAGGGGGAATTGGAATCAGCTTTGGCTGCGTTGGAGATCGCGCTGGGATATGGGTTCGCCAATCCCGAGTTGCTTCTCCGTGCGCTAACGCACCGGTCGCTTGCCAACCAGCGGGCTATGGAGGACGGCAAGATTGGAGCCGACTCCGAAGGAGACAATGAACGGCTGGAATTCTTAGGCGATGCTGTTCTTGGACTCGTGGTCGGGGAAGCGTTATTCCTGCTGCATCCGGAATGGAGCGAAGGTGAGCTCACACGCGTGCGTGCGCAGCTCGTCAGCCGCCAGCATATGGCAGAGGTCGCTGCGCAAATCGACTTGGGCGACCATCTTCGTCTCAGCCGCGGAGAGGACCGCAGCGGTCTTCGTCGCAAGAGCACGGTGCTCTCGAACACCGTGGAGGCGGTGATTGGCGCTCTGTTTCTGGATGGCGGGCTTGAACCGGTCCGAGCGTTTACGCAACGCTACGTAATTGGCGATGTGGTGGAATATTTGGCGCAGGAATTGCGTTCCGGGGCCGCGCTCGGGAACTACAAGTCGGCACTGCAGGAGCGTCTGCAAGCGGCTCGGGCCGGTACTCCGATATACAAGGTCAAAAGCGAGAGTGGTCCCGATCATCACAAGCGCTTTCTCGTCGAGGTTCGACTTAAGCCGGCTCAGGGTGAGCCCGGCAAGGCTTTGGCGCGCGGTATTGGATCTACGAAGAAGGACGCGGAGCAGGATGCGGCCCGTCGCGCGCTTGCTCAGTTGAAGGCAGCCGAGGCAAGCAACGGCGCCTTGATCGCTCAAAAGGAGGAGCAAGCGAAGCAATGAGCTCCCCAGCTCAGGTTGCCGGTCCGCCGAAAACGGTGTCGCGGTTGCGATTGCATCTGCCCACAGTGCCGGAGGCATTTGCTTCATTGCTCCGCACCGTGGTCGTCGCGCTGTTTCTTCTCACGTTTGTGCTTCAGCCATTTCTCATTCCATCGGAAAGTATGGAGCACACATTGCTCGTCGGCGACTTTCTGCTGGTAAACAAACAAATCTTTGCGCCGCCAAGCTCGCGGCAGGGATTGATTCATTGGTTGATGCCCTACCGCGATGTCGAGCGCGGCGACATTGCCGTCTTCCACCACCCCGATCCGCCCTATCTGGTCAAGCGTGTCGTGGGGATTCCTGGCGACCGCATCCGCATTGAAGATGGCAGAGTCACCGTAAACGGCGAGAACCTCGATGAGCCCTACGCCGCTTTTGAACCTGCTGCACCCAATCCGTTTCGCGACAATTTCCCCGCCAGGATCTACACGGACCCGAACATAGACCCGACATGGTGGAGGCAGATGCAGAGCCTCACGCGCGACGGAGAGCTCGTCGTTCCTCCCGGTGAATATTTCATGCTCGGCGACAATCGCAACCACAGCAAAGACTCCCGCTTTTGGGGATTGGTTCCGCGCGAGGCAATCATTGCGCGCCCCCTGGTGATTTACTTCTCGGTGCGGCGGCCCTCGACAACAGATATACAACAGGCATCGGATGATAGACTTGGGCACGACAGGGAGCTCGCCGCGCGCCTGACCGGCTTTGCGCGCTGGAAGCGGATTTTCAGAGTGGTGCACTAAAAGCAGGGATCAGTGAACAGTGATCAGTTTGGCCTCGCTGACTCAAACTAATTCAGCCTACCCCAAAGGAATTCCTGACTTAATGGCGAAAGGCGCAAGTGGTTTATTCGACGACCCAACAGTGTTCCCTGACCACTGACAACTGATCACTATTCACTGATTTACGAGCGACCGGATGACGACAAAAAATATCGCGCCAGCCAGGATTCAAGCCCAGCCTGCTGTGATTCAGGAGAAGGTCGAAGAGACGCCCTTCGAGGCGGCAGCCAGCATTTGTTCGGTGCTGGTGGTGGGCTTATTCATTCTCACCTTTCTCGCGCAAAATTTTGTCATTCCGTCGGGCTCGATGGAAGAGACTTTGCTTGTGGGCGATCATCTTGTCGTAGATAGGATCATCCTCGCCCCCCCCGCAAAGTGGATGCCACTGGTTCACTATCGGGAGCCACAGCGCGGGGATGTCGTGGTGTTCCTGAAGCCGGGCTATCCCGATCTTTTCCTGGTGAAGCGCTTGATCGCCGTGCCGGGAGACCATCTCCAATTGCGCAACGGCATCGTCATCATCAATGGAGTTGCCCAGGCGCAGCCCCACGCCGAGCCGACGACCCCGGAGAATTATTCCGAATTCCTCGACGAGTTTCCATCTGAGCTGCCTTCGGAGGAACGGGGTGCCACGGAATCTTGGGCCGTTGATTTTCCGAATTACGTGAAAGACGGCGATCTCGTCGTGCCTCCCGGCAAGTTTTTCATGATGGGCGATAATCGCCACGACAGCCTTGACTCGCGCTATTGGGGCTTCGTCCCCAGGGAAAACATTGTGGGGCGGCCCCTCTTCAACTATTGGTCCTTCGAAACACCAGAGCGTCAGTACGAGGAGACCGGCCTCGGCAGCAACGTGGCCTGGATGGCGCACGTCGCCCTCCATTTTTTCACCGAGACTCGCTGGAGCCGGACGCTGCACATCATTCGCTGAGATCTCTCTCGGCGAAGGAAGTAACAACACAGACATGACAGAAGAGGTCGAGGGCGGCAGCCGTAAGAGATATCGACTCGTGCTGGCCCTGGCGGCCGTCATTGTATTGCTCGCCATCGTATTCGTGCCTCCGCTGCTGAGCATCGGCCGATACAGGAGCCGGATCACACAGGTCATCTCCGCGTCGCTCGGACGGAACGTGCGCCTTTCGTCGGTAGAGCTGCGATTGCTTCCTCGGCCGGGATTCGTGATCACCGATCTCACCGTCGAGGAAGATCCCGCATTTGGAGCGGAACCGGTTCTGCACGCCAACACGGTGGTTGCTGCCATTCGGCTCCTATCGCTTTGGCGAGGGCGTCTCGAAGTCAGTCGCCTCAGTGTCGACGAAGCGAGCCTCAATCTGGTTCGGAACAATGCGGGCCATTGGAATCTGGACCCTTTTTTTCGCACAGCAACGGCTCGCAACACCGATGTCTTACAAGGCATAGCGCCGCCACTTCCGTATCTCGAAGCAACAAACTCCCGCATCAATATAAAAAAGGGAATTGAGAAACTACCATTTTCGCTCGTGAATTCCGATATCGCCTTTTGGCAGGAAAGTGCCGGCGACTGGCGCGTGCGGCTGCGTGGCCAACCTGCGCGCACTGACGTGAGTCTCGATCAGGCTGATACGGGAATTGTGCGCCTGGAGGCGCGACTCCGCCATGGTTCCGATTTCAGACAGATGCCGATTCATCTTGAACTGGATTGGCGGGAAGCGCAGCTTGGCCAGCTCAGCCGGCTGATTGTTGGCTCCGACCCCGGCTGGCGGGGCGACCTTACGGGAGAGATGCAACTGGACGGCACGGCAGAATCCGCGCAGGTGAAAGCCCGCCTTACGGCCACCGGCGTCCATCGCGCAGAGTTTGCTCCTGCCGAGGCGCTCGATTTCGACGCCAATTGCAGCCTTATCTATCACTATCGTGCCAGTGCGGTCGAGAAGCTTTCCTGCGATTCGCCGTTGGGAGACGGACGCATCACGCTAGCGGGTGATTTGCCTGAAAACGCTCCGCCGAAACTGTCGGTGGAAGTTCAGCGCATCCCGGTGAGCGCGGGCCTGGGGGCATTGCGAACCCTGCGCAGCGGCTTCAATTCAGACCTTGAGGCTGGCGGCACGATCAGTGGCAAAATCACATACGATGCAGGAGTCCCGGTTTCAGATGCGAGGCTGCTGATCGCACCCCATGTCCACTCATCGAAGAGGCCAAGCACAAAGACTCTCGCGACGGCTCCACCAAGTCCGCTCACGGGCAGCTTTATCGTCGATGATTTGCGGCTGAGTGGAGGTGGTCTCGGCCAGCCGATCCTGATCCCCAAAACAACTGTGCAGCCGACTGCTGTTGCGTCCGGTGACGCGCAAGCCCTCACGGCCACATTTTCCGTTCCGGCAGGCGCACCTGCGCCGATGTCCATTGGCGTTCAATTTTCAGTTTCTGGGTACCAGGCGAGCGTCCGCGGACCAGCCTCGCTGCCGCGCATTCGAGAGCTTGCGCATCTGGCGGGCGTTGGCGACATCTCTGCTTTGGATGGCATTGCGGGCGATCCGGCAACACTCGATTTGAGTGCCGAGGGCCCATGGTTGCCCACGCCAAGAACTCCCGAGACCTTGCCCGCGGACATTGGAAGCAGTCTCGACAATGCTCTGGTTCTCAGAGACGCCGACGCCGATCAGCTGACCGGAACTATTACCGTTCACAATGCGAATTGGAAATCGGGTGCGCTCGCCAATCATTTGGTAATTGCAGAGGCGGTGCTTCACCTGGGCGGTGAAGCGATCGTGTGGGACCCGGTCGAGTTTTCCGATGGGCCGGTGAAGGGAACTGCCAGTCTTCAGTCGCCCCTCCAGTGCGAAGTTGGCCAGGACTGTTTTCCTCAGCTCGATCTGCGTTTCGCCGAACTCGATGCCGCTGAATTACAGGCAACGCTTCTCGGAGCGCAACAGAAGAGCACCGTGCTTTCCACGCTGATCGCGCGTTTCAGCTCGTCCTCTGCGCCTGCGTGGCCTCGTGTCAATGGAACAGTTGAGGCCGATTCGCTGAAGCTGGGTCCCCTCACGTTGGAAAACGCAGCAATATCGTTACGCGTGCTCTCAACGGGCGCCGAATTTACGAGCATTGAAGGCGATCTACTAGGTGGCAACATCCACGGCACCGGAAAGCTAACCCAAGGAGACAAGCCGGCCTATGTCTTCGAAGGAGAGCTTAAAAGCTTGAGTGGCCACGCGGTATGCGAATTGCTGGTGCTTCGTTGCGCAGGCGGTCTGCTGAATGGCAAAGGAAAAGTTGAGCTCTCCGGCTTTACCGACAGCGAACTTGCCGCGTCGGCCAAGGGCACTCTGCATTTTGAATGGCGACACGGAGCGATCGAAGAAAACTCCGCGGCGCAGATCGAGATCCCCAAGGCGCTTATGCACTTCGACCGCTGGAGTGCCGATGCGACGATCGCTAACAATGCGGTCAGCCTTGCGTCAAGCGAGGTTCAGCAGAGTAGCCGCAGGGCGAGTGTGGGCGCGACAATGACATTCGCCAACCCTCCCGAAGTCAGCTTCGCAGAGCCGAAGCCGGTCCAGTCCGCAAAGCGATAAACGAATTTTCGAGCCCGTTACAATGAAAGAATGGCCTCATCCATCGTTGCTTCCCCCATTCAAATCTTCTGCAAAGGCATTCTTTTCGACATGGACGGCATCCTCATTTCTTCCATAGGCTCGGTCGAGCGCAGCTGGACAAAGTGGGCCACGATGCGCGGAGTCGATCCCGCGTACGCAATCCGGATCGCGCACGGCTGCCGCAGCATCGAGACGGTCGCGAAACTGAGGCCTGACCTCGACGCACAGGCGGAGAACGATCTGATTGAACAATTGGAGATGGACGACACAGAAGGAGTGACAGCGCTGCCCGGCGTGATCGATCTGCTTTCATCGCTTCCGCCGGATCGCTGGACGGTCGTAACCAGCGCCACCGACCCGCTGGCGCGCGTCCGCCTTCGTGCCGGTGGCATTCCCGTCCCAAATCAAATCATCACGGCGGGGAACGTCGCGCAGGGCAAGCCTCACCCGGAACCTTATCTCGCAGGGGCGGCGCTGCTTGGCTTCGCACCCGTCGAGTGCGTTGTTTTCGAGGATGCGGCTTCCGGAGCCAATGCAGGCCGGGCAGCCGGCTGCACCGTGATCGCTTCCACTTTTTCTCATCCAATCGACGCACTACGTGCAGCCCACTACCTGATTCCTGATCTGACTGGCGTAACTGCGCAGATTCACGAAGGCGGGAGTGCCATCGCGCTCAAGTTTGTCCCGCTGACTGTGTAGGTCCCGAAGCGTTCAATTCAATGGTTCAGAGACAGTGCCGGCTTTCCCGCCAATCGCTGGCTGATGTGTCGGCCAAGATTTTCGACAAAGGAGCCGTTCACTCCGGGCGAACCGTTGAGCAGAACGACAGCCGCATAGTCGCCCTTGCGGTTGAAAAACGCATACGAACTGTAGGCCGCGGTGGCGCCGTTGTGCCAGAAATTGCCGGTGTCGGCCTGATAGAGCCATCCCGTTGTGATCTGCATTCCAGAAGGAAGTTCGCCATGCAGCTCAAGCGACTTGCGAATTGCTGCTGGCAGAGTGACGTTTGCGCCTGAATCGCCCTTCGCTGCGAGGTGTTCCGGATGCAGATTTGCAAGGAGGAAATCCAGCATGTCGCCGGCCGTCGATCGCAGCCCGATTGCACCCGCAAAAACATCGGAATCCCACGCCTTCGCGGGTCCGTGGAACTGGTCATGACCGGGCAGAAGCCGGAGTTGTTGCTCTGGAGAAAGCGCGAAGACGGTGTCCTTCATGCCTAGCGGGCCGGTAATCTCTTGTTCGATGAGTTGCCCATAGGATGTTTGCGCGTGATCGGCAAGCGCCGTGCCAAGCAATGCACACCCGAGACTGCCAAAATTAGATGCTGCGTCTGTCAGGTTCGCAACGCCGTGTCGGCCGAGATAAGCGTAGAGTTCGGCCGGATGATAGTCGGCGTAGGGCTGGTCCATGTTTGCGACGCTGATGTTATCCGGCATCGCCGGCAACCCAGAGCGCTGGGCTGCAAGATCAAGCAGAGTGATCTCCTTGCTTTGTGGCTTAGCAACAGTTCCTGCCGGGAGCAATGCGCGCACAGGTTCATCCAGACTGACCCTCTGCTGCGCCGCCATTTGCGAAAGCAAAAGGCCAGTGAACGTCTTGGTGAGCGAGCCGATTTCGAAGATCGAGTCCGGCTTGGCCGTTCCATAAGTGAAAACGCGGCTGACACCGCGCGCATAAACACCGATGGAAACACCGGCGCCCGTCGATGGCGCGAGTTCCCCGTTCTTTAATGCGTCGGCCAGATCTCCATCAAGCACGGATTCGAGATCCTGCGCCGCTACAGGCGGCATAGCCGCATCGTATGCGGGGCCCGGTCGCGGCTTTTCCGCGGCGAGAGCAGCCTGCCGCGTGAAATTCAAAGGCGAAACCAGGTCGTGCGTCGAGTTTCCTTCAACTAGCTTCGCGCTCGTATTCCCGCTGAGCGAATTCCGATCGGCGCCAAGCTTGCCGCTCCAATGAATTCCTGCAACAGGGACATCGAACGACAGGTCGTCCCCTTGAGATGCGACATTCGCGCATTCCATATCCATGGTGTAGAGGTCGAGGTCGTCCACGGTGCAATATTCACGGCCACCTGCGTCGCTCCGAAACATAATCTGAATACGCGCCGACGAGGTAGCGGTGATTTGCAGAGATCCCATCCAGATGCCGTCAACTGCCGACGGCTTGAGCGCGGGAGCGAATCCATGACGAGTAAATGTGATGAGCCACGAGCTCCCCTTTTGCGTCCAGAGGCCCGATACTTCTGTTCCATCGGATGTGAATGTACCCTTCCACGAGGCCCCGATCGACGGTACCGTGAAGCTGAGGGTCTGTCCTTCGACGCGCAGATCCGCGCACGTGAACATCCATGGTGCACTCGGATCAAGATGATCGAGAGTCGCGCTCAGCGTCCCGTCGGCACGAACCCGCACGTGCAGGTTCGCTTGCTTCGCGCCGATCTCTCCCGTGTAGTCGCCTGCAACGCTCGGGTTCTTCTGCGCGGAAGCGCTTGCGAAAACAAGGATAGATACGAGGAACAGAAGGCCCATTTCCCAACCGGGCGAACAGCGGGCCTTGACGGTCTTGACCCATTCGGCAAAGCGCATCGTTCGGCCTCTTACTCGTTGGCCTCAATCCGCCGGCCGTGGGTATCCTGCAGCGGCCGCGAGTTCATGGGGAAGATCGCTGTGAAGGCCCGCAACTGCGCGCGACTCACGCTGAGCACATCTTCGAAGACAAACCAGCGCACGCCCTCGGTACACGGCGGAGCAGTCAGGGAGCCCGTGTACGTCCAATAGCCGCGATCCGCCGGCAGAAAGCCCCCAGGGTTGATCATGTCCTCGACTTTCTCTGTTTGCCCCGTGCGCGTCGGCAAATGCGGCCACAGCGCCGCCATCACAGCATTCGAGTCGCCGCGATCCATCGTGAACCGCACGGCGATCACAGCCATTTTGCCATCGGCGCTTTTGTGAACGATGTGCACCACCATGTCCGTCAGTTTGCCTTTCACCGCCTCCTCGCTGGGATGGTGAAAATGAAACTGCTGCAGATCGTAGCGCACGCCATCGTAAACGATGTAGCTGCCCGGATCGACATAGACGCGCACGGTGTTGCCCGTGTTCTCCAGTTTGACCGGACCTGAGATGTAGTGGAATTCGATTGGCTGCAACGCCTTGTTGAGGTGTGCGCCCCGAATGTCGATCGGCGACTGCTCATGGCCCTGTGAACAGGCTTTATACGTCGGGTCCAGCTTGCCCCAATCGAGCGGTCCGGTTTTCCCCTGATAACTCCACGGTGCGGTGGTTTGCGCGGCGGCAATCGATGCCACACCGAACACCAGCGCGGCGACTTGATGAAAGCGCATGAACATCTCCTCTTTCAAAGGACGAGCAGCAGAGCGGTTCCACAATCAACCTGCCCTTTCAAGGAGGGTGCAGGGTGGCATTCTCTTAAGGAAAATGCCGCTTGAGGGAGGTGCTTTCGGGGTGCAGCAATTGTGGAACCGCTCCATCCCGAGAAATTCTATTGCATGGACGTTGAAGAGCCCAAAAAGAATGGGACCCTTCGGCTGGAAGGGTCCCGTTCTTTACCAATCGAACTGAGCGGGCAATCCGAGCGGCCTACTTCTTGGCCGCGACCGCCACTCCCGCCTGTTCAGCCAATTTGGCAGCCTTGTCGGTTGCTTCCCACGTGAATTCCGGCTCCGTCCGACCAAAATGCCCGTAAGCCGCGGTCTTTTGATAGATCGGCCTGCGCAGGTTCAAGCTCTCGATAATCCCCTTCGGCGTGAGCGAGAAGTTCTTGCGCACCAATTCGGTCAACCTGGCCTGGCTTACCTTCGAAGTGCCGAAAGTATCCACCAGCACGCTTACCGGCTCCGCGACACCGATCGCATAAGCCAGCTGCACTTCAGCCTTTTCCGCGAGTCCCGCCGCAACAATGTTCTTCGCGATGTAACGCGCGATATATGCCGCCGAACGATCGACCTTGGTCGGATCTTTGCCGCTGAAGGCGCCGCCGCCGTGCCGGCCCATTCCGCCATAGGTGTCCACGATGATCTTGCGCCCCGTCAGGCCGGTGTCGCCCATCGGGCCGCCAATCACAAAACGCCCCGTCGGATTAATGTGATACTTCGTATGCTCATCGAGCCACTTTGCCGGCAGCACAGCCTGAATCACATGCTTCAGGATGTCCGCATGCAACTCATCGTTGCCTACGGTTTCGGCGTGCTGGCTTGAAATCACCACTGCGTCGATGCGCGCAGGCTTGCCGTTCTCGTCGTATTCAACGGTCACCTGGCTCTTGCCATCAGGCCGCAGATACGGCAGCTTGCCGTTTTTGCGCATCTTGCTCAATTGACGCGTGAGCTTGTGGGCCAGCGAAATCGGAGCCGGCATCAGCTCTGGCGTTTCGTTGGACGCGTAGCCGAACATCATGCCCTGGTCGCCCGCGCCACCGGTGTCGACGCCCTGCGCAATGTCGCCCGATTGCTTGTTGATCGTCGAGATCACGGCGCAGGTGTTCGAGTCGAACCCATACGAAGCGTTGTCGTAGCCGATTGAAGCCACCACGCCCCGTACCAGCGACTGGAAATCTACATATGCCTTCGTCGTGATCTCGCCTGCAATCACGACCAGGCCAGTGGCTGTCAGCGTCTCTGCTGCCACGCGGCTATACGGATCCTGTTCAAGACATGCGTCGAGAATGGCATCGGATACCTGGTCGGCAATTTTGTCGGGATGACCTTCAGTCACAGATTCAGATGTAAACAAAAAGCGGTCGCTCAACTTCGCATTCCTCCCTGTACGGTAATTTCTAGTAAATGGCTCGGCGCGAGCTATTCCGGTGTTCAGCGGTCCAGTGCGGTTAGCCTTGGCAATCCATCCCGGTCGGGGAGAAAAGCCCCACACCGGCATCGGATACGGGGGTGTACCGTTCCATGGTAATCGCGTAGTGCGGTTGCAAGCAAAAGCTATCAGTGAACGGCGAAGATCGAGGATTCAAACCGGCCCAGGGCGTGGTGAAGCGCGACCAGGCTTCGTCCGATTTCGGCGTTTGGACGGAGTTTCGGGGTCGCACGCCGACTATCGTTGAAATAGGGTGATTCCGTGCAGGATAAACGCGTGTGTCTTAGCGGAAACGCTTTGCACCGGGAGCAGCGTGCTCCACCACCCTGCGCGCACTCCATAGTAGCGGACGGTCAAGAAGCCCGCGACCACTGCAGCCACCATCAGGACGATTGCTCCCGCCCAGCGAAGGCGCATCTCAGCGGCTTCGCGCCTCTCCAAGCGCACTCTTCCCACATTTGAGGCGAATTCTGTCCACCCTTGATCGGGCACGGTGACAACGCCGGATTCGGCCGACGCTTTAACAAATCGGTCGGTCCAATCCTGGACGTCGAGGCCCACCGCGCCGACGTAGCCGCGCACGATTCCTTTGCTCAGAATTCCCCCAGGAAGCAGCCGGTACCTGTCCTGCTCTAGAGCAACCAGATGGCGCTGGCTGATCTTTGTCACCTCGGTGATGTCTTCTAACGCGACGCCTCTAGAAAGCCGTGCAGCGCGTAGATCTTCTCCGAAACTGCCCATAAGTAACCACTTGAAGGGTTTAAACCCTCTTGGATTTCCACAACTACAATAAACCCCGAAATTCGCGGAGTCAAAACTTTTTGAGGACTTCCCCTTTATTTTCACCAACCTGAAGTAACCAGACAGTCCTAACCGCTATTGTCGAACTGTACAATGGAAATTTGGCAATCAAAGTGAGATTTGGCACATCAGGTAACTCAACAGCTCTGGGCAACCTGTCCAAAATGCCCATATTTACCAGCAACTTCTTGCCAGGCTCATCGTTGCTGGTAGGCTTGAAATGAGGGTAGCAGAAACCGCACTGGTTGACACCTGCGCCCTGCCAAAAACATGAACAAGCTGGTTTTTGCCAATCTCCTGCATCGGCCCCTGCGCTCGCTTATCAGTGTCTTCGCCGTTGCCATCGAAGTCATCATGATGCTGACCATTATCGCCATCATGATGGGCCAGCTCACAGGCCAGAAGCGCATGAACAACGGCATCGGTGCTGACCTGATCGTCCGCGCCAGCAACGCGATGATTTTCAACGGGATCAACGGCGCGGTCATTCCAGTAAAGCTGGGGGGAATTCTGCTGGGGCTGCCCCACGTCACCGTGGCCACCCCGGTGAATCAAAAGCTCTCCATGGTCGATGGCCTGGAGGTGCTCTGGGGAATCGACTATCCGACTTACAGCCAACTGAGCCCCTTCGTGTTTGTATCGGGGAGGCCGCTCGAGAAGCCGGACGAGGTGATTGTGGATGATATCTTCGCAGCCACGGGCAATGGACATCGCGTTGGAGAGACGATTCTCATCGAAAAGCGCCCCTTCCGCATTACGGGCGTCTTCGAGCACGGCAAAGGCGGCCGCAAGCTGATCTCCATTGACGCAATGGATGACATAACCGGTACGCCAGGAAAGGCCTCGGCCTTTTATCTAAAAGTCGACCAGCCGGAAAATATCCCTCTTGTCACCAAGGAAATTCATGCCGTACACGGCCTGGGAGACTACCAGGTGATGACCATGGAAGAGTGGTATTCGCTGATGACGCCGGACCATATTCCTGCCCTCAACACCGCAATGCGCGTGGTCATCTGGATTGCGATCATCATCGGCTTCATGGTGATTTTCCAGTCGATGTACACGTCGGTGCTGGAGCGGACCCGCGAGATCGGCATTCTCAAGTCGTTGGGCGCTTCCGACCTGACCATTGTCACCGGGGTGCTGCGCGAAACCGCTGTGCTGGCGGCCGCCGGCGTTCTATTGGGCGTCGCTGTTTCGTTGGCAGTAAAGGCAGTCCTGGCCTACAAACTGCCTTTTATGTATCTGGATATGAATGCGGCCTGGGTCGCTCGGGGAGCGGTTATCGGCTTTGCCGGCTCTGTCTGTGGCGCGCTTTATCCGGCGTGGATGGCGGCGCGCAAGGATCCGATCGACGCGCTCGCCTACGAAT
>CAZAQN010000087.1:0-13065 GCA_964487345.1 uncultured Occallatibacter sp. | reverse complement strand
GGCAGGTTTGCTGCTTCCTATACCCACATTCCGTACCAAATCCTAAGGAAGTCCTCTACAGATAAGAAACGGGTAGCCGCTGATGTGTCAAGGCTGGCGGGCACATCCTTGCGTCCTGCGCGCATTGGATTCGCAGACGAACTCCACGCTCGGCGGTCTGCTCCACCCTTACAAAGCTCTTACGGATTCCGTGCCCCGCCTTTACCCTGACGGATCTCTCATTGGCTTGAGGGCCTCTTGCGGTTTGAGAGCTCTGCTCCCCAGCGATCTCAGAGGAGGAACACTGGGGAACGTTGGCGGTGAATCCAATGACTCGTAATCCAGATTTCGATTACTTGTTTGTGTTACTAGTTGGCTTGGCGGTTGCGTTCATGCTTTGGGTGTTCTGGAATTTGTCGAAGCAGACCGGCAGACGGTGAAATTCTGCGTTGCCGATTACTCGGGCGTCCAGTACCGCAGTTCGGGCCGAGCGCAGCTTAGACACAGCCTTTCCGCACCCACTTCGCTGAAGCGGCCAAAGTTCACACCTTCTCCGCACTGTGGGCAGGTGAGACGTTCGCTCTTAAATCCGGGGAGTTCGCTTGCGTCGACAGCCACGCGCACCCATTGTTCCCGGAAAAGCTGGTCGTCGTGAAGTTCGCGGTAGGCGGCCATCTGTTGCGCGCTCTTGTTCTCGATGCGCGGGTAAAGCTTTTGCGCCAACTCGCGCGAATCTTCGAGGGCGATGATCCGCACGCCGCGGCCCGTCGTGAGGTCCACAAATGTGGCGGCCATCTTGCCCCAGTCACGAAACTTCAGGGTCCGCTTGCCGAGCCGGCATCCAGTCACCATGCCGATCGCATCCGTGGCGCAACGGTCAATCTCGATATAAGTGACAAGCCGCTTTCGATCCGCGCCGCGCGGATCTTCGATGCCGAGCCGGTTCAGTCCCAGCAAAGCCAACCGCACGCCAAGGATCTGTCCCGCGCACATGTGTCCATGAGCGGCCTCGGCCTTGTGCAATAGCTCTTCAAGTGATTCCATGTTTTGTCCGGGGATGCGAATCGTTAATTCGTTTTTGGCGCAACCGTCTCCGCTTCGTCGTCCGATTCTTCCACCAACACCGCAGAGCCGGGAGCGACATCGAAACTCACCGCGTCTTTCCCGCCTGGATGAAAGGTGACGCGTAATGGCTCCCGTTGCCAATCGGCTGCCGCACAAATGGGCTCGGGATGGTTCTCCGCCTCGAAAGCCGTCAGTTTCTTGGATATCACCGGCTTCCGTGCCGCTAACTGCGCTACGACCGCGTAAAGGCTTTTGCCGCTCGATGTGACTCCGCAATACGCGCCGTAGTCGCGGAACCAGCTCACCTGGCTGATGCCTGGGTCATAATTCGGCAGCTTGAGAGCGACGACATGGCCAGTGATGCGATCGACAATCAGCCATGGTCCGCGCTGCCACACCCAATGACCTTGCGGTTCACCTTTCGTATCGCCAGGAAGAGCGTCGTTCAGCCGCATCACGCGCCGCACCACGAAGCTGCGATCGGTCACATCATGCGCTTCGCCGGTGGTCCACTCTTTCACCGCGCCATCCACGATCAGGGCGCGAATCTTCAACTCATTCTCGTTGGGGGCAGCCCCGGCCGGGTCGCCGACCTTCGAATACGGAACGCGTTTGACACCACCTAGAAATACGGTGTGCACCTTGTGGCCTGCCGCACAGGCGGTTGAAACACTGATTGCAAAAACTGCCGCGGCAATCCAAAACGCCGCAACCTGCCGTCGTACGTGCATGACGACTCCTAACTCTGCGCTGCCTCTACCGCCCGCGCCACGCGAAAGGCAGTGCCCTCGTTGAAATGCGCCGCGAGAATCTGCATGCCCACCGGCAACCCGGCCTTGGTCAAGCCGCAAGGGACGTTCACACCGCAGATTCCCGCCAGGCTCGCCGTTACGGTATAAATGTCGGCCAGGTACATAGCTAGCGGATCGCCGGATTTCTCGCCTATTTTGAAAGCAGGCGTCGGCGCTGTCGGCGTCACAATCGCGTCCACCTCGGCAAAGGCGCGCAGAAACTCCTCTGCCAGCAGGCGACGGACTTGTTGCGCCTTTAAGTAGTAGGCATCGTAGTAGCCCGCACTCAGCGCATAGGTTCCCAGCAGAATGCGCCGCTTGACTTCTGCGCCAAACCCTTCGTCGCGCGAGTGCCTGTACATGGCCGACAAAGTATCTGAGGCCGGTGAGCGGTGGCCATAACGCACCCCATCGAAACGCGCGAGATTGGCGCTCGCTTCGGCGGTTGCCACCAAGTAATACGCAGGGATTGCGTACTTTGTGTGCGGCAAAGAGACCGGCTTGATGCTGCAACCGGCCGCTTGCAGGTCCGCAATTCCCTTCTCGATCGCGGCGCGCACCTCGGGGTCCAGGCCTTCCCCGAAATACTCTGTCGGCACACCGATGCGCAGTCCATCAACCGGCCTGTCGCTTTCGGCCGCATAGTCCGGCACAGGAGCGCGTGAACTGGTTGCGTCCTTCGGATCGTGGCCTGCAATGACGCCGAGCAACGTCGCGGCGTCGCGGACGCTGCCGGCAAATGGTCCCACGCGATCCAATGACGAAGCGAAGGCGATCAGGCCATAACGCGAAACTCGACCGTACGTGGGCAGCACTCCCACTACGCCGCAAAAACTCGCCGGCTGGCGGATCGACCCGCCGGTATCGCTACCCAGCGTGGCCACAGCGAGGTTCGCCGCCACCGCCGCCGCCGATCCTCCGCTCGAACCGCCAGGCACACGCTCCGTGTCGACAGGATTGCGCACCGGACCATAGGCAGAATTCTCGTTGGACGAGCCCATGGCGAACTCGTCGCAGTTCAGCTTACCGAGTAATACAGCGCCCGCGGCCTCCAGTTTGCTCACGACCGTCGCGTCGTAAGGCGGCTGGTAGCCCTTCAGAATCTTCGAACCCGCGGTTGCCGGGGCGCCCTGCATCACGATCACGTCTTTGATCCCGACAGGAATCCCGGCGAGCGGACCGAGGGGATCGCCCTTGCCCGCCGCTGCGTCGACGCGGGCCGCCTGCTCCAGCGCGCGCACTTTGGTGAGGCTCAGATAGATATTCAAATGCGGATTGATCTCCGCAATGCGATCGTAATAGCGATCGGCAAGTTCCTCGGCCTTGACGCGACCTGCGGCAATGCCCTCGCGCAGTGCGGCGAGCGTCTTTGGCTTCTCGACGTAGGATTTCACTTCGCTCGGCAATTCCGCATTCCTTTCTCAGGCGCCTCACTCGGCGCAAATTGCGACGGTCGAAATCAGCAAGGGGTCTGAGCTTACGCGCGCTCAATCACTTTGGGCACTTTGAAGAAAATCCCGTCGGATTCCGGGGCTTGCGGCATGACCACCGCTCGATCCAGCGAAGACAAAATCTTGTCTGGCCTGAGCGTGCGGGCACCCGTCGCGCCCTCTAACTCGCTCACCTGCGCGAGGGGCGCTACTCCGGAAGTGTCCAGTTCATTTAACTGGGCCACATGATCGAGAATTGCATTCAGGTCGTGCAGCATGCTCTGGGTTTCCCTCGGTTCCAACTCGAGGTTCGCCAGCTCGGCTACGCGCTCCACATCGGCGACTGTGACTTTTGCGGTCATCCTTCAGTTGTTCCTATTCTCAGATCCGTTGCGGCCAACTCGACCCGCGTTGCGATATTGGCGTTAAAAACGCCGAAGTTAAAGTATAGCCCGGCGTTGAACGCTTGTTCGTCTGAAGCGTCTCTCTCTGCCGCGCCCGGAGAATTCCCAATTGCGCTCAGTCTACCGTCACTGTCAATTTCACTTGGTGCATCACTCCATTCGAAGCAACGCTCACGGGAATGGAATAGGTTCCTGGCGCACTCTCATTTCCCGACCCTGTCGATAAGCCACCGCTCCCTCCACCCGAAGCCGAACAACTCGAAATGCCTCCCACAAGAATTGCAAGCAATCCAGCCATCGCGACGATCCTTCGTCTGCGCCTCCAAGCCAGGGGTAACAAGGCCATTCCGGCAATCGCGGGAGCCGCACCCCAAGGTGGCATACGCGAGCCCGCGTTCCGCGCTGAGTTCCCCGATCCGCCCGTAGTCACTTGCACAGCGACATTTCCTGGTGCATTGCCTGTAACTGTCTCGCTCACGGGATTGAAGGCACAAACAGCATTTGCGGGCAACGTGCCGCATGCGAATGTAAATGTCCCCGAAGATCCACCCAAAGTCGTCAATACAAGCGTGAAACTTGCCGTTTGGCCGCTCGACACTGTCTGGCTGGACGCGCCTAAAAGCGTCACCGTGAAATCGAATCCCATTCCCGAGAGCCCTGCCTGCGCACCTGTTGCCATGGCGCCGCTAGTCCAGGTCAGGTTTCCGGTTTGCTGTCCAGCGGCTCCCGGATTGAAGGTAACGGCGGCTGTGCAACTTGCTCCGATCGCCAGCGCCGAAGTGCAGGTCGTGTTCGTCAACTGAAAGCCGCTCGATACGCCGGCGGCAAGATCCTGAAAAGCAACGGGCCCTGTATTTGTCACAGTGACGATCTGGACGCCGCTCGCCGTTCCCACTCCCGTCGTCGGAAAGGTCAAGAGCGAAGGCTGCAGTTGCAGGGAACCGGCTGCTCCCCCGATTCCAGTCAGAAGGACCGTCGCCGCGTTCACCGAAGAAGCGATTGTCAACGAGCCTGCAGAGGCGCCATTCGTTGTTGGTGTATAGACCACACCGACCGAACAGCTCGCCGCCGCAGCGAGACTCGTTCCACAGTTATTCTGCGTAAGAGTAAATGGCGCACCAACGGTCATCGCAAAACCGCTGGCGGCAAGCGAACTCGAGTTAGTAATTGTGACAGTCTGCGGGCCGCTCGATTGCCCAAGCGCCGCAACCGTGAATGACATTTGTGCTGGATTGACATTGACCCCATCCGGGGCGTATCCAGTCCCCGTCAGTGGCACTTGCACTGCCTTCACTCCTAATGTCGAAGAAGAAATTGTCAGGGTGGCCGCAGCGCCTCCGGCAGCCGCAGGTGTAAAGATGAGCTGCACCGTGCAATCGCTGCCGTAGTTTAATGCAGCACCGCAGTTGGTGGCGCTGGTGCTGAAGCTGGTGGCGGATAGGCCAGTGATCTGAAAGCCTATGTTGGCCATGGGTGCCCCACCAGTGTTGCTGATCGTCAATAAAACAGGCGAACTGGCTACGCCCAAATCCTGTGTCGGGTAGCTCAACGCGGTTGGGCTCACGCTGATTTGAGGCGGCCGCAGACCTGTGCCGGAAAGTGCCACGGTTTGAGTATGGATCGAGTCGGAAATCGTCAGAATTCCTGTCTGCACTCCCTGTGCGGTGGGATCGAACACGACTCCGATCGAGCAGCTCGAATCGCCCGCCAACTGTGTCGTGCAATTGCTCGACAGCTGGAAGGGGCCGCCGACTGCCAACGCAATCGAAGTCAGCGGCATGCCTCCGCTGTTGGTCAGGGAGACCGTCTGCAGCGCCGAAGTCTCCCCAACGATAGTGCTCGGAAACGTAAGCGACATGGGCGAAAGTGTATCGGTCGGCGGAGCAGCGCCGTTTCCGCTCAGCCCCACTGTTTGAGTTCCAGCGCTATCCACGAGCGTCAGCGTTCCTGTCGCTGGTCCTGCCTGGGTTGGCGAAAACTCCAGCAGCAATTGGCAATCGCTGTTGGCCGCAATCGATGAGCCGCAGGCGTTCCCCGAAAGAACAAAAGGCGTATTGATGGTCAAACTCGTGACCGGAACTGCCGCGGACCCTGCATTCTGTACCGTCACCTGCAGTGAACTCGAGGTTGAACCAACTTCCACTTGCCCAAAGTTCACAGATGCCGGCGACACCATCACCGGAGGCGGATTTGCTCCGGTTCCACTCAATCCCACTAGGATTTCGCCATCGGCGACATTGCCGCTAATCGTTAGCTGGCCAGTCCTCGATCCAGCCTGTGTCGGCGTAAACGCGACCTGGATTGTGCAGTTCGCGCCCGATCCCACCGTGCCGCTCTGGCAATCGTCGGTCTCACTGAAGTCGCCGCTCGCCGTGATCGCAGTCACCACCAAGCCGATTCCTCCGGTATTCGTGACGGTAATTGTCTGCGCGCTGCTGGCGACCCCGAACGTCTGATTTGGAAAGGTGAGTGAGGTGGCGCTGACTTCAGCAGTCGTCAACTGCATGCCTGCCGTCCAGAGCGGAATCTGCCATACGCCTCGTCCGTACGTTGCAGCGGCCAGCACGTTCAGCGATGCGGTAGATGGCGCCGCGCTTAGTTGAATCACCGGCGCTAGAGGGAGTCCCGTTCCGTAGGCAGACCAGCAATTGGCTGGACCGCTGGTGCAATTTCCAATCTGTCGCGTGGAGAACACTCCGGAATCCGTGGCAATATAGACCGTGTTTGCGTCCTGCGGGTCGACGGCCAGACTGTTCGCCGGGGACATGGGAAGGTTCGACACAAGAGTCTGCCAGTGTGCGCCGCCGTCGGTCGAGCGATAGAGGACGCGCACATTGGCCGCCGGTTCGGGAATGCCTTCTACGGTCACATAGACGGTGTTCCCGGTCGAATCGTGTGGATCAATCGTGATGCTGGAGATGTCGAATCCGAAGGAATTCATCCCCACCGTATCGTTGGTCACCGGATTGAGCGTTAGGTCGTGCCAGAACGGCGTTCCGTTGACGGTGGGATCGAATGTCGCGCTCAGAACATGGCCGGCCACCGTCGTTCCGCCATCCTCTGCGCCGTACATCCCGACATAGATGGCTTCGGCGCCGCCTGGCACTGCCATCGCGGCCATTGATCGAACGAGTGCATCGCCATCGCAGGCACTATTTCCTTGTACCCCGTCAAGGAAGGGGCTGATCGCGTTCGCGCCGGTCCAGCCGCTTCCGTTCGCAGGTCCGCGCCACACCCGGCAGGTCCCGATGAGGAGTTGCGACGCGTCTAATGGATCGACAAGAAACGGCGCAGGTGTCGTCATGGTGTCGCCATCGCCGCCCACATCTTCGTCCGTCACCAGTGCAACAGTTCCGAAGCCGGCCGGCGAACAATCGTCCGTCTGTGAGCACAAGTGAATCGAGACACCCGCGTCATTGTTCACGTACCAGTTCGAGAGATTCGTTGGATCTATGGCAACCGGACCGCCTTCGCCGTCAAGAATCTGCGGCCATTGCGAAGTGGGCCCAGTTGTGCTTTTCACACCTGCGGTTCCGTTCACACCCAAGCCGGTCATCATCGTGTACGGAGATGCGCCCAGCTGCGACATGCTTTCCACCTCCGCAAGCGAGCCCAAACCGGAATTCAGATTCTGAAAATGGGTTGCGTCAGTCGCGTTGCAGACTGAGCCGGTTTCGCCAATCGCATCCATCGAGCGCCACAAGCCGCTATCATTGCCCAGGAAGATCTCCAGAGGATTGGTCGCGCTCCATGCCAACGCATGTTGATACCCGGCCACCTGTGCGCTCATGCAGGCGTTCGCGTTCGTGGTGTTCCGCCAGGCGCAGCTCATCGCCAGGCTGCATTTCCATAGATCGTTCGCGCCGGCCAGTAGCAGCGTATCCTGCCCTGAAGGCACCGCAGCCAGCGCCAGGTTGTAATCGCCATTTTCGATGGTGATCGGGCCCTGATTCGGGTCGTCCGTCTCAAGCGCCGACGTGTTCCACTGCTGGCCGAAAGCGATGTTCGGGTTTGAGCAAACTCCTCCGCTCTCCGAACACTGATCCTGCCAGATTCCCTGGTCCTGGTTGTCAATATCCACAGTCCAGGCAAATGTGTCGCCTGTCAGCGGATTCACAGCAAGTGTTCCGCGAAAGATCGGACAACCCAGCGATCCTATAGTTCGTGGATTGGTCGGGCACACCCCGGCCGTAAGGGCAGTGCCCGGTTGCGCCGTTAGGCGAGTCCAGGTCACGCCATCGGAGGATTGGTAGTAGCCATGAAAACGCACGGCTGCGATAAAAAGGTTTCGAACCGGATTCCATACCACCGACGTGGCTGCATTGCCATCGGGTTGCGTAAAAGGGTCTGCCGGTCCTTGCACGTTGGAGCCGCTCCCATCTGTAATGAGAGCCAGGGACCAACTCGCACCGCTGTCGTTTGAGTAATACAGCCCCTCGTAGCTTGCATTCGCACGAATTGCGTTGGTCAGCGTCCCTTCGTAGGCCTGCGAAACGGCCGCCACCACGACCTGCTGATTCACGGTGCTCCACGCAAAGCCTGCAAACCCTTCGCCTGCGAATGTCCATTCCTGGTCCGCCGTGGTCTGAATCAGGCTCCACGTGTTGCCTCCGTCGGCCGAGCGCAGAATGCCCGCGCCATGATAGGAATCGAGCGCATCGTTGGGGTCGCCGGTTCCGGCGAGAATCACTCCCGTGGCCCCCGGTTGCACCGTAAGCGCTCCGATGCTGATGGACGCATCGCGTGCCCCGCTCATTGCGCCAAGCGTGTCGGTGAGTGGCGCAAACACCACGTTGGCTGTATTCGAAGTACCTGCATTTTGCGAGAGCCAGACTCCGCCGCCGGTCGTCCCCAGGTAAACGCGGTTGCCCGTCGAATCCGCCGGATCGAATGCGATCGACGATACGCGCCCCGTCACGAGGCCATAGTGAGGTGTGTTGACCGCCGACGGCCCCAATGGCTGCCAGGCTGCGGTCGATCCTGTTCCTCCAGGTGTTGCGGTCTGCGGAGGGGATTTGGCGGTTTGCGCGCGCATGCTGGTCCCCCGCATCCCAACCCCGCGCATGTTAATCCCGCGGATCATGGCCGCGGGTGAAGCGGCGTGGGGATGCCAGCCCCGTTGCGCGAGGAACCGCTGCGCCTCGACAACTCTCGGAGGGAGATGCTCGCGGATTCGCGGCGGAGTAGCGCTTTGGGCCAGAGCCGCAATCGCGACACTGGCTAACAGAAGGTTAAGGCTCCCAGCAAGAAGGCCGCGCCGTCCCCCCCAATTGGAGGAGCCTCTTTCGGCGCGGATTCTTGCGAGGAGCGACACTCGACAGCCGGTGTCGGCGCTTTCTTTCGGAACTGCTTTATCTAATAGATCTGTAAAAAGCTTTATGGTCACACGGGTCCGGCATCTGGCATCCGTATTCCCCTCTCCAAAAATCCGAGGGGGACTTGAACGAAATCCAGTGGATTAGCTGATGCAAAACACGCAATTTCCGGGATCAGAATTGTGTCTCATTTTAGGACGGAGTACACCCAAAAGGCATGTGACCGGCGGTACACGAGTTCGTTCAACTCGCAATGGTCTAGTAGGGCAACCGGTCTGTCGTGTTCGCGTGCTGTCGTATGTAGGACCTGGCATCGAACTTCTTCGCGATGGAATTCCCGGTCATGGTCCTTATCAGCCCGAAGACCGGCCGATCGAACCACGGCCGATCGTGTTTGCCTACGATAGCCCACGCAATGCCTGCATAGCCATTGGGATCACGCCCATCCAATTCATATTTGTCGTTCAGCAAAACCGCCCATTCGAAGGCGCGCGCCGGGTCGGGAGCCCACTCGAGAATTTTCTTCGCCCAATACATCCGCATATAGTTGTGCATCCAGCCGGTGTCGACCATCTCCCGCTGCGCTGCGTTCCATAATTCGTCACCGGTCTCGCCGCGTTCCATCTGCTCAAGGCTGTAGCGGGCTGGGCGCGGGTCGCCGGCGTGCTCCACCAGAGTTTTGTGTGCCCACGGCTCAGCGCACTCCCAGTTGTCGTAGTCGGGATTGTGGCGGACAAACAGGACCGATAGCTCACGCCAGCCAATCAATTGGTCGAGAAACCTATCGCGCGTCGAGGCTGGCGCTTTGCCTTGTCGCACGGCATCTTCGACGGCCAGCGCAATGGTCAGGGGGCCGATGTTGCCGAAATGCATATATGGCGACAGGCGACTCGTCCCTCGGGTTTCCGGATGGTTGCGCGTCGTCTCGTATCCGGCGAGATCGTGCTCGACAAACTCCGTGAGCCTGCGAAGAGCGGAACGCGTGCCCCCTGTAAACGTGTCGACGGGCTTTACGCTCCGGTCGAGTTTGCTGAAGCCTTCGGTTACATCGCCGTCGACCGGATAGCTCGGCAACGGTTTTCGTGTCTTCCATTTGTATCGCGGGACTAGATTCGGGGTCGCAACCAGATATCGGGACAACTCCGTTTGCAAGCGCGGACGGAAGTGATGCAGCAGGAAAAATGTGCGTCCGAAGATGCGCGAGGGAACTACAACGTCGGCGTCCACGGTCCAGAAGGGAAGCTTCAAGCGCTTGGCCAGCACACGCCGCCACCGCTCCGGCTCGCGGCAGGGATTCTCGTCACCGATCAGAAGCGCCGCTTGCACCTCTTCGAGAAACGCCTCGAGCGAGTTGTCGGGAGGACGACGAAGAACAAATGCCACACCTCGCTCGGCCGCATCTTCGGCCACGTCGCGCAGTCCCTGGGCCAGGAAGTGGTAGTGCCGCAGGTTGGCATTGGGGTAATTGGGAATCACGGAGAAATACACAACGACCGGCAGTCCCAATAGATTCCCGGCATCGATCGCTACATCGAGTGCTGGATTGTCGAGGATGCGCACCGCGCGCTGCATCCAGTAGACGACGCATTTCGCACCCTTGCGTGGAGCGCCGGCACGGCGAACCAGAATGCGCGACTGGTTGGCAAGCCGGGCGAGTTCATCGGGAATGGTTGAGTCGATCGGCATGAGCGCGACGCTCAAGCGTCGCCTCTCCAATTTTGCCTGCTCGAATAGGAGGTCCTGCGGGCGAACGACAAATCGGTCCAGTTCGCTGAACAAACGCTTACGGATTCGTCGATTCGATCAAAGGCAATCGGACCACATGTCTCCGTCCAAAACAAGAGGGCCACCTCGCGGGCAGCCCTCCAGCAAATATCTAGTTACTCGGCGGATTCCCGGGTCCCTGTTCCCTGCCGTTACCACCGTCCCCACGCGCGCGTGAAGTAGTCGGCGAGGGTCATGCCGATCAGGACAAGGAACGTGAAGAATCCCGCACCGACCGTCAGCTTGGTCAACTTACTGCTGTATTTCACATGCATAAAAAACAGAACTACAAGGACTGCCTTGGTGCAGGCAATCGCGAGAGCAATGATGGGATTGAACGGACCGAGATCGATGAAAGACGCCCATACCGTCAGGCCCGTGCCCACGAGCAGAGCACACAGGATAATGACGTAGATGATCGGACTCACGATGTGGTGCTCGTGTTCGTGCTGCTCGGGTCCGTCTTGAACTTCACTCATAGCAAGGTCCCTTCTCAGTGTCTGCTGATCAGATACAGCAGGGGGAACAGGAAGATCCAGACAATATCGACGAAGTGCCAATACAGGCCGAAGTTCTCAACGAATGTCACATGCCCCGTGGTGTAGGCGCCGGCCTGTGCTTTGGCGATCATGAAAGCCAGGATGGCGATTCCGATAATCATGTGCACCGCGTGCATACCGGTCATGGCGAAGTAGAGGAAGAAATAAAGCTCTGTGTGCCGCGCCATGTCCAACGCGAGCGGCTGATCTTTCGGATACTTGTCGTGCACCTCAGGGTCGGATGCAGGGTCGACAAACGATGAAACGCTATAGTGCAGACCAGGAATGTGATGCTTCTCCCACTTTTCCCGATACTCAACCGTCTTGACGCCAAGGAAGCCCAGACCCAGGATGAAAGTCAGAACCAGGCACAGCACCAGGCCGCTTTTCTTGCGCAGTTCGGCACACCACACGCCCATCGCCATGGTGAAGCTGGATGTGATCAGCAGCAGCGTATTCAGGCTGCCCCAGAAGATATCCAGCTGGTGCGACGCGGCGACAAAGGCCGGGTAATACCAGTTCCGATAGATCAGGTAGGCGGTGAACAATCCGCCAAAGAACATGATTTCCGTCAACAGGAAAAGCCACATGGCAAAATTCGTGGCGTCGTTCTGCTGCGCGATCGTCTCGAAGTGGTGGCGCTGATAGGGCGGGTGCTCGTGGTGAGCCTCTGCCGTGCCATGGGCGATGGCTGTGCTATCCGACACTGGCTACCTCTTTTTCTTTCTGATTCTCGAGCCACTCATAGTCGTAGGCTTCGTGGTCCACGATCGGAATCTCGGGGAAGTTCTCCGTCAGCGGCGGCGACTGCACCTGCCACTCGAGCCCAGTGGCTTGCCAGGGATTGTTTCCCGCTATTTCGCCGTACTTCAGCGACCAAGTCAGATAGAGCACCGGAAGCAAATAGCCGACGCCCAGCACCGAAGCACCCGCCGTCGAGAACACATTCAAAATCTGAAACTCCGGCGGATACGAAGCGTAGCGTCGCGGCATACCCAGCGTCCCCAGAATGAATTGCGGGAAGAAGGTCAGATTGAATCCGATAAATGTGACCACTGCTGCGAGTTGCGATATCTTCTCCGGATACATGCGACCGGTCATCTTCGGCCACCAGAAATGGATTCCCGAGAGGAACGCCATTAACATGCCGCCGACCATGACGAAGTGGAAATGCGCCACGATGAAGTAGGTCTCGGTCAGGTGAATATCCGTGCCCGACGCACCGAGGAAGACGCCCGTCATGCCGCCGATGGTGAACAGGCCCATGAAGCCGAAGGCGTAGAGCATCGGCGTTTCAAATGTGATCGAACCCTTGTACAAGGTGAACGCCCAGTTGAAAATCTTGATGGCCGAGGGCACAGCAACGAGCATGGTCAACAGCGAGAAGATCAGCACGGCGTAGTTCGAAATGCCCATGATGAACATGTGATGGGCCCAGACGAAGAAGCCAAAGACCGCGATCGCGACCGACGAAAATGCAACCGCCGTGTATCCGAAGACGCGCTTGCGGCTGAATGTTGAAACCACTTCGGAGATTACGCCCATGCCGGGCAGAATCATGATGTAGACGGCCGGGTGCGAGTAGAACCAGAACAAATGCTGGAAGAGGAGGGGGTCGCCGCCTTTGGTTGGATCGAAGACGCCGATACCGACCGTACGCTCGAGCGCGACCAACACGATGGCGATGGCCAGCACCGGCGTTCCTAGAACCATGAGTATGCTCGCTGCGTAATGGGCCCAAACGAACAGCGGCAACCGGAACCACGTCATCCCGGGCG
>CAZAQN010000086.1:0-13227 GCA_964487345.1 uncultured Occallatibacter sp. | reverse complement strand
CGAAATTGTTCCACGTGGAACAATTGTGCGAGTTGACACACTTCATTTCCACATTTTGCGGATTATTGCGAGGAAGTGTGATCTGCGGTTTTGCTGCGGCGGGCGTCTACGAAAGATGCGGCGACACTGAAGACGATCACTCCAAAGGCGGCGAGAACGGGCTTGATTTTAAGTGTTGCGAAAACCGTGGATGCGATGGATCCGCAGTAGCCCAGTTCGGCGCAGGTTCTCCAATTCAGCATTGAGAACGTGGTCAGATAGCCGACGGCGACGATGGTGTGCAGAGTTGCTTCGAGCTTCGCGGCCTTGACGAAGAGAAAGATGAAGAAGCTCGCGACAGGAAGCACGACGTAGATCGTCGATACCAGCGTGTCGACCCGGAAGTCTATGCCGTACACCCCACCGAATCCGCGGATGGAGACGAAGAGACTGCATATGCCCGCGGCTGTTCTCAGGACGATCCAAAGCAATTCGCGCATTTTCATCCTTTATTCCTCTCGACATTTTTCGCGAAGATGATTTTTCCGGGGCTAAAGCCCTCGATGGCTGTTGGCCTTCTTTCAGGAGCCTGAAGGCCCCTGCTCCCTCCGACATGAGCTTCGTTCAATACGACAATAGCCGGTTGAGGTTCGTTGCTTTCCCAGGTCTGAAACCACCCCAGCGACGAAGACCTGTCGCTGGGGACCCCGGTGAAATTCCAGACCTGGGGCACCCATGGTCGCGAAGATTGAGACATCGTGAGCGAGCGATGACAGCATTTATGAAATGGCCTCACCCGATTTCTGGCTTCGCAAGATTGCTGAGGCGATAACGGCCTGTCCGTAGCTGAGACCGCCATCGCCTGGACTCACTTGTAGGTGTTGGAACACATCGAATCCTTCGGCCTCCAAGCTCGCGCGCAGCAATCGCGATAGGCGACGATTGTGCATGCAGCCGCCGCTAAGTGCGACCTGGGAGATGCCGGTCGCCTTGCCTGCCCGGATTGAGGCGCCGACGAAGGCGCGGGCTAGAGTTGCATGGAAGCGCGCTGCGATGCGGGCTTTGCTTACTCCCGCGCGCAAGTCGGCGACTAGCTCAGTCCAAAAAGACGAGACATGGATCGCATTTCCCGCAGGGGCTAAAGCCCCGTGCCTTTCTCCGGCATTTGCGGCACGACTCAAGCCACCCCAGCGACGAAGACCTGTCGCCGGGGACCCCGGGAAGTCGTGCCCTGTTACAAAGCTCCTGTCATCCGCTAATTCAAGAGAGTAGCCGGTGATTGTGTCCAGCTCGTCGATCGCGGTGCCTTCGAGCTCAATCGCTGCTTGCGCTTCATAGTCTACTTCGCGTCGATTGAGTACTACGGCTGCAACCGCATCGAAGAGCCTTCCGCAGCTCGATGTAAGCGGCGCATTCACATTGCGCTCAATCATGCGCTCGATCACACGCGATTCTTGCGCAGTCGCGCCCGTCAGGCTTTCGATTTGCTCAAGCCTGACACCCGCTGCGCGGAGATGCCCGAATGCCATACGCCATGGCTCACGAACGGCGGCTTCACCACCAGGCATGGGAACGTATTCGAGATGAGCGAATCGCTCGAATCTGTCGAGCCGGGCGATTAGTACTTCCCCGCCCCAGATCTTGCCGTCGGTTCCATAGCCGGTGCCATCCAGGCTTAAGCCGATGACGGGGCCTTCGAGCGCGTGTTCGGCCATGCAGGCGGCGATATGCGCGTGATGGTGTTGGACAGCGATGACCGGGAGCCCTCGCGCGGCAGCCCAGTCATTCGCCCACGAGGAGGAGAGATAGCCGGGATGCAGATCGCGCACGACCACTTCGGGCTCGATTTCAAAGGTGCGCATAAGGTGGGCGAGGGACTCCTGAAAGAAGTCGAGACCGGCCGGATTCTCCAAGTCGCCGAGGTGCTGGCTTTGATAGGCGAAGCGGCCACGAGCGAGAGTGAAGACGCTCTTCAAATGGCCGCCGACCGCAAGCAAGGGCGGTGTTTCGAATGGAAGCTCGATACCGAGGGGCACGAATCCTCGGGCGCGGCGCATGAGCTGCGGGGCACCATCGACCACGGCGACGACGGAATCGTCGCAGCGTTGCAGGATTTCGCGGTCGTGCATCAGAAATGCGTCGGCGATGTTGCCCAGGCGCGTGCGTGCTTCGTCATTGTCGATGGCGATGGGTTCCTCGCTGAGGTTGGCGGAGGTCATGACCATTGCTTTGACTCGGGCGTCGGCAAAGAGGAGATGCTGTAGCGGAGCATACGGCAAGAAGATGCCGAGCCATGGAATGCCGGGAGCCACCTCCGGGGCGATTCCGTTGTTTGCGCGTGCGCGGGCCAGGACAATGGGACGCGCTGGAGTTTGGAGCAATGCTTCTTCTTCCGGCGTCAGTGCGCAAAGTGCGCGGGCCGCAGCGATATCCCGGAACATCACGGCGAGGGGCTTGCCGTATCGGTGTTTGCGGTGGCGCAGACGCGCGATGGCGGCGGAGTTGGTTGCATCGACGCTGAGGTGGAAGCCGCCGATGCCTTTGATGGCTACGATTTCTCCGGCGAGGAGGCGTTTGATGACGGCTTCGACGGGGTCGGCTGTTGGAATCGGCATTCCGTCAGCGGATTCGAGCGCCAGCTGCGGGCCGCAATCCCAACAGGCATTCGGCTGGGCGTGAAAACGGCGGTTGAGAGGATCGTCGTATTCGGACTGACAGGCGGTGCACATGGGAAACTTCGCCATGGAAGTCTGCGGGCGGTCATAGGGAATGCGGCGCGTGATGGTGAAACGCGGGCCGCAGTCGGTGCAGTTGAGAAAGGGATACCGGTAGCGGCGGTCATTCGGGTCGAGAAGCTCGCGGAGGCAGTCGGCACAGGTGGCGGCGTCGGCTGGAATACCGGTGCGTACCTGACCGGTTATGTGGCTCGACAAAATGCGGAAGCCCGCTTCATTTTTTGGACCAAGCTCTCGAGCAACAATGGAGTCGACGCGAGCCAGAGGCGGCATTTCAGAGCGGAGGCGTGAAAGAAAAGCTTCGATTTTCTGTCGTGGGCCTTCGACTTCGATGGAGACACCGTCGGTATTGTTGCCGATCGATCCGGCGAGTCCTTCCTCGGTGGCGAGGCGGTAGACGAAGGGGCGGAAACCGACGCCTTGGACAATGCCGCGCACCAGGACACCGCGCCGCAGCACGTCGCGCTCTTCTCGCTTTGAATGGTTTGCTTCGATCAATTCGGTGTCGCCGTGGTCAACAATAGAGTATGCGGTCTAGCCAGGGAGCATCCAAGGATTGACGGTGTTCCGCGCAGATATTCGTCGAGGCTCTGGTGCATCCAGCTTTCCCAGGTCTCAAAAGCGAGACCTGGGGCACCCACTGTCTTGGTGATTAAAGCCTTCTTAACCGCGCGTCCAAAAGGGAAGATTGGAGACACGCTATTAGAGTGAGCCGTGTGAGTTCATTGATTGCGGTTGGAGGATTTCTAGCGGTTTTGTTCGTCGCGGAGCTTGGGATTGCACCTTTGGCTTCCGCTCAGCAGTTCGATCAGGCGGCGGTGATTCGCGGGGTGGATGCGGCGGTGATGGCGCGGGTGAATCGCATTGCCGGGTATACCGTGACGGAACACTATGCCGTGTACAAAGGGCAGGACGAAACACATTCTGTTGCAGAGATGACGGTGAAGACGACCTATCGCAAGGGGACGGGAAAGAGCTATGCGGTGCTTTCTTCGAGCGGCTCGGCGTTGGTGCGGCGGCTTGGTCTCGACTCGATTTTGGAGAACGAAAGAACCATCAACCTGCCGGCCAATGTGGCGCAATCGTGGATTACTTCGACGAACTACGAGATGACGCTGAAGCCGGGGACGCAGACGATTGATGGGCGCCAGTGCCTCGTGCTTGCGATCAATCCGAAGAGAAAGGCACCGAACCTGATTGTCGGCACTCTCTGGGTAGATGCCAAGGATTTCACGATTGTGCGGCTGGAGGGAGTGGCCTCGAAGGCGCCTTCGGTGTTTGCAGGCGTTACGCACATGATGCGCCAATACGCCATGGTGGACGGCTTTGCCATGGCAACGCACGCCCACGCCGAGTCGAGCACATTTCTCTATGGGAAGACCGTTGTGGTCATCGATTACAGCGGATATGAAATTGAAGTTCGGCCGGGTTCGTGACCGGGAGGGTGGTGGATTGGATTGCACTCAACGGCGGCGGGAACGAAATCCCGCTATCGAATTGGAGTGATGGATGACCCTCCAACCGGGTCTCACCTGCTCTATACTGGGCAGCGTGACGCCAATTTTTGGGGATTGGAAACTCGACGCCGCGCTCGGGTCCTGCCTGCTGCTGGGGCTGCGGCATGGGTTCGACTACGATCACCTGGCCGCAATTTCCGATATCACGGCTGTACAGAAGAATTGGTGGAGCGGTCTGCGGCTTGGCATGACCTACGCGCTTGGACATGCGTTCACGGTGGCCGCGCTGGGCGTTGCCGTGCTTGAGTTGCACTTGGGTCTGCCTGAGGGGCTGGATCACTGGACCGAGCGGCTGATTGGCCTGACCCTGATTGTGCTGGGAATCGGCGTGGTGGCGGGGATTCTCCGCAGGGATGCGCATGGGCATCGGCACAGCCGGATCGAGAGCCGGCTTGCGATCGCGATCAACGGATTGCTCTGGCTAGCGTGGCGGGTGCGGCGGACGTGGAATCCGTCGGCGGCGCGGCCGGAGCGCTTCCAGTGGATGTACAACGGAAAGTCGGTCTTCTTGATTGGCGTGCTGCACGGAGTGGGTGCGGAGACGCCGAGTCAGCTGGCGCTTTTCTTCCTGACGGCGAATCTGGGCGGGACGTCGCGCGGCATGTTGGGTCTGGTTGCTTTTTCGATCGGATTGATCACGATGAATGCCCTGATGACGGCTTCGATGGGCGGGGCGTTCCGGGTCAGCGGACAGCATCCCGGCATTTACCATGCGATTGCCTGGACCGGGGCGATTTACAGCTGCGTGATTGGGCTGATCTTCCTTCTGGGCATTTCGGACAAGCTGCCTGCGCTGGGTTAGGGGTTAACTGCAGGTGGTGAAAGTCGCAACGACTGAGAATCACCCCTCAGGGGCTAAAGCCCATAGTTTCTTGTCCATCATTTATGGCACGGCTGAACAGGCAGAGGAAAAAGGCATGGATTCTGACGAGCTCCCCCAGGAACATCCCTCAGCGGCTAAAGCCGATATTGACTCGATGCCACTTACGGCACGACTAAAGTCGTGCCCTTTCAAAGCTTCGAGTTTCTCCGCGGCCTGTGAAGCCGTGCCCTTTCAAAACCTGACTTTCACCCCAGTCTGTTAGTCTGCTGCTAACTCAGGCGTTTTCTCGGCGTGATCGACTCGACTTCGTTCCGCATCTATCGCTTTGAATATTGCCTTTTCCTCAATGAAATGAAATGAATTAGGGGATGCAACAGGCCCCCCGCGCTCTTCGGCGCGCGCCAGTAATGCCAGGTCCTGCTTATCCACAATGCGCAGGCCTTTGGCGGTGAGGCGGGCGCGGATTTCGGTTTCGGCCAATGTGCTTGGGTCGGGAGCGTCTTTCAGAAATTCGATCGCCTTATTTGCTCCCAATTCGCCGTCATGGCGCGCCAGGCCTGCGAGCCCGGTACTGGCTTTGCGTGCCCATCCGACGACAAACTGGCCGGGACGAACATCGCCACCGGCTGGATCCCACACTTCAAAAGAAGGAGCGATGGG
Source organism: uncultured Occallatibacter sp. (assembly GCA_964487345.1). Classification (GTDB taxonomy): domain Bacteria; phylum Acidobacteriota; class Terriglobia; order Terriglobales; family Acidobacteriaceae; genus Telmatobacter. Next base: position 7,513 of record CAZAQN010000086.1, on the reverse strand, counting down.
GCTGGTTGAAGCTACGTCGGTCTGGTTGGCATCGGGCCGCGTTGCGTAGCCATCGGGTCCCATGGGCAGGCCGATCTGCGGGTCGTGCGTGTCGCCGATGGCGAAGAGGACGGTGTCGACGTCGATGGCCGAAGTCGCGTCGGTAGTACGGGCCGAGGTGGTGCCGTCGCTTTTCAGAATCAGATCGTTTTCCGCCACGATCATCTGCGTCACGCGTCCTTCGGCATTCGACACGAAGGCTTTTGGCGAAGAGAGAAAACGGAACGAGAGGCGCGGGGGAATAGTCGCGAAAGCCGGGTCGTTCATGTGGGGAAAATGTGTGGCGATGACCTTGTCGGGCGAGACGTCCTGATTGGCTTTGGCGCAGCGGTCTTTCACGCGGTCTAGTTCGGCGGCCAGTTCGTCGCGTGAGATGTGCGGCTCGACGTGCTCGATTTCCTTCTTGTCGAATTTGACTTCGAGAGGGCCGCGGCGGGCGACGATGACCACGCTCTCGGTGTATCTTGCGGGCTTGTCGAGGAGGAGCCAGCGAGCTACGTCGATGGCTACGTTGCCGACGCCGATGACAGCGATGCGTTTGTGCGCAGAAAAGTCAAGTGGAACATGAGATTCAAGCTGGTTGTAATTGTAAACAAAATCCTTGGAGGCATAGACTCCCTTCGCATCCTCACCTGGGAGGCCGAGACTCTTGGCACCTTGCGCGCCAGAGGCGAAGACGATTGCGGCGGGACGAAAGGCTTCGAGATCGAGGAGGGACAGGTCATAGGCTCCGCCAATCTGGACGTGGCCGAAGTAGTGGACATTGGGAAGAGCCAGGGTTTGATCGAATTGCTTGCGGAGTCCCGACTTCATTTTGGTTTTGAGGGGGTAGATGCCGTATTGAGCCAGACCGCCGGGCCGAATATCCCGATTGAAGATGTAAGTTTCATAACCTGCGAGAGCGATCTGGCGAGCGGCAAACATGCCGGCCGGTCCTGCGCCCACGACGAAAACTCCCTTCATTCCCTGCCCCCTGCGACTTTGCCTATAGTTTGGTGGCTTTGAGGTCCGAACTTTCACAGCGTGCACAACGTTCGCGGCGCAAATTCACCTGACGCAATTATCGCAGCCGGAGAATCAAGACGGTGTGAGCTGCGACACTAAAGTCCGCAATGCGAGAAGGATGTGCGCGGCGTCGGACGACGGGGCTCAGCAAGACCGGCAATGGTCTGACTTCGCAATTGGGATGGGGCAGTGCCACAGCGTGGGATGCAGTTTCGTGGCAAGTGATGAATGTCACCAAGGCTTTGCGGGTCCGCCTTTTAGAACTAGACTTGACGCACCGCGAAAGCGCAGACAGTCTTGCTCCCAGTGGTTGTCTGCCATGGAGGAACCGTGCAAGCCTTTGCCCCTCCGCCGCTTCCCAGCGACGACAAACGATGGAAGATCGTCAACGGCACCATGCGCAAAAATGGATTTGCCCGCCACGCGCTGATTGAAACGCTGCACACGGTGCAGTCTTCGTTTGGATATCTGGACGATGACTCGATACGTTTTGTAGCCAAGTCTCTGCGGGTGCCGCTCAGCCAGGCTTATGGAGTGGTGACTTTCTACCACCATTTCAGCCTCAAACCGCCGGGCAAGCACACCATGACCATCTGCACTGGTACGGCCTGCTATATCAAGGGCACGGACAAGCTGGTGGCGGCGGCTGAAAAACGGCTTGGCGTTCCCCAGGGGCAAACCACGAAGGACGGAAACATTAGCCTGATGACGGCTCGCTGCGTGGGTGCCTGTGGCCGTGCGCCGGTGGTGCTCACCGATGGTGAATTGCAGGGACAGATGACCGGCGACGCGATGCTGGCGCAACTGGAAAGGTGGGCGGTTGAATGACCATCGAAGAGCTTGAACAAATCGCCGCTTCGGTGCGGGCGGAAAATGCGAAGTTCGACCACGAGATCAATGTCTGTATGGGCACCGGGTGCCTGAGCCAGCACTCGGACAAGCTGAAGGACGAGTTGGTGAAGACGGTCGAGGCGTCGGGAAAGAAAGCTTTCGTGCGGCGCACCGGCTGCATGGGGCTGTGCGCTGCTGGGCCATTGGTGCTGGTGGATCCCGAAGAGATTCTGTATCAGCACGTAAAAGCGAGCGACGCAGAAGCGGTTGCAGCCAGCCTGGGAGGCGAGCCAGTGGCGGCGCTGCAGTGCGACCTGCGCGAGCATTTTGATCAGCAGGTGCATGTGGTGCTGGAAAACTCCGGCAAAATTGATCCGGAGAAGATCGACGACTACATTGCCCGCGACGGCTACCAGGCCCTGCTGACGGCCTTGACTGACATGACTCCCGCCGGGGTGATTCATCAGATCACTGCGAGCGGGCTGCGCGGGCGCGGCGGGGGCGGGTATCCGACCGGTTTGAAATGGGGGACAGTCGCAAAGGCTACAGGCGACATAAAGTACGTGGTCTGCAACGGCGATGAGGGCGACCCCGGCGCCTTTATGGACCGCAGCGTACTGGAGAGCGACCCGCAGCGGGTGCTCGAGGGTATGGCTATCGCGGCATACGCAGTGGGCGCGAGCAAAGGCTACGTCTACGTACGCGCCGAGTATCCATTGGCGGTGGCGCGCCTGACAAACTGCCTGCGTGAAGCGCGGCGGCGCGGCCTGCTGGGCAACGATATCTGCGGCACGCCTTTCAGTTTCGATGTGGAAGTTCGGCTGGGCGCAGGAGCATTCGTCTGCGGCGAGGAAACAGCGCTCATTGCTTCAATTGAAGGCAAGCGCGGCACACCGAAACCTCGGCCGCCTTATCCGGCCGTGAGCGGCCTTTGGGGCAAGCCGACCCTGATCAACAACGTCGAGACGTTCGCAAACATCGCGCCCATTATTAGGAAGGGCGGCAAGTGGTTCGCCAGCATCGGTTCAGAACGAAGCAAGGGAACCAAGGTCTTCGCACTGACCGGCAAGATCACCAATACGGGCCTCGTCGAAGTGCCGATGGGAATTTCGCTGCGCAAGATCATAGAGGGCATTGGCGGCGGCGTACCGGACGGACACACATTTAAAGCTGTGCAAACCGGCGGTCCCTCCGGCGGTTGCCTTCCCGCTGAGATGCTGGACATTGGGGTCAGCTACGATGCCCTGCTGAAGGTGGGCGCCATGATGGGCTCGGGCGGCATGATCGTCATGGACGACACCTCCTGCATGGTCAACGTCGCGCGCTTCTTCATCGAGTTCTGCATGACTGAGTCCTGCGGCAAGTGCATCCCGTGCCGCGCCGGAACCGCGCAGATGCACACGCTCCTTACTCGCATTTGCGAGGGCCACGGAACCATGGACGATCTCGATCTGCTTGTGGAACTGTGCGCCACCGTGAAAGAAACCAGCTTATGCGGCCTGGGGCAGACGGCACCCAACCCGGTCCTGAGCACGCTGAAGTATTTCAAGCACGAGTACATCGATCACATCGTGCATAAGCGCTGTCCGGCAGGCGTATGCAACATGGAAACACCGGTGGCTGCCGAATTCCCCGGGGAGGTGTTGGCATGAGCACCAGTGTGGACGTAAAAACGCTGCTCATCGACGGCCAGGAAGTCAGCGCGCGCTCCGGCCAGACGATCTTGGAAGTGGCGAAGGAAAACGACATTTACATTCCCACCCTCTGTCATCTCGATGGGCTCAGCGATGTAGGCGCATGCCGTCTGTGCGTGGTCGAGATCAAGGGCAACAACAAGCTCTTCCCTGCCTGCGTGACCAGCGTCTTTGAAGGAATGGAAGTCACAACCGTGACCGAGCGGCTCCAGAAACACCGTCGCACGATCCTCGAAATGCTGTTCGCAGAACGCAATCACATCTGCTCAGTCTGCGTGGCCAACGGCCATTGCGAGTTGCAGACCCTGGGCCAGGAGCAGGGTGTGACGCATGTTCGGCTTCCCTACCGCAACCCCGAGTTGCCCGTCGATGCATCGCACGAGCGGTTTACTCTCGACCACAATCGCTGCATCTTATGCACACGCTGCGTGCGGGTGTGCGCGGAGATTGAGGGCGCCCATGTGTGGGATGTGATGGGCCGCGGCATTGACTCGATGATCATCTCCGATCTTCACGAGGAGTGGGGAAAATCCAGTTGCACACGCTGCGGCAAGTGCGTCCAGGTTTGCCCGACTGGCGCTCTGTTCGACAAGAGCAAGGTCGGCTCCGATCATCCGAAGTACCCCGATTTTCTGCCTTACCTGAACCTGATGAGGGAAGCGCAATGAGCAAACTGAAATTGGCAACGGTCTGGCTTGACGGATGCTCCGGCTGCCACATGTCTTTCCTCGATATGGATGAGCGGCTGATCGCGCTGGCAGAGTTCGTTGACGTGGTTTACAGCCCTATCGTGGACACGAAGGTGTTTCCGGACGAGGTGGACATCGCTCTCGTGGAGGGCGCAGTGGCGTCTGTCGATGACGAGAAGAAGATCAAGAAGATTCGCGCGCATTCGAAGCTTCTGGTTGCGATGGGTGACTGCGCAGTCGCGGGCAACGTGCCGTCGATGCGCAATCCCATTGGGCCTGAAGCGATTCTTGATCGCGCGTATATAGAGAATGCCGATGTGCAGCAGCAGATTCCGTGCGTGGTCGTGCCCAAGCTGTTACGCGTGGTGCGTCCGATCCACGAGTTTGTGAAAGTGGATGTGTTCTTGCCCGGATGCCCGCCCTCGGCCGATACCTTTCATGCAGCGTTGACTGCGCTGGTCACCGGTGAGCCGCTGGATGTGCCGGCGCTCACGCGTTTTGGAGCTTAGAAAGCGGAGCCTGAGCAATGAGCCAGACCATCACCATCGATCCAGTTACGCGCCTGGAAGGGCACGGAAAAATCACCATTCACCTGAACGATCAGGGTGAGCTAGAAAACGCGAATTTTCACGTGACGCAAGTGCGCGGCTTCGAGAGGTTTTCTGAAGGCCGACCGTTTTATGAGATGCCGAGCCTGATGGCACGCATTTGCGGCATCTGCCCTGTCTCGCATTTGATCGCGTCGGCCAAGGCCTGCGAAGCCATTATGTCTGTCCGCATTCCGCATACCGCGGCGCAATTGCGGCGGATGTTGAACCTGGCACAGATGGTGCAGTCGCATGCTCTCAGCTTCTTCTATCTGTCATCTCCAGATCTGCTTCTCGGCATGGAGTCCGATCCGCAGACACGCCACATTTTTGGCGTGGTGGGCGCGAAACCGGAATTAGGGCGCGCGGGGATCGCGTTGCGGCGCTTCGGTCAACATATCATCGAGCTGCTCGGCAACAAACGGATTCATCCTGGCTGGGTCGTGCCTGGTGGCGTGACGGAACCGCTGGCTTCGGCGAAGCGGGATGAGATTCTCGGAATGATTCCCGAGGCTTATGCCAACATCGAACTCGCGCTGAGATGGTATAAGCAGATTGCCGAAACCTTCGCACCGGAGATCGAGGTCTTCGCCAACTTTGCCTCGCTCTATATGGGTCTTATCAACGAGGACGAGTCGATCGAGTTCACCGATGGTGCTCTTCGGCTGATCGATGCGCGCGGCGAGATTGTTGCGGATGGAATCACGGCAGCTCAATTCCCGGAAGTGATCGGGGAGGCAGTGGAACCTTACAGCTACACGAAATTTGCGTACTACAAGCCACTCGGCTATCCCGAAGGCAGCTATCGGGTAGGGCCACTGGCGCGCTTGAACATCGCGAAGAGCATGGGCACGCCGATGGCCGACGGCGAACTCAGCTTATTCAAGCAGCTCTCGGATGACGGACCGGTGCAGAGTTCCTTCCACTATCATTACGCGCGGCTGATCGACATTCTGTATGGGATCGAGAAGATCGAGATGATCTTGTCGGACCCGCTGATTCTCGATAAGCACGTGCGGGCGACTGCGGGTGTGAACCGGTTGGAAGGTGCTGGCCACGCCGAAGCGCCGCGCGGGACGCTGCATCACCACTACAAGGTCGATGAGAACGGGCTGATTACGTGGGCAAATCTTGTGATTGCGACCGGCCAAAACAACAACGCGATGAACAAAGGCGTGCTGCAGGCAGCGAAGCATTACGTGAAGAACGGGAAGTTCACCGAGGGTATTCTGAATCGTGTTGAGGCGGTGGTTCGAACGTTCGATCCGTGCCTTAGCTGCTCTACCCATGCGTTTGGGCAGATGCCGCTTGCGATTTCGCTGGTGTCGGCTGAGGGTGAGATTGTCGATCAGGTGATTCGTTAGCATAACTTTGAATTTATGAATTTCGGCCCGGCCCGATGTCTCATTCTTGCTTGCGGGAACACGCTGCGCGAGGACGACGGCGCCGGGCCTTGGCTTGCTCAGTGGGCGGAAGAACGCTTCCGGGGTGAGACGGGTGCGCGCGTGATATCGACGCAACAGTGGACTCCGGAGTGGGCTGAGGACATTTCAAAGGCAGAATCGGTGATTTTTGTTGATTGCGCGATGAATGCGTTGCCGGGCTCTGTGCGTCTGACTGCCGTCGAACCGGGGACGAAAGCTCTGGGACTCGCAACACATCATCTGAATGCGTCCCAGCTTCTGTCGCTCACCAAGGAACTCTATGGTGCCGTCCCTCGCAGTTCCCTGCTGCTGACGATCGGGGCTGGATCGCTGGAGTTGCGCGAGGGATTCAGCCAGGCGGTGCAGGCTGCGCTGCCGGAGGCTTGCGCGCAGTTGGAAACGACTGTGCTCAAGATGCTCGCGGATTCCGGTGGTCAGCGAGCATAGCCTGACAGCTTGATGCAATATGCATAGTCTCCAACGAGATGTTCTGGCAGCTTTATGCTCAGGCTTCTGCCTATTTGCGTATATTGGAGCGGTTTCCAATCGCCGAGAAGCGTGATAGAGGTGAACGATCTGTTACCAATCTCAAGACTGAGGGAGTCCGCCTTTGGCTTGCCAAGGATTGTCACGTATACGTCGTCGCCCTTGCGGGTGAAGCGGAGATCATCCCCTTGAGCACTCTTTCCAGTAGCGTCCGTCCACGGTGTGGTGTCGTAGATGGCTTCGCCGTTCTGCTCGAGCCATGCACCGAGGGCTTTCAGGCGCTCCATCTGCACAGGCGGGATGGTGCCGTTGGCTTCGGGGCCTACATCAAGCAGCAGGTTTCCGTTTTTGCTGACGATGTCGACGAGCAGAGCGATCAATTCGGCTGGGGCGATGGTCTCTGCTTCGCCCTCGGCGCGGTTGTAGCCGAAGGAGCGGCCGAGGCCGCGGCACTCCTCCCACTTCTTCTCGCTGATGTGGTCGAGCTTGGCGTATTCAGGCGAAGTGAAGTCGGCGTGCTTGACACCGAAGCGGTCGTCGATGACGCCGTCGGGCACGGCGTTGTAGTAGTCGGCCTCGACGCCGAGTGCGTCGCCGGTCTTGGGCCAGTCGATGTCGTTCCACAGAAGCGACGGGCGGTAGCGCTCGATCAGTTCGTGGATCTGGGCGTTGGCGTATTTGCCGTAGGCTTCGGTTTCGGGCTTCACGGTTTGGTAGTCGGCGTTGACCAGGATTGGGCCGGTGTTGAAGGTCCAGTC
>CAZAQN010000085.1:0-13393 GCA_964487345.1 uncultured Occallatibacter sp. | reverse complement strand
TGCATGACTGCTGCTCCCCTACTGCGGATACTGCCTTTGCTTTCCTTCTTCGACCCGCGCCGTTGCTTGATCCTGTTCATAGGCCGTGCGCGCAAACCCGTTGGTCAGCGGCACTGCCACTGTTGGCACGCTGTCGCCGGCCATCAGAGGCTGCTGTTGCACGGCAGGCGCCACTGGTAGTCCACGCTGCGCAATCAATTCCATCGCCCGCTCAATCGGAATCCTGACCTTACCCTGCGATTCGGCCTGAGACTGCCCAACCCAACTGTAGTTTTCCAGAAGCAGGTCTTCGCGCTCATGCAAATCCGCGACATCCTGGTTGCCATCGTCTGTTTGCAACCGCGGCGTCGGAAACGTCTTCGTCAACTCCGCCACCTTGTGCTGCATCTCCGGGTTGTTGGGCAGATTCCCCAGTTCACGAATATTGATCGCCGTCGTCCATTTGGTGTTGGGGCCGTCTTCCTGGTTCATCCGTGCATTGATCACCTTGCCGATTCCATACGAGAGCACTCCTGCCACCGCGACAAAAATCGCCAGCGCGGTCAGGAACACCACGATTCCGGTGACGCGTACATCTGTCTGCTCGTATCCAGCCGACGCGTCAACTTCCTCCGGCTTCGGACCGTGCGAGCCGAGAACTTTTTCGTCCTCGGGCTCATTGTGATCAAGCGTGGACATGTTCGGGCTCCAGAATCTCCGCCACATGCGGATCGTTGGTCTGCACCAGCGGGCGCGATTTCAGCCGCGTGCAGAAGAATGCAATCCAGAACGACACCATCGCCACCGGAACTGCCGCATACTCCAGGATTCCCCAACTGAAATGCAGGTTCCGCGCAGCGTCTTTGAAATTCGGCTCAATCAGCCAGAACAGGTCGAAGGCCTTGGCGAAAATCATCCACTGACACACGCGCGTCAGGCGTTTTTTGTTCCGTTTGATGTCGCGCGACAGCAGCAGCGAGAAAGGAATCAACCAATGAAAGATGAAGTCGAGCGTGATGATGATGCCCCAGTGCCCGCGAATGCGATCGAGATACCAGGGAATCTCTTCCGGCAGATTTCCCGACCAGATAATGAGGAACTGCGCGAAGCCGAGATAGATATTCAGCATCACGAAGGCAAAGGTCATCTTGCCGAGATCGTGCTGTTCTGTCTGACGCAGAATCGTCTTGAACGGCTCGGCCTTGGACAGCGCAATCGACACGATGATGCCCAACGCCAGGACCGAGTACCCCTGCCCAACCAGAAAAAGCAGTCCGTACACCGACGAGAACCAAGTCACATCCATCGACATGACCCAATAGATCACCGCCGCGGTCATGGTCAGCGAATAGATCACAATGCCGGGCCCGCTGATATTTTCGAGCCTCTTGATCCAGTAGGGCGTGTTGGCCGGCGAATCCGAATCGCGCTTCAATCCCAGGCTGGTGAGCCGGTACGCATAGAAGAACCAGATCGCGAAGCACAGAGCACCGACAAACCAGAACATGCCGGGATTCAGCATGGGCCGTTTAAAGTCGATGCAGTGCTTTTGAATTTCGTTGATCCATCCCGCCTTTAACGCGGCAGTGGTATCGCTGACGCTGCCATACCGTGCCCACAGGTAAAGCCGCTTCATGTTGAGCGCCACGACGAACCAATAGACGAGAACGATAGGCAGCGAGCCGGCCATCGCTTCGAGCGGACGGCGCAGAAGCAATCCCCACTTGCCGCCCGAGCAGTACTGCACCATGAGCAGCGCCAGTCCGCCGACAGACCAGCCGAAGGTGAGCATCATTCCCAACACCCACGCGCGCAGCAGGTGATCCCATCCCAGTCCGTCCTGCGCTTGCGCCAAGAACGCGAGAACCGCCGCGATCACCGAGAAAATTGCGCCCACGATCCAGGCGCGGGTTCTCCAGGCATCGACAAAGGCTGGCGCGCTTAGGTTAGCGGGGAGCGAATTAACGTGCGTCTCGTGAGCCATTCCTTCGTCCTTACTTCGTCGCCGCGGCAGGCGCGGTCGTCCTGGTTTGCGGAATCGTAATTGCCGGATCTGCTGGATTGGCCGGAGCCATCGCCGGCGATCCTTCCTTTGTCACCGGCGGATACGCCTGAATCGCGGTCGAAGGCAGCGTCCACGGCTGCGCATAACCGGCGGGCAGGTTCTCTTCGGTTGCAATGTCCCGCAGGTTCCGCACATGAACTCCTGCGGGTACATCCTGAGCCGTTGCTGCCTGGCTCAACTGCAGCGCGCGAATATAGGCCGCTACCGACCAGCGATCTTCCGGAGTCAATTGCTCCCGATAGTCCGGCATCGCTCCGTAGCCGTGCGTCATCACAAAAAAGTAGTGCGAGAGGGGCTGGGATACTCTCACCTGGTCATGCAGATTCGCTGCAGGCTTGTAGCCGCGCTCTACAATTTCGCCCAGTCCATTGCCCACACGCGAGTGGCATGGCGTGCAATAGATGTTGAATCGCTCCTGCCCGCGTTTCAGCACGTCCATCGTCACCGGGAACGGCATCAGGTTCTGCTCTTCGCGATAGCCGTTCGCACCCTGAATCACGCCGGTGTAGAAATAGCTGTCTTCGCGGAGTTGTCCGCGCGCTACCGTGTCCAGCACCTGGGGCCGCGCGCCGCGATGATCGGCAAACATATCCGATCCGCGCTGCGGAATGAGCTTCGGCTGGTTCTGCATGTCCTGGCGGCATCCGGCGAGAAGGAGCAGAGCAGAGAGAGCAGTTAGAACGAAACCTCGTTTTGTGAAGGTCTGTGCTTTCCCAGGTCTCAAAATCGAGACCTGGGGCACCCAGTTCCGAGCCCGATCCCTGTTCCCCGTTCCCTGATCCCTGGCGGCCATCAGTACTCCACCTCCACGACCGAGACCGGCTGAAAGCCCGTGAGATACGCCTTCGTCTCCACCAGGTCGAACTTCGGATCCAATGCTTCGAGGCACAAGAAGAACTTGTCCGACGTGGCGCCGTTGCGAAAATTAGGCGCATTGAACAGCGGATGATACAAAGCCGGCAGCCCATTCAACGCCAGCATTCCAAACGCAGCAGACAGGCCAGCCCAAAGAATCGTCCATTCATACGCAGGCACAACGAACGCCGGCCATGAGTACGGCGGGCGCCCGCCAATATTCAGCGGAAACGCCAACGTCGAGACCCACGTCTCAAGCGAGAACATCGCCGCGAGGCCCATGAGTCCGCCGACCAGTGTGAGCAACGGCACCTTGTTGCGATGAAAGCCGATCGCCTCCGCGGCTTCTTCCACCGGATACGGCGTGTAGCAATCCATGCGCCGCCATCCATCTTCGCGCGCCTGCCGCGCGGCCCTCACCAGGTCGCCCGGCGTATCGAATTCGGCCAGCAGGCCGTAGGTTCCCTCGCGTGCAGGCATAACTAGTCCGCAGCCTCCGCAGCCTTCGGCTTGATCTTCGCCGCGGGCAGCAACATACGAATTTCATTCATCGGAATCATGGGCAGGAAGCGCACAAACAACAGGAACAAGGTTGTGAACAGTCCCAGCGTGCCCACGAACGTCATGTAATCCCACTTTGTCGCGCGATACGTTCCCCACGATGATGGCAGGAAGTCGCGATAAAGACTGGTCACGACAATCACGAAGCGCTCGAACCACATGCCGGTGTTGACCACGATGGAGATGAAGAACATGAACGGGATCGACGTGCGCAACTTGCGCGACCACAGTGTCGTCAGCGGAATGGCGAGGTTGCATGTGATCAGCACCCAGTAAGACCAGCCCATGGGCCCGAACACGCGATTCCAGAACATGAAGGCTTCCCAGTGCGAGGCTGAGTACCACGCCATGAAGGCTTCCATGCCGTAGCCGTACGCCACGATGAACCCTGTCGCCAGCATGACCTTGCCCATATTGTCGATGTGGCGCTCGGTTACCAGCGCCTCCAGGTGATAAAACTTGCGCAGCGGAATCGCTAGCGTAAGCACCATCGCGAAGCCTGAATAGATGGCGCCGGCGACGAAGTAGGGCGGGAAAATTGTCGTGTGCCAACCCGGCAATACCGCTACAGCGAAGTCGAAGCTGATGACCGTGTGGACTGAGAGCACCAGCGGCGTAGCGAGTCCTGCCAGCAGCAGCGATGCGGTCTCATACCGCATCCAATGACGCACCGAACCACGCCAACCCATCGAGAGTAGACCGTAAAAATACTGAGCAATCTTCGACTGCGCGTGGTCACGCATTGTGCCGAAGTCGGGAACCATGCCGATGTACCAGAAGACGACGGAGATCGTCGCGTACGTCGATACTGCAAACACGTCCCACAACAGCGGCGAGCGGAACTGCGGCCACACATCCATTGAGTTGGGATATGGAAACAGCCAGTATCCAAGCCACGGACGGCCCACGTGAATCAGCGGGAACATGCCGGCGCAGACCACCGCAAAAATCGTCATCGCTTCGGCAAAACGGCTGATGGAGTTGCGCCAGCTTTGCTTGAACAAGAGCAGAATTGCGGAGATCAGGGTGCCCGCGTGGCCGATACCGATCCACCAAACGAAGTTGATGATCGCGAAGCCCCACGCTACCGGCTGCGTGATGGCCCAGATGCCAACGCCTTTCAGGAACAGCCAGGTTACCGCGACCAACAGCACAGTTGCGCCGCCGCCTGCGATCCCGAAGAGTGCCAGCCAGCCCAGCGGCGTGTGCGGAGTGAGCACAATGCGCGTGATCTTGTCGGTGACCGACTTAAAGGTCTCGCCGAGCCCAACGACCCGGTATTCTCCTGTCGCCGGATCGACGCCTGGGTTTTTGGGTCTCACTTCCTTGGTTGCCATCGTGACTTCAACCCTTCGCCGGTGCATGTTCCACCGGCGTTTCTTCGAGTTCGGAATTCAGATTCAATACTTCTGCAAGGTACGTCGTCCGTGGGCGGGTGTTCTGGTCGGCGAGCACTTGATACGTGCGCTCATCGGCTCTCAGTTTTGCAATTTTGCTCGTCTTGTCATTCAAATTTCCGAAGATGATTGCCGAAGCCGGGCACGCCTGTTGGCAAGCCGTTACCACTTCGCCATCGCGAATGGGACGATTTTCCTTATCGGCTTCGATGCGCGCTGCGGTGATGCGCTGAATGCAGTAGCTGCACTTCTCCATTACGCCGCGCGAGCGAACCGACACATCTGGATTGCGCGATAACTTCAAACTCTCTGTCTCGTAATCGGAGTAAAGCAGGAAGTTGAACCGCCGCACTTTGTAGGGGCAGTTGTTGGAACAGTAGCGCGTGCCCACGCAGCGGTTGTAGACCATCGTGTTCAGGCCTTCGGGCGTATGCACCGTCGCGCCGACCGGGCAAACCTGCTCGCAAGGAGCGTTCTCGCAGTGCTGGCAGGTCATGGGCTGGAAGTGCGCCCGTGGGGCTGACAAATCTCCCTCGAAGTAGGTGTCGATGCGGAGCCACTGCATATTGCGGCCGATGCGCACCTGCTGCTTGCCCACCACCGCAATGTTGTTCTCGGCATAACAGCTCACGATGCAGGCATTGCAGCCCACGCAGCTATTCATGTCGATTGACATGCCCCACTTGTTTTCGGTGTACGTCCAGTTGGGAAAAAGCGACGTGCCCATCTCCGGCGTATCGCGCCCTTCGCCTTCGTGCGCGAAATGCGGATTCGCCTTGTACTCATCGAGCGTCGCGTAGCGAATGATGCCGCGCTCGCTGATCGCCTCATCGGCTTCGAGCGAGTTGTTGCCGTTGCCCTGACCGCTGACTTGTGCCGAACGATGATCCTGGTAGTGGCTCTTGGTGATGGCGGTGCCCCATTTGCCATCGACTTTCTTGAGCGAGCCTGTCGCGTAGAACGGCGCCCACGTCGGACGTATGAGATATGCATTGAAGCCTGCGCCCGAACCAACGCGGCCTGCAAACTCGCGCCCATAGCCGAGATGCACTGTGACGGAATTGTCGGGATGGCCCGGCGCTACGATCACCGGTGCTTTCACCTTGCCATCGCCGACGGTCAACTCGACAATGTCGTCTTCTTCGAGGCCGAGCTTTGTCAGTGTTGCGCCTGAAACGATCGCTGCGTTATCCCAACTCAGATTTGTTACCGGTTTGGGAAGTTCCTGCAGCCAGCCCACGTTTGACCAGCGCCCGTCATAGATATTCGGATCGGGGCGGAAGATGATTTCGATCGCGTCTTTGGATTGGGGCTGTGGGACCTTTGGCGTCGGGAGTGGCTTCGCTGCTCCTGAAGAAGCGTATGTCGTATTCGCAATCCAGCCATCGTGCAGAGCCTTGCGCCAGCCCGCCTCGAAGTCGCCCTTGATATTGTCTTTTTGCGTGGTGCGGACCCCTTCATAGGCGCTCAGCATCGGCTCGTCCAGCAGCGCCTGCAACACATCGTGCGCCGACTTGCCTCCGTACAGCGGATCGATCAGCGGCTGCACAATTGAAACCGTACCGTCATACGCACGCGTATCCGACCACGACTCAAGATAATGCGCTGAGGGAATATGCCAGTGGGCAATCTGACCCGTCTCATCCACATTCGGGCCGAGATGCGCGACGATGTTCGCCTTGTTGAAGGCTGAGAGAAAATCGAGATCCGCAGGAGCCGAGTAGATCGGGTTGGAATTCAGAATCACCAACCAATCCACTTTGCCAGCGTTCAACGCGGCCACCAGCGCTTTTAGATCGCCAATTTGATCGCTAGGCAGCGGAATCGCCGGCTCGCCCGACGCCGTCACGGCTTTGCCGACATTGCCGAGAGCAGTATTGATGGCCAGCGCAAGAGCAGCGACGGATTCATCCTGATAGAGGCCCGGAATCACTGCGCATTTGCCGGAGCTCGCGTTCAGGTCCTTCGCCAGCGAGGCCAAAAACTTTTGTTGTTCGGCAGTCCATGCATACGAGGGAGCATCCACTCCCGAAGCACCAACAGCCTGCGCCAATGCCGCAGCAAACGCTGGCACCTCACTCGCGCGCAGCCCCAAACGATGCTCGGCCTTCATGCCCGTCGTAGTGGTCGAACTTTCGACGGCATAAAGCCGGTTCATTCCATTCGCCGGGTCCTTGCGCCGCTTAGCGTAGTCGCCCACCAGCTTGTGAAATCCGGGATACGCCGCGCCCGACAGGAAATCGGCATCGAGCGAAACGATGACGTCGGCCTGGCTCAGGTCGTACTGGACATTGAAACCCTTCGCGAGCCACGTTCCTGCAATTGCCGGGTCATATTGAACCAGCGTCGCCTTGGGATAGGCCGCCTGCACGGCTTTCCATTGCCGCTCCAGCGTCGGCGAGGTAATCGTCGCGCTTAAGAAGTAAAGACCGGTTCCGTCCTTGCTGGCCGCGGCCTTGAGCCGCAACTCCTGCGCAAACTCCGCCCACTCACGGGGTTCTCCGCGATAGGTCGCGTGCTTCGAGCGGTCTGGGTCGTAAAGTTCCAGCAGCGAGCCTTGCGAAAACACATCCGACGAGCCGTGGTTATAGGCGTGATCAGGATTGCCGTCGACCTTGATAGGACGGAACTGATCGCTCTTCACCAGCACCGGCACTGCGCCGGTCACGAAAGGATGCGCCGTCGCGAAATAATTCGGCTTGCCCAGCACCAGGTCTTCCGGCGCTTTGACATAGGCATAAATGGGCTCGTCCGGCTGCTTGGTGCAACCCGCCAGTCCGGCCAGCGCCATTGAAGCGCTCATCAACTTTAAAAAGCCGCGCCGGGAAACAGGATCGACCCACTCCTGCGCCGAACCGGGAAACTCGCGCTCCACCGCAGCCTGAAAATCGTCCGTATTGGCGAGCTCGTCGATCGAGCGCCAATACTTTTTGCCCTTCACGCCCTTCAGCTGCGCCCTCACCTGAGCAAGAGACATCGGCGTTCCGGTCTCAGCTTGGGCTCCCTTGTTCATTTCGTTGTCCAAGGTGTTCCCCGTCGGGTTCGTGGTTTCGTCCATCCGCATCTCACTCATCGATGGCAGACCTCGCAGCTGGTCAACTCGCGCGGTGTACGGATGTGGTACTGCTTTACAAGAAAATGACCAAGGTCGTTCTGGCTGGTGAACTTTTGATAACTCGCCGGTGCGGGAAGCTGCGCGGCAGCCAGATCTCCCGCAAGTCCCTTCAGGGCGTTCGACGGCAAGTTGAGTGAAGCTACTTCCGGCCCTGCTCCGCTCGGATCCTTCGTCACGCAGTTCACGCTTTGAGCGGTCGGCGTGCCCGTCTTATCGTCACCTACCGAACACCACACTGGACGATCCGCTGCCGGAGCTTCCCATGCCATGTTGTAGATCTGTCCCGTCGGCCGTAGGTTCTTTGCGGGATTGCGATGGCAATCCAGGCACCATTCCATCTGTAGCGTGTTCTGTGCGTACATCAGCGGCATCATGTCTACGCGCCCATGACAGGTCGCGCAACCCAGTCCCTTATTCACGTGAATCTCGTGGCTGAAGTAGGCAAAATCGGGGAGATCGTGCACCTTGGTCCAGACCAGCGATTGCCCTGTAGCCCAACTGTTGCGCACCGGCTCCAACAGTTGCGCATTGGTCCAGATCTGCGCGTGGCAATTCATGCATGTCTTGGTGGGAGGAATACCCGCGTAGCTCGACTTCTCCACCGTCACGTGGCAGTACTGGCACTGCAGTCCCAAACCCTGCACATGATGTTTGTGGCTAAAAGGCACCGGCTGCTCCGGTCTCTGGCCCTGCCGGGTAACCCATGGAGAGCGCTGCAATTCGTCCAACGTAACACCGAGAGCGATCACAAGAAGCCCTGTCAACACCAGGCTCATCCGAGCCAAAGCATTGGAGCTGCGATCGAATATCTGCGCCATGAATGCTTTCCTGCTTTGTTTCTTTCGTTCTTATGCCGCGCGATGAGTGACGTGTTGGCGGTCACATACCTCGCGGTTATTTTTGGTTTTAATACAAAGGGAAGCTGTGCGTTGAGGACCCCGAAAATTCAATATAGCAGTCACAACCGCCTGCGCAAGCTTTCGTCCCGTTCAAAACTTAAAAAATGTTCGTCCCGCGAAACATTTGTATGGCGCTGATAAGACACTCGTTGTGACAAGGCTCGAAGAAGGGGAAGGTTCGCTGTCGCCCTGGCGCCTCGCGTACCAGAGAATGAGATTGCGGTGATCAAATCTTGATGATCAAATCTTAACGCCGATGGCCGGCTTGCTGCTCCTCCTGAATCATCGTCGTTAACTTCTCTTAGCTGTCTCGCACCTGCGAGAACGCAATCAAGAACGCCTTTTCTCAAGCGGTACCGCATAGGTCTCCGCAAAAGCCTCATCGGGCGACGTCGCCGGCCAGCCGACAATCACCAAAAATACATCGAAGACAAAAAATCCAATGGCAATGTCGTTAAACAAGGTTGCCTGGCGTAAATCGGGCCACAATTGATTGGCAGCCCAAAAAAGAAATGCGACCGCCAGCAAGACTGCCTTCACCACTTCCGAAAGGGCGGGCCGGTGCGCGACCTGGTACACGAGATATGCGAGCGCGATCATGGCCAGCGGAAATGCTCCCAGAAAATCATGCGCCCTGGCTGGAAAGATACGCGGATCGGCGTCCCAGACGAGCAGGACACCGACGCTGGCCATCGTGATCACACCGAGAATGACAGAGAGAGACCGATGGCGGGGATTAAGACGACGGTACATACGCAATTATTGACCGCCGCTCAAAAGGAAAACGTAAGGGCCAGCAAGATCGGCCGTTGATGAGTCCCATGGTTCATCTTCAACCACGCAGGTCCTCGGACAATTCTGGCGGTCATTTCATTTAGAATTCATAAAGGCATTCCAACCGGCTGCCGTTCGTCTCCTATCGCGATTCTTTTTGCGGACTGCGTGTTCGGAGAACGGTTGTCTATCGTATCAAGGGCGCAGTCTCACGGGCCTCCCCGACCCGGAACGACAGAGCCATAAAGGATCGGGTCATGAAATACGCGGGGTTGCTTGTCATGCCGGCTGGTTTCCTCCTCGTCATCGCCGCTATCTTACTGTTTCCCGATTCCGCATCTCGCGCTGCATTCGTCGTGTGCGGCCTCGCTGTTGAAGCCATGGGACTGGGCGTCGCCATTCGCGGCCACATGGCGCCAAAAACAGGCCGTCACGGACAGGCATTCGGCCGCGGCATTGAAGGGGGAGAACCGCTCGCATGATCGTGTTCTCTCCTCCACCCATCACTGAGATACCGTTGGCTCTCGCACTGCTGTTGCTGGCTTCGCTCTCCATTGCGGGCCTCGCACTGATCAACGCCGGCCTTGGCCGCTCGCGCTCCGCGGCGCAGTCCATGCTTGGGAGCCTGGCCATGCTCTCGATCGCCGTTATTGTTTTCGCTTTGGTTGGGGCGACGTTTGCAGACGGAACCGCAGGGCCCGGTCATGTATTTCATTTCTCCGGCAAGCCGTGGAACTGGGCGGGCACCGGTCCCATCGCGCTCAGCGGGCTCGCCGCCTCACCGATACGCGGCCAACTCGCCCTTCTCTTTGAATTTCTCGCCTTGGCCCTCGCCGTTCTCATTCCCTGGGGCTCGGGGGCCGATCGCTGGCGCTTGACCGCTGGCATTGCCTCCGCTGCAATCCTCGCTGCGCTGGTCTTTCCCTTCGTCTCGCATTGGATATGGGGTGGCGGGTGGCTCGCTCAGCTCGGCCTCAACTTTTCGCTTGGCTCGGGATTTCTCGATGTCGGCGGCGCGGCCACGGTCCATGTTCTGGGCGGTTTCAGCGCACTCGCCGTCGTGTGGATCGCGGGACCTCGTCGTGGCAAATTCCCGAAGGAAGGGCTCTCGACGGCCATGCCCGGCCACAACGCTGTCTACATTCTCTTCGGCTGTCTCATCGCACTCGTCGGCTGGCTGGCCTGGAACATGGCTGGAGCGCTGCTCTGGCTCGGCGCCGCCCCATCCGCGCTTCCGAGCACCGCAATCAACACCCTGCTCTCGGCCGCCGCGGCCCTCGCAGCCACCTTCACCGTCACGCGCATTCGTTTCGGCAAGCCGGACGCCAGCCTCTGCGCCAACGGCTGGCTCGCCGGACTCGTCACTTCGAGCGCTTGTGCCAGCCTCGTCTCGCCGCTTGCCGCGATTTTCACGGGCCTCGTCGCAGGCATCGCCATGCCTCTGCTTGTTGAGTTCCTTGAACTTGCCGTCTCTATTGACGATCCCTCCGGCGCTATCTCCGTCCACGCTGCCGGAGGCCTCTGGGGCCTCATCGCTGCCGGCATCTTTGCGCCGCAACCGGGACAGTTCACCGCCCAGCTCATCGGCGTCGCCACTCTGCTCGGCCTTATCCTGCCTTTGATTTATCTGCTCTTTGCCCTGCTCAATCGCGTGGTTCCGTTCCGGGTCGATCCCGATGGGGAACGCATCGGCATGGACCTTCACGAATTGGGCGGCGGCGCCTATCCCGAATTCGTCGTCCACCGGGACGACTCCTACCATTGAGATAAGTCTCTGGCACGCTGGACTAAAACTCATTCATTGGCGCCCTTCCACTCGTAACCAGCTGACCGGCGCGAGAACACCCCAATCCATGCAACAAAAGTAGAACTCACATCCCGCTGCACACACCTTATAATCGGGCGCAGCACAAACAACTGCATGGGAGCACTGACACATCTCTTCTATCCCTGGGGTCTTTTTCTCCAGGCAGCGGCGATTATTCATTTCATCCGCCGCCGTCCCGACACCTATTGGCTTTACATCATTCTTTTTCTCGGTCCCATTGGCGCGCTGGTCTATCTCTTTGCTGAAGTTCTTCCCGACGCCGGCCTGCTGAATCAATCCTTCAAAGGCATCTCCCGAGGGAAGCGCGTCAGGGCTCTCGAGCTTGCCATCCTCGACAATCCCTCCGCCGGTAATTTCGAAGAACTTGGCGAGTTGCTCATGGAGAACGGCGACCTTCAGCCCGCGCGGACCGCATTCGACAAAGCCATCGCCGCGCGCTCCGGCACGCTTGAGACCTTCTACCATCGCGGCGTCTGCGCAATCCTGCTCGGCGATGCCGTAGGCGCGTTACCAGACCTCGAGAAGGTCGTATCCAAGGATCCCAATCACGATTTTTACCGGGCTGGGGGGTTGCTGGCGCAAGCCTACGCGCTCACCGATCAGAAAGAAAAATCTGAAGCGCTCTTTCGGCAGGTCACCCTCACTTCGACGTTGTCGGAAACCTACCTGAATTTTGCCGATCTGCTCGCATCCGAGGGCCGCACCGCCGAGGCGCGGCAATGGGCGCAAAAGGTGCTCGATAAGGAACCGACCATGCCAAGTTATCTGCGCCGTCGCGAGCGCCCGTGGTCTCGCCGAGCCCGCAGGACCCTGAAACAGCTTCCGGCCTAGGTTCTGATTCGCCTGAAGCTAACTACTCACCGCTTCGCCAGGATGAGCATCAACGCGAACAGCATCACCGGCACCAGCGCCATCCCCGCATAGAGCAGCATTTGCTTATTCACGCCGCGCCGGCCAATCGTCCGCGGCCCACGGTCTGCTACGCCCACCTGCTCCTGATTTTCCAAGTCCCACATCATCTCGTGGGCCGTCGCATAGCGGTGACGCGGGTCGCGCTCCAAGGCGCGATACAGAATCTCTTCGAGTTCCGGGGAAATCTCGTCGTTCAGCTCGCGCGGCGGCGGCGGGTCAATCAGCAAGCGTTCGTTCATCGCCGCCAGCGGATTCGATCCGATAAACGGTACGCGCCCCGTCAGCATCTCATAGAGCATTACGCCCAGCGCATAGATGTCGCTGCGCTGGTCGCCGCGTTGCCCCTTCACTTGCTCAGGAGATATATAGTCCGGCGTGCCCATCGTGGCCGAGAGGTTCACAAACGTCAGCCGTCGCGCGTCTTCCTTCATCGCAATCCCAAAATCGATGAGCTTGATATTGTCGTTCTCGTCCACCATCACGTTTTCGGGCTTCAGGTCGCGATGCACGATACCGTGCTTGTGCATGTAGTCGAGCGCATCGCAGATGTGGAGGACGATCGTCACCGCCCGTTCAATCGGCAATCTCTTTTCGTCATTCAGAATTGAGCGCAGCAGCCTGCCGTTGACCCACTCGATCACCATGTACACGCGGCTGCGTGCTTCGCCGTCGTAGGTCTTCACCACGCCGGGGTGCTCCAGCAGCTGGCCGATCTCTTCTTCGCGCTTGAAACGCTCCAGAAGAATTGGCTCGGCCTCCATCTCCGGATGAGGGACCTTGAGGGCCACTTGCCTGCCATTCGTGAGGTCGGTGGCCCGATACAGCGTCGACATGCCGCTACGTGCAACCGTCGCGTCAATGCGATAGTGGTCGAGCGCGTTTCCGGGTTCCAGTTGACTCATGTCGGCACTATGTCTATCGGCTTTACCCCGATCAGCCCCATTCTTTCATGCCCGTTCGTAAGTAATTTGTCAGGAATAACGAAAGAAACTCGAAGGTACGGTCTTC
>CAZAQN010000084.1:0-13928 GCA_964487345.1 uncultured Occallatibacter sp. | reverse complement strand
GTTCCCTGATCCTGGAGCACGATTTTTTCCTGATCTTCGAGCGTCTGTCGGGGAATGGCGTTCTTGGCCCAGGCCTGCTTGTACCGCTCGAGGTCCATTTGCGCTTGGGCGAGCGTATTCAGGTCGCGCTCGAGCAGGCCCTGCGCCTGCACAAGTTGGGCAGCGTAGGGACGAGGATCGATATCGATCAACGGGTCGCCCTTCCGAACAAATTGCCCTTCGCGGTAATGAACGGCTGTAATCACGCCGGTAACCTGGGCTGTGATTGAGTCGGTGTATACCGGTGTGACCGTGCCGATCGCATCCTGGTAGACGCCGATTGTCCCGGTTTGCGCCGTCGCGATGGTGACAGGCACGGGGCCGGTCATCAAGCGCCGGCCCCCGCCGGTTGCCGCAGCCTGGCTCTTGCTATGCTGGCTGATTGCCCAGTAAAACAGCAGTCCGAAGAGGACTAGAACGACTGCCCAGACCCAGCGATGGCGGCGGTGAACTGGTTCTGTGGATGAATCCTGGGCGGGCGGTCGCGTCGGAGAAGCTTGCGAAGCAGAAGGTTGCTGGTCCATTTTCTCTCTTGTGTTCCGACTTGATTGGCGTTGTAGGCTTCAACACCCAAGCCAATTCTTGCGCAAAACCGTGCGCTACTGCGCAAAACCCTGCCTACTAAACGTACAACCTCGGTGGCGCTCATCTCAAGAAGACGCCCCAGGGCGAGTGACCACGAGGCGGAATCCTATAAGAGATTCTTGCCCCACATCGGAAGCATTCCATGCGTCAACTCGACTTTGTATGGACGAACGAAGACGGGAAATAGTCGCAACGGCGATGACGCGGGAATCGCCGTACGTTCATGAAGGATTTGCGCTTATCGGATGCGGGCAGGGGGATGACGGGGTTTCTCGAACTTCGAGGGAACTCGAATTTGGATGGTCTTTGCAGGTTTCGTTCCGGGACAGATGGAGAGCCTCTTGCCGAACTCGTCTCCACGAGACTTCTCCGTGTTTGGATTTCCTCGAAAAGCCGGGTCGCGGGACAACCGTTTTGGGCCTGCAGCCTCCGCGAAAGGAGGCCAGGCAGAGAGAGAGCAACACTACTTGATGCCTTTGCATCACAGGGACAGGTTAGCAATCACAGTTGTTGTCGTTGTTTCTGTTTCACTGAGAATTGTCGCTAGGTACTCGCCTTGTGCGATTCATTCAAATACCTTGGCGATCCGCTTCATGGGCACCCAATTTATTCCGCCCCGGTGGCTGTATACGGTCGATTTCCCGCGTTACGAAGTTTGATGGAGGTACGAAGATGTCCCCTGGTTCTCCTCAGATTCCGGTTGGTCTGTTCGCAAAGGCGCCGGAATTGATTGCTGAGTCGCTCGCCTCGAAAGAGACGTATCCCGATGGGCCTGCCACGGGAATGAGAATGCTGACCTTCTATATTTCTTATGCAAGCAGACATCTGAGCGCTTCCAGGATGCGCGGTCTCGAAAAAGCGAAGAAGCTGCTCGCGGCGCGAATGGAACGGATGCTGAAAGAGCAAGGTCAGCAAGCGGCATAGTTTCGGCGCGGTCGACAATGGGAAACTGGGGCCAAATTCGACACCGTCGATCCGGTAGAAGACATGGTGACCCCGGGAAGACTCGAACTTCCGACACGCAGTTTAGGAAACTGCTGCTCTATCCACCTGAGCTACGGGGCCACGTCACAAATACAGAGAGGTTTATTGTTCCAATCCCTCCCTATATTAGCGTCTATGGGCCTGATCACCGATTCGCGTTCGTAATGACGGACTCCAAGGTATGCTTCCGACCCGCAAGTATTTGCTCCCGCGCGGGTCCAGGAATCAAGGGAACAAACGCATGATCGCTTTGACTTCGCGACGCGCCACATTTATAACGATTGATGGCATGAAAGTCTGTTTCATGCCATCACCGCTGCTCCCATAGCGAGCAGCATAGCTCACCACGGTAATCGCCAGGATGCTCGGGAAGGCGGTGAAACTCCGCCACTGCCCCGCAACTGTGAGCGCACTTGCCTCGATGCTCGTCGTATCGGCAAAAGGCAGGAAGCCAGCTTGGATACCTCCGCATTCACTGAGGTGCCAAAATGCCACTGGAGGCACGCCCAACGGGCTGAACTCTGGGAAGGCGCTGGGAAAGGCGCAAGTCAGGAGACCGGTCTTCGGCGTCCATAACCCGCTTGCGTTCCGAGGGGAACGAAGGAGCCTCCATGACTTTTCCCAGATACATGCCCAGCGCATTTGCGCGACGCGTCTCAATCGTCTTCTTGTCTTTGCTCGCCGGTCTCTCTGCGCCCGCCGCCGAGGTTCACGGAGTTGTGTCCGATCCATCCGGCGCCAGAATAACCGGAGCCAAAGTCGTTCTCATCCGCAACGGCAGCACCGTCTCTGCTGGAGTTTCGGGCGCGGATGGCAGTTATCAAATCACGACGGCAGAGCAGGGCCGTTTCTATCTCGTGATCTCTGCCAATGGCTTTCGGCAATTGGAGGCGCCTGGCTTTTACGCAGGCAAGTTCGATAACCACGAACAGGATCTCGTCCTTGAACCGACGTGGGCGCGCGAATCGATCGTCGTTACGGCCAACGGCACACCAACGCCGCAGCCGCAGACCGGAGCTTCGATTTCAGTTTTGGGGCCATCCGACCTTGCGTTGCGCGGCGATCTTGTCAGTTCATTGCGCCTGATGCCGGGAACATCTGTCGCGCAGGTTGGACAAATGGGAGCGCAGGCGTCGTTGTTCATCCGCGGCGGTGATTCCGATGCGAACAAGATTCTCATAGACGGCGTCAGTGCAGGCGATCTGGGTGGACGCTTCGATTTCGGGCCGCTTGCGACGACGGCCGTTGAACGGGCTGAAGTGTACCGTGGCCCGGATTCGAGCCTCTATGGCGCAGACGCAGAGAGTGGCGTCGTCAGCCTGACCACCCCGCACGGCACCACCAGCTTTCCCTCGTTTCTCTTTCATGGAGATGTGGGCAATTTTCTTACTTCCGCAGAAGACTTAGAGATCGCAGGCGCACATAACAAGCTTGACTATCTAGGGGAATTCAGCTGGTTACAGACGAACAATAATCTTCCCCTGAACGAATTTCACGTGGCGACAGCCGCCGGCAACTTCGGATGGCAACCGAACGGATCAACTCAAATACGAGGGACGGTTCACTATGGCGTAGACGCGACTGGAGTACCCGGAGCATTCCAGTTCTACCAAGTCGTGAACAATGCCACGCAAAAGGATCAGGACCTTTTTCTCAGCGCTTCGGTCGATAACCAGACCACTGCGGCGTTTCATAACTCTGTGCGCTACGGCCTGACCCGGAAGCGCGAACAATATCACCTGTGGTCGGAAAGTGGCTCGGGTCTATTCGACCAATATGGAGACAGTTTCGGCTATCCAGTCACAATCACCGGCGCGAATGGTTATTCCGTTACCGGGCCAGCCTTGCTGGATTATGCCGGCACCTATCCGCAAGAGAACCAGCTGGTCTCAAATCGTGACGCGCTGGTGTACCAGGGCGACTACACGGTGACTCCGCACCTGGCTGCACAGATCGGCTTTCAGTTTGAAGACGAGCGCGGATCAGAGCCAGGCAGCTTCTACTACGCTCCGGTGGAACGCACAAACTACGACTATCGAGCAGCGGTCCACGGAGACTTCAAGACGCGGTTCTTCTACACCCTTGGCGGCGACCTGGAGCGCTACTCGCTCTTCGGCACACAAACCAATCCGCGTGCTGGTGTTTCCTTCTATGCGATGAAGCCGCGCAAAGGCGTCTTCAGCGGCACGCGCATACTGTTCAATTACGGCGACGCCGTGCGAGAGCCATCGCTGACTGACCAGTTCTATTCGCTGTACAACTTCCTCGAATCCAACGGCGGGCAAGCCACCGTTCAGCAACTTGGAATTACACCGCTCTCTGCGCCCACAGCACGAACATATGAAGGCGGGGTTGAACAATCGTTTCTGAGCCAGCGTCTCGTCTTCCGCACCAGTTTTTTTCACAACGAGTTTGGGCGCCAAATCGAATATGTCGGTCTCGATCTGATTCCGGAATTGCTGCCCAACCTAACTCCAGCTCAGCAAAATCAATTGGAGCAGTTTCTGCAAGCCAATGGGGCTTATGAGCAAAGCCTGAATACCGAGGCGTACCGCGCTCTCGGGGTCGAAACTACGGTGGAAGGCGGCATCGGCCGCAGTATTTTTTTGCGGGGCGGGTATACCTATCTGGACGCGGTAATCCAGCGCTCATTCACCAACAGTGATGTCGCGCTTCTCGGCCCCCTCCCGACTTACAATGGCATTCCCATCGGTTCGGATTCGCCGCTTCAGGGAGCGCGTCCGTTCCGGCGTCCGCCGCACACTGGATTCTTCACCGCAACTTACTCCGCGAAGAAGTTGAGTGCAATGTTTACATCCGCGTTTGTCAGCCGCTCGGATGACTCGGACTTCTTGGGTGGCTCCGACATCAACGGGGGCAACAGCCTTCTGTTGCCGAATCGCAATCTCGATCCGGGATTCGCCAAACTGGATCTTGGCGCGAGTTATCAATTATTGACGTGGCTGGGAGTCTACGGTCAGGCTGAGAACCTTACGGACAACCAGCACATGGCTCCGATCGGCTACATTAGTCTGCCTGCCAATCTACGGGCTGGCGTACGCCTCCAGTGGGGCAAAAGCAACGGGCGTTGAGGTCGAGTTCGCACCGGATTTCGCACTCATTCCCGTAAGGCGGAAATCTCGGGTCGATTTCCGCCTGCGCGCAATGATAGGAACGTCGGCCTGCAAACTCGGCAGTCGACAACGACAACGTCGTGACAATCTGCGGAATGTCTTCACCGCCGTTTGCAAAGTGCAGCGGCGTCGAAAACATCCGCGCTTGAGAATTTATTTGGAAATCGCGCCCCCTTCATGCAAACTATTTGAATCCTGGCGTTTTCAGCCAGCCGATCTTTCTGGCAATCCCACTCAGTCTGAGAATTGTTGAAGCAGCGGCAAAAATGCCGCAATCGTGCAAGCTCAACCTGAAAGACAAAAACAATCTGCGAGGAGACCATGATTCGACTCTCTTGGAGGCGTGTCGCTCATATCTGCCTGATGGTTTTGGCCATCATCACATTCGTTTTTCCGACCCTCGCCCAGCAAACGCTGGGCTCCCTCAACGGCACAATCAAGGATCCTTCCGGCGCAGCGGTTTCCGGTGCAACCGTCTCCGTCATCGACACTGCGACGAACTATACACAAGTCACAAAGACGCATCCTGACGGCTTTTACCAGGTCTTTAACCTGCCCGTTGGTTCATACACGGTGAAAGTGAGCCACGATGGATTCGACACAACGGAAGCAAAGGCAATTGCGGTGCAGGAAGCGAGCGCCACGACGCTGAACCTGACTGTCAAAGTAGGCCAGGTTTCCGAATCGGTGGAAGTGACGGCAAATCCGCTGCTGAATGCGACGGACGCCACCAACGGCTATACATTGGACTCCGCGCAGATTCAATTGACTCCGCTGGCAACCGGCAGTTTCACTCAGCTCGCCGTGCTCTCTCCCGGTGTCAGCGCCGAATTGCTCGCCAACCTGGATTCAAACACCGGCTTGGGTAACCAGAACATATGGGCGAACGGCCAGCGCGCCACTTCCAACACATTTCAGCTGAACGGTGTTGATTCCACAAACATCTTCAACGGCATGACCTCCAGTGGAGACACCTCGCAGCGCTATAACTTTGGTGTCGGCGAAACCGAGCAGACTGGCGGCGAGTTCGGAACCGGTACCTCGGTTTACGAGTCCAATGGCAACAGCCTGCCTTCGCCTCCGCCCGAGTTTCTTCAGGAATTGCGCGTTAACACTTCGATGTACGACGCTCAGCAAGGCGCGACCGCGGGCGCGCAGATCGACGCGAACACGGCTACCGGGACGAACAGTTGGCACGGACAGGTCTACGGCACATTCGCGAACAACTCTCTCAATGCCGCGCCATTCTTCTTTAAGCAGCAATACATCCTGAGCACGCAGGGCATCGGCGCGTTTCCTGAATCCCTGGCCAATCCCGCGCTCCACCGCTGGACCTCCGGCGGAACGGTCGGCGGGCCAATCATCAGGAATAGGCTGTTTTTCTTTGCTGCGTATCAGCACGGGTATAACTCAGATCAGGCGACCGGTCTGTCGCAGCTCAATGTTCCTTCGGGTCTCACCGATGACCGTTCGAACGCGGGTCTGGAGAGCGCCCTCACGAGTTGGAATAACGGGAAGGTTACGACTGTTGGGATCAGTCCGATCGCGGCTGCAATCATGAATGCCAAACTACCGAATGGTCAATATATGATCCCATCGGCGCAAACCAGCGCACCCTATGCCTATGGCGTTCCCAACGTCACACTAATCGGCACATCCACCATGGTTGCCGATCAGGGTACGGGTTCACTGGACTTTGATGTGAGCAAGAGCGACCGGCTCTCGTTCAAGTATTACTACCAGAATGATCCTGTGAATAAGCCCTACGGTCTTGCCCAAACGGGCGGCTTTCCTCTCACGCAGAATAACGGCTCGCAAGTCGGTGCGCTTGATAACACGATTAACATTGGGTCCCATCTGAATTGGGAACAGCGCCTCGGCTACGTTCGCATGTTTTCCAATAGCTTCGATAAGCAAACCGTCGCCCCCGATCCGACGCTCGGGCCAACGTTCGGAATCGGCACCGGCACGGGGCTCTATGCCGGCGGCATCATGCCTGGACTGGATCTTTTGGAATTCGCGAGCAATTTCTCTACAGACGCCCCGTCAGTCCGAGTCGGCCCTTACGGCACGGAGAGCACAACCATCAACACAGGCTACTATCAGAACCGGCTCAATCCTTCAAGCAATGTGATCTTTTCGATCGGCAAACATACCATCGTTGCGGGAGGCGGATTCAGCTATACGCAATTGAATATCGAGAACAATCGCAACGGCATTGCGAATGTGGAAGCCAAAACCTTCGAGACGTTTCTTGAAGGCAACGCATACAAATCCAACACCATTGACACCATCGACCCATCGAGTGGAAAGAACAATGCCGACCGCTACTATCGTTCCAACGAAATCGAAAGCTATGTCCAGGATAAGTGGCAGTTATTGTCGAACCTGAGCATCACCGCGGGCGTGCGCTATGACTACCACGGCGGTCTGACCGAAAAATATGGTAACTTCTTCAATTTCGATCCCTCGCTCTATAACGTGACGGGCACCAGTACAACCGGATTCTCGGTAGTGAATACGGGTTTTGTTGTGGCGCCCAACAACAAGTATCGCAGCAGCGTCGCCGCTTCGAATTTAGCCGGAAGCGACTCGACTTTGAATGGCCGTCAGTGGGGAATTTCCCCGCGCGTTGGCTTCGCATGGTCTCCGAAGCAAAACAACGGCAAGGTGGTTCTACGCGGGGGAGCTGGCATCTATTATGATCGCGGCGAGCTATTCAGCTATCTTTCACAGCCCTATGGCGCCTCCGGCGGCGGAGGAGTTTTTGGCGTAACTCAATCCGCTCCCCTCGCAACTTATATCAATGGCAACGGCAAGACGCTCGCCGATCCGCTCGGGACGCCCTCCTATGTCCAACCCAGCGCCAACCCCTCATTCTTTACGAACGCTTTGCAGACACAGCTCAATAACATGACCGGGACGACGCATCCTGAGTACGGCCCGAATTGCGGTGCTGAGGACAACCAGGAAGACTACCTTGACTGTACGCCCACAATCGACTTCGGTGCATATGGGAATAACAATGTGCTGCCGTACACGATCAATTACACTCTGGATTTTCAGTGGCAGCCCCGCAACGACCTGGCATTCGATATCGGCTATGTCGGCAATCGTGGCCGCCATTCAGTAATTCCGGTGCCCTTCAACGAGCCTGGGATCGCGACGCCGACCAACCCAATCTGGGGCGAGACGGCCAGTTATGGTTGGGAGGTTCTGAATCAAAACTCAACTCCCGACGGGTACGACTACGCTGCAATTGCAGGCGAGCCATGGAACACTTACAGCGGCGGCAATATCGATTTCCGCGTTCCGTACGTGGGTTACAACTACAACTCCGCGCTCTTCAAAACCGTTGGGGTCTCAGCCTACGATGCTTTGCAAACTCACCTGGAGAAGCGTCTTTCGCATGACGTGCAGGCCGGCGTCAGTTACACCTGGAGCCATGCTCTCGATGAGCAAAGCGACATCGGCATCTTCTTCACAGGGGACAATCCCAATCGCCTGCGTGACTCCTGGGCATCCGCGGACTTCGATAGAACCAATGTTTTCACCGCCAATTTTCAAGTATCGGTCCCCGATGTTGCCAAGGCGCACTCGCTGCTTTCTTACTTCACCAATGGGTGGAACATGACGGGTGTGGGAGTCGTGCAGAGTGGGCAGCCGTATTCTCTATATGAGTTTTACGGCGCGTCCGGCAGTCTGTATGTCGGAAACTATCCCAATTTAATGAACCCGGTCCTGGCAATCAAAAACCCCAACGATCCAAAATCTGCTTTTACGGGGAACAAAGGTTCCTTCCGCGGCGCCGGTGGCGTTTACATGCCAACCATCGATCCCACGCAGATTGCTATCAACTACCTCGCACCTGGGCAGAAGGGAATCCCGGTCTCAACAGGGACAGATCCCCAAGACATCTACGAGACAGATTTTGCTCCGAGCGACCAGCGCAATCTCTTCCGGCAAGCTGGCCAGAGGAGGCTGGATCTGTCCTTCCGCAAAGCTTTCCAGTTCACTGAACGCGTCGGCTTGAACTACGCCTTCAACGTCTTCAACGTCTTTAACACCACCAGCCTGGACGTGCCCCAAAACCAGACACAGATTGCGCAAAGCTATGCATGCTCGAACACTGCAAATGCCGTCACCGACAGCAATTGCCAATCAAGCTATCTCAACTATGGCCAGATTGCGACAAGCAACAACCCAGTCGATCAGCAATCTGCTCTCGCAAATGAATACATCCTCCCAGTTGTGAACGGATCCGGGAAGGGACTCACGGTTCCGACGACCCTCACCAATGGTCAAGGCACATGTACAACTTACAATTACGCTTCCTCTGCGGGATGCCCCAACAACGGCGCTACCTTCGGCTCCGTTACCGGCACCATCGGCGGAAATCGGGCCGTTACGATGGGGCTTCATCTGACTTTCTAGTAGGTCGAATTAGAAAGTTGACACGGAGACGGGGGCTGAAGAGGCTCCCGTCTTTCATTGCGCCCCGAACCAGCTTCTGACGCCGAGCTATCAGCCGCATCACCGTTGGCGTAGGCGAGCCCTCCGAGCTTGAAAAGCAACCGGGAAGCCCTGCATGACGTACGACTTTCGCGGCATTTTCATCGGTTTAGAAGAAAAAGTTGCACAATTTCCGTTGCGCTTTCTCAAATCATGAGTTAGATTTTGATATCCCCCCATAGAAAACTACGCAGTAAGAGGTGCACGAATGGTCTGTCCCAAGTGCGAGTCGGGGTGTATTTCGACGATCCCGGCGGAAATTCGACTTTTTCGCAATAGCCCGCGAACACTGAGCCACCCGCCGATGACGCCAGCGCCGGACATCCAGGTTTGCCTGGATTGTGGCTGGTCGGAGTTTTCAATTCCACAGTCCTGGCTGGCCGCAGGTTGGCTGCGCCCGCTTCGGCCTCAACCAGTTTCGAGTATTTCTAGAAACTCGCAGTCCAATGTGACTGCAATCGCATCCTGAATCGTTCGCGCTTTAAGCGGCTCAATTTCCCCTGGCCTTGCGGAGCACGATTTTCTATTGCCATTTTTCACCCGAAACTGGAGAAAGATGCCTTTGGGACGGGGGCGGAGCATAATAACAACTCCGCTTGGATGTCGACAAAGGTTTGACAGCCTTTTTTCTCAGGACCGATACAAAAAGCCCCCAGGCCGAAGCTGAGGGCTTTTGATTTTGCGTCAGAGGCACCCCCTCATAGAGGAACCTTCTCCAGCGGTGCAATGAAACCGATTCCGGGAACGTTGAGTTTGTGCAGACGCGTATCGTTGGTGATAAACAGGTCGACGCCGAAGTGCGCAGCGCATGCCAACTGTATGGCATCCGCGTTGCGAATGGCATGTGTGGCGCGCAGCGAAGCATAGCGCCAGGCGATTTGTGGGTCGAAGGAAATGACCTGCGAAGTCGCTCGGATGGCGTGGTCATATTGTTCGATGAGCGAGGTCTGGCCAAGTTTAGTCGGCCGAACCAAAACCTCGCCAAGGGTCATCGCGGAGGTCACGATTCGGTCGCCGCGATCGATCATGCGCTTTCGAATCTCCAGGGTCCGGCTCCGGTTCGGTTCCAGCCCCTCGAACATGTAAATGAAAACATTGGTGTCGAAGAAGACTTTGCTCAAATGTCTTCTCTCCGGAGATTCTCGACGTATTCGTCAGCATGCTCGTCGGCCCAGATGTGTTTGCCTGAACCGATTAGACGAATCAGGGGATCGTCTTCCCAGTTGATTGGCGCATCTGGAGCGTGGGCCTGCTTGCTCCAAATTTCATACCAATCCAACAATTGCCAGTATTGCTCCGGAATCTGCTCGCGTTTGGGCACAATTTTGGAGGGTTTGCGCCGCGGGACTCTTGCCGGATGGGTCAAGTCGCCGGGGCGAAACAGTCTGAGGCTGCCCCCTGGGGTGGTCTCATACAACATCCGATACTTGCCTGATGATGGTGGGACATTTGCTACGCAATGTTGATCGAGATGAACATTCAACGTCCTGGGATCGAGACCTTCCGCCAATCCCTCTTCTTCCATCTTTCTTCGAATTTCATCCTTCTTGAAATCCGCTCTCAAACAAAACTGTTGATGTAATAATGCCGTCGCAATCCAGACTCGATCCGCAATGAGGGTTTCTTCGGGACCTACGGTCATTGGAATCTCCTTGAATAATCATTATACCAATAAATACAATGAATTCAGCCGCACAACAAAAAGCCCTCAACCTAAGTTTGAGGGCTCTTTGCTTCGCTTCTTGCGCCGAAGGCGCGATTGCCTGGACGGCCAGTCCTAGTACATGCCGTCCATGCCGCCGCCGTGGCCGCCGCCTGCCGGAGCAGCCTTCTGCTCAGGAATCTCAACCACCAATGCTTCGGTGGTGAGCAGGAGACCGGCGATCGAAGCCGCATTCTGCAGGGCCGTGCGCGTAACCTTGGTCGGATCGATGACGCCGGCCTTCACCAGGTTCTCGAATACGCCCGTTGCAGCGTTGTAGCCGTAGTGCTGGTCCTTCGACTCGAGCACCTTGGCCACCACCACTGCGCCCTCTTCGCCGGCATTGGCAACAATCTGCCGCAGCGGCTCTTCGAGCGAGCGGAGCACGATCTGCGCACCGATCTTCTCGTCGCCTTCGAGCTTTTTGATCAGCTCTTGAACCGCCGGAATTGCACGAACCAGGGCCACGCCGCCGCCCGGAACGATGCCTTCCTCGACTGCCGCACGGGTCGCATGCAGCGCGTCCTCAACGCGAGCCTTCTTCTCCTTCAGCTCGGTCTCGGTCGCAGCGCCAACCTTGATGATGGCAACGCCGCCCACCAGCTTGGCCAGCCGCTCCTGCAGCTTTTCCTTGTCGTAGTCCGAGGTGCTCTTCTCGACCTGCGAACGGATTTCTTTCACGCGGCCTTCAATGTCAGCTGCCTTGCCGGCGCCGTCGACAATGGTCGTGTTGTCTTTGTCGATGGTGATGCGCTTGGCACGACCCAGATCCTCGAGCTTCACGCCTTCCAGCTTGATGCCCAGATCTTCGGTAATAGCCTTGCCGCCAGTGAGAATCGCGATGTCACCGAGAATTGACTTCCGCCGATCGCCAAAGCCAGGAGCCTTCACGGCTGCTACATTCAGGGTGCCGCGCAGCTTGTTCACCACCAGGGTCGCCAGCGCCTCGCCCTCAACATCCTCGGCAATAATCAGGAGGGGCTTGCCGCCACGAGCAACCTGCTCGAGCAAGGGAAGCAGATCCTTCATCGCGCTGATCTTCTTCTCGTAGATCAGAATGTACGGATCTTCGAGAACCGCTTCGAGCCGCTCCGTGTCTGTCACGAAGTAGGGGCTCAAATAGCCGCGGTCAAACTGCATGCCGTCGACCGTCTCGAGACCGGTGTGCATGGTCTTCGACTCTTCGATGGTGATGACGCCATCCTTGCCCACAACCTTCACGGCGTGCGCAATGATGTCGCCAATCTCCTGATCGCCGTTAGCCGAAATCGCACCAACCTGCGCCACAGAGCCTTCATCCACGGGCTTCGACAGCTTGCCAAGAGCGCCGCCCTCGGTCCACTTGCCGTCCTTGTCGCGCGTGCCGATGATCGTTACAACGGCCTTGTCGATACCGCGCTTCAGGGCCGTCGGATTTGCGCCGGCCGCCACCGTCTTCACGCCCTCGCGGAAGATGGCCTGCGCCAATACGGTTGCGGTGGTGGTGCCATCGCCAGCAACGTCGCTGGTCTTCGAAGCGACTTCACGCACCAGTTGTGCGCCCACGTTCTCCAGCGGGTCCTTTAGGTCGATTTCCTTGGCCACCGTCACGCCGTCCTTGGTGATGGTGGGCGAGCCAAATTTCTTCTCAATTACGACGTTCCGGCCCTTGGGCCCGAGCGTCGCCTTCACAGCGTCGGCCAGAATATTCACGCCGCGCAGAATCGCTTGACGGGAGTCCTCACCGTGCAGAATTTGCTTTGCCATTCGAAACTCTCCTAGTTCACAGTTCTTAGTTCGTCGTTCACAGAAAAGATTTCATGTCGCCAGCTCCACAGTCTTCCACGCTCACTTGAACAACTGTGAACTAAGAACTGCGAACTGGCGCGCGCAGCGCGCCTACTTCTTCACGATGCCGAGGACTTCTTCCTCACGCATGATCAGAAACTCTTCGCCGTCGATCTTGATTTCGGTGCCGGAGTACTTGCCGAACAGGATCTTGTCGCCAGCTTTGACATCGAGCGGGAAGACTTTGCCTTCGTCGTTCGATTTGCCTTTGCCAACCGAGATGACTTGGCCTTCCTGGGGCTTCTCTTTGGCGCTGTCGGGAATGATGATGCCCCCGCGAACCGTTTCGCCCTCTTCCAAACGGCGGACGAGGATCCGGTCATGCAGCGGGGTGAAGGTGGTCGTAACAGATGTTGCTGCCATAACTTCGCTTCTCCTTCATGCGCGGGCAGGGTTGAGCCCCGGCCGCGGATTTTCGAGTAGTTTGTCGAGAATAGGTTGCCGATATTGCAATTTGCGGCTCCGAACAGCTCAGAGCAGCCTTTACAGGTGAGCAGTCTCACTAGCCTTGCGCTAGCAATCTCCTCTTCCAATTGCTAACGATAGGTAACCTCGTGCACGTTTGTCAAGCTGTCTTGTGTAAATATCTGAGCATATCGCACTCATATTCTTAGCGCGCCCTGTCGTCTAGGAGAGAGCGAAATCGGCGCGCTTCGGTTTTCTTTCCCTTCAAAGCGCATTGGCCGCAAGCCCATTCGCTCACGATGGAAGAAGGAGATCGCAGAGCGGTTCCAACGGTGGGATCAGACGCAAAGACTGAACGTCAGTCTTGGCGTCCGGTGTCTTTGTTCTTTCCTTTCGCGTCTCCGGTCTCTTTTTCGGGATCGGATCCAGTGGAATCCGAAATATCAATAGTGCCGAGCGAGTCATTCACCATTGCATCATCGACAGTCGGGGTGGCTTTCCCAGATCCGGCGGGTTGCGCCTGCGTAGATTTCGTCTTATCAACCATGAGACCTCCATTCCAAGATTGGATGCGTTTCTTGGGGCAGACAACCGGGCTGAGACGCTCGGGCAAGCGACCAAAATTCCCGCCAACGCAGTAAGGATCCTGTAATCTCAGTGAATTAATTTGGGCGGCGAGGGGGAGATTCGAACTTGAGGCGTTATCGCGGCGTCTAAGCCGCGAGCCGAAATCCTGAGCG
>CAZAQN010000083.1:0-14674 GCA_964487345.1 uncultured Occallatibacter sp. | reverse complement strand
ACTTGCTGTAACTCCCGGAAGGGTGTGGCCCTTCCGGGAGGTTGGCTACCGTAACAGTAGCGCCAAGGCCGGGATCACGAGTGCCAGCACGAACCGCCGGTCAATGACGATCGAGATGGCGAATCGAGTCCAGGACGATTTCTCATCCAATGCCCTCACCTCCTTTGCGCTAACACGGCCCGCAGGTCGGTTCAGCGGCCTGCGGACCGACGGCTCATCTTCCGAGCCGATTTCTCCGCTACCGCATCCACACGCGCAAAGTCAGTTCACTTATCGTAGAATTTCCGGCGTTTTTCCAGTGGTGATCGCTGCCACGTCTCCCAGTCAGCGCTCAGGAATGGCCTCGGCACTGAGAATCTCGGCAGGCGTCGATCCGCGTTCGCGCAGTGTGCGGATGCTGAGCGCGTCGTGGCGCTTGGCGAGGCGTCGGCCTTCGCGATCGGTGACTAAACTGCAGTGGAACCATGCGGGATTTGTGAAGCCGAGTGCGCGGTTGAGCAGGATTTGGCGTGCGGTGGACTTGAGCAAATCCGCGCCGCGAACGACGTCGGTGATGCGCATGGCTGCATCGTCGGCGACGCAGGCGAGCTGATAGCTTGGAATGCCATCACGCCGCCAGACGAGGAAATCGCCGAAGTCCTTGCCGGCAATGAAGCGCTGCGGGCCTAGATTGAGATCGTTGAACTCGATGGCTTCACCGTCGGGCACGCGGAAGCGCCAGTTCGCGGCTGGGATTTTTTGATCGTGTGATGGACTGCTCCAAAAGTCTGCATGCAATGCACGGCAAGTGCCTGGGTAGATTGGCTCGTCGTCGAGCGGGTCTGGATTGGCGCTTTCGTGCGGCGCGCCGAGCGCGGAGGCGAGGTCTTTGCGCGAGCAGCGGCAGGGATAGATGAATCCGCCTTCGAGGAGCTTCTGCCACGCCGCGCGATAGATGTCCTGGCGCTGGCTCTGCGTGTAGGGCGCGAACGGTCCGCCGATGTCTGGGCCTTCGTGCCAGCTGATTCCAAGCCAATGCAGATCTTCGATTGCGGCTTCTGCGTAGAGGTCGCGGCTGCGGTCGGGATCGAGGTCTTCCATGCGCATCACCAGGACGCCGTGCGCGGCGCGCGCGCGCTCGGAGGCGGCGAAGAAGGTGCGCGCGTGGCCTATGTGGAGGTAGCCGGTGGGCGACGGGGCGAGGCGGCCTCTGTAGCTAGACTGTTCCGCGCTTCCAAATTGTTCCACGTGGAACAATTGTGACATTTGCCACTGCTGTTGATCGGAATTTGCGAAGGATTTGCCGTCTGGCATGGGCTTCGCGTGGTGGATTGGACTTCATCGGGTCGTTGAAATTGTTCCACGTGGAACAATTGCGGCATCTGTCACAGGTGTTGGCGGGGATTTGCGAAGAATATCGGCTTTGTCTGGACTTGTTTTGAGGCCTGTTTTGGGCGGGAATTGGCTGTGGATGCGCTTCCATCGGTTGCTTAGCTGGAGAGTCACAAGCCTGTGCAATCTTCCAGTGGCTTCGCGGTTTGTCCTGAAACCTACCCTTTGTGCAACAAAGAATCGCCAAAGATCGGCTGCAGAACCATCCGCTCCTACGCGATGAACGCCATGAGGAGGCCCCAGCACTCCGCTCAAATCATGGGCGCCGGCCAAGCGATGTGGCGGAAAGACAAAAGCGCGCCGAGCGTGGAGCTTCGAGAGAGTTACGCCTCAATTGGAAGCGATACGAGCGCGTTGGCGATGGCGTTTCCCGCGGTCGTGGTAGTTGCGGTGCCGCCGAGGTCGGGAGTGCAGAGTGCTTTGTCGACCAGTGTGGCCTCGATGGCCTTCACGATGCCCGCGGCAGCCTCGGCTTCGCCGAGAAGATCGAGCATCATAGCCGCGGACCAGATCTGGGCGATCGGGTTGGCGATGCCTTTGCCGGCGATGTCGGGCGCCGAGCCATGAACAGGCTCGAAGAGCGAAGGATAGCGGCGCTCGGGATTGATGTTGCCCGAGGGAGCAATGCCGATGGTTCCGGCGCACGCGGGCCCCAAGTCCGAAAGAATGTCGCCAAACAGGTTGGAAGCAACGACTACATCAAAACGGTCCGGATGGAGCACGAAATGCGCGGTGAGGATGTCAATGTGGTACTGGTCCCACCGCACGTGCGGGAAATTCTTGCTTGTCTCGCGCACCCGCTCATCCCAGAAAGGCATGGTGATCGAGATGCCGTTGGATTTGGTGGCGGAGGTGAGATGTTTCTTTACGCGCCGATTCGCAAGCTCAAAGGCGAAGTTGAGAATGCGGTCAACTCCGGTCCGGGTCATGACCGTTTCCTGGATGACAACCTCGCGGTCGGTTCCGGTAAAGATCCTGCCGCCGATGGAGGAGTATTCGCCTTCGGTGTTCTCGCGCACGACATAAAAATCGATGTCGCCGGGTTTTCGACCGGCGAGCGGGCAGGGCATGCCGGGCATGAGCCGCACCGGCCGCAGATTGACATATTGATCGAATTCGCGGCGGAATTGGATCAAGGATCCCCAAAGCGAGATGTGATCGGGCACCTTTTCCGGCCAGCCGACCGCACCGAAGAAGATCGCGTCGCGGCTCCCGATCAAATCCTTCCAATTGTCGGGAAGCATCTTGTTGTGCTTCAGGTAGTAGTCGCAGGAGGCAAAATCAAAATTTTCAAGCTGGAGCGTGAAGCCGTATTGTCGCGCGGCGGCCTCGAGTACGCGCAGCCCTTCGGGAACGACTTCCCGGCCGATGCCGTCACCCGGGATCACGGCAATCCTGTACTTCCGATTCTTCTCACTGCGGTGTTTTTCTACGGCACGGGACATAGAACTCTCTTCATGAATTGATTCGCTTCTCGGGAGCCGTCCTGAGGACGGCGCGCATAGCGACAATGGTTACAGCTGACAGGATCAGCGTACAACCCACCAGGTAGAGGCCGCCGGCAAAGTGCCCGCCAGCCTCGCTTGCGCCGATCATGTAAGGCCCCACGAATCCGCCCAGTGTACCGAGGGCGTTGATCAGCCCGATCGACGCAGCGGCACCCGCACCTGCGAAAAACATCGTGGGCAAACTCCAAAGCGGCGGCTTGGCGGCGCTCACGCCCAAGGCGGCCAGCGAAAGCCCTGCGACCGCTACGGAAACTGAGGAGCCTGCACGCGCTGTGATCGCCATTCCCACCGCGCCGATGATGCAGGCGACGGCGGCGTGGCCGTAGCGTTCTCCGGTGCGGTCGGAATTGCGCGACCAGAGCACCATGCCGATGACGGCGATGAGATTGGGGATCGCGACCAGCAGACCGACCTGGAACGGCGAAAGTCCCGGCGCCTTGACGATGAGAGGGGCCCAGAATCCGACCGTGTAGAGACCGGCCGAAGTTCCGAAATACGCGAGCGAAAGCACCAGCACTTTCCAATCCGCCAGAGTGCGCCAGGCGCTGTGGCCGCACGGATCTTTGACAGTTGCCTGTTCGCGCAGCATCGCATCGGAGAGCCAGGCGCGCTCGTCGGCCGTCAGCCAAGTCGCATCGGCGGGGCGATCGGTGAGGAAGCGCAGCGTGATGCAGCCGAGCACCAGCGCGGGAATTGCCTCGGCGATAAAGAGCCACTGCCATCCGCGCAAGTGCAGCAGGCCGTCGAGCTGCATCAGCGCACCGGAGATGGGTGATCCAACAAAACCCGCGGCCGGCGCCGCCGCCATGAAGAGCGCGGTCATCGCCGAACGGCGATTCAAAGGAAACCAATAGCTGAGATAGAGAATGGCTCCGGGAAAGAACCCCGCTTCGGCGACGCCGAGCAGAAAGCGCAATACATAAAAGCTCGTCGGACCCTGAATGAACGCCATCGCCATCGACACCAGGCCCCAGGTGATCATGACTCGCCCGATCCAGAAGCGCGCGCCCACGCGATGCAGGATCAACGTCGAGGGCACTTCGAAGACGAAATAGCCGAAGAAGAAAATGCCTGAACCGATGCCGAACATCCGCGCCGTCAGCCCTAAGTCGCGATTCATGGTCAGCGCGGCGAACCCTATATTGATGCGATCGAGGAAGGCGACGAAGTAGAGCAGCATGAGAAACGGAACGAGCCGCCACGCAGCCTTGCGCATCGTACGCTCTTCAAGGGGACTGCACGATTGCGCTCGGATATCGCTCATCATCTATGGGCTGGCGTGCGGCTGCTTCCGCACCGAGCTTCGATTGTATACGCGGAAGATTTGGCGTCGATCGCGCGCAATTTATCTCTGAACCGGAGACGCCGGCTTGCCTTCGAGCCAATTGGCAATCTGCAACCCCATATGGGCTTAGTTCTGAGGGACCGGAGCGTCTCGCTTATGCTGCGTGGCAGAACTCCGTGAGTGTCGGCAATTGTGGACACAATTCTCGGGTGGCGGATGCATTATTCGTGGTTCGCCGTCACGTCGGGGGTGCTGGGTTCCTTGGCGAGCCCCCCAGGCCACCAGTTCCAGTCGCCTGCAATCCGAAGGAGCGCGGGACCGATCACAATTCGAACAAGCGTCGCGTCAATCAGCACGGCCACCGCCAGCGTGAATCCGATCATTTTGACCACCAGGAAATCTCCGAGAGTGAATGCCGCGAAAACCACGATCATGATCGCAGCAGCGCTCGTAATCAGCCCTGCGGTTCTGGCCAACCCCTCCGGGATTGCGTCCTCCTCACTCAGCCCGCTCCTCCGGGCTTCGAGAACCCGAGCGACCAGAAACACTTCGTAATCCATGCTGAGTCCGAACACTATAGCGAAGGCGACGATAGGGACAAGGGGAAACACGCTGCCCGTGCCCCCGGGAACTCCCAGCAGGCTGCTACCGTGTCCGTCCTGGAACACCAGAACCAACGCTCCGAAGGAAGCCGAAACCGAGAGCAGGTTGAGTGCGATCGCCTTGACGGCGGCAAAGAGCGAACGGAACCCGCCGAGAAGCGCCAGGAGCGTCCCCACCACTACCAGCGCTGTGACCGGCACGAGGTGGTCGCTGACAATCGTTTGATAATCGGCGTTGAGTGCAGGGATGCCCCCTACCAGCAGCGTTGCGCCAGGCACTCCGGTGAGAGCCGCAGCGCCGGTTTTCCGGAGATCCCGTACCCACCCGACTTGATCGCGCAGGGAAATCGAAGTCGCGGGCAGCACCTCGAGCAGTGCCGCCCGTCCATCGCCGCTGAGAAATGTTCGACGTGTCTCCCTCGAGAGGCTGCTCAGGAAAGACCGGTTGCCCTCCACAATCGTGGTGATCGAGATGACGCGGGCGCAACGAGGGTCGCTTGCGAGCCTCTTGGAGATGCGATCGATCGCATTCCAACCCGCATCGGTTTGCGCAATGGAATCCTTTGGCAGTTCAACGATCACGCGTAACGATTGCACAACGCCGGCCCGATCCATGCGTTCCAGGGTGTGCAGCGCATGCACCGATTCCGCCGCTCGGGGAAGCCAATCCACCCGCGGAACATTTGTATCGAGGCGCGTAGCCTGCCAGGCCAGCAGAAGCATGGGGATGCCTGCCAGAACGATGGCCAGCCACGGATGGGCGACGATTACCTTTCCCCATCGCCTCCAGCGATCCGCCGCACGGGCGGATTGATGCGCATCCAGGCGCGGAGTGAAGGGCAACCGGCCAGCATCAATCCGTGGACCGAGCAATCCCAGCACCGGCGGAACGAGGGTGCTTGTCAGCAACACACACATTCCCGTCACCAGGAATCCGGCGACGCCGAGGGAGCGAATTTCACTGATGGGCACCGTCAGGAGGGCTAGAAATCCGATGGCTACCGTCGAGGCTGAAATCAAGAGGGTGCGGCCTGCCTGACGCGCCGCGATGACCGAGGCTGCGGGTCCGGCGTGCCCGGCGGCAATCGTTTCGCGGAAGCGGCTCACCATGAGCAGCGCGTAGTCGATCCCCAGGCCCAACCCGAGCATGGTAGCCAGATTCTGGACCAGAATGGACAAGTGAAGGCGCGATGCCAGCAGTCCCGCAATCGCCAGAGTAGCCGCAATCGCGAGCTGTCCAACGGCGAGAGGAATCATGGCTGCGATCAAGCTTCCAAAAGCCAACAGCAAAAGCGCCAGAGTCGCGGGAACCGCCAGGCTTTCGCTATGTTGTACCTCGTCGGCGCTCGCTTTTCGAATGTCGAAATTCAGTGGAAGCTCGCCCGTCAGTTCAAGCTTGACCGCCGGATAACGGCTCCGCAATCGATCTTCGAGCGCCTTCGCCGTCTCGTGAAGCTTTGGGACCAGCGATTCCGCCGGACCCTGGGCCGGTTCGAGCCCGATCAGAACAAACGTTCCACCGTCTTTGCCCAGGAAAATCGGGTCGCGCAATTCGAGATAGGACACCGCGGCGGACACACCAGGCTCCTCTTTGAGCCCCGACACAATGGCGCCTAACGCCTGCCCGCCATCGTCGGAATCCGCGGGCGGCAGTCCCTCGATCACCAGCACCGCGCGTTCAACGAACGGCGAATGAAAATGAGTGCTCAGCTCCCGCCGGACCGCTTCCGGTTCGCCACCTTCGATGTGGGTCGCCGTCTCCAAATGGCGCTCGGTGTGAAAAGAGAAGGGAAGAAGCCCAATGACGGCGGCGAAGACTACTCCGGCCACCCAGAGACGGCGCACATGCATGAGAATCATCATGTCAGACGAGATGGGCGACCGTGAAGGGACGACCCTCTTGTATGGGATGCAAAAGCCAAAGCGAGCGACCTGACGCACAGCTAGTTCGTATAGTGGTAAGGGACACTTTGGAGCGCTTCATCGATCCAGCCGCTGCACTCTGGCAGTATCGATGATCTTGTCGGTCGAGGAGGAACCCATTCGTAAACTCGCGTTGTTCGCATTGTTCGCCGCGATTCAAGCTGGCGCCGCAGACCCCCGCGTAGGCTCATGGACGCTGGTCTCTGCGCAGTCCAGCCTCGACCCTCCCAATAACCTCTCCGTCACCGTACTCCATGACACTGTGCGTATCGTCATGTCCGGAGAGACGCATCTGGACTTTACAGCGAAAAGGGACGGACACGAAACGGCCGTACCAGGCAATCCGGCGTTCAATCAAGTCGAGTTGCACAAGATCGACAAGAGAGACGCCGAGGTCACGGAGAAGAAGGATGGAGCTGTGGTGGCGACCATTCGCGATAAACTTTCGAGCGATGGGAACGAGCTAACTGTCACGACTACGAGCGTTGGCCATGCCGACCAGATCACGGTGTGGACGCGAAGCGGGGGCAGGAAGTCCGCCCTTGACCCACTGGCGGGCGAATGGACAGAGGACCTCAGCAAGACTCGATTGCGGCAGGGACTGCTGCTCAAGATCGACGCGGACGGAAAGGATGGGGTACGCTTTTCGGGCGACTTCAGCTACGCTGCCCGCTTTGACGGAAAGCAATACGACCTCAGGAACTCCCGTAACGATACGGTGACGCTTCAACTTGTCGATTCGCACACGGTGAACTCGATTTACCGGCGAGATGACCAAGTTACCCAAAAAGACACGTGGGTGGTTTCCGCCGACGGGCAGCAAATGACGCTCACCACCACGGGCACATTCGAGTCCGGCCAACGTGTAACCGAAAAGCTGGTGTTCAAAAAGCAGTAGCGGGCTACACGTCCACCAGCACGGAATCAGTCAAGTCCAGCCTGCACCGCATCCGTCAAGTCGAGATGGACGGCGGACCGCGGCGCTGGCTCGTGCTCACGAGCTGCAACCGAAATGATCCCCTTGCGATGCATGAATTTCAGAATGCCATTGACCGTATCTTCGAGCGACGGATCTGGCTTGCCCCACTCAGAGGCATCCCGGGCCTTTTGATAGGTGGAACTGTCATAGCGTTTGAACTCCATCGCGGTGATGTTGTCGACGGAGCCCACCAGAAAATCCAGCAGCGGAAAGAGAAGATCTTCCTTCCGGCATCTGCGGATCAGCTCGGGGACGAATTCTTTAACGCTGAATATTTCGAACTGTCGCCCGGTCGTTGCGGTAATCAGGCCGGTGATATCCAGCATGTTCGCATAGTCGTCTCGCACCACGTGGTAGGTCTGGTTCTCAGTGCCCGGAGTCGTGGAGATCGCAACAATGTTATTCGCCACGATGTCCGCGGGGACAAAACTCACCTGGTTCAAAGCGTCGACTCCAATGCCATGATTCACCATGAACGCAACGAGGCGAACGGCGATATCGAAGTTATTGCCTCCGCCTGTAACGGAAGGACTCACGAGAGCCGGCCGGAAGATACGCACGGGAAGTCCCTTGCTGCGCGCGTCCGCGACCACCTGCTCCGCTACCCATTTCGATTGGCTGTATCCGAAATCGAGCAGCTCCATGTCCTCGTTCATGTCTGTCTCATACAGGACGCTCTTCACAGCCCAGCCAAACACGAAGGTAGTCGAGACGTAGTTGAATTCCTTGGGTCGACCCTCGAACGCGAGCCGTAAAACCTCATTCGTTCCCAGCACGTTTGCATCGCGCATCCGGTCGTAATTGAACAGGTAGTTCACGGTAGCTCCGTTGTGGAA
Source organism: uncultured Occallatibacter sp. (assembly GCA_964487345.1). Lineage (GTDB taxonomy): Bacteria > Acidobacteriota > Terriglobia > Terriglobales > Acidobacteriaceae > Telmatobacter. The sequence continues at coordinate 6,170 of CAZAQN010000083.1, read as the reverse complement.
CACCGCGTCCATTTCCGCGGCCAGGAAATCCCAGGCGTCCTGCGTCAGGCCCAGATTCGGCTGCCCGAGATCTCCACAAACGGGGATCACGCGAGCGTCGAACAGATGCATGAGCCCGGCACCGCACGGCCCCATCGATTCCATGGCTGCTTTTAATCTTTGCCTGCCCTGATCCGAGTTGGAAGCTCTGACGAGAACATGAATCTTGGCCTGAGTCTGCTCGAGCAGGCTTTTCATGAGGAACGGTCCGATGAACCCGGTGCCCCCCGTTAGCAGTACATGATTCAGGATCGAGAGCTCGGGCACGGGCGCAGGCGCAGGAGGCGCGAAGACTAGCTTCCTATCATTGTTCATCATCTGCTTCTCCGCGGTGCGCTGCTCTTCACGGAAAGCCGCCAGCGAAAGACGCAGCATATCCAGCGCCTCTTCAGGAGCGCTCTCCAATTGCTCGGCGAGTCGAAACAGGTCGGCCACGCTTACTCGCTGAATGACGCCGATATCGACCTGCCTCGCCAGCATCTCAGCGCCCTTGTCCTTGAGCAGCTCCTTGAGCTCATGCATGAACACGACAAGATCCAGGGAATCCAGCCCAGCTTCGACGAGGTTGTACGATTCCAAACCAGTCAGGTTGTACCTGGCCTTCAATGCGTCGAAGGATGACTGGGTACCCGAACCGCACGCACAGGCGCCTGCATCCTTCTCCCGGGAAAACTCGGAGAGAACGGTAAACTGGCCGTCCAGCCACATCTGCTTGGTGCGATGGCGCATGATCTTGCCTGAACTGGTTCTGGGGATCGCACGAGGCGCGATGAAGCAGATCAACGCCACTTCCACGTTGAGATAATTCCTGACCGCAGAGGCAATCTTTCGCGCATCCGGAAGCGCATTCGGGTTCTTCACTTCGGCTACGATTGCCAGTGCAGGTTCGCTGTCCTCGTGAACCTGGAACGCCGTTACGCAATTGGCGCGGATCAGGCCGGACGCTCTCTCGACAACGTTTTCGACATCCTGCGGGTAATAGTTTTGCCCGCGAAGAATGATCATGTCCTTGATGCGGCCGCAAACGAAGAGTTCGCCGTTGTGGAGGAATCCCATGTCGCCGGTCCGGAGATATCCATCATCGTAGGGGCTGTCATCGACAAGCCGTGCATGAAACTGCTTCAGCGTCAGCTCCGGATTCTTCCAATAACCCAGGCACTTACCGTTTCCAGCGAGCCAGATTTCGCCAAGCTGGCCGTCCTTGAGCGCGACGTGCTGTTGAGGATCGACGATCTTGACGTCGAGCCCTGGGAGCGGAATGCCGCAGCTGACAATCTGCATGGCTGCGTCGATCTCGGAGACCTCCGTCGTCATGCGAGCCTTGCCCAGCGCGAGGGCGCGCTTGTTGACCGAGACAATATTGCGGCCGCCTAGGGAAACTGCCAGCGTATTCTCGGCCAGCCCGAAGGCAGCGTAGAAGCTCTCCGCCTTGAGTCCATAGGGCTGAAATGTCTCAAGAAATCGTGTGAAAGTATCCGGCTTCACGGGTTCCGCTGCGACCATCAACACTTGCAGCGAACTCAAATCGCAGTCTTCCAGGCTCTCTCGAGAAAGTCTTCCGGCACGCAGGCAATAGTCGTAAGCAAAGTTAGGGGCAGCTGTCGCAGTAGCCCGATAGGTTGTGATCGTGTCGAACCACAGGGCCGGCCGCTGAATGAAGTCCATCGAAGCGAAGCCGTACGTCGTGCCCCCTCGCAGCGCGGGATAAATGTAGCACCCGATCAGACCCATGTCGTGATACTGCGGAAGCCACGATACAACGACCGGATCGGCATGGTCGATCACGAGCGGAAAGGTATGCAGGATGTTTTCGTGCGTCACCATCACACCCTTGGGCTCCATCGTCGAGCCCGAGGTGTACTGCAGAAACAGAATCTTCGACACATCGGCAAAAGGTGCGTCCGAAATAGTATCCACAAAGTCTTCGGTGACAATCCAGGGAAGACCGGAAATATAGTCCACGTCGACGCCGGACGCTGCGACTCCATTTCTGGCGAGGTTGGTCTTCAGAGACGCGTGGTAATCTTTGCTCGTCAAAATCCCCGCTGCCTGGCAATCCTTAGCGATGTGAACCATTTTGTACAGAGCGCTTTGGAAACCGCGGGAACTGGGGGGATAGACCGGCACGGGGATCAATCCGGCGCGCACGCAGCCAAAAAACGCGCAGATCATTTCGAGGCCAGGCGGATAGGCGAGCAGAAGCCGGTCCTCCGGCATGAAACGCCGCTCTTTCCGCAAATGCCCGGCAATCGCCTTCGTACGCTGCAGGAAAGCCGCGTAGGAGTAGCTTTCGATCGGATTGCCGTTCAGGTCGAGGTAGGAATAAAGAAGTTTGTTCGGCTGTTCATCTCCCAGCCGGTCTAATTGGTCCAAAATCGAAGCCATAATCGATGGGAGACACCCTTCAAGGTGAAATGAGAAAGCTCAGTTCGTGCGGATCACTAAAAGCCTTGCTGCTACCCGTGCCGTGGTGCAGTGAAGTAGGACTGAGTCTCGGGGTGCGGAATTAAAGTGTAAGCCGACTCTGAGAACAAAGACAATGAACCACTCCGCCCCCACGCGTCGCTCTATCCGGGGCGGGGTAAGTCTCCCATCGCGGCCGAGCCAGGTGGCGAGGAAGTCGTGCAGGGCTCCGCTGGGCGTCTGTCGCTCCCGTCAAGCATCCTCTATTGGATACGATCAATCGCTCTATGTTAGCAGAGCCAGGAAGCAATGCAATAGCTTCTCGTTCCCAGGGGATGACAAGCGTTACTCCGCTCTGTCTAACCCAAATCTCCTTGATTCCTTATAATTCTTCGCGCTACTATCACCTTTCGACGCCGTCGGCGAGGGCGAAAAGGCCCGCTCCTGCCCTGCGAAACCGATGCTGCAGGCCGGGATGGGCAGGTCGGCTTACAATGATCGAGGAGGCGACGATGGCGTCCGTGACCGTAGAGGCAATCACTCTCAAGCCGGATATCGACGATCTTGTACCGCCCGAGGCTTCGCCGCTGAAGCCTGCCGGCGAGCCAGCAGTCGCGCCTTCCTTCCCCAAAGTCTTACGCCGCCGCCTCGACCAGTTTTTTGCGGATCAGAACATCGCTCCCAAAGCCGACCGCATGATGTGGAGCAAGATCGCCGCAGGTTTGACAATGCTGGCGGGGAGCTGGATTGCGATCTACGCGCTCAGGCCCGGCTCATGGAAGTTTGTTGCCCTCTACCTTGCCAGCGGCCTCGCCCAGACTTTCCTCCTGCTGAACATTGCCCATGACAGCAACCACAACGCTATCTCGTCTGTCCCGTCCGTAAACAAACTTCTGAATTATGTCTTCGACGTTTGCGGGATCAGCTCGTACATGTGGCGTATTCTCCATCATCGGGGACACCACTCCTGCATCAACTTACACGGCGAAGACGACGCACTGACTGGCCGCGGTATCTTCCGGTTCACACCGCATGAACCCCGCGCGTTCTTCCACCGCTTTCAGCACATCTATGCACTGTTCTTTTATGCATTGTTCTCTCTCGACTATGTGTTCCTGAGGGACTTTGAGTGCTTCTTCTTCCCGTCCCACGAATATCTGAGGCGTACCAGGCACGCACCGCGGGAATACGCGATTCTTTTTGCCGGGAAAGCGTTCTACCTCACCTACATGCTCATCCTGCCGGTTGTATTGCTCGGGATACCGCCTCTGCTGGTCGCTGGGTCGTTTCTGCTGGTCCATTTGATCGTCGGTTTGACCGTATCGCTGGTATTCCAGACGACGCACACCATCGACAGCACATACTTTCCCTCGGACCGCAACGAGTTTGACAACGGCGTCTATCACATCTTCGCGACAACGGCCGATTACGCGACGAATAACCCGCTTGTGAGTTGGCTCACTGGCGGGCTCAACCACCACATCGCCCATCATCTGTGCCCTTACGTGTGCCACACCCACTACGCGCCACTGACTCGGATTGTCAAGAAGACTGCAGAAGAGTTTGGAGTTCCCTATCGGCAACACGCCACGATGACTCGGGCAATCCTGCATCATCTGATACTTTTGAAGCAACTGGGAAGCGAAGATTGATATTGATCAGGTAGTCCTTTACCGATAACCATCCAACTAACTGCTTCAGGCGGATTCCATGAATTTCCCTGTCCTTCTGCGCAAGCCTTCCCGTATTGAGGTGTGACCTTGGCCTCACCTACACCCGTTGTCTCGCGGCTTCGCTCCTTTGCGGATTCGCGCGCCATGGCACGCAATCCCGTGCAGGTTCTATCAAAGTACGGCGAGCTCTTCGGCGACACATTCCGGTTCTATATAGGTGGTCTGAAAGAGGCCATCGTTACCACCGATCCCGCCGTCATTCAGCACGTGCTCAAGACGAATGCAGAGAACTACCAGAAGTCTGAAATCCAGGTAAAGCGGATGGGACACTTCCTGGGCAAAGGTCTTCTCACCACTCACGGCGAAGCTTGGCGCACGCAGCGCCGTCTCATTCAGAAGGGTTTCGATCGAAAGCAACTCGATGCTCTTTCGTCGATCATGCAGGACTCCCTCGCCGAATCGCTGCGAGATTTCGACCGGCAAGTCGGCGCCGACCCCATCGATATCTATCCTCACCTGATGAAAATAACCTTCGCCATGGTCGCCCGATCGTTGTTTGGCGCCCGGCTGAGGGACGAAGACATCGACCTCGTCAGCCACACCATCTGCGCCGTCCAGGAATTCATCGTTCGGCAAACTCTTGAGCCCTATCTAAATCCCTGGTTTGCGGTCTCCGGCGAACTGCGCAAGCACGAGGACATGCGAGTCCGCGCCGACGGCATTCTGCTCGAGTACATCCGGCAACGCCGCCACCAGCCGCCGGGCCACGATCTGCTGCAGTCCTTGATGGACGCCCGTTACAGCGACGGCGAGGGCATGAGCGACGAACTGGTCCTGAGCGAGAGCATGCAACTGCTTGTCGCAGGTCATGAAACATCCTCGAATGCTCTATCGTGGCTTTTCTACCTCTTAAGCTCGCGTCCGGATTGCCTCGAAAGGGTGCGCCAGGAGTTCGATGCTGTGCTCGGCGATGCGCCGCTCAGTTACAGCGACGTTCCAAGGTTCGAGTTCGCCACACAGGTGATTCAGGAGGCACTCCGCCTCTACCCGCCGTTTTGGATGATCGACCGCATGGCTGTCGCGGACGACCGCGCGGGCGATCTCGCCATACCCCGTGGGTCGATGGTCATTGTATTCGTCTATGGCGCGCACCACGCGCAGCGCTACTGGGACGACCCGGAGCGTTTCGACCCAGCGCGCTTCTCCAAGACCCACGAGAAGCAGCAGACCCCCTTCACCTATCTTCCCTTCGGGGCTGGACCGCGAGGCTGCATAGGCAGCAACTACGCGATGCTGCAGATTCTCATGATCCTGAGTATTCTGCTCAGAAGGTACGATTTTCAGCTATCTCCGGGCCAGAAAATCGAAGCGCAACCAATGGTGATCCTGCGGCCGAAGCACGGAATTCGCATGACCTTCATCCCGGCAAACGCAGTTGATCATGCGACCGTTCAGGAATCGAAGTAATCGGAGCCGAAGCGGAATGCAGTCGTGATGAGCGGCTGGGGCCGTGTCCCAAGCGGGCTGGTAGTGCTCCAACAGATGGCGAGAAGCGAGTGTTGCGAACTCGATCGGGCTCGGACTGGGCCTGCTGGGTGGCATCCTGGTGGGGCGGGCCGTTCGAAGCACACTCTACCAGGTGCGCAATCGATCTCCCCAGCCTGTGCGCGGTTGCAATTGTGCTGTTCGCCGCGGCGTTGCTGGCTAGTTATCTCCCCGCCCGCCGCGCTACCAAGGTCGATCCCACGGTGGCGTTGAGCCTACCAGTGACGAGAACAGCCGCCGGTCTCCGACATGGAAACCTGATTCAGGACCGATGAATTCGATGAACGGACTTCGAGACCAAGTCCTGTCTTCGAACTTGCCAGCGACTATTTCTGGAGAAGACTTTCTGGAAAACCCCCGGCAAATTCGCCTGCGGGTTATGTGCGGTTAACGCCGCGTAAATCTTTGGCCCGTACAAACGCTCATGGCGCCGTTTCCCACGGCGATCCAGGAGGTTCGTGTGCAAAAATTTGTCGCCTCTTCCCTAGCGGCGCTGCTTGTTTCAGGCAC
>CAZAQN010000082.1:0-15359 GCA_964487345.1 uncultured Occallatibacter sp. | reverse complement strand
AAGATGGCTCCATAAGGCATGTCATGTCCGGGATCAATCCGCAGGGATGCGAAGTCTTCAGCTTCAGGCAACCGAGTGCCGAAGAACTGGAACATGATTTCCTCTGGCGCACCGCGTGCCGTTTGCCCGAGCGCGGCCGCATCGGCATCTTCAATCGCTCTTACTACGAGGAAGTGCTCGTCGTCCGTGTGCATCCGGAAGAACTTCGCAACGAAGGGCTCTCAAAACAGCTGCAGAATGATAAGTCTAAATGGAACGATCGCTATCGCTCTATTGTGGACTTCGAGAAGCACCTTGATCGAAACAGCACGCGCGTCGTCAAGGTGTTCCTGCACATCTCAAAGGATGAGCAGCGGAAGCGGTTTCTGGCGCGCATCGACGATCCCGAGAAGAACTGGAAGTTGAGTCTTGCAGACATTCACGAAAGAAAGTTCTGGAAGGACTACGTTAGGGCTTACGAAGAGTGCCTAAGCGCAACCAGCACGCATCACGCTCCCTGGTATGTTGTCCCCGCAGACAATAAGGACGACGCCCGCCTGATCGTCTCTCAGATCGTTCTTGACGCGCTGAGAGGACTGAAACCGTCCTATCCCGCAATAACTCAGAAGCACCGGGCCGAATTGAAATCAATCCGCAAGATGCTGGCCAAGTGAAGCCGCGCCTTATCACGCTCGCAATGAAACAACCTGAAGTCTGAAAGCACTGCCAGGCTGCGAGCAGTTGAGGAGAACGAGGAATGATACGCTGCGATGGCCTCCACCGAACTGCCCATCAACAGGACAGAACTAAAAAATCGGAGTGGGTTTGATACTCGGCGATTTGTCGCTATTCGATGACCTCACCTAGATAAATAGCTGCCGACCCCTGCAAGAGGTCATAGAGACTTCGACAGTCATCACCAGCTATACGTATACCCGACGCTGGACGTGGTGTACCAGGGAACCGTGACAACCTTGCTATAGCTCTCCTGGAGCCAGATGGAGTTGCTGTTGTTGAAGTGAACGATGGCACCGAGCGATACGCCGCTGTCGAGTCTGTTTTGCACGCGTATATTGCCGGTGTAGCTGGTGATGCCGCTCTGCAACCAGGTGTAGCCGGTCACGGTCTTTGTCTTCGGGAGGGAGAAGTTCTTCATCACTCCTGCGGATTCCGTGTGTTCGCCGTAGTCGGTGTGAAGGAAGCCGTGGGTTCCTGCGTTCTCGTAGGTATACCCGAAGGTGAGTTCGTCGCCGATCGGATCTTTTTTGAGGAAGCCGAAGGTGTGACCGATCCCGATGTTGTAGTTCGCGCGTGGAAGAAGGCCCGGACGATCGAAGTCCGAACCGATCATAACGAAAAGGTCGGTGCTTGTACTGGAGGTATCGGCTTCGGGGCCTGCCGCGGTCGATGGCGATTGTTCACCCCAGGCGCCTGAACCCAGCGCGATTGCCACGATGGCAAGGACCGTAGTTGTCACGCCCCTGTGCCATAACCTTGTCCTCGCAGAGACGCCCCGAGCGCTGGGCACTCGGCATGAGCGTTCTACGGTACCGGCGAGAATTCGGTGACCAGAATCTGGATGGGTCACTCTGAACTCAATCACATCTATTTCAGGCAATTCATCGAAAAGGCGGGATAGGGTTGCATCGGTGTCGGCGATGGACTGCTGGGCGAATAGAAACTCTCGTTCTCCAGGCTCTGAGGCGCGATCCCACGGGTGAACATCGCGGGCGCGCCATTCGATCTCCAGATGATGAGACGCCTGAATCAAAATCAGCCCATCGCGACGTGCCTCGCCCCGGTGATGAAGCGCCAGTGCATCTTGGATCGCCTTCCGATCCCTGGACGCCTTACGTTTTAGCAGAAAACTCTTGAGAGACATCATTATGCTTGCTCCTCAGTTCGTCCTTCCTCGAATCTATGTATCCCAATGACCATTACTGGCAACTTTCGGCCACCGTGGCCTCATGGCCACACATCATGTCCGAAACTTGCTGGTGACTTTTACGCTTTCTTTGCAAATGCTCCCTTAGCATTGCTATATGCGCTTGATTGCAGATTTAGAACAACGATCTTCCGTTGGCCTTGGATCGACTCCGGCCGCGCCGGGAGATCGTGTCCGCCCCTGGGAAATCGAGAGTGAACCAGCGGTCGGCCCCGGTATTTGCTTGCAAGCAATCTACAGCCGGGATCCTCGGTTCGACGGGCGATTTTTCATGGGGACGACAACCACGGGCATCTATTGCCGCAATATCTGCCCGGTTCCCTTCGCCAGACCGAGGAATATCGCTTTGTTCGCGTGTGCGGCTGCCGCTGAGTCGGCAGGGTTTCGCCCGTGCAAACGGTGCCAGGCGCAGGCAGCTCCGGGAACTCCGGCTTGGCTTGGCACGTCAGCCGTGGTCAACCGTGCTTTTCGGTTGATTCTGGAGGGCGCTCTGAATGACGGGAGCGTGACGGAGCTGGCCGGGAGGATGGGAATTGGTCCGCGCCATTTGCGTCGACTCTTCGTGCAGCATCTAGGGGCGTCCCCGCTGAAGATTGCAACCACCCGTCGAATCCATCTGGCAAGAAATCTGATCGATGAATCGAATCTGCCCATGACTCAGATTGCATTTTGCTCAGGATTCAAAAGCATTCGCGAGTTCAATCATGCGGTTCGTTTATCCACGGGCCAGTCGCCGAGCGATCTCCGCCGCGCTGCAGGTGTGTCAAAATCCTCCGCTCGCTCAAGAAGCTTGGAGCTTCGTCTTCCCTATAGACGGCCCTTTGATTGGGCAAGTCTGATTGCTTTTCTAAGAGAGAGGGCGATTCCAGGAGTCGAGTTTGTCACAGAAAACTCCTACCAGCGGACGATTGAGATGGCCGGCGTGCCGGGAATTCTCACGGTCAAACCGGACGCTACGGGTCCGCGGCTGGTGGTTAACCTCGAGACAAAAGGCTCCAAGGGACTCGAACAAACGGTAGAACGCATCCGCCGCATCTTTGACCTTGGTGCCGATCCCATACAAATTGCAAGTCACTTATCACTGGACTCTGAGCTGCGCCGGCTTCTGAAGCAACGTCCAGGAATCCGGGTGCCTGGAGTTTGGGATGGATTTGAAGTGGCGGTCCTTGCAGTCCTCGGGCAAAAGCTGACGTCTCCAGGGTCGAAAAAAGCGGTGACTCGTCTGGTCCAGATGTTTGGCACTCCCCTGGACAGTCCGGCTCGGGGACTGAAATATCTATTTCCCAAGCCGGAGATCCTTGCCCGCGCAGATTTGTCGAAGGCAGGCATCAGCAGTGTCCGAGCCACCATTCTGCGCAATCTCGCATGCTCGACCATGCGGAGGCGTCTGACGTTCTCAACATTGCGGACGTTGGAACAAACCGTTTCTCAAGTGGGAGCTGCTTGTGGGATCGATGAAAGTGCCGCGAATTACATTGCTATGCGGGCATTTGGGGAACCTGACGCATTCCCATCAAGAGAAGTAGGGCTCAGGCGTCGCCTCGCAAAGCTCACGCCGATCATTTCTCCAGCCGAGGCAATCAACCTGGCGAACCAATGGCGGCCGTGGCGAGCGTACGCGGCAATGCATTTTGCGCAGTAACTTGGGAAGCTGAATGTCACTTGCTATGACAGGCCAAACCCTGATTCCACGACCCTCTCGGAGCATTGTTAGAAGCATTGCGTATCGACACTATCCCTACCGGTGACATGGGCGTCGATCGGGACTATCCCTTCCCCCAGGCGAGGTAAGAAGGGTTTGTTTTGATCGCTTGCTGTCCAGTTCCCCCGTCAACGCTATCAAGCGGTTCTTTGCCCGCAGACATCCTCAATCATGTTGAATCCAAATTCAGAGTTAAATCGATGGGAGCAATGTTGTCCCGCTGCACGAAGCGAAGGAGTTCAATTCACTCGCACGCAAGCGCAGCCACCGGGTTGATTTGCATTGCCCGCAAGGCCGGTATCAGCATGGAGAGCCCGCTCAGCAGCAGAAGTGCCGTGGTGATGAGACCGTAATTCTGGAGGCTGCCGGGCGTGATGCCGAAAAGCAAGTGGCCAAGAAGGGGCATGGACACAACCGACAATACCACTCCCATCGCGGTTCCCAGCGCTACGGACACGAATCCTTCCACCAGGACCAGTCGCATAATTTGCATTCGTTGAGCGCCCACAGCCATCCGAATCCCAATCTCTGATGTGCGCAAGACCACAGAATAGGAAAGGACACCGTATATTCCACCGAGGGCGAGTTGAAGAGCAAGAACAGAAAGCAGCGTGGCCAGAACCGAAAGGAATCGGCTCTCGGCCCGCGCGCGCTCAACCACGGAGGAAAGAGGTTCGAGATGTGTGATGGGAACATTCAGATTGAGGCCAGCGATCTGCGTGCGCACCGATGCAGCAATATCAGGCGCAGCTCTGCTGGCACGAATCACCATGGACATCGACGGGCGCGGAGCCAGTTGATAGGGCAGGTAAATCTGAGGACGAATCACCGCGGTCAGGGTATGGCATTGCACATGGCGAACGACTCCAACGACGACGACCCAATCGCGCTCAAACTGATACGGCCCCTTAGGAGAGTCAGAGACATTGATCCGCTTGCCGAGCGGATCTTCACCCGGCCAAAGCTGGTGCGCAAGAACGTCGTCGATGATAGCGACATGCTGATGGGCCGCATCATCCGCCTCGGTGAAATCACGCCCCTCGATGAGCTGCGCACCGATCGTATCGAAATATCGCGGAAGAACAGAACGATCGTCGGCCATCATCGTGTTCTGCTCGCTGGCCGGAGCTCCATCCTTCCAGTAATAGTCGTACCAGTTGCCCGCGTCATCGAGCGGAAGATGGGAGACAGTCGAAGCAGACTGAACCACGGGGAGCTCAGCCAAGCTGCGCTGCACCTCGCGCAAAACTTTGTAGTCCGGTACATTCACGCGAAGGGTCCAGACGTTGTCTGCACGGAAACCGGGATTGACGTGCAGGATATTTCCGAAAGTGCGAACGAGCAAGCCTGTCCCTATGAGCAGCACAAAGCAAAGCGCAACTTCTGCCGCAACCAGAACTGTGGCTGACTTTCCCCGGCGACGGGTGGCCGATCGTCCGCCTCGCTTCAGATCTTCAGCCAGATTGAGGTGCCGCACAACAGAGATGGGCGCCAGTCCGAACAAGACACTGGTCAGAAGAGCAACACCCAATGTGAAGGCGAGAACGCGGAGATCAAGACCGACATGGCTGAGATGCGCGAATGAAGGCGGCTCAACCGCAACAATGCCCTTGAGCGCAGCCCAGCCAAGAAGCAGGGCTAGTGCACCGGCGAGTAACACCATCAGCAATGTCTCCGTAAGAATTTGCCGGATCAGGCGCTGCGTGGATGCACCAAGGGCGGCGCGAATGGTGGTTTCCTGGAGCCTCTGCCGGGCGCGGATCATGAGCAGGTTCCCCACGTTGGCACACCCGATCAGCAGGATAAAAGCAACTGCTCCGAAAAGAAGTAACAGCGTTCGACGGACCTCGCGGACATCGTCGTCCTGCAGGGAAAAGACGTACAGATGATAATTGGCGATCGACGTTCGTCCGCTGAGGCCGTTGATCTGAGCGGCCACGGAAGCGAACTCGGCTTGCGCCGCCGCCAGCCTTCCCGCGTTGCGCAGCCGACCTACGAGGTGGAGAAAGGCTGGCCCGTCTGGTTCCCACGGACCGATGGGAATCGACTGGAAATAGTCAACGTTTGGCGGGACGCTGGCATCCTCGGGAAGCATCAGGCGGAAGTTCTGAGGAAGGATGCCGATCACTACTGCGGACAGGCGGCCGAGAGGGACAGATGTACCGATGAGTTTGGGATCGCCTCCGAATTTGCGGACCCATAGCTCATGAGAAAGGATGACAGTGGATGGGGCGTTCTCCAGATCGTCGTCGGGTCGGAAGAGACGGCCGAGCGCGGGCCGTGCGCAGAAGAGCGGAAGGAAATTGGACGTAACCACGCCGGCCTTGCCCTGTTCCGCATCGCCTTTTCCCGGAAGCGCTCGATTCGTAACCCAGATTCCGGCAATCTGATCGAATTCCTTGCTCCGTTGGCGCATCTGGTAAAGCTCGAACATGCTTGCAGGCGCGCGACTGGAATTGCCCAGCTCCGACCAGATCATCGTCAGCCGATTTTGATCAGGATAGGGCAGAGGCCGGAGCAGCACGGAATTGATGAAGCTGAAGATGGCGGTATTCGCACCGATGCCGATGCCGAGCGTGAGTATCGCCACGATGGCGAACACAGGATTCCGCCACAGCTGACGAATCCCAAAATGCAGGTCGTGCCAGAAGCTTTCGAGCTGAACTCCAGATCGACCCTCACGCACAGCTTGCTTCACCTGCTCCACACCTCCGCATTCGGCCTTGGCCTGCCTTTCTGCTTCGGCCTTTAGCGCACCCGCAGCAAACTTCTCCTCGGCAACCATCTCAACGAAGGAGCTCACCTCGGCATCCAGGTCTTTCTCCAACTCCTTCTTATGGAGGAAATTGCGCAGAACACTCCCGAGTCGAATCTTCACAAAGGCTCCTTAGGTGGCTTTCAGGGCACTCCCCATGGCAAGCGCGACTCTCTTCCATTGGTCGGTTTCCGCCACCAACTGTCGCTTGCCCAACTTCGTCAGGCGGTAATACTTCGCGCGGCGGTTATTTTCCGATTCACCCCATTCGGATGACAGCCATCCGGCTTCCTCCATCCGGTGCAGCGCCGGGAATAGGGAACCTGGCGTGACATGGAACGCGCCATGCGTGATCAGCTCGATGCGCCGCGACACGCCGAGGCCATGGAATTCAGCGTCGCCAACGGCTTTGAGGATAAGCAGGTCGAGAGTGCCCTGAAGTACCGCGATTCGTTCGTTAGGCAATCGATCTCTCCTATCGAGCAACGATATGAGTTTGCCCTGATCGGCAGCGCTATGTCAATGTGCAGTTTTTCATTTCTGTCTCAAAGCCAGGCGCAGCCAGAGCGAGGCCGAAAGCGACCGGCCCTAGTCCGGCAGTGGAAAAACATGGCAGGATGGTTCCATCCTGGCCCACTTGGAGACTAGTTGTGGTGCGGGCGGAGGGAATTGATATTTTGGCTCTCTTTGTGTCGGTTCAAGAATCAAAGTAACTGCTGATTTTATGGTGCCCAGAGGGGGACTTGAACCCCCACGACCGGTAAAGGTCTGCGGATTTTAAGTCTGTCCGGGGCTATCTCGCATCAAGTTGCACCAAGAAGCACAAAGCTGTAAAAGGGCTATATCTATTGGGGTTTGACTCGATTCCTAGCTTGCATTAGGTCGCACCGGACGGCCCCAAAGTCCAACTCCAAGTATCACAACGCCACCGCAACGGGCGCGCGCCAAAACAGCCACCGAAATCTGAGTGTTAGATGATCCGGGGCGCGGTAAAGAACTTGCCCGGCGAATCCATAATGAAGAAACCGGCGGGGCTGTCGTCTGGGCAAATGCTAGCGCCCTTGGGGTGCCCTTGGCACGCTTCGCGGATTTGTCCTACCGTCACAATGCCCTTCTCTTTCCCGATCAGGGGTCCCCCGTCTTCATCGGGGGTCATGTGGCTGTAACGTTGTTCCAAGAGGTCACAAGTCATAGCCGCATTTTAGGCGGAGATTCTGGCGGATGCAATAGCCGCCAAAAACGTGGCCGCTCGCGGGGATAAACCTGCCGCCACACTTTTAGCGGCTCGTCCGGGGCTACCAGAAGAGCACCTTGCGCGCAACATCTTCGGCCCACTGGCGATCCTGTTCGGCGTTGCTTTGACATTCCTCTTGCTTCTGTTCGCAGACTTGGGCAAGGACTGTCGGGTCCTCTATCTTCCTCGCCCACGTTGCATCTTCCCGGTCCAGTTTGGAAACCATCCCTGCAAGCTGGAACTTGTCGGGCGGCTTCTCGTTCATCTTGGCACAGAGCAACTGCTTGCGTAGCGTGTCCAGCCGGACTAGCCGGTCTTCGTACCCCTTTGCACGTTCGATAAGTTCGTTGTAGTGGGCTTTCTTCGCATCGAATCTCCGGACGCCGTATGTCCGCCATGCCCATTTGAAGAATGGGACAAGAGCGTTGATGAGCGCGATTACTGCCGCGAGTAGGACTATTGCGTTGGGGACACTTTGCATTTGAAAGCGGCTCAAGGAATAGCTGAGTTTACCGCGATTCGTTGCTAGTAGGATGGTCGCATGAGTGACCACGACATCCAGCTCTTGACGCTGATCGTTGTCTTTTGCGCGTCCGTTTATGGCGTTTACTGTCTGTACGATATTCTGCGCCAGCTCATCGGCCTACGTCGCGATTACCGCAAGGTTCACGGCTTAGATGAGTAGGACGTGCGAAAACCGGCGCTAGGGGTGCCGTCTGACTTTTCGTCGATGCGCCACGGGCATCCTAGGACGCACAAACGCCTAGAACGCGCCTTGTGGGGCCGCCAGCGGCATCCCAAACGCGCCCGGTAAAGTCATCAGCTCACCATATCTACGCGGACCTATAATCCTCTGTAATGCTTTCGAACATTCAATTTCCGGGCTTCCACGGAGTTGGAGTTGGCACCGGAGGGAATTGATATTTTGGCTCTCTTTGTGTCGGTTCAAGAATCAAAGTAACTGCTGATTTTATGGTGCCCAGAGGGGGACTTGAACCCCCACGACCGGTAAAGGTCTGCGGATTTTAAGTCCGCTGCGTCTGCCAATTTCGCCATCCGGGCTTTCAAACGAAGGCGCGATCCTGCTGCGAATGTGTCTCCTATGATAACGTCTTGTCCTTTGTTAAGCGATTCGGCACGCATATCCAACTGTTCGATTGCGATCGAAGTCGAACCCTCGAGTCCAGAACATATCAAGTGGATTGCGGAAGCTTCCAGACTCCATAACATCGCTTTTTTCCGGCGGTCCCGGTCTTGAATTTGTTAGGATTCGCTTCGGCTGTGATTCTATGCCGGGAGCCCCCTGATGCGCACATCGTTTACCGCTGTTCTTCTCTTGAACCTTTTCCTTCCCTTCTGTTTCGCTCAAACCCCTGCACCGGCAACCCCCGCACCGCCTCCTCCGACTGAAGAACAGATCAAAGCCGCGGCAGCAATGCCGTTTCGTAACGCGAATTTACCGATTGAGCAACGTGTCGACGATCTGGTTTCGCGCCTGACTCTCGAAGAGAAAGTTTCGCAACTTATCGACCGCGCCGCGGCCATTCCACGACTCGATATCCCCGCGTACAACTGGTGGAACGAAGGACTGCATGGGATCGCGCGATCCGGTTACGCCACCCTTTTCCCGCAAGCCATCGGCAACGCGGCAACCTGGGACGCGCCATTGTTAGAGAAGATCGGGGCTGTCGTGTCGACAGAAGCTCGGGCCAAATATAACGATGCGATTCTGCACGGCAATCATGATCGATTTTACGGACTTACCATCTGGTCGCCCAACATCAACATCTTTCGCGATCCACGGTGGGGACGTGGCCAGGAGACTTACGGAGAGGATCCGTTCCTCACCAGCCGGCTTGGCGTCGCGTTCGTGAAAGGCATCCAGGGCGACGATGCCAACTACTTCCGCGCCATCGCGACGCCCAAGCACTACGCCGTCCACAGCGGACCGGAGACGACCCGCCACAAAGTCGACGTAGATCCAAGTGATCACGACTTATGGGACACATACCTTCCCGCATTTCGTGCCACGATTACCGAGGGCAAAGCAGACTCGATCATGTGCGCCTATAACCGCGTGGATAAGGATCCGGCCTGCGCGAGCAAGATGCTGCTCGGCGATATTCTTCGCGGCGACTGGGGATTCAAAGGGTTTGTCACATCCGACTGCGATGCGATCGACGACTTCTCGCAGCCCAATGGCCATCACTACTCCAGTGATCATGAGACCGGGTCTGTTGCCGGAATTCTTGCAGGAACCGATACCGACTGTGGTACAGCCTATCGGGCACTCACAGATGCGGTGCATCACAACCTGATCGCCGAGGCGCAGCTTGACGTTTCGCTGAAGCGGTTGTTTACGGCACGCATGCGGCTGGGCATGTTCGATCCACCGGAAAAAGTTCCGTATGCTTCGCTTCCCTTCTCCGTCGTGAATTCGCCTGAAAACGCGGCCCTGGCGCTCAAAGCTGCGCGGGAGTCCATGGTTCTGCTTAAGAACGACAACCATATCCTGCCCCTGAAAGCTGACGGCGGACAAATGATCGCTGTCATCGGGCCATTGGCCGCCTCGCGCCTCGCGCTTGAAGGAAATTACAACGCGATTCCCGAGCATCCCATCCTTCCGCTTGATGGGATCGTTCAGGAATTCGGCAACAGTCATGTGCGGTATGCCGAGGGATCGCCCTACATCATGGGCGGCGAAGTGCCGGTTCCGCGCACTGTGCTGCGCGCGGCGACCGACTCGACCGTTGAAGGTCTCCAGGGAGAATACTTCCCGCAGCCAAGCTTCGATGGCGCACCCGAGATGATTCGCGTTGATAAAGAACTCGACTTCGACTGGGCCTTTGCGAATCCGGTTCCGAGCCTTTCGGCCGACACCACGGCACAAAGTTTCGCTGTCCGCTGGACAGGCGCGATTGCCGCACCAGTTGCGGAGACGGACAACTTCCAGGTCCGCCTGCCGTTTTGCTATCCCTGCGATGGGAAGCTGAAATTCGCGATCTACCTCGATGGCAAAGCTCTTGACGCGCTTCCTCCGGATGCACAGGGGCCCGGCAGGCTTCCGCCGAGCGGCCGCAACTTCGGAGCCATTCAGCGCTTCTCGATTCCGTTCACCGATACGCGTCCACACGCGCTGCGCATTGAGTACGTCCAAAGCGGCCGCATCCCTGGGGGCGGCCTTGTCTTTGAATGGAGCCCACGGCATGAGCTGCTTCAGGATGAAGCTGTCGCTGCTGCGAAGAAAGCCGATGTAGTCGTCGCCTTCGTCGGTCTGACGGCGCGCCTCGAAGGCGAAGAGATGCGCGTGAATGCCAAAGGCTTCGCAGGTGGAGACCGGACCGACATTGTTCTTCCCGACGTGCAGGAAGAGCTGCTCGAAGCGGTCGGAAAGACAGGCAAGCCGATAGTGGTTGTGCTGCTGAATGGCAGCGCCCTCGCAGTGAATTGGGCGCAGCAAAACGCGGAAGCGATTCTCGAAGCGTGGTATCCGGGCCAATCAGGGGGACAGGCGATCGCCGAAACGCTGAGCGGGAAGAACAATCCCGCGGGCCGTCTGCCGGTTACTTTCTATACGGGCATCGACCAGTTGCCGGCTTTCGAAGACTACTCAATGGCCAACCGGACTTATCGCTACTTCAAAGGCAAGCCGCTGTTCGCGTTTGGCGACGGCCTGAGTTACTCGACATTCACTTACTCTCAGATCAAGCTTTCGACCGAGAAGCTGCGCGCTGGAGAGACGCTCTCTGTGGAAGCCGACGTGAAGAACAACGGCCCGTTGGCCGGTGATGAAGTTGCGGAGCTCTATCTGCGGCCGCCACAAACTGCGATCTCACCGAAACTGGCTCTCGCTGGGTTTCAACGCGTTCATTTGAATCCCGGTGAAGCCGGTCACGTTACGTTCCGGCTCGAGCCGCGCACCCTCTCGCAGGCGGATGAAAAGGGGGTTCGCGCGGTAGTTCCCGGCCACTATCAGATCTCTCTCGGCGGATCGCAACCCGATGGAGACGCAGCCCAAGGCGTGCGAGCGAAGGAATTCGCCATCGTGGGCACGGTGCAGATTCCGCGCTGACAGATTTCTGAATTTCAGCAGTGTTCTTACTGCGGTTTCTTAAAGTTAATATTCTCGCCGTCGAGCCGATATTCGGCCGAACACGTGTCGCCGCCGCAGATCATCGTTTCGCCGGCGCAAAGCTGACGGCGCGTGATCAGACCCATGGTTCCGCAGCGCGGGCAGGACATGACAGCGACGTAGGGATTTTGCGCATTGCCGAGCTTGGTTTGATTTTCCAGGACGAATACTGTACCCGGGTCCATTCGCTCCGGGATCCATTCTTCTAAATACTGCAAGTCGGTTGTCATCCTGCCCTCCGAGAGTTTGACGTGACGGAGCGACTTTCGATGAACCTCAGCGCTCCGTTGTGCAACAACAGCAGGCTGCGAATGGCTGCGGAAAACCAGAGAAGATATACGCCCGATTGCTTTGTGACCGGTCAACACTCCACAATAGCCGTGCCGACTTGAAAGCTGTGGCTTTGAAACACAGTGCCCCCGACTTTGTGCTCGCCAGAGACTTTGCTTTTTTCAGTTGCAGATCAGTCTTGCTGGAGCCTGGCCTGCGCGTCAATCGAAAACAAATGGATGCCAGTATCGAACAAGGTACTTCAGGCACAAACTAACGTGGGATTCATCTACCGGCGGATTCCCTACCCTTGGTCTCGGCAACGGAGTCAATCGCTCGATAGGTCTCAATGTTGCGCAGAATCGCCTCGACGTATTCGCGCGTTTGCGTGAACGGGATCGACTCTATGAATTCATCCATGCCATGGTAAGGACCCGCGGCCTCCCAGTCCATCACGCGCGAGTCGCCGGCGTTGTAGGCTGCTAGCGCGTACTCCTGCACCCCACCGAAGTGATCGAGCGTATGGCGCAGATAGCGCGTGCCCAGACGGATGTTCGTTTCCGGATCGAGAAGCTGGAAGGTCTCGAAATGAGTCATTCCCTCTTCGCGGGCCATGGCTCGGCCCGCTGAAGGTTCGAGCTGCATGAGCCCCCACGCATTCGCATAGGAGACGGCAGCCGGATTAAATTCCGACTCCTGGCGAATGAGCGACGCCACAAGATAGGGGTCGAGGTTGTTCTTCGCTGATTCAGCTTTGATCGTGTCCCAGTACGGCTCGGGAAACAGGATTCGCCAGTAAACCAGCGGAATGGAATTGATGGATGCAGATGCGGCATACGGCAGCGCCCGCTTCAAGGCGCGCATAGCGCGGTACGTCTCTCCAAATGAGGCATAGATTTGCGCCTCCGCCAGTGCGCTCCATGAGCTGGAGTCCGGGTCGGCGGCAATTTCACGCGGAATGTATTCGTTCAATCCAGCGTTCGCCAGCAGACGCGCCTTTGCCAGGTGCTCGCTATCCTCTGGAAAGCTGTCGTCGAGCGGAGGCAACTCAGGAGCGTTGATGCGATCGGTCTCGGGATCGGCTACGGGTTGCAAGGTTCCCAAAGCCGCCAGTCGCTGACGCGCCATCTGTGCATAGAAGAAATGCTGATAGGCGCGAACAATCGCTTTATAATTCGCTGCTGCCGCAGCAGGCTTGTTGTCCTGCGTCTCATAGAGGCGTGCACGCCAATAGAGCGCGGCCACCGTTTCGGTTGCACTGGGATACAGATGGATCTGCTCATCGAATGTGTGTGCCGCATCGGCGAAGAGACCTTGCCGATAATTGAGCCAGCCCGCGCGCCAATGCGCAGCGGCAGCATTTTTACTTTGCGGGAAATGCGCGGACAGATAGCCGTAATACTCGACTGCCTTCGCATAATCGCGCGATAGCAGGTACATATTGCCGCTCGAGTACAGCGCTTCGGCCAGCCACTCACTTTGCGGGAAGCGGCTCTCCATGTCTGTCACGATGCGTTGCTGCCCGTCAATATCGTTGCGATTCCGGGCCAGTTCCATCAGCAGATAGGCTCGCCGGGCGCCATTCTCGTCCTGCGTGTCCGGCAGAGATTCGACCTCGGCCGCGGTCAGTCTC
This sequence comes from uncultured Occallatibacter sp., assembly GCA_964487345.1. GTDB lineage: Bacteria > Acidobacteriota > Terriglobia > Terriglobales > Acidobacteriaceae > Telmatobacter. Next base: position 1,709 of record CAZAQN010000082.1, on the reverse strand, counting down.
TTGAGTTTCAAATCGCACGCCACCGCGGCAACGGCAAAGCCGGCGCGCGCCTCAGGTGATATACCTGCTTGTCGCGTAAGGGCGCGATATTGCTCCTGCGCCAGCCCATAGCGGCCGGCGTTGTAATAGGCATCGCCCAGGCTGCGCAGCTCCGTCGCGGTCAACGATTCCTCGGCGCCACTCGCTGTCAAGCGCGCCCGGGCAATCTCCGCCTCCGGGCTGAGCGGATGACTCAAGAGAAGATCCTTGAAGAGGCGGTCTGCTTCCGCGGACTGTCCCAACGCCAATGCGACCTGGCCTCGGGCAAGCTGATAGCCGGGCCGTTCGGTAGCGGCACCGTGCGCAGCCGCGGCGAGCACGCGTTGGGCTCCATCCAGGTCGTGCATGGCTAGCAAGACAGTCGCTTCAAGCTCCGGCGCTTCGACATCGAAAACGCTCTCGGGATATTTCTGAATAAAGTTGTGTAGCACTGCTTCCGCCGCCGCTTCATTGCCGGCTTCATGATCGGATCGCGCGGCGAGGAAATCCGCATAGTCGGCGAGCACGTCGCTTGCCTGCCGCGCCTGGTGAAGGTTTGTAGACGCCTCAGCAAATCGACGGTCAGTCAAATAGGCGTGGCCGAGCGCCAGATACGCCGCAGCCGCAGCATCGCCGGTGTGCTTTTGCGCGTAGCTGGAGACACCTGCATAAGCGGCGGGAGTTCGCATTGTGGCAAGCTGCTGCGCCATGGGCCGCAATTCGCTGGAAGCAACAAATGCCCGCTTGATCCGAATTGCCCGCGGAGACGGACGCCGTTTGTGTCTGGCGCTTACTCTTGCCGAATGCGCTCCCGATCGGCTGGAGGGCTTTCTAGTCGTCGCCGTCTTCGCCGATGGCTTGCCGGTCGCACGATGCGAAGCAGACGTCGAGGGTTTCTTTGGGGCTGCCGGAGAGTCCGTACTTTGAGCGGCGATCGGTGAGACAAGAAATAGCGCGGCCAAAATGCCCGCAAGAATGCAGGCCCCCTTGATCGCGAGAATTGAAGACGTGGGGGACTTCATAGATTCACTTTAAGCCGAATTGCACGTGAGCGACAGCCCTCAACCGCTGGCAAGCCCCTCGGAAGTCACGCCTGAAAAAGAGACCGTTCATAAGCCGTTTAGGTGGTTTGGTTCCTCTCCCTGCCGTCCGTTACACTGGACTGGGACCTCTAGGCGCACTGGCTCCGAGACGTCTGGACGAATTTCCGAAACTTACTCCCATGGCAACCATCCAACCTATTGCAGGAGAGAACGAGCAGCATCCCGACGTGGCGCTAGTAGAGCGCGTGCGCGGCGGAGATGTCTCGGCGTACGATACGCTGGTCCGCAAATACGACCGGCAGATCTTCCGAATTGCGCAGCATATCACGCAAAATCGCGAAGATGCCGAAGATGTGATGCAGGATGCGTTTCTCAAGGCGTACGAGAAGCTCGACCAGTTCCAAGGAAACTCGAAGTTTTATACATGGTTGGTTCGGATTGCAGTCAACGAAAGTCTGATGCGGCTGCGCAAGCGGCGCACAGGCAGAATGGTTTCGATCGACGAGGACGTCGAGACCGAAGAGGGGAGCGTTCCACGCGACCTCGCCGACTGGGCACCCGATCCAGAGCAGAACTACACCCAGGCCGAACTAGCCGAAATTCTGCGCAAGACCATCCAGGGACTGCCGCAGGGATTTCGAGTGGTCT
>CAZAQN010000081.1:0-15410 GCA_964487345.1 uncultured Occallatibacter sp. | reverse complement strand
CCGTTCGTAAGTAATTTGTCAGGAATAACGAAAGAAACTCGAAGGTACGGTCTTCGTTACTCGTGCCGCCAATCCGGATTCATGGCCGTATGATGGGTAAACGTATGCACGCCTACGCGAGAGCACTGGCGGTTGGACTTCTGATCGCATCGCCGCTTGTGCCCCCCCGATCAAGCGCGCTGTCCGGTCCTGCTCTCACTCACCCCAAAAACTTCCAGGAAACCGGCTTCCTCAATCGCACTCTCGATCTCCACGGCGTCACCTACCGCTTCCAGGTCTATCTCCCGGAGGACTTCCGGCGCGACGATCGCAGGCAATGGCCCATCATCCTCTTCCTCCATGGACGCGGCGAGCGTGGTGCGGAGGGCATGTGGCAAACGCAGATTGGCTTGCCTGAAGCGATCCGCGATCACCCCGAGCGCTGGCCTTTCATCATCGTGATGCCGCAGTGTCCCCAGGCTCATTACTGGACCGATCCCGACATGATGACGATGGCCATGGCGGCCCTCGACCAGGAAATCATTGAGTTCCACGCCGACACCGCGCGCACCTATCTCACCGGCCTCTCGTTGGGCGGTTACGGCTCTTGGGAGTTGGCGCGAACCTATCCCAAACGATGGGCAGCCATCGCCATCGCGGCCAGCGGCATTTTCTGGAGCTATGCTCCGGAACGCTGGCGCGAAGCCACGACGCTTCCTGCCGAATATGCGCATGCGCTCGGCCGTACACCCATTTGGGCCTTTCACGGCAGCGACGACCCGGTCGTGCCCGTGCGCGAAGACGAATTGATGTTCGCAGCTCTCAAAGCCTCAGGCGGCCACATTCGCTACTGGGTGTATCAGGGCCTGAAACACGATTGCTGGTTCCGCGCATTTAACGAGCCCGATCTGCCTCGCTGGCTGCTATCGCATCGCCTCGATCCTAAGCAGGAGCCGCCTCCTTTCGCGGAACGCCTCGTGATTCCTCTTCATCCGCCTGCACTCAAGCTGACCCCAGCGCAGCTCGACAGCTTTACGGGCGACTATCTCGACGAACACGGTGCGCTTGCCGTCACCCTCTTCCGCCAAGGTGATCAGCTGTTCCAGAAGAACATTCATGGCGAAGTCGCCGAACTCGCCGCAGAGTCGCTCTCCGCTCTCTACTATCCGAATGGCATCAGCCTTATCCGCATCTCGGTCGAACGAGATTCCCAGGGCCGCATCGTCTCCCTGACGCTGCGCGACGACCGCCACGAGGAGCATTGGGAGAAGCAGCGTCCGACGGTCGCCAACCGCTGACGCCTCCCCCGGCTCGAAACACGCCCGAAACCTCCAATCTTTCTGGAACGCATGTCGCCGCCCTTTCGTATTAAGCTCAGTACGGAATTCGGAGGAGGCAACGATGTTTTGCAGCGGATGTGGTCAGGCTCTGGCGCCGGGGCAGCCGGTTTGCGCTCATTGTGGTCGCCCCATGATGGCGGCGCCCATGCCCATGGTGCCCAATTTCGATTTCCAGCTCCAGAACTACTCGAGTCGCGTCAAGGCCCTCAGCATCGTCTGGTTCGTCTACGGTGGATTGTCGCTTGCTTTTGGCTTCGCCGGGATGGCCTTTGCCAACTCATTTCTCAATCATGGCTTCGGCCCCTGGGGTCATGGACCGTTTGGTCCGGGATGGGGATTCGGCCCGGCGCTGATCCATTTTGCATGGTCGATTATGCTGGTCCGCTCGGCGCTTGCTTTGCTCGCTGGATGGGGGCTGATGGAACGGACGCAATGGGGTCGAGTGGTGGCAATCGTCGCCGCATTCTTCTCCCTGATTCGGATTCCCATCGGCACCGCCCTCGGCATCTGGACCCTGGTAACCTTGCTCGGCTACCGCAACACCACGCTCTACGACCAACTTTAAGTCACTATTTCCAATTCCCTAGTCCCTGCTCTTCGGGTTGACATCCGACCCGAACGGTGCAACACTTGGGTCGGATGCCTACCCCAAAAAACAACGAAGTCCACATCGCCCTCATGCAAGGGACGCTGGATCTGCTCATTCTCAAGACTCTCCGGCTTGGACCATGTCACGGCCAGGGTGTGGCGCGCCTAATCCAACGCCAGTCGGAGGATGTGTTCTCCGTCGACCACGGTTCCCTCTACCTGGCACTGCAAAGACTCGAAGAGAAGAAGTGGATTAGCGCCGAGTGGGGCGTGAGCGAAAACAACCGCAAGGCGCGGTTCTACTCGCTGACCGCGAGGGGTCGAGAGCAGCTTGTGGAGAAAACAAGCGAGTGGCAGCGGTTGACGCGAGCGATGGAGTTGATTCTGGATGGCGACACTGGACCAAGGAGCGAGGAGGCTTAATTATGTTCCGAGACAAACGCAGCGCCGAGGATTTTGCAGAGGAGCTCCGGGCCCACTTGGCGCTCGAGGCCGACGAACTGCAGAGCGAGGGCCTGAGCCAGGATGAAGCGTTCCGCAAAGCGCGAGTGGATTTCGGCAACGTGCGCGCAACCCAGGAGCGCTTCTATCTGAGGAACCGAGTGGTCTGGCTCGATAATCTCGTGCGCGATTCCCGCTTTGCAATCCGCCAGTTCGTGAAGAACCCTGGTTTCTCCGTCATTGCGATGCTTGTGCTCGCCCTCGGCATCGGGGCTTGTGTGGCCATCTTTGCCTTTGTTGATGCGGCAATGCTCGAACCGCTTCCCTACGCGAATCCCAACCGGCTGATGTCCGTCAATGAGAGCCAAGTGGGCCAGCTCCTTTGGCCTCTTTCGTATCCAGGTTTCCGAGATTGGCAACGCATGAACCATTCCTTCAGCTCGCTCGACGTCCATACCGGCACCGGATTTCTTCTGCGCACGGGTTCCGGCGCGGTGCCGGTTCAGGGCCAACGAGTCAGTTCCGGATTCTTCCAGACTCTCGGCGTGCGTCCCATCCTCGGGCGCAATTTCAATCCCGGCGAAGATCGTCTTGGCGGACCAAATGTCGTGATCCTCAGTTACGGCGGGTGGCTCCATCGCTTTGGAGCACGTCGCAACCTGGTGGGACAGCCGGTGGATCTCGACAACCAGGCCTACACGGTAATTGGCGTGCTTCCGCCGACGTTCACCTTTGCGCTGGCCGGAAACGCCGAATTCTGGGTCCCCATCAATACCTTATCGCCGCACGAGCGCACACGGAACTTCTTCAACTTCCTTGGAGTTGGAAGACTGCGCGACGGCGTTTCTCAGGCCGCCGCTCTTGCTGAAATGAAAGCCATCGCAGCACAGTTGCGCCAGCAATATCCTGCGCCAGGCCGCGACGAAAGCGCCAACGTCGTTCCCCTCTCCGAAGTCGTCGTCGGCCAGGTGCGGCCCCTCTTCCTCATGCTTCTTGGCGGTGCCGGCTTGCTGCTGGCCATCGCGTGCATCAACGTCTCCAGCCTCCTGCTCGTTCGCTCTGAAAGCCGCAGGCGCGAAATTGCGGTTCGCGGTGCGCTTGGTGCAACACCTGCCCGGTTGGTCCAACAGTTCATCACTGAAGGCCTTTTGCTTGCCCTGCTTGGCAGCATGGCAGGCGTCACCATTGCCGCCGTGCTGATGAGGCTCCTTGGCGGCCTGGTTCCCAAAGACATGGCAGACAACGTGCCGTTTCTCGAAGGGGCTCAGCTGAACGCGCACACAGGCACATTTGCCGCTGCTATCTGTTTGCTCGTGGCTCTGTTGCTGGCCGCCACGCCTACGCTCCGTCTCTCCTTCCAGAAAGTCCGCGATGGGCTTGCTGACGCGGATCGCGGCGTGGCCAGCCGGCTTTGGCGCACCCTGGGCGCGAACCTCGTCGTTGTTGAATTGGCCGTAGCGGTCGTGCTGCTTGCGGGCGCGGGGCTGCTCGGAAAGAGCCTCTACCGTCTCCTCCATGTGCCCTTGGGATTCGACCCAGGCCACCTCGCCACCGTGCGCGTCGCCGCTCCTGGAACGATGTTCAAGACAGACGCTCAAGTCGAGAATCTCTATCAAGAAATTGAACGACGCGTCTCTGGCCTTGCGGGGGTCGAATCGGTCGGAATGACCAGTGTGCTCCCCGCGGAGTGCGATTGCGCTACCGATCGCATTCAATTTCCGCCGCGGCCTTATCACGGAGAACACAACGACGTCGATGAACGCCACGTGAGCCCGGCCTATCTGTCGACTCTCAAAGCCCCTCTGCTGCGCGGCCGTCTATTCACTGAGGCAGACGATACTTCGACGCCGGGAGTAGCTGTCATCAATCAGGAGCTTGCCCGGAGATTTTTCCCCGGCGAAAACCCACTTGGCCAAAAAATCGCCGATGACGAAGGAGGCAAGCCTTCCGAGTGGGAAATTGTCGGTGTGGTCGACGATGTGCGCGAGGGACCGCTCGACGCGCCGATCTCTCCCACAGAGTATTTCCCTCTCAACCAGATACATGACCATTCCTTTAGCCTCGCTGTACGTACGTCGCAAGACCCGGCGACACTGCTGCCGGTTCTTGTAAGCACACTCCACCAGATCGATCTCAATCTCGGTGTCTCGGATGAAGCCGCGATGGAAGATGAGATCTCCTCAACACAGGCCGCACTGCTCCATCGTTTTTCGGCTTCTCTCGTCGGCGGATTTGCTGCGGCCGCTTTACTTCTGGGAGTTGTCGGTCTCTATGGCGTGATTGCGTACTCCGTAAGCCAGCGAACCCGGGAAATCGGCATTCGCATGGCTCTGGGAGCGCAGCGCAGTTCGGTCTATGCGCTGGTCATGCGGCAGGCTGGTTGGCTAACAGTCGCGGGGATCGCAATCGGGCTCGTGGGTTCCGTGGGTGCATCGCTCCTGATCCGCAAACTGCTCTTCGGCGTACAAGCCTGGGATGTGGCAACTCTAGCATCCGTGGCTCTGTTGCTTGCCGTGGCGTCGCTCGCTGCGAGCTTCGCTCCGGCACGACGCGCTGCCTCGGTCAATCCAACCGATGCGTTGCGGGCCGAATGAAGCAGAGGCGATTACAATTTCCCTATGAGCTTTCCGCAGAATCGCATGCGCCGCCTGCGTCGCACAGAACCTCTCCGCGCGCTGGTTCGCGAAACTGCGCTTGAGCCCGGTGACCTGATTTACCCCTTGTTTCTTTGTCCCGGCAATGGTGTGCGCAGTGCGATCGGCTCCATGCCCGGGGTTTTCCATCTCTCCGTCGACGAAGTGGTGCGCGAAGCCGAAGAGGTGGCACAGCTTGGCATCGGCGGCCTGCTGCTCTTTGGCCTTCCCGATGCAAAAGACGAGCAGGCAACCGGGGCATGGCACGAGGACGGGATTGTGCAGCTGGGCCTGCGCGCGCTAAAGCAAACCGCCGCAGCAAAGAAACTCGTTCTCATCGCCGACGTCTGCCTCTGCGAGTACACCAGCCACGGCCACTGCGGCGTCGTGATCAACACTCCCGACGGCTTCAGCGTCGACAACGATCCTTCCCTCGAGCTGCTTGCCCGCACCGCAACCAGCCTTGCCCGTGCCGGAGCCGACATCGTGGCTCCAAGCGACATGATGGACGGCCGTGTCGCGGCCATCCGTGGGAACCTCGACAAGAACGGCCTCACCGAGACGCCAATCCTCAGCTATGCCTCCAAGTTTGCCTCGGCGTTCTATGGTCCCTTCCGCGAAGCTGCGGATTCGGCGCCTCAATTTGGCGATCGCCGAAGCTATCAGATGGATGGCGCCAACCTGCGCGAGGCGCTGCGCGAGATCGATCTCGATCTCGAAGAAGGTGCGGACATGATCCTGATGAAGCCCGCGATGCCTTACCTCGACGTGATTCTCGCAGCCCGAGAACGCGTCGACGTGCCCATTGGCGCCTATCAGGTCTCCGGCGAGTACTCCATGCTGCAGGCTGCTTTTGAAAAGGGCTGGCTCGATCGCGACCGCGCCATTCTTGAATCGCTGGTCGGCATTCGCCGCGCCGGTGCGGATTTCATTGCCACCTATTTTGCGAAAGATGCGGCCCGGCTGCTGTCGCGCTAGAGCTTCTTGCGAAGAGTTTCAAACCCAACATATCCAATGACTGCCGAGATCATCGCGATCAGGAAATTCTTGCCTGTGAGGATGTCGTTCAATGCGTAGGCGAGGCTCTTTCCTTGTCCATTCACAACCGTGAATTCTCCCATCAGCAGGTTTGAATAGAAGAGAAACACGATGAACGCGACTTCGATCACGGCGCGCAGGACGGGCGTCAGGCGTCGGCGATTCTCTGAGTTCGGCTGCATGGATTCTCAATACTAACAAGAAACAATCGCGCCCAAACTGCGGCGCATTGCATAAATCTCTTTGCGTAGAGCGATGTCTATGTTTTTCTAAGGTCACCCGCCTATGCTCAAACAGCTCGAACGCTATTTTGAATTCACTCATCTGGGGACCAACTGGCGCACCGAGATCCTGGCCGGCGTCACTACCTTTTTGACGATGGCCTACATCGTGCTCGTCAACCCTGCCATTCTTGCCGCAGCCGGTGTGCCGTTGCCCGCGGTAACCGCAGCTACGTGCCTTTCGGCGGCATTCGGCTCTATTCTCATGGGCATCATCGCGCGTTATCCCATCGCACTCGCGCCGGGCATGGGCCTCAATGCGTACTTCACCTACACCGTCTGCCTCAAGATGCATATCCCCTGGCAGACTGCTCTCGGTGCGGTTTTTCTGTCAGGCGTCATCTTTCTTGCTCTCACGGCGGCCGGCATCCGCCAAATGATTCTGCGTTCCATTCCACACGAACTCTACGCCGCCGTCGCCAGCGGCATCGGCCTCTTCATCGCCTTCATCGGGTTTCGCAATGCGGGCCTGGTCGTCAGCGATCCCGCTACTCTCGTCGGTCTCGGCAACATCCGCAACCCCACGGCGGCGCTCGCGCTGCTGGGCCTCATTCTCATGGTGGCCCTTGAAATCAAGAAAGTCCGCGGTTCCATTCTCATCGGCGTTCTTGTCATCACAGGGATCGCCTGGGCCATGGGCATTGTGCATTGGACGCCCGCCAGAGGCGGCTTTCAAAGCCTTGCCGGCACATTCCTGAAACTCGATATACGCGGCGCGCTCAACAAAGGTCTGCTCGAAATCATCTTCGTCTTCTTCTTCGTCGATCTGTTCGATAACCTGGGCACGCTGGTCGCCGTCACCAAGCGCGCCGGCCTGCTTGCCGCCGATCACTCGATTCCGCGCTTGAACCGAATCCTGCTGGCCGACGCCACAGCGACCGTTTTTGGCTCGATGGTCGGGACGTCCACGGTCACAAGCTACGTGGAGTCGACTGCCGGCGTTGCTGCCGGAGGTCGCTCCGGTGTTACAGCCATCGTGACGGGCCTGCTGTTTCTCGCGGCTGTCGGCGCCGCACCGTTCGTCGGCGTGGTTCCTTCAGCGGCGACCGCTCCAGCATTGATCCTCGTCGGCTCGCTCATGCTGGCCACCATTACAGAGATTCGGTGGCACGACCCGCTCGTCGCGGTGCCGGCGTTCCTGACGCTGATCCTGATTCCGCTGACTTACTCCATCGCCAACGGACTGGGCTTCGGCATCATCGCGTGGGCCGTCCTTCACCTGGCTACGGGCAACTATCGCAAACAGGATTGGCTTCTCTACATTCTGGCCGTGCTGTTTTTGCTTCGCTTCATTTATCTCGGCGGTGGCTGATTTCAGGCAAGCGCGCTGCTCCAACTAAAATCGCCTGAGATGCTTTGTCTCGCCGTTCGCCGTTTCGTTTTCGTCGCCGCGGTTCTGCTCTGCGCTGCGTGCCAGACCTTCGCCGCCGATACCTACCGCGTCGTCCACACCTATCCGCACGACCAGCAGGCCTTCACGCAGGGCCTCATCTTCGTTGACGGCCACCTCTACGAAAGCACCGGCATCGAAGGCACATCCTCACTGCGCGAAGAAGACCTTGAGACCGGCCGCATTCTGAAATTCCACGACGTCCCAAGCCGGTATTTCGCTGAAGGCCTCACCGAGTGGGGCAGCACGCTTATTCAGCTCACCTGGCAGTCGCATGTGGCGCTGGTGTATGACCGCGCGACCTTCCGTTTTCTGCGCTCGTTCCAATACGACGGCGAAGGTTGGGGCCTGACGCACGACGCAAAGAGCCTGATCCTCAGCGACGGAACGGCCACGCTTCGCTTCTATGACCCGGCAACTTTCCGTGAGACGAAAAGTATTACCGTGAAGGATCGCGGCAAACCAGTCGATCAACTCAACGAGCTCGAATTCATCCACGGCCAGATTTATGCGAATGTCTGGCACTCGGATCGCATCGCGCGGATCTCACCGACAACGGGTGCAGTCCTCGGATGGATCGATCTCAGTGGATTGCTCCCCGCGAGCCAGCATTCGAGCGCTGAAGCCGTCCTCAACGGCATCGCGTATGACTCCGCACACGACCGACTCTTTGTCACTGGCAAACTCTGGCCGAAGATCTTCGAGATCCAGATCGTCCCCGAGACTGAAAAGGCGCCTGTCGCACGCGGCAAAAAATGAGCTCCGGATCGCAGAGTTGAAAGGACCCCGGAGCCCTGGTAATCGGGGCCACAGTGGAATCGCGACGCACGCTCGTATACTTTTTGCGCCATGGAATTGCCGTCCTTCTCGGTTCCAACCGTGCTGCAGAACGCAGCGATTCTCACCATCATTCTGGCCTTCGCCGGCTACCTGATGACATTTCTCAGTGCCCGCATGCTGGCACGGCGTCGCGACAAACTCAAGCTCGTCAACAAGCGCCTCAATGAGTTTTACGGTCCGCTCTACGTCGCATCTGAAGCAGGAAACATTGCTTACCGCGCCCTGCTCAATCGGCAGGGCAAAGAAAAAAGCGATCCGATTCTCGACTCGGAGATGAAGGATTGGATGCTTTGGATGACAACGATTTTCATGCCGCTCAATGACATTCGCGAAAAGATCATCATCGAAAAGGCGTATCTTGTTGTCGAAGAGCGAATGCCGCAATGCCTGCTGGATTTTGTCACGCACGTCGTGGGCTACAAAGCGGTGCTGGCCAAGTGGGCCGAGGGCAATTATGCAGAACGCCGCTCAACCATTGGCTGGCCACCGGAGTTTGACTTCTATGTCAAGCGCTCTTACGCCGCGCTGAAAGCCGAACAGATGCGGCTGATGCACGGCCTGTCGTGGCGGATTTGGCAAAGGATCGTCGGTCGGAGGCGTCGTGGCGAGGAAAAGCAGTTGCGCTGATTACTAATTACACCGGAACGGTTAAAGATAAACTCTCCCACAGCCGCAGCGTAGGCTCAGCCTGATTGATCGTGTAGAAGTGCAGACCGGGCGCGCCATTGCGCAAAAGCGTTTCGCACAGCCGCGTGACCACACTTGTTCCGAAGTCGAGCAGCGCCGGCTTGTCATCTTGTAGCTGTTCGAGCCGCAGGCGAATCCAGCGCGGCAGCTCCGCCCCGCAGCCGTTGCAGAAGCGCACGATGTTCGCGAAGCTGGTAATGGGCATGATGCCCGGCACGATGGGAATCCTGATTCCCGCTTTGCCGCAACGCTCCATGAAGTCCAGATAAGCATCTGCGTTGTAGAAGAGCTGGGTCAATGCGCAGTCGGCGCCCGCTTCTACCTTGCGACGGAAGTGATTGAAGTCCGCCTCGGCGCTCGTCGCCTGTGGGTGAACCTCCGGATAGGCCGCCACCTCGATCTTGAATGAATCGCCGTGGGTCTCGCGAATGAAGGTCACCAATTCACTGGCATAGTGGAATTCACCCGGCGCAGACGGACTCAACGCCGTAGCCGGCAGATCACCGCGCAGCGCTACAATTCGCTTGACGCCCGCGTCCTTGTAGCGCTGGAGCAGTGTGGCGATCTTCTCCCGCGTCGAACCAATGCACGTCAGATGAGGGGCAACTTCGACGCCCGTGTGTTGCACTACGGTCAGGAGCGTTTGATACGTACCGTCCTGGTCTGAACCCCCTGCCCCGTGTGTGACAGAGAAATACTGGGGATGCACCGCGGCCAGCTTCTGCAGCACAGCCGGTAACTTGGCCGCGGCTTCTTCATTGCGCGGAGGGAACAACTCGAAAGAGAAACTGGGTGCAGCCATAGGCAAGCGGTTCTTAGTTCGGAGTACTTAGTTCTTAGTTATTGCCCCTTACTCTGTAGCTAGCAAGTCCAAAGTTCGTAGTTCGCAATGCGGCCGCGAGGCGGGCAACTGTGAACTACGAACTAAGAACTGTGAACTCACTTAGTAGCGATAGAACTCGGCTTTATACGGTCCTTCCACCGGCACGCCGATGTAGTCCGCTTGGGACTTAGTCAGCGTCGTCAGCTTCACGCCGATCTTTTCCAGATGCAGCCGCGCTACTTCTTCGTCCAGCTTCTTGGGCAGCGTGTAGACGTTCACCTTGTAGCTGTCCTTGTTCTTCCACAGATCGAGCTGTGCCAGGGTCTGGTTGGCAAAGCTGTTCGACATCACAAAGCTCGGATGGCCCGTTGCGCAACCGAGGTTCACCAGGCGGCCTTCCGCAAGGATGAAGATGCTGTTGCCGGTGGGGAACGTGTAGACGTCCACCTGCGGCTTGATGTTCAGCTTCTTCACGCCGGGCTCGCCATTCAGGCGATCCATCTGGATCTCGTTGTCGAAGTGCCCAATGTTGCACACGATGGCCTGGTCCTTCATCAGCTTCATGTGCTCGAGCGTGATGATGTCGACGTTGCCGGTGGTGGTAACGTAGATGTCGCCGCGGCCCAGCGTGTCTTCAACCGTGGTGACCTCGAAGCCTTCCATCGCGGCCTGCAGCGCATTGATCGGGTCAATCTCGGTGACGATTACGCGTGCTCCCATGCCGCGCAGCGAGTGCGAGCAGCCCTTGCCCACATCGCCGTAGCCGCAGATCACCGCGACTTTGCCGGCGACCATCACATCGGTCGCGCGCTTAATCCCATCGGCCAACGACTCGCGGCATCCGTAGAGGTTGTCGAACTTGCTCTTGGTGACCGAATCGTTCACGTTGATCGCGGGAACCAGAAGTTTGCCCTTTTCCAGCATCTGGTAGAGCCTGTGCACGCCGGTGGTCGTCTCCTCAGAGACCCCGCGCCATTCCTTCACGACGTTGTGCCAGTGCTTCGGATTCTCCGCGTAGACTTTCTTCAGCAGATCCTTGATGACCTGCTCTTCGTGATTGCCCGACGGCGTATCGACCCACTTGTCGCCCTCTTCAAGGTCATAGCCCTTGTGGATGAGGAGGGTCACGTCACCGCCGTCGTCGACAACAAGCTGCGGACCCTTGCCGCCTTTGTGGCTCAACGCAAGATAGGTGCAATCCCAATACTCTTCGAGTGACTCGCCCTTCCACGCAAACACGGGCACGCCGGTCGCCGCGATAGCTGCTGCCGCGTGATCCTGCGTCGAGAAGATGTTGCAGCTAGCCCAGCGCACTTCGGCGCCCAGGCTCGTCAGCGTCTCAATCAGCACCGCGGTCTGAATCGTCATGTGCAGCGAGCCGGTGATGCGCACACCCGCGAGCGGCTTCGCGGCCGCGTATTTGTTCCGAATCGCCATCAAACCGGGCATCTCGTGCTCGGCAATCGCGATTTCCTTGCGGCCCCATTCTGCCAGCGAAAGGTCTGCGACTTTATAGGCTAACTGCTCAACTTCGAGGGTGGGGGTGGCCATACAAGCTCCTTATATCGTCATATCGTGATACATTGATATGTGTAGCAGAATCTCTCTATGCCGTCAATCACCAAAATGTTACGTGCCCTGGCCGAGCCGAGCCGGCTCCGTATCCTCCTGCTTCTAAAGGAGGAAGAACTCTCAGTGGCCGAATTGCAGGAAATCCTGACCATGGGCCAGAGCTCGATTTCCACTCATCTGTCGCAGCTCAAGCAGGCCGGTCTGGTGGAGGACCGGCGCACTGGCAAAAGCAATCTGTACCGTCTTGCCCCTGCTGGGGGCGGACCTCTGGAGGAGATTCTAACGAAGGCTCAGGGAGAAATTGCCGAAGCCCGGACCGATCACACCGCCATGCGGCGCGTAGTGAAGAAGCGCCAGGATAAGATGCGCGCCTTCTTCGACAGCGTCGCTGGGCGTCTCGGCCGTGACTACGTTCCGGGCAAATCCTGGAAGAGCCTCGCCGAAGCTTTTCTGCGTCTGCTGCCGCCGATGGTGATCGCGGATCTAGGAGCGGGCGATGGGAGCTTCGCGCTCCTTCTCGCACAAGCAGCAACACATCTCATCGCCGTCGATTCGTCGCAAAAGATGCTCGATGTTGCTCGCGAGCAAGCCGTGCGCAACGGTGTCGTCAACATGGAGTTTCGTCTCGGCGATATGGAGGAGCTCCCCATCGACGATGGCGCTGTCGATCTCGCCCTCTTCTCGCAATCCCTGCATCACGCGGGGCATCCTGAACGAGCCGTGCGCGAGGCCTGGAGAATTCTGCGTCCTGGCGGGCGTATCGTCGTTCTCGATCTGGCGAAGCACCGCTTTGAAGAAGCCCGCGAGCTCTATGCCGACGAGTGGCTCGGCTTTAGTGAGGTTGAGATCGAATCCATGCTCTCGAACGCAGGCTTTCTCGACGCACAGGCATCCGTCGTCGATAAAGACCCCGAAACTCCACAGTTCCAGACGCTGCTGGCTATGGGGCACAAGCCGCGTGAGTGACTCCATTCGCGGTACCATTGCATCCAAAGACAGAGCACACAACGATGACTCCAACGAATTCAACTGCGGCAGTCCCAGTCAAAACGCCGCGCCTAACGCGCACCCGTCGCACGGCCATCCTTAAAGCTCTTGCAGATCCACGGCGCTTCGAATTGCTTGAGCGCATCGCCAAGGCCAACTGTCCACTGGCCTGTTCGCAGGCCCAGGCCGCGCTGAAAATCGCGCCCGCTACCCTCTCGCATCACATCAAGGAGCTCGAAACGGCGGGCCTGATCGAGATCGAACGAATGGGTAAGTTCCACAATCTCAAGCTGCGTCCGGGCGTTCTCGACGCACTGGCAGAGAACCTTCAGTCGCTCAATTCAGCCTCCTGCGGTTCCCGCTAAAGTAACGCTCCAGAACAATTTCCACAAAGCTCCTGAATCCTATTCCCCCTCGACCTAATCAATTCGACAGTTATCGAAATGTCGAAGCGATGACATTCCGGCTGGAGCAGAGATTATGAGCAATCTTCAAGGTAAAGTCGCGCTGGTTACCGGCGCATCCAAAGGCATTGGCGCAGCCATCGCCCGCGAACTCGCGGCGCGCGGCGCAGCCGTCGCAGTCAACTACTCAGGCAGCAAGGCGGGCGCAGACAAAGTGGTTGCCGAAATCAAGCAGGCCGGCGGCAAAGCCATTGCCGTGCAGGCAAACGTCGCCGATCCTGACACTATCGGGCCGCTCGTTGCGAGGGTCACGCAAGAGCTTGGACCCATCAGCATCCTGGTCAACAACGCCGGCATTTACGAGTTTGGCGCGCTCGAAGCCGTCACGCCGGAGCACTTCCACAAGCAGTTCAACGTGAACGTGCTCGGCTTGCTGCTCACCACCCAGGAGGCTGTGAAGCACTTTGACCCCAAGGGTGGCAGTGTCATCAATATCGGCTCGGTTGCTGCGGCTGGATTTCCCAACGCGTCGGTCTACAGCGCCACCAAGGGCGCGCTCGACTCGATTACCGTGGCCCTGGCAGGTGAGCTTGGACCGAAGAAGATCCGCGTTAACTCGCTGAACCCCGGCATGGTTGAGACAGAAGGCGCGCATGCTGCGGGCGTTATCGGCAGCGACTTTCAGAAGAAGACGGAAGCTGAAACGCCACTCGGCCGCATCGGCCAACCGAAAGACATCGCGGACATCGCCGCGTTTCTTGCTTCGGACGATTCTTACTGGGTTACCGGCCAATTCATCAAGGCTTCGGGCGGCGCGCGGCTCTGACGCGGCGATCCGCGGGCAGTGAAAAGTGAACCTGGGCCCACGTCTTGACTCAAGGCATGGGCCCAGGTGTTTTTCAGATTCTTTCGGCTTCGAGAATTTGGCGCTTGCGTTCCACTCCCCAACGATAGCCGGTGAGCGAACCGCTGGCGCCAACCACGCGATGGCACGGTACAAGCACAGCCACACGATTCAAAGCACAGGCACGAGCAACGGCGCGCGTTGCTTTGGGGTGGCCCATCTCACGCGCTAGTTGGCTGTAGCTTCGCGTTTCGCCGCGGGGAATTTGGCGCAGCGCCTGCCAGACGCGCAATTGAAAGACCGTTCCGCGCAGATCGAGTGAGCCGATGCTATTTCGGCGGCTTGCACTTAGATCATCTCCGTCGCGCACGCTCACCAGCGCTGCGTCCACAAGTCGTGACAGCGACGGATCGCGCCGCAATACCGCTGCCGGAAACTCGGCACGCAGGCTGGCTTCGGCCTCGGCCCGCGTCGACGCGAGCGAGAGCCAGCACAGCCCGCGTTCTGTGCTTCCCACCACAATCCATCCAAAGGGAGAAGGGCCGGAGGCCCAGCCAATCTTCTCGCCTTTGCCGCCCTGGGCGAACCGCGCCGGCGTCATGCCCAGTTGCGCGCCTTCATAGCCACGGCTCGACGAGCCGAATCCGGCTTCGTAAATTGCGTTCGTCACCGTCTCTCCTCGACGCAACGCGCTGCGCAGGCTGCCGGCCCGCAGCGCCTTCTGGTATTGCAAAGGACTCACGCCCATTTCCTGTTTGAAGAGCCGCTGCACGGTGAATGGGCTCAGCTTCGCGATGCGACCCAGCTGCTCCAACCGCACGGGGCGGTCTAGATTGCGTTCGATGTAACCGCGCACTTCATCCAAAGGTCTGCTCGATGCAATGCCGGGACGACAGCGCTTGCAGGCCCTGAATCCCGCAGCCTGTGCCTCCTCGACTGTGCCGAAGAAACGCACGTTCGACTGGAGCGGACGACGGCTCTTACAACTCGGCCGGCAAAAAACGCCCGTGGTCGCGACGGCGTAGAAGAAGCGGGCAGTGCGATCGCGCGCGATGACCTGCTGCCACGCGGATTCTGGATCGAGGGATGCGGTCGGAACCGCCGGAAGTGCGATTTGTGGATTGGTACTCATGAAGCTATGGTCAACGATGTTCAATGCGCCTGCACTCCGATTCTTGCGCGTAATTCCGATTCTTTCCCGGCTACGTCGTCGCCCACAACGGACGCGTCGAAAGCCGCCCCTGAAGGACGGCCTCGGCCCTCACCAAGTCCTCCTCCGTATCCACGCCAATCGTGTCGCGCGGTGCAGCGGCTACATAAATACTGATCCCGTTTTCAAGCAGCCGTAATTGTTCCAAGCGCTCGACACGCTCAAACCAGCCAGGCGGCAAGGCCGCAAACCGCTCCAACGCCGCCTTTCGATAGGCATAGATGCCCAAATGCTTCCGGTAACCCGCAAATCCCGACGCGTCCCGGTCAAAGGGAATCGTGGCGCGCGAAAAATACAGCGCACGCCCGTCCAAAGCCGTCACGACCTTTACCGCATTCGGATTCGCAATGTCA
>CAZAQN010000080.1:12510-15442 GCA_964487345.1 uncultured Occallatibacter sp. | reverse complement strand
TCTTTCGCGTTCACCTTGTTCGCGTTTCGTCTCATAAGCATCTCCCCATTTTACTAGTTCAACACTAGTAACCTCAACCATTAAGAAGAGATACAACAGGAGACCCAGGGCGAAAAGGGAGTCGGGATTTGAGGATTTTAAGCTCCTAAACCCTTACCCGAGAAAGGCTTACAAATTGCACCAAATTTAGTGCAGTCAACGGTGTTTCAGGCTGTGAAACCTAATCGTGCAAACTTCAGAAAATAAATCTGCTGTTCGGTTTTTGACCAGCCTCGGCCTCGATTTCTGGCCTGCCCAATCGCGAAAGGCTATCACGCGACCCCATTGACCGTACAGCAACATTTGGCATTTTGGGGCCGTCTTTTTCCACAGAAGTTTGGAGGGAAAGTGAACTAGCTTTTCCAGCAACCTGCCAGTAGCCACGCACTAAGGTTTCCGCGCGTTTTTGCGGAATAATTCCAGCTCCCTGCTAGCGTGGAAACAGTGCGGAGGGAGCGTGGGGCTTCAGCCCCACGAATTCGGCGCATTGAGATTTGGGGCTTTAGCCCCGGAACCATGCCATCCGCTTTGGATGGCGTTTTCTTTTTGGGAGGAAGCATGAAGCTGAGCGCGGCAGGTTTGGACCTGATCAAAAAATCGGAAGGTTTTCGCAGCAAGACATATCTGGATATGGCGGGGCTGCCGACAATTGGCTACGGACACCGCCTGGTGCATCCCGAATGCTATCCCGACGGAATCTGCGAAACTCAGGCCGACGTGATCCTCTTGTGGGATGTTCATGAGGCGGAAAAGGCCGTCGCCAGCCTGGTCAAGGTGCAGTTGACGCAGGGCCAATTCGATGCGTTGGTCGATTTCACCTTCAACCTTGGCTCGGGACGCCTCGCTCCTTCGACCCTCCTGCAGGACCTGAACGCCGGCAAATACGATGCCGCCGCTTCAGAGCTGATGCGCTGGGATCACAGCGGCGAGCAAGAAGTCGCCAGCCTGAAGGCCCGACGCGAAGCTGAATTCCGGTTGTGGACGAACGCCGCTGTACAACAGCAAGCGGCAGCCTAGATCGAGGCAGTTAGCGAGCGGACGATCCTTCGGGCCCGAAGCAATGTGAAGACGCAAGAGCCCCAAAGCAGGATTCCGGTTCCGAGCGAGACCGAGATTACGAGCGCATTCGCGCGAAACAGCACCCAGCAGAGCGCGCACCAAAGCGTCATCAGGACGCCGATGATGCCGAAATGAGGCGCTCGAAAGATCGTGGCAAGCGGAAAAAAATGCAGCCCCACGATCATCGCGCACCAGTCGGTGGCAAGGTCGGCGCGATGGAGCCGATTCGCGAGGATCGAGACCAAGGCGATTGCAAGGAACTCAATGAGTACGATCAGCAAGAACCGCTTCCGAGTGGCGCGCTGCATGGAGGTGAGGGGGGCCGGGTATTTTTTACGGAGCCTTCGGCCTTTTCGAAGGACGTAGATCGAGCAGGCGAATAGGAACAGTTCCGTGAATCCGAACGCGGGGCCTGTCAATCCGTTGTACGCCTTGGCCTCCCCCAGGCCCCAACCGAGCCAACCTGCCCCAAACATCGCGGGAACCAACGCACCGAGGCCGGCACCGAAAACAGCTTGCGCTTGCGACGACAGAGCCCGAGATGACGGGTCGGTGCGATCGCGTTCCATTAAGATGCGGCTGTTCAGGTGGGTTTCCTCTGGGTCACGCTGAACACACCCTAGTCTTCTTCCGGGGAGCTGTCAGCACATTTCTTCGCATCCCCCGAGGGGTCAACGTGCGAGTTCGGCAACTTCCAGCTGCTCCCCCGCCTTCAAATAGCCCTTCCGTCGAAACCAATCCTCCATCGCGGGCTGAAGCCGGTCAAGCGGCACTCGGTGGCCGGCCTCCAGCAGCCCGTCGGCGGCCGGCAGGGTGTCGTCGAAGATTGCATCGTTGGTAAAGTTGCGCATGGCAAAGTTGTCGATCCAGTGCAACGGACACGCATGTCGTTCGCCCTGTTCGTCGATTCTTTGGATGGAAAGCCTGCGCGCAAACATGAATTCAGC
Source organism: uncultured Occallatibacter sp. (assembly GCA_964487345.1). Classification (GTDB taxonomy): domain Bacteria; phylum Acidobacteriota; class Terriglobia; order Terriglobales; family Acidobacteriaceae; genus Telmatobacter. The sequence goes on along the minus strand of CAZAQN010000080.1, from coordinate 13,397 downwards.
TTATCTCGGCCAACGTCTCTCACCCAAGCTCACGGCTTCTTCGCCGGTGCCTCCTGCGTGTCCTTCGCCTGCTGCGTCTCCACCTTGAAGCGTTTGTAGTCGTAGTCCCGCTCGATAAAGTGCTGGCGCAGATTCTTAAGCAAAAGCACGCGCGCCTGCATCGTGCCTTCGCCGCCTGTGGGCAGCCAGAGCTCGCCATTCGCCTGGGCCTCCGGCGATGGGTGGCTCGCAGAGCCGGGGTGAGTCATCGGGGTCCCCAGCGACAGGTCTTCGTCGCTGGGGCGATTCACCAACTCCTGATCGAAGTGAAAATTCGAGCCCTTTTGAACGTTGGCTAAGAGACCGCCCGCAATGTGGAAGTTGTCGATGAAGGTGACCTCGAGGTGCGCTACCTGATGGTCGGCCTCATCGATCCAAATCGTCCCTTGCAGTTTCTTTGAGGCATCTTCCGCCAGACCGTGCGTTTTGGCGTCCTTGCGGCCCACAAAATCGAAGACAATGGCCGGGCGCCCGCGAAAGTTCACGCGCCGCTCATTGCGTACATCCATAATCTCCAGCACACGGCTGACGCTGATGGTTGGCCCTTCAAGCGGCTGTCCCGGCGGCGTCTTCTCCGCCTTCTCTACCAGCTTCGTTACACGCTCGGTCTCTTTCTGCTGGTCGTGATCGCTCAACGGCTGGCCGTCCTTCTTCACGGTGCGCTCGATGATGTGGCTGTTGACGAAGAAGTCCTCGTTCTCCTCCGTCTCCGTCTTCTTCACCTGCCCATTGGCGTCGATATCCTGCGTGGTCTGCAATGAAGTGTAGGTATAGGATTCGCGAACTTTATCGAGTTGCCGCTGGTGGTTTTGTACTTCCTGCATCAGCTGGCGAATATCGGGCAGAGG
>CAZAQN010000080.1:0-12410 GCA_964487345.1 uncultured Occallatibacter sp. | reverse complement strand
GTTGCCGCTGGTGGTTTTGTACTTCCTGCATCAGCTGGCGAATATCGGGCAGAGGAGGATTCGCCGCCGGGGTCGCCGGTTGCGGAACTTGCCGTGCAGCTTGCGCCAGGGCCGAAAGCGAAATCGACCCGATCGCGACACAGCTAACAATGGCTCGAGCCAGCATGATTCCTTTTCCCGATTGATTGGTTTGCGACGAAGTCCGCTCGGTTTCCTGCGTCCTTTGACCCGGCGCGCATCGAAAAGGTCACGTCAACACGAGAAATCGATTGCCGCCTCTCCTCATCGACATGCTATACCGTTACAATCAGGGTTTTTATTCGCAGGCGCACAGAAAGGCGAAGCACTCATGTTTCGATTGCTCATTCACTGGCTTCTCAGCGCAATCGCACTGCTGCTCGTATCGCGCATTGTTCCGGGCTTTTTCGTCACCGGATTGTCGGCCGCTTTGATAGCGGCGCTAGTCATCGGCTTCCTCAACGCAACGTTGGGATTTCTGCTGAAGCTGATCACCTTTCCCATCGCGATTATCACATTCGGCCTGTTTTTGCTCGTCATCAACGCGGCCATGATCCTGTTCGCGTCGCATCTGGTGGGGGGCTTCACCGTCTACGGGTGGGTTCCGGCATTTTGGGGAGCAGCGGTGCTCTCGCTTTTGAGCCTGGTCATCCGCGCCTTCGCAAAGGAGTAAGCGGCGCCACACTCACACCGGCCGCAGTTGGCTCACTGTGCGATTGGTTTCGTCGCTTCCGCTTCGCCATTCTTGACTGGCTTCTTCGCTCGGTCCGCTTGCTTCTTCTCTGCGATAGCATCGGGCCTCGCCGGAACAGCCAGCGGATGCGTCAGTACGGTTCCGCTCAGCGTTCTCGGGGTCCGAATCGCATTCGCGCTCGAGAACCCTCCATGCGCAGCCACCGGGGGAAGGGCGATCGCGTTGGGCGGCTCCGCCGGCTGAACGCGCGAGTAAACTTCCCAGCCCCCGCCAGCCACTACAAACACAATCGCTGCTGCCGCAGCGGCGCGCGCCCACGTGCTCTGCATCCAAGCCGAACGCGGCCCAGCCGGCCAATGCAAGAGGCTCCCGCGGCGCGGGACCTCACGAAGAGCCGCTTTCACGCGCTCTTCCAGGCCCAGGGGAGCAGATAGACCGGCAATCAGCCGCAGTGTCGCTTCAGCGTCGCCTGCTCCTGCCCCAGACCCGAGGCCGGTTTTCAAATCAAGGCCTTTTTGAGAATGCGAATTCATCGGAGACTCCTCGAGTGTTGCAGCAGGTCGGCCATCAGGTTCCGCGCGCGAAACAACCGGGAACGAACGCTGGATTCGGTAATCCCGAGAACCGAAGCAATCTCCACGCTGGTCAACTCCTCGAACGCCGAGAGAACCATCACTTCGCGTTCCTTCGTGGGTAACCGATCGACGCAAGAAAGTACGTGCGCGTGGTGCTGCGCGGCTGCTGCGCGCTGCTCGGCGCTTAAGCCAGCGGCGGGAAGCACGCGTGCTAATTCGGCAACATCGTCGGTTTCCGGGCGGGTCTTCGCGCGGCGCTTGCGGTCCAGAACAATGTTCCACACAATGCGGATCAGCCACACGCGATGGTCGCGAATTTCGCCCAAAGTGTCGCGATGGCGCAGGACGCGCACAAACGCCTCCTGCACGGCATCTTCAGCGTCGGAGGGATTGCGCAGGATGGAAAAGGCGACACGGTAAAGGGTCGACGCGTACTGGCCGACCAATGCCTCGAGTGCTTCCTCTTCCACTTGCTGGCGGGCCTCGTCCTGCACGGCGCTCGGTGCGATCTCCATCCAACCTGCGAATACGGATTGGCTTGCGCTCATACCTTAAGACAGACGCAGCCCACCGGGGAAATGCTCGAAATTTAATCTAGCTCTGCCGGTTCTGGAATTTTGATTGCCTTTATTGCCCAGTAAGCTTCTGCGCCGCAAGCGCCCCGGCGGCACCGTCCTTGTCCGAGTCCTTCACCTTGGCCCACAGAACGCGCGCCATATCGCGCTTTCCAGATGCCGCATAGAGATCGGCAAGATCCAGCTGCGCCACCGCCGCAGAAACCGTTACGGACGGCTTCGCAATGATCGCGTTGTACAGATCGATGGCTTGGGCATCGCGATTCGTCTGGTGATAGAGACCGGCAAGAGCCCGCTTGGCAAGATTCGACAGATTGTGATCCCACGCATCTGCCGCGGCCTTCAGCTCCGTTTCCGCGGGGCCGCTGCGGCCCAGTACGGCGTCGGTCACACCTGCAAAATAGTGTGCCTTCGATCCTTCGGGCAGCCAGCCGTATTTCTCTGCGACAGCCTCGAACTGCTGGTTGGCAGCCTTCGCGCGTTCAGCCGCCGTGGCATAGATTCCATTCTCGGGCGGTGCGCCAGGAATCGCCAACGGGGACGAATAGGTGTCGATCGCCGCCCCCAACGCCGCATTGGCCGCAGATGAGTTCACGGACATGAAAACGCCTGCCCCAACGAGCAAAATCACAATTGCGGCAAGCGTAACCACTCCGCGCACAACGCCGGAGCGGTGACCGCTGAGCCAGGTCACACTGGTTTGGGTGGCCTGAGCAAATTTGTCGCCCTTCAGGGCGTGGCGAGTTTGTGTGTCCACTGAGTCCTAGCGTCCTTTTTGAGTCCTGGTATCCTTCGTCGAATGACTTGCAGGCGGGGTCCTTACAGGAGGGGGCACAGCGACTGCAACCCTCCTAGTCTATCAGCGCGCAAACTGGAGCGTCCACTTGCTCTGTCCAGGTTGTACGCGTTCGTTCAGGATCGAATTTGAGACCGGCTCAAGACCGAGAGGAAATATCTTTGGAGCTTAGTGCGCGAATCCGCTCGAGCGCACTGGAAAGGACCGCGCCCTCCCCCATAGCCTGGCGACCCTTTTCGACCAGAAGTTCGACGTAATCAATGATGGGCAGGCCGCGCGATTCCGCTTCGCGGCGCATTGCGTCCGATACATCCACAGAAACCTGCATGGTGAGCGATTCCTCTCTAGGATTCATCGGCAGAGACGAAAAAAGATGCAGCGGATTGCCAATGCACGACTCAAGCAAATAGGGAGTTGCTGACTCGATGCCCTGACGGAGGGAGCGTGGGGTTTCAACCTCACGAAAACTGCTGGACCAAAAAACCGGGGCCTTCAGAGGCTGCGGAAAAACTGGCCCCAATAGCGGTTTTGAAAGGGCACGAGTTTACTCGTGCCGATAAGTCGATTGGATTGACGCCGGCTTTAGCCGCTGAGGGATGTATTTCACAATTTTTTCTCGGAACTTTTGACTTTTTCCGCAGCCTGTTCAGGCCCGGCACCCTGCAAGCCACAAACGTCGCCGGCCAGCTTGCTCTCAGCGCCTCGGAAAGATAGCCTAGAACCATGTACGAGGAATTCCACGTAACCGACCGCTGGAGCGGCGAAGATCTCTATTGCAAATGGAAGGCGAACATCGTTGCCATCGCCACCCGCCACGCCGATGCGGTCGATGTGCGCTTCGAAGTAAATAAGCATCCCATGTGGATTGCGCTCCCCTGCACCGCCTGGGTGGAGCACAAGAAACGCACCGGCATGATGATTACCGACCAGCTGGCCGCGCAAATTGCCGGCCGCTATCTGAAGCAGCTCGTCGAAGAGGGTTACGACTCCCGCCGCGAAGTCTACACCATGAGCGTCCCCGAAGTACTCGAGCACCTCGACGCCGTAGTAGCCGAAGCCAAAGCACGCGGCAGCATGCCCGCTTTGCCGGTCGGCATCTAGTCCCTAGGTCCCTCAGTCCCCCGTCTTACTCATGCCTCAAAGCCGTCATCGGCTCCACCCCAGCCGCCCGCCGCGCTGGAATCCAACTCGCCGACAATCCCACAAGAATCAGCAGCAGCCCAGCCCCGACGAGGGCCACCGGATCGTTCGGCTGCAATCCATAGAGCAGCGACTTGACCAGCCTCGCCAGCAGCAGCGCCGCGCCGATTCCCACCGCGATTCCGCCGAATGAAAGCCACCATGCCTCCCGCAAAACCATCGAGAGCACCTGGCGCGGCATCGCGCCCAGCGCAAGGCGAATGCCGATTTCGTTCGTCCGCTGCGCAACCGAATAGGCCATCACCCCATACACACCCACGCATGCGAGCGAAAGCGCCAACACGCCAAACCCCGCAGTCAGCGCGGCGAAAACCCGCTCCTGCTGCATTGTTGCATCGATCTGCTCCTGCTGCGTGCGCACATCCTGCAAGGGCAAGTCGGGATCGATGGATTGAACGGCAAGCCGCAATGCAGGAGCGATGCTCTCCGGCTTCAGCCGCGTACGCACCTCGTAAGTCGCACCAAAGTCCAGATTCGCAGTCTGCAAATACGGCTCGTAAAACATCGCCGTGGGATCCTGCTTAAGCGTCCAATACCGCGTATCCCCGCAAACACCCACCACTTCGATCCAATCGCCTGGCTTTCCTTCTTTGGGGTGCCAATGCGCTAGAAAATGCCGCCCGATCGGATTCTGTCCGGGAAACGCATTGCGCGCGAGACTCTCGCTTAGGATTCCGACCTTCGGGGAATTGACCGTGTCGTTCGTGTTAAAGTCGCGCCCCGCCAGGATCGGAATGCCCATCGTACGAAAGAAGCCGGCTCCCACCGAGTTGTTCGATGCCGATTGCTCTTTGTCGGGATCCTGCTTCTCTCCTTCGGGCAGAAAATTCGAGCTCTCCATGCTATCGGAGATGTACGCAACTTCAGACAACGTCACCGCGTCCACGCCGGGGAGCGCGCGCACCCGCTCCTCGATACGCCGGTGCAGATCCAAATCCTTTGATGCCGGGTATCGCGATTCAGGTTGCTGAATCGCGAACAGCAACAGATGATCGGTGCGGAAGCCCGGATCGACCTGCGCCAGATTGAAGAGGCTCTGAAGAAACAGAAGCGCACCCGCCACCAGCAAGGTCGACAGCATCACCTGAAATCCAACAATGGCTTTACCGCCCAGGCCTTTGCGGCGTCGCGTCGTGGTTTGCGAGGTCGCCTTCAGGCACGAGCCGACCTGTGTCCGCGTCGCCGTCCATGCGGGGACAATGCCAAAGAGCAGGCCCGTGCTGAGAGTGACAGCCGCTGTAAACGCAAACATGGGCCAGTCAAACGGAATGGCAACTTGCTCAACTTCCCAGGGATTGGCGAGCAGCTTCGGCAGTGTATTGCATCCAGCAAACGCCAGAATCGCGCCGAGCGCTCCGCCCAGTGTCGAAAGCAGCAGACTCTCGGTCAGTACTCCGCGCAACACCCGCCCCCGACCAGCGCCAAGCGCCAGGCGCACGCTGATCTCTCGTTGCCGCGCAGTCGAGCGCGCAAGCAGCAAACTGGCAATGTTGGCGCACGCAAGCACCAGCACCAGCGAGACCACGGCCATCAGCACTTCGAGGGGCTTGCCGAACATATCTTTTGAGAGAAATAAACCGCGACTCCCATCGGCCAAGTTCAGGCGTGGAATTGTGTCCTCCGCTCCCGGCTTTAGCGTTGACTCAACGACGGACGCCAGCGAGGCGTTCAATGCGGCTTGGGCCTGTGCATCGGATACACCAGGCTTGGCACGACCCATAATGTTGAGCCACCACATATCGGGGCTCGATTCTCCGAGCAGCGAACCGTTTTTCCCGCGCGGTTCCACCAGCGGCTGCGTGCTCATCGGAAAAAAGAGGTCCGGTGCCGCCTGCACGCTCTTCGCCCCGGTGAATCCTCGCGGCGTAACGCCAATAATCATCACCGGCACCATGTTCACTTTGATCGTGCGGCCGACGACATTGGGTGATGAGCCGAAGGCGCGCTGCCAAAGTGAGGCACTGGCCAACGCAACAGGCATTGCTCCGATCTTGTCGTCCGAGGCAAGAATGGGACGACCCAATTGCGGTCGAATCTGAAGCTGCTCGAAATAATTCCCGCTGACCAGCTCGCCTTGCAGAATCTGCGCATTCCCATCGATGGTCGCATTCATTCTGCCGACGTTCTTAAAAGCAAAAAGGTCCTCAAGCACCCGATTATCGCGGCGCAGCTGTTCGTACACAGGGTAGGAGAACGATGCAGCGCCCAAGCCGTCCTGGATGTTATCTGTAATGCCCCATACGTTGCTTACTGCTGTATGCTTGTCGCCCAACCAATGAAGAAGCCGCAGCTGCTCTGCATGAGGCACATCGAGCCGGTCGAGCAACACCCGCTTCATCACAGAGAAAATCGTCGTGTTCGCACCAATGGCCAATGCCAGCGAAGTCGCCGCAATCGCCGTGAACCCAGGACTCTTGCGCAGCATCCGGGCCGCATAGCGCAGATCGCCGCCCAACTCATCCACCCAGCGCAATCCTAGCGACGCCCGCATCTCTTCCTTGTGCATCAGCGCAGGACCAAGCTCAACCCGCGCGCGCCGTTCAGCTTCGTCCGGCGTGCATCCACCACGAATCAAATCCGCTGCCCGCGCCTCGAGATGATTCGCGAGCTCAGCCTCCATTTCCGATTCAAGCCGCCCGCGATGAATGGCGGCCCGCAACCAGGAACGAATCTGAACAAAAGCGCAAACAATGTATTGATTGAGTTTCATGATGTCTATTCCCTATTCCCTGTTCCCTCACTGTTCCCTGATCCCAGTTCCATGCATTTACGCTTGCTCCGGCTTCGCACGAAGAATTCCATTGATGATGCCCGACATGCGAGTCCACTTCGAGGTCTCGGCTTCCAACCGCGCACGTCCCGCTGCGGTCAAACGGTAGAACTTCGCGCGTCGATTGTTCTCGCTCTCACCCCACGAACTGGCAATGGCTCCTTGATGCTCCAACCGATAGAGCGCCGGATACAGCGAACCTTGCTGGATCACCAGCTCTTCACCGGAGATCTGCTGAATGCGCAACAACACGCCATAACCATGCAGCGGCCCCAGCGAGACTGCCTTCAGAATCAGCATGTCGAGCGTGCCCTGCAGCACATCGTTGCTTTTGTCCTGGCTTGCTCTGTCCTGATTGGATGGGCCCATCCGCTCTCTCCTTGACCGTCTAGGAAGAAAGATAACGAGACTCTCCTAGACTGTCAAGGAAAGCGTGACGAGTATCGGGAATTCTTGCGGTTGGATTCCGGCAAACGCAATGGGCCCTTCGCATTGCAGGAACCTCCATTTCTCGCCCTGAGAAAAAGCTGCCAAAAAACATATGCACAGAGCGATTCACAAGAAATAGGGGTATAGTTGGCTCGATCGGTTCCGCCGTTCGTTGTTGTCGTAGCGCATTTGAAAGGCAATGCGGAACTGCCAAATAGATCGCTTTCGGAACGCCGATCCCAACGAGGCCTCAGAGGGTTTTCGACGGGAATGATCGAGTGCCTTGGAGAGGCAACGTATTGCAACCATCGTCTCTAACCTCTGTTGAGATCGTCGGCGACAGAGTTGGCTCAGGATCAATGGCTGTATAAACCGCACGCGAGAAGCTAGACGGTCCCGTTCGCAATTCATCGCTGCGCGTGGGACCGACTCCTCGCCCCTTCAAATTTCGAAGAGCCTGCCCGGGAGATTCATATCTCTGCGACGACGCATGCATGCGTCTCCGAAGAGAGGCCGGTCAGACCACAAGAAACTCGTTCCAAGACTGCGAAGCGTTCCACGGCGCTCTCCGGCTTTGTCCGATTCCCTTTGGGCGATCGCGACTCGGCAAATGTAAAGGAGCACTTCGCAAAACTTACTTTGAGCAACCGCCCCCAGGAATCACCCACAGGAGAAGAAAACATGGCAAACACAAAAAAGATCGCAATTCGCGGTTCCGAGCACGCGGCGCTTCCGGGAGCCCGTGCAGTTGGCCCCATCGACCCTCATCAGCTTATTGAAGTGTCGCTCATTCTCAAGCACCGGCAAGAACTTCCCAAGCTGACCGGTTCGGAAAAACGCATGAGTCATTCCGATTTCGCTCGCAACTATGGAGCCGATCCGGCTCATGTGGAGAAAATCAGACAGTTCGCAAAAGAAAACAATCTCCAGATGCTGGAGCGCGGCGATGAAGTGCTGCGCCGCACAATCACGCTGGCCGGAACCGCAGGGGCGATGGAAAAGGCCTTCTCGGTCGAGCTCAATTCCTATGAACATCCCGACGGGAGCTATCTCGGACACACCGGCGCGATCCAGATGCAGGAAGACCTTGCAGGCATCGTTACCGGCGTCTTCGGACTCGACACACGCCCAGTCGTCCATCCGCACATACGCTTTCGCACCGCCAATCGCGCGTTTGGATCGCGCCTCGGCACTCAATCGTACAACCCGCAAAATGTAGCCAAGCTCTACAACTTCCCGGCAAATGGCACCGGCGCCGGACAAACCATTGGAATCCTCGAATTCGGCGGCGGGTACCGGCCAGCCGACATCACCGATTATTTCCAGAACCTGGGTGTAACTGCGCCGACGGTCAAGACCGTATCGGTAGACCAGGCTCACAACCGGCCCTCCACACCACAAAGCGCGGACGGCGAAGTGCTGCTCGATATCGAAGTAGCGGGAGCGGTGGTGCCCGGTGTGTCGCTTGCCGTGTACTTTGCTCCTAACTCGGCGCGCGGCTTCCAGGATGCGCTGAGCACCGCAATTCATGACCAGCTGCGTCAGCCAAGCGTAGTTTCCATCAGCTGGGGCGGGGCCGAGTCAACATGGAGTTCGCAGTCGATGGTGAACTTCGACCAGGTAGCGCAGGAGGCGGCTCTTCTCGGCATCACCATCACAGTAGCTTCGGGCGACAGCGGATCCAGCGATGGCGTGGACGACGGCCAGGCTCATGTGGACTTCCCGGCCTCGTCCCCACATGTGCTTGCCGTAGGCGGAACCCGCCTCATGGCCACAAACAACGCCATCCAGAGCGAACAGGTCTGGAACGACGGTGCGCAGGGAGGCGCGACCGGAGGCGGCTTCAGCAACGTGTTTACGCGGCCCGATTGGCAAGGCGCCGACGTGACCAACACCAATCGTGGGATTCCCGACCTGGCGGGCGATGCAGATCCCGACACCGGCTACAACATTCTCGTCGACGGGCAGCAAATGGTTGTCGGCGGCACCAGCGCCGTTGCTCCCTTGATGGCCGGCCTCATCGTCCTTCTGAATCAAAACCTCAACCGGCGTCTCGGCTTCGCGAACCCGGCGTTTTATAGCGTGGAGCACCTAAATTGCTTCCGCGACATCACCGTCGGCAACAACGGCACATTCTCAGCGGGCTTCGGATGGGACGCCTGCACTGGACTCGGTGTCCCCATTGGCACCCAGCTACTGCAGGCGCTCGAGACCACGACCCCGGCCACCACACAACAAGGACACATACAAACGCAAACGCACAAAACCGAGCACGCGCACGCGGGCTCAAAATAGACAACGCGGCTTCCCACTTGATTGAAACCCACTACTAAAAAGGGAAAGGCCATGCCACAAGGCGTGGCCTTTCCCTTGCGAGCCGAAAAGTGTTCGCCGGACTCTCAGAACCTGTATAAAAACGCGCGCTGTTTTGAAAGGGCACGGCTTCAGCCGTGCCGATACGGAGGGGAAAAAAGATCGGGGCTTTAGCCCCTGAGGGACGGGTTCTTACAGCTTATCGCCCGCCTCGGAACACTTTTTAGACAGCTTTTAAGGCGACCTTCTTGACATGTGACGAAGCTTCCTCAAGCGAGATTCGATCCTCAGACCCAGCCCGCATCCGAATCTGATACGAAATTTTCCGTGTTCTTACCACATCCTGGGCTGGAGACCGCATCGAAGCTCTTGGAGGGAAAAAGACTATGGACAGTGGGCATGGGTTGATTGCATGGATCGTCATCGGCGTCATCGCCGGTTGGGTTACAGGAAAATTGATGAAGGGTTCCGGGTTCGGATTCCTGATGGACATGGTGATCGGGCTGATCGGGGCGGTTGTGGGCGGCTTCCTTTCGAGCCACTTGGGCTTCGGCGGGGTGAGCCAGCACGGAATGATCGTAAGCATCGCGATCGCCGTCGTCGGCGCAGTCGTCCTCACATGGCTGTTCCGCCTGATCACGGGCAGCCGCACAGCGGTGATCTGACCTCGCCACGCACCAAACAGGCAAACAGGTTGCAATCGGAATCATCGAAACACAAAGAGGCCGCGCCGCGAGGCGTGGCCTTTGTTTTGCTCTTGAAATGAACGCAGACGAATCACCCGTACGCAGGGTGACTGCATGAACGTCTGTCATTTGGTCGGCGCTGCGGTGCGCCGTAGGCGCTAAGGACGTTAGCCCCGCGCCTCGGCGTGGGGTAAGCAAGTCCAAATTATTTCCGCCAGCCCCGTAGGGGCGACGCAAAACGTTGTCCTAGACCGGGATCAGCCCAGGAAGTCCTTCATGCGATTGCCCTGCACCCGTATGCCAGGGACACCCGAAAGCATGCATCCCTGTGCTATAGTTCATAGTGTTAGAGAAGCGCCATACGCGTCTTCAAAACCAGATGGTTTGCTCGGTTCGCGAGGCAAGAAGGGATTGCTGACAAAAGTCTGCGCGAAGCAATCTCCAGCCTCTTCGGAACACCCTAACCGGGTCTGATCGCTGTGGTCTTCCCGGAGGGAAGATAGGAAAATAGCCCAGGACAAGCGGAGCGCGGTCCTGGGACAGCATCCAGATCGCCCTTTCGCGCCCCGTAGGTGGCGCGGCGAAGACTTTAGTCAGCGTATGGCATGTTGATGCAATTGCCCTGGGGGTTCCCAAAGAACGAAAGGGAGAATATTAGTCAGAATGAGTTGATGGTTCTTCGGGACGTTGCAGAAAACTGGCTTACCGCGAGTCCTGCAAAGGTTGACATTGAGACCCCAGCCCTCAACTTGCAGGAGATTGAATATGGCGAAGAAGCTTAGCAAGTTATCCGAGGCACTTCTTGAGATGGCAGGCGACCAATATCGAACCGGCCTCATGGACAAAGCCCAACATGAAAAGATCACCGTTCGGCTCCTCGGTCCCCAGGCCCTCAGCACCGCCCGACCCATCAGCCCCAAACAAATCCGCACCATCCGCAGGCGCGCCAACCTGAGCCAGGCCGCTTTTGCCCGCTATCTGAATCTCACCAGCGGCTACGTCTCGCAACTGGAGCGCGGAACCAAACAGCCCAAAGGCCCAGCGCTCGCGTTACTCAACGTAATCCGCCGCAAGGGCTTCGAGGCCCTCCTCTAACTCTTTGAAGGACTTCTTACATGGCAAAAGAGCAAAAGTCGCCGCAACAAAAGAAAACGCTGGAGTACGAGAAGGATCACTTCACTTTCGGAATGCGTTCGTCTCGCACATTCCCAAAAAACATGGAAACGAAAGAAGACTCGAGTTAATCGCGAGAACCGCCGCAAGAGCGACGAGCTTCTCGTCCAAGCAAAACCTGAGATGTCCGCCCAGGACATTGATCTTGCTGTCGGCGACATAACACCTGCGCAACTTGCGAAGTCCGTATTTCGCAAGCGTCTGCGCAAAGCCGGTACGGTGACTGTTGGCGAAAAGGTTAAGTTAAAGCTTGAAAAGCGTGCAGCGACAGTAGGGCGCAGGGTGAAGAGCCACAAGAAGTATGACCTTCTGATGGTGGAAGCAGTGGGTACATTGACATCGCTCGATGGGGAAAGACTGGTTGATTTCGTAAGACGCGCCGTGATCTTCCTTCACCGGGGAGATCCGATCGAATGGACACGAGTGAAGCAGTCAAAAGACCGGATCGACCGCGCTCTTTCCTTCTTGGAAAATCATCAACGCGGATCATCCCCTGAAAGAGAGGCGCTCTGCAGAAATGATGAGTTACGCAATGCGTTTCGAGATTGGGCTACGAAGGCTAATCGGATTCTGAGTAAAGATCGTAAGGTGATACGAAAGAAAATCGGGCAAAAAGAGGCGACAGAGAAGATGGTGAAAGCTCTTCGTCGCCAGGCCGAATCAAAATCATCATCAGGCAAACGTTTCGCGTAACGCAAAAAAGGCCACGCCGCAATGGCGTAGCCTTTTTTGCTTACAAATTAATGCCGGCGATCACCTAATCTCCCACACAGTCGCCCGTGCAGTACCATCGGCCCAGCGAGGCTTAACTTCCGTGTTCGGGATGGGAACGGGTGATCCCTCGCAGTATGCTCACCGGCAAGCTGAGGCGTTTTGCGGGCGTCTGAGCCCGCAGCCGAAGTCCTGAGCGCAATGCGCGAAGGATCCCCGGTTCGCCTTTAATCTTTTGATGGCGCTTGGCGGGTGGTTGCCCGCAGCCTGCCGCGACATCTGCGTTGTCCCGGATTGTTTCTCCCGGGCCGTGCAGGAACACGGACTGCAATCTGGCGCCAAAAAAGCTCTTAGAAGCAGTGTTGAAACGAAATTGATTGGTACATACAGGGCTTGTTAGAAGAGCGTCCGCGAATTGTTACTGCGCGGAGTTAATTCTATGGACAAGCCGAACGGGCGATTAGTACTGG
>CAZAQN010000079.1:0-15483 GCA_964487345.1 uncultured Occallatibacter sp. | reverse complement strand
GCTGAAATCGCCGAGCGGAATCGCGTTCTCCGACTTCAGGGGATACGAGGACTGGTCTGTCGTCTCTTCCGCCCGCCAAGACGAAATACTCAAGGTAATCGTCGCGAATCCGGCTATGATCGCGGCGTATAAGAACGGCGTTCCTGGCAACGGGCAGGCTTTCCCCGATGGCTCCATGATTGTGAAACTTCAGTGGAGCCGGAAGAAAAGTACGGAGGCCCAATTCGCCGTGGATGTGCCAGACGTCTTTAAACAGGCTTTCGTCATGGAAAAGGACAGCAAGAGATTTCCGAAGACCGGCGGATGGGGATACGCAGTGTTCAACTACGACGCCGCGTCGGACAAGTTCACGGCCGATCCAACAAGCCTGTCAGACTGTGGAAATGCGTGCCATACTGCCGTGAAAGCGAAGGACTACATCTTCCACCCCTACCAGAAGCGTTGAGCCGCGCCCAACATTAAGTACCCCGCACATAGAGGATGTGCTTCTATTGCAGACCGCGCCTGATCTCGCTCATAAAGTCCAGCGGCTATCGCGGGCCAGCTTGCCAAGCGATACGGCCGAGCTGGCGAGATATCTCATCGGGAAAACCATTGTGCACAAGATCGGTCGAAGCACGCTGAGCGGTCGTATTGTCGAGACAGAGGCTTACCCACCGGGCGATGCGAGTGGCCATGGTTATCGTGGACGAACGGCCAGAAACCAAACGCTGTTCCTGGGCAGGGGTTTTGCTTATGTGTACTTCATCTATGGGACGTCCTACATGCTCAACGTGTCCGCTGAAATCGGCGCGGGAGTGCTGTTGCGCGCCGTGGAGCCGCTTGCTGGAATCAGCGTGATGAAGCGCCACCGCAAAACCGACAAACTCACAGATTTGGCGAGAGGTCCGGGACGGCTCGCGGCTGCATTGGAAATCGACCGACGCTTGGACGGAGTTGATCTATGTGCCGATGGTCCCCTTTGGCTCGGGACTGCGGTTCGAGAGACAGCGCACATTATCGCAACTGTGCGCATCGGCATCACGCGTGAGGTGGACCGGCTGCTGCGTTTCTATGAGGAGGGCAGCCCGTTCGTTAGCGGGCGACGAGATAAGAAGTCGTTAGGCTTGACCTGACTCGATTCGAATTATAGTCGGCTGCAACGTCGAGGCGTTGGATCATCGCGGTGCATCGGTGTATCCACAACGCCTGGTGCTGCGCCATCAAAGCGAATGCCATCATTTGCATACTCGGCATGCAGCGCGCGCGAGTTGCAGCCGTGTTACTCGCCAACTCGTTCGTCATGCCTATCTCGGCCACTTCCAGTTCCGAATTTCTTCTTTGTCGATGCCTTCGGTGTGAGCGTAGTGAATGCTCGCGATGATCTGGCCCTTCAGCCATTCCTTGACGTGGGCTCCAACGGAACGCAGACGTGGGACGCGGTCGATGACGTCAATTGCCAAATTGAAGCGGTCGATCTGATTGAGAATCGCAAGTTCGAGCGGAGTGTTGATGCTGCCCTTTTCCTTGTACCCGCGTACATGCATGTTTTCGTGATTCTTGCGCCGGTAACTCAGTTTGTGAATGAGCGAAGCATAGGAATGGAAGTTGAAGATGACCGGCTTGTCGGTGGTGAAGAGGGAATCGAAATCGCGATCGGACAGCCCATGGGGGTGTTCGGTCTCCGGCATGATGCGGAAAAGATCCACGACATTGACGAATCGTATCTTCAAATCGGGGAAGTGCTCCTTCAAGATTGCGACAGCCGCAAGAGACTCCATAGTCGGGATGTCGCCGGCACACGCCATCACCGCGTCGGGGTCTTCCCCGTTGTCGCTGGACGCCCAGTCCCAGATGCCGATGCCCTTGGTGCAGTGAGTGACCGCATCTTCCATGGAGAGGTACTGAAGATGCTCCCGCTTATCCGCGATGATGACGTTGACGTAATCGCGCGAGCGCAGGCAATGATCCGTCACACTGAGCAGGCAGTTCGCGTCCGGCGGTAAGTAGATGCGCACGACTTCGGGACTCTTGTTTGTAACCACGTCGAGAAAGCCCGGATCTTGGTGCGTAAAGCCGTTGTGATCCTGCCGCCACACCAGAGACGTAATGAGCAAGTTGATCGAAGGTACGGGCGCCCGCCAATCGAGCTCCATCTTGGACTTCTCCAGCCATTTGGCGTGCTGGTTGAACATGGAATCAATGATGTGGATGAAAGCTTCATAACTTGACAGGAACCCGTGGCGGCCAGTTAAAACGTAACCTTCAAACCAGCCTTCGAGCGTGTGCTCGCTCAACATTTCCATCACCCGGCCGGAGACATCGAGTTCGCCGCCGTCGGCGTCCTCTGGCCTGAATTCGGCCAACCAGGTTTTCTTTGAGGCGGCGTAGATGGCTTCGAGCTTGTTGGACGCAGTCTCGTCGGGTCCAAACACGCGGAAGGAACTCATGTTACGACGCATCACTTCGGCGAGAAAGTGTGCGAGCACGTCTGTGGGCAGCGCGTAGGATTCACCGGGCGCTCTTACGTCGATCGCGTAGTCGCGAAAGTCCGGCAGTTCGAGCTCTTTTCGCAGCCGTCCGCCGTTTGCGTGAGGATTGGCGGAGATGCGGCGCGGCCCAGAAGGCGCAAGATCCTGCAGCTCTGCGATGAGCCTTCCGTCGGCGTCGAATAACTCTTCGGGTTTGTAGCTGCGCAGCCAGTCTTCGACGAGATTCAGATGCTTCTCGTTCGTGACTGGGTCGGACACGGGGACCTGGTGAGCCCGCCACGAACCCTCTACTTTGTGGCCGTCTACGACCTTCGGTCCCGTCCATCCCTTGGGAGAGCGAAGTACGATCATGGGCCAGCGGGGGCGCGTGGCATCGCCGGTTGAGCGGGCGCGCTGCTGGATCGAGCGAATTTCCAGGATGCATTGCTCCAGGGTCGAAGCCATTTTCTGATGCATCGCAGACGGGTCATCACCCTCGACGAGAAAGGGTTTGTGGCCGTATCCGATCAGCAACGCCTCCAGTTCTTCGCGCGGAATGCGCGCAAGGACCGTGGGATTCGAGATCTTGTAGCCGTTGAGGTGCAACACCGGCAGGACAGCCCCATCGCGAATGGGATTTAAGAACTTATTCGAATGCCAGGAGGTGGCAAGCGGACCGGTCTCGGCTTCCCCGTCTCCTACAGTGACGGCCACGATGAGATCCGGATTGTCGAAAGCGGCGCCGTATGCATGAGAGATGGAATAGCCCAGCTCGCCGCCTTCGTGAATCGAACCGGGCGTTTCCGGCGTGCAGTGCGAGCCGATTCCGCCAGGAAACGAAAACTGCTGAAAAAACTTGAGCATGCCGGCTTCGTCGCGACTCTTGTCGGGATAGATCTCGGAATAGTAGCCTTCGAGGTAGCAGTTGGCCAGCGTGGCGGGCGCGCCGTGACCCGGGCCCGCGATGTACATCACATTCAGGTCATATTTCTTGATGAGGCGGTTCAGATGAATCCAAATCAAAGACTGTCCCGGATCCGACCCCCAATGACCAAGAAGCCGATTCTTGATGTGCTCCGGCCTCAAGGGCTCGCGAAGCAGAGGATTCGCGCGGAGATAGATCATTCCTGCCGCTAGATAATTGCAGGCATGCCAGTAAGCATCGATCTTTCGCAGCTCGTCAGGGCTTAGTGGCGCCAGGATGTCAGCCGAAACTTCAGTAGTGCCAGCCATTCTGTCCTCCTACAACTCAAGACTTCGCCATCACGCGAGGATGACCTGCTTTGCAGCATAGACCTACGATGCCGCGGGCTTACCAAAAAGCTTATGAATTTCGGGTTCTTCCACTCTTTGGCCGCTGCATCGACTGCGAAAGTGTCGGCCGATACCATCGTCCAATAGATTCTTCATTTCACTTCTGGCTTAATAGCAGATGATGCGAACGTGGGCATGGATCTTCGAGCTCACAGTGGGTGATCGGGACGTGTGGCCTCTTTCTCGAGGCTCTCGCAGAGGGAACGAATTTGAGCCTCGGTAGGCGATCAGGGGGACGAAACGCGACCGGGCGAGGAATCCCGTTCTTTCATCCAACTGTCCGTTAATGCCAGCTTGTCCAACTTGGAGATGAGTCATGAAAGCAATTGTTGTCCATGAATATGGTGGCCCGGAAGTGCTGAAGTTCGAGGAGTACCCTGACCCGGTTCCCGGTCGGGGCGAGGTGCTGGTGCGGGTCGCCGCCGCGGGCGTGAATCCGATCGACTACAAGCGGCGTGCTGGATTGACGAAGGATTTTTATCCCCTCCATTTCCCGAGTCTCATAGGAGTCGATATGTCAGGGACCGTGGTCGAGGTTGGACCGGGAGTTGAAGCCTTTACTGCCGGCAACCAGGTGTTCGCAATGGCGGACAACACGTACGCCGAACTTTGCGTGGTGAAAGCGGACGTTCTGGCAGATATTCCCGAGGGCCTTGATTTAGTCGAGGCGGCGGCGCTGCCACTGGTGACCGTGACCGGCAACCAACTGCTCGCAGCGACGGAAATCAAAGCTGGCCAGAGGGTGATGGTAGTGGGTGCGGTGGGAAATGTCGGGCGTTCGGCCGTATTCACCGCAAAGGCGCGCGGGGCGACAGTGATCGCGGGGGTTCTGGGCAGGCAGTCGGACCAAGCGAAGGCTGCCGGCGCCGATCAGGTAGTCGCAACCGATGACGACACCGCAATCGCGAGTCTTGCGCCGCTCGATGCCGTCGCGGACTCGGTCGGCGGAAAAACCGCCGAGAAATTGATCGGCAAGGTCAAGCCGGGAGGAGTGTATGCTTCGGTTGTGGAAGCGCCTCAGAGCGCCGCATATTACCCGTCTGTAAAGGTGGCGCACGTATTCTCGCATTTCGACAGGCAGACGCTTCAGTTCATGGCCGAGGCAGTGCGAGACGGCAAGCTGGTCATTCCGATCGGCCGCAAAATGCCGCTCAGTCAAGCGGCCCAGGCTCACGCAGCGGCAGAAAAGGGCGGAATCGGAAAGATTCTGTTGGTGCCTTGAACCGGTTGTCGCACATCGAAACTCTAAGCGTGAAATCAAGATGAAAAGTGATCGCCGCGGAATCAATCTCGCTTCCAAACCCAGTGGCAACGGGTGCGTGGAATGTCTGGCGTCACCGAATAGTTGGTGGTTTCATCTGCGCCGGTGTGCGGAGTGTGGGCACATCGGATGCTGTGACAGTTCTCCAAGTCAACACGCATCGAAGCACGCGGCGGCGACGGGACATCCGATCATAGCGAGCTTCGAGCCCGGCGAGGACTGGTTCTACGATTACGATAAGCAGGCGATGATCGAGGGTGTGAAGTTGCCTCCACCGCGTTCGCATCCAAAAAATCAGCCCGCACCTGGACCCGCCGGAAGGGTGCCAGCCAACTGGGAGTCGCTTCTGAACTAGCTGGAGGCACTGCGTGAATCTGTCTGACGCGCCGATTGCACACAAAGGCTTTTTCGCGGCTCACCGTGAAGGATCGGGAAAAAACGAGGGACTTCTATGTCCGAATTCTCGGCGGGAAATTGATCAAGCCGGACCCCTGCTACATCAAGCTGGCGAATACGTGGATCATTCTCAATTCCGGCGGTGGCCCGACTCCCGACAAGCCTGAGGTGGTTCTTGAAATGCCGTCGGATCTGAACAAAGCATGAAGCGATTCATTTCGGATAAATCGGCTTTCACCGTTGACGAACTCATTATCAGTGGAGGCCTGAGTCTCTAGCAGATCCTCCGGCATCCTCAAAGGTGAGAAGGAATCAGCCGTGAAAGCAGCTAGAATTCATCGCTTCGGGCCGCCCGATGTCGTCGTGGTCGAGGATGTGCCCGTGCCGTCGCCGGGCCCCGGCGAAGTTCTGGTGCGCGTGATGGCCGCGGGCGTCGCTCCCTGGGACGCGATCATCCGTGAGGGCAAGAGCAAGGTCAGCCCGCAACCTCCGCTCACCCTCGGTTCGGACTTCTCCGGTGTCGTCGACAAGGTCGGCCCCGGCGTTACGGACTTCGCGCCGGCCGACGAAGTCTATGGCGTCACCAACCCGCAGTTCTGTGGCGCCCAGGCCGAGTTCGCCGTGGCCACGGCCGGGATGGTCGCCCGCAAACCGCAATTGCTGAATCACTTAGAAGCAGCGTCGGCTCCCGTCATTGCGGTGACCGCCTGGCAAATGCTCTTCCAGTATGCACAGGCGATGCGCGGACAAACGGTAATGGTCGTCGGAGCCGCCGGGAACGTCGGGGCCTACGCCGTGCAAATGGCCGTAGACGCCGGGATCCACGTCGTTGCCATCGCCCACCTCGACGACGAAGGCCTGCTCCGTTCATTGGGTGTGAAATCCATCATCGACTCGAGTAAGCCCGCATTCGAGAAGGACCTCCCGCAGGTGGATGCCATCCTCGACACAGTCGGGGGTAGTACGTTTCAACGCTGCGCCGCTGCGTTGAAACCCGGAGGGAAACTCGTCACCTCGGTCTCCGCGCAGCCGCTGCCAGCAGAGGCCGTTTTCTTCTATGCTGAGGTGACCACAGCGCGTCTGCAGACGATTACAGCATTGTTTGACACGGGCAGAATCAGAGCGCGCGTGGGGTCAGTCCTGCCGCTTTCGGAGGCGCGCCAGGCGCAGGGTATGCTTGCGGGCGCACCACACAAGCCCGGCAAGATCGTCTTGCAGATCGGGCACCCGCGGCAATCCGGATCTGCGCAGCGAAGCTTGTAGTTCCCCTAGGATGCGGGATTATCGACTCTACATCTCCGCCAGGGCGCGATGTACCAGATGGATCGAGATCGCACCTTCGCCAACGGCTGACGCAACCCGCTTGACGTTTCCGGAACGGATGTCGCCGACCGCGTAAACTGCCGGCAAGCTCGTCTCAAGCATCTGCGGCGGCCGGCCCAGAGGCCACTTTTGCGGTGCGTCTGCCAGAACCGGATCCAGGTCCCGTCCCGTAAGAATGAAGCCCTGCTGATCCAGGGCGACACAGCCTCGCAACCAGTCGTTGTGTGGTGACGCGCCCGCCATCACGAAAACGTGCCGGACCTCGCGCGTCGATTTCTTCCCAGACGACCGGTCGAGCCAGGTGACGCGTTCCAGATGCGACTCGCCTTCTAAAGCCACAAGCTCAGATTCGAAATGTAATTCGATCACAGGATGCTGCGTAATCCTCTGCGTCAGATAGCGCGACATGGTCTCCGAAAGGGTCTTTCCGCGAACCAGCATATAGACCTTGTGGGCAGTCTCTGCCAGAAAAACTGCTGCCTGGCCGGCGGAATTGGCCCCGCCGATGACGATGACTTCATCTCCCCCGCAGAGTTGCGATTCCATGAATGTGGCTGCGTAATAAACTCCATTCCCCTCGAACTGCTTCAGATTTGCGATGTTCGGCTTGTTGTATTGCGCTCCAGCGGCGATGACGATGCTGCGAGCCTGCAGAACGCTGCCATTCTCGAGCGTGAGCTGATATGGCCTCTGATCGCAGTTAATCTGGACCACTCGTTGTCCCACCATCATCTGAGCGCCGAATTTTTCTGCCTGGACGACTGCGCGGCCCGTGAGCTCCAGGCCGGAGATGCCAGTGGGGAAGCCAATGTAGTTCTCTATCTTCGAGCTGCCGCCCGCTTGCCCGCCGGGAAAGTCGGCTTCGATCACGACAGCGTCTAAGCCTTCGGATGCGGCGTAGACTGCCGCCGCCAGCCCAGCCGGACCACCCCCCACGATGGCGACGTCACGAATACGTGATTCATCGACCGTGCCCCCGAATC
Organism: uncultured Occallatibacter sp.; assembly: GCA_964487345.1. Lineage (GTDB taxonomy): Bacteria > Acidobacteriota > Terriglobia > Terriglobales > Acidobacteriaceae > Telmatobacter. The sequence goes on along the minus strand of CAZAQN010000079.1, from coordinate 7,756 downwards.
CCAGACATTGAGCCAGCCCCTGCGTAGTGGGATTGCGCAGCACGGCGCCCTTTTCGCTGCAAATCACAACGGGTATTTCGTCGATCTTCAGGTTAAAACGATCGAGCAGCTCCTGAGCGGTCGTGTCACTGTCAAGATCGATATAGGTGTGCGGATATCCGTTGCGGGTGAGAAACTCGCGCAAGCGCAGCGTGTTTGCTGAGTGACGCGATCCCAGGATAACCACGCTACTCATGCTTTCCGCAATGAGCGTGAGGCGCCGCTGGATGAACGCGCGCATGAAAATATCGCTGAGTTCGGCATCTCTTGCGATGAGCGCGTGCAAGGCATCTGCACTCACTTCAAGGAATTCTCCTGGCTCGGCAACGCGCCCGCGCGAGAGTGAGCGGGCTCCGGAAATCAAGACCATTTCTCCGGAGAAAGCTCCCTGACCGAAAGTCACAAATGCGTGCTCGCCGGAGAGCCTTGTGATGAGAATCTCGAGCTTTCCCGAGAGCACAACATAGCAAGGCATTCCCACCTCACCCGGCTCGAACAGGATCTCTCCGGCCCACACTGTTCTCGCAGTGCTGTACGGGCGGATGCGATCGATCTGCGCAGCGGTCAGGATAGGGAAGGCTCGCGCCTGCAGGTCGGGAGTGCTTATCAATGGCTGCATTGATTCAGTCACTTTTAATGTTCCTTCCTGGCAATGGCCGATTCCGTTTCCATTTTCATCTGTATCACTTAATCCCCGCCGGGAGTTTGTTAATTACTGCCACCCCGGCGTTGCTGACGATTTCATCCTGGGAATCCGTGCCTCCCGAAGTACCGATTGCGCCGCTTCGCGCGATCGCCAGAAGCAATATTAACTCGCAGCAAAGACGCTCATTGTTTGGGCGTGCCCACCTGTGCAGAATTCTCGAGTAAGCCTTTGTGATCGGAGCTCGGAAATCATGGCGATTGAGTGAGATCAGACGAGGTCGCGGCGCGGCCGGGCAACTACTCAAAACTGGCGGGCTCGATTGCAATCGGAACTGCTAGAGAAGCAGTGGGGCTCCCTTCACTCATTTGCTCGCGGATTCCGGCGGGAGCATTCACAGACTTCCAGCAGAAGACTAGCCAGACCGCGGTGCAGATGGCCACCAGGAGATTCCCGAGGCAATCACTTGCCGGCACGCCGCGCACGCCGAAAAGCTTGAAACTCCAACCCTCGACCACAGTCATGTAGACGATGGGCAGATCGCCGAGCGAAACGAGGATGGCGTAGCGGCCGCTGGCACTCAAGCCTGCGTCGCCCATGGTAACCATCACTACGCCCAGAAAGAATCCGTAGCAGGCTCCGGTGGTGAGCATGTAGAGTGCGACGCCCGTGAAATAAGTGACGGGGTCGAGCGGAGCAAAGGTGAGATACGAACCCACCGCGGCGCAAGCGAGTCCGGCCGCGGCGTAGGCTATGCGCCTGTCCCAGTGCGCGGGGACAATGACCGCGACATAAGCGCCGGCCATATTGAGTAGACCCCCAAGGAGTCCGTTCAAAAGCAGCACGCCACGCATGCCTACGTGGTAATCCTTGGCCATAGCGGCAAACAGGCTCTGCGCCGCACCGGTGCCGACGGGCGCGAACAAAAGCAGCATTCCTGGCAAAGATTTCATGGAGAAAAGCGTGGCGCGAATTTCGCGGCCCATCGTGGCGCAGGTTTTCCAAAAGTTTCTGAGATCGCTCAGCGGGGCCGGCTCGGGAATGGTGAGCGCGACAGCGGCCGGAGCCGTGACCAGCAGCGCTGCTCCCACCGCCAGCGCGGGCAAAGTGAGTCGCTTGGAACAATACAAGAGCAGGGCGCCACCGAGAGCAGAGGAGGTGAGCATGCCGCCTTGCATCCAGGCCGCGGCACGCGATTTCGCACTCTCCGCTTGCGTAGCGGCGAGCAAGCCCCCGCTACAGGACGTTGTGAAAATGCTTACGGCATAGCCGGCAAAGAGCAGCCACGTAGCCAACAACATATCGGCGCCAAGCAACAGGATGGCCGCCCCGAGCAGCACGCCGCTGAGCGCCGACATGAGCAACATCCAGGTGCGGCGGCGAAAGCCGAAATCGGCGACCGGGCTCCACAGGAAGGCAAAGGCCATGGGCGAAAGGATCAGCGCCACGATGGCGCTGATGTTGTTCACCGAATAACCCATGCGACGCAGCAGCCATGGCAGAGCGGTTTGTACATAGCCACTGAAGATGCCGAAAGGCAGTGGCATCAGGAGGAAGATCCACGGTGGTGGCCAATCTCTGCGCCAGGCCGACAACAACGTGCGTCGCGCAACGCCGCTGGGGGCGAGATTCGGCGCGTCGGGGCTGTATCTTCCTGGCATCGGGGCAGAATCCTTTAGGCCGACGCGGATGCGCGGTGCGGATCTGCGTCAAACGCTTCAGATTGTCCGGCGATGATAGCAGCGAAATAGCGCGTTCCCGGGGCGATTCAAGTGTTTTATTCGCCGGAAAAACTGAAATGCGGGAGATCGTGGCGAGTAATTTCCTGTGCTAAATTCGGACATACCTGGAGTGGCGGATTTGTGTGCGATGGAGGGTGAGAATGCGTCAGGAGATGATCGTTGGCAACCCGGTTCTGATCGTGGTAGACATTCAGAAGGGCTCGGGTCCGGGCGACCCGCCGCCGATCCCTCATATGTGCGAAACGGGAGCGACGATTCCCAACGCGCGCAAGCTGATTGCTGCGGCGCGCGAGGCGCAGGTCCCAGTGATCTTCATCCAGGAAGCGCACCGGCCGGATCTTGTCGACTTCGGTCGCGAGTTGGACGGCTCGGAGACGATCCATTGCCTGGAAGGCGATCCGTTGACAGATATCTCGGACGAGATCGGCTACCGCTCCGATGACTACTTCATTCGTAAGCGCCGGTATTCGGCTTTTTTCGGAACAGACCTCGCAATTCTGTTGAAGGGGCTGAAGGCGGAAACGCTGATTCTGATCGGCGGGCTCACGGACGTGTGCGTGCATTACACCTTTGTGGATGCGCATCAGAGCGACTTCTACACGCGTGTTGTTGAAGATTGCGTGGTCGGGTCGAGCTATGAGGCGCACAACGCTTCGCTGGCGGCGATGGAGTATTTGCAAACAGGCGCGCGCAGGACGACGGAAGAGATTTTGGCGACATTGGAGGCCAGGGCGAAGGACTTGAAACCGGCGTACGCCGACTGAGACGGAAGAGACCATATTCTCTGAGATTATTCACTCAACATTGGTTTCGATGTTTGGATGAAAGTTGATCAAAATACGCGACCTGAAGATACCGGGCGAAGCCCCCTGGGTGCCCGAATTTGTTCTGTCCCCCTCTGGGGCTGCGGTTGCCCTGCTAACTGCGGCACTTTTCGCCGTCACTGTCGTTGCTCAAACCCCGCAAGACCCACGTCTTGCGCCCGGCCATGCGCAGTCCTCCGATGCCAATCATGCACATGCCGCGCCCACCAATCTCAAAGTCTTGCCAAAGAATCTGACTGGGGACCAGGTTCGCGAGATCATGGAGGGATGGGAAGCCGCGCTGGGAACACATTGCAGCACCTGCCATGCTGCTGATCCGACCAACATCGGTCCCAACGGCCGTCCGAGGCTCAACTATGCGGACGACTCCAAGCCTGAGAAGGTTACGGCTCGCTTGATGTACGCCATGACTGAGAACATCAACGTGAACTACCTTAGTAAGATCGAAAGCTCCGGTCTCCCGATAACATGCGGCACTTGCCATCGCGGCCATCTGACGCCGGAGCCGTTCGCATCCCTGGATGAAGATCATCCACGATCGCTGCAGAATGCTGCGCCCGCCGGCGCAACACCGAGCCAGCCTAAGTAGAGCTCTGAATGGAGCCCGTGAAGGTCGCTTAGAAGCTTCCTATGTCCCGAATGATTCTTCGCTAAATGCCCGTCGAGTATGCGTAGGGATTCTTGTCGATAGTGGTGGTGCCGCGGGTCTGGTTGCACAGGAAGACCGATCCGGTGAAGTATATGCCGGGTTTGGTGATTGTCTTCGCCACCTCGAAGGCGTGGCGCAGTTCAGCTACGGTCAATTGCACGGGCGCCTCGTCGGGCTGATATGTCAGGCCGTAGGGATAGTCTTCTCCGGTGCGACTGATCTCGACATGACACCCAATCACGTGCGTAACTGGGTGGGTGTCGACGAAGGCGATGAGCCGCTTCATGCTGTCGAACCACTTATCCCAAAAGCTAATATAGCAACGTCCTCGATAAAACATATCCCCGGTATAGAGGATCTGCGTGTAGGTGTCATAGTAGGCGAATTCCGATATCACATGGCCGGGACTGCCCCAGATGAGAATGTTGCGGCCACCGAGATCCAGCGTGACGCGCTCTTCAGGGTAGTTGGTCATGCCCCAGAAGCCGACCATCTCGTCATGGGTGAGTCCCATATACCGGGTGTTGGGACGATCGGCGAACTGGTTGATGGCGGCATAGTGGTCCGCGTGTAAATGACTGAACGCCAACAGCAGCTGCATATCCTCCGACCTACGGCCATGGCGGATGCACCACTTTTCGATGCAATCATCGACCACGTCGCGGAGCGCCCAGTCGGTGCGGAGTTGCGTAAACCCCTGGTCCAGCATGAGGATTCGCTTGTTGCCGAAGTACAGATGTAGAAACGGAGCTTCGTAACTATAGGCCTTGTTCTGGCGGAGAAATGCGGTGTGCTCGTTATACCAATGCACCTGGACCGGAGGATCCTGATTGTCCATGCAGGACGGCGAACCGCATATCCACTTTTCAGGAAACGATCCAGGTGCGGGGACATGAGTGGAAAAGTCGATTTGTTCAGCCGCCGGATACCCTGTTGCTGAGGGCTCAGCATCAGCCTCCGGAAGCATCATGGCATTTGCCACAGGCAACAAAACAGAGGCGATCGGCAACGCCATAAAAGTTCTGCGATTCATGGGATCCATCTAATTCATCCTTGGCTGGAATCGACAACGGAGATCTTCCTTCAAAGGCCTAGAAGGGCCTAGGAGCGTTGATGTTTGGCACGCCTGCGGGAAAGACTTGCGTTCTTTGGTCGGGACTGACCTGGTTGAGCAGGATAAAGTCCGGGCGAATGAGCATCAACTCCTTTCCGGCAACTTCGCCCGCATAGGTCAGCGCCTCGTCGATGAGTTCCGGTTCCATCTGCAACAAGCGTTCGTAGGGCTTATAGGTAGCAAAGCGTGGATAAGCTTTGCCCGGCACAAATTGCATTTCGATGTGGCCGCCCATTACCCATTTGACCGGATGCTTGTCTCTCCATTCTTTCAGGCGGGTAAGTGAGACGATGTAATCCTTGTCGTTTCCAATATTGATCTTCCCTGGAAAGAGCAAATCTCCGGTGAAGAGGAAATCGTTGTAGGGATCGTAGAAGGTGACTCCATCCTTATGCGCACCCGGAGTCGGGATGACATCGAGAATACGGTCGCCAAGATCGATCTTGTTAGAACCAGATGGCCAGGAGGAACTTAGGTTGTAGAACCTTTTCATCTCCGCGAGCGACGTGGGAGCCAACGTGGTATCGCGTCGTCCTGCGAACTGCACCAATCCATGATTCTGCGCTACGTCTTCGCCCGAAGTGAGGACAACAGTGAGCGGCACCGTTTGTTTTCCGCGCATCCGGGCCCAGCGACCGAGGATCGCGTCCACCGTATCTCGCAGCGGATACCAGGCCGATTCCGGCGTCGCGCCGGTGTCGATGAGGAGCGCTCCCTTGTTGCCAAAAAGTAGATAGGTAAACGGCGCTTCCCAGTGCACACACACGTTTTCGCGGAGGATAAAGGTGTCTTCGTTATACTGCACGACTTGGATGCGCGGATCACGATTCATCGCTGCAACGTTGGAACCATAGAGCCAGCGAAACGCAATGTTCCCGGGCGCAGGTCCGTCGCAGTTGTAGTCGTGAACAATCTCTCCAGCATGGTCGAGAGGCACGCACGAGTCAGTGTTCTTTGACCCAGGAGAGTTGTATGGTGCGTTAGGGTTTCCGTTCGGATATTGCTGGGCAGTCGCGGATTGGGGGTTCCCGGAAAGTACTGGGTTGTAGCTGGTTTGTGTCATGTCTTCCCTGGGAGCAAACCAAGTGGGATGAGTCCGCGCGGGCAATCGCAACGATTGCCCATGCCAGTTAGCCGATCAGAGCCGTCGCTAGAAACTGAAGCGTAGCGACCCCTGCATGCGCCTTCCTTGATTCAGCAGCGCTGTGTAGCGGCCGTAGCTACCCGGATTACCGTACGGGTTATTGGAAATCGTGGCCGGATCGAATCGCACCGAGTTAGTGACATTGAAGATCTCCCATGCGAACTTGACTTCCTGCCTTTCGGTGATGGGAACAATTTTGGAAGCGCCGGTATCGATGCTGAAGTATCCGTCGCCCCTGAAGAAATTGCGCTGGCCTGTTTCACTCGCATACGGCGGACGAATGTTGCCAATGGCAATGTTCTGATCCTTGAAGGCATTGGGTTGGCCGCCGCTGTCGTGTCCATGTCCGCCGGATTGAATCGGCCCCGTCGCTACATTCCAGCTCTGGTCGGCCCAGTCGGTGTTCCATCCAAGGCCGTCGATCGAGCTGAAAGGAAGACCGCTTGTCCAGTGGGTCAGTCCGGTCAGGTTCCATCCACCGATGAAAAAGTCCGTAAGGCGATTGACTTTGCCGCCAATGAAGCGGCCGCGCCCGAAGGGCAGTGCGCCAATTACATTGACATTTACGGCGTTTCGCACGTCATAATCCGAGGGGCCTCGATTGCCTTTGGGGTTATAAACGTTGATGATCTGGCTCGAGTATCCGCCAAAGCTGGTTGCCGTAGGTCCACTTCGCTCGGTATCTGACCCCAGATCGAGGGATTTCGCAAATGTGTAATACCCGTCGAATTGCAGCCCGTGCACCGTCTGCTGATGAAGTGCGATCTGCAGCCCGTGGTAGCTGCTGGTTCCCATGGACGACCAGACATAAAGCGAGGAATACTGCGGATCGAAATAGCGGAACTGTTCGTTGCTCGGGGAAACACCGGGAACCGTATCCAGTACGAACAGTGCAGACGACTCATTGCCCCGGAAACCGGCAAATGGGCCGGGGTTATTCCCGAAGTAAAGGTTGTAGATTGCCTGCGTCGCACTGAGCCCGCCGCCTGCCATCCACGGGAACATATCTTCCCAATAGGCAATCGGTGAGACGGCGTTGATCGGGGTGCTGGCGTCGTTCAACTGATCCAGCTCCCTCTCTGCGGTAAAGTAGTCGGTTCCGCTTTGCGGATCGGCCAGGTCGCTTGGAGTGGACACGTCGCGCATCTGCAGCATGTGACGGCCCAACCGGCCCGTATACGTCTCCTCCATGGTCAGGCCCTTGTGCAATTGCGTCTGAACGCTGAAGTTGAAAGCGTAGGAATAAGGACTGGTGATGCTCTGATCGGCGCCCCATGCGAGCGCTAGATCAGGACCAGGAATTACAGGAGTCGCACCTGTAACCGAGATGGACGGGATGATGCTCGTGGGCACTGCCGTCTCGGAGGAGAAGCGCGGCGCGGTGTCGGCATCGGCAGCGCCTACTGGCGCTTGATTTGCCGTGACCAATCCAAACTCGCCTGCCTGATCGAACGAATCGACGATGCCCTGTCCGAAGTGGTCGTAATACACGCCAAAACCTGCGTGAATAGCGATTCCCGGTTTCGGCTCGTAGGCAATCCCCAGGCGCGGAGCCAGATTCAGTTTGTCCATGTTCCAGAAGCCCGGTTTGCCGTTGGCCC
>CAZAQN010000078.1:0-15563 GCA_964487345.1 uncultured Occallatibacter sp. | reverse complement strand
CAGCCTACTACGCGGGCGACCATGGTATCGCCAGGGAGCAATTGAACTATCACAACCCAGATGTTGTGGCCTACGTGCTGGCGGTCCGGCGGCAGTTCATGATTCGCAAATATGCGGCCGTGAGGCCGCCGAGGAGGTCAACGCCATGAAGCTTCGCTGGTTCATTCCCATCTCACTTTTGATTCCACTGGGCCTCAGCGCGACGGACGCGACGGTTGGAGCGCGTGTCGCCACAGTCACGATCAACCCGAGAGAGATCACGGTCCTGCATCTGCGGCCGGAGTTTGAGTCGACAATCCGTATGCCGGAGGAGGTGACATCCGTCATTCTGGGCAGTCCGGGTGAGTTCAAGGCCGAGCACAACGAGGGTGAGCCCGAGTATGTCTATGTCAAGCCCATCACCAAACAGTCTGCTCAGTCGAACCTCCTGATCGCGACGAAATCGGGCCAGCACGTGACACTCGAGTTGGTCAGCGATGGCACTGGCATTCCGAATCAATCGCAGCCGGTGGACTTCCTGATCGAGTACCGATCCGCGCGGAGCTTTCTGATTTCCGCGGACTCCGGAGCCCCGGCCATGCCAACCGCGCCTAGCAGGGGCCCAGCACATGAAGCGATTGGTGGATATACCGGCTTGGGGTCAGCGAAGTTTTGTTCCAATCCACAGAGTAGGTTGGAATCTGTGCGCTAAATTATTGATGCCTTCTTATCGACGACAACAGCGAACTTCCGAAAGGCTAGCCTAGCCTTCTGTGCCGTGACGTTCTTGTCTACGAGGCGACGAACCGCGTCAATTTCGATTTCGCATTTAGGTCCGAGAATCAACTCGCGGAGTACCAGTTTCTTCGAGAAGGGATAGAAGAACTTCCCCGCTTCGTCCTGCAGGCGACTCAACTTCACGAAGAACCGCATCTCTTGTTCATATTCCCAGTCTTTGAACTTCGTGCTCATGAGTCGATCAATCTCTTTGGTTGTTAACACCAGTTCGCCGGTCTTGGCATCTCCCTTCACGTGCCCAAGGGATTCTTCGTATATCACTTCGTGGAGGTGATCTTCAGCAACATCAAAGCCCATACAAATGCCAGTGTGTCTTTCGGCGTAGTGGCCCCATAAGACGGGATTACTCCATGACTTGCTGAAGCAGAGCAAGCCTGTTTCATCGTTGATCTTCCCAGTTTTCTTCCGTAGCGCGTGTCGGTTCTTGACATTGGATCGATCGACGCCAAGCAGTTCAAACGGGTCATTCAGATCGCTGAACCGAGCGACTTTGATACGCTGGAGCGCAACGTTGCTGATTGCGAACTGTGTGGGGGTGAGGTAGTAGACGCGCTTGAAGCCGTCGGGTGGTGAGCTTCCCGCTGGCGCTTTCGTTTGACTCGGAGTGTGATGTACTCCCATCGTTCCTCCGCCCTTTGGGGTTTCTTCTAATATTTGGTCCGAACGTATGACCCGTATCGTCCGTAGCATGGATAGCCCTGGCGATTCTTGTGGGCGTTCAGGGTTCCGTCCATCTTCTTTTTGTTAAAGGTCTTTCCGCATGCTGTGCAGCGGTAGACATACGTGGGTCCTTGAGGTCTGCTCCTTCCGGTCCGCGCGATCCGTGGCATTCTTGGTATCGCTATCGAAGGCACCACATTTGAGGCGCCGGTAGAAGTCAACTCAACCGCATAGCGAGGATTGAACACCTGCGAGGTTACGGCTGCTCCCTGTATCCGGTCCACTCGGTAGGAACGGTGCTCGCCGGAATTGCTGCGAATTGCGTGCACCACAAAAAAGCCTTCGGCGGTTTGTCGCAGCGAATACGGCTCAATCCGCCGCACGCTGCTGTCGTAAGAGAGGTCTACGCACAAGTGGTTGGCCGCAGCAAAGCGGATGATCTCCAGCGTCGAACGAGAGGTGGATGGAACGCCTATCGGAAGCGCGCGCGTGCGCACCGCGACTTCGTTGGCGCTGGGGTAAAGGATTGAACGTTGCGGGACCGCTGCACCGCTTGTCAACCAGGTAAAGATTTCCGGAAGCGCATCCCAGAAATCATTAAGGGGTGGGAGGACCGGGAGTTGATGGGAAAGCATGTCCGACCAAGTGGCATCGAGCGTTTGCCGATGGGGAACGAGCGATGCAAAAGTGGGGATCGCGATGTTTTTGTGTTCGCACTTCTGGCGGAGCACGTCCAGAATCACGGTAGCGGTTGGGCGGCTATCCGTGTGCCGGTAGAGGTTCACGACATCGTAAAGATCGCGGGGACGAGTCCTCTCCCCAAGCGCCCGGAGTTTTTCCCCGAAAGCCTCTTCGTATGCATAGCAATTGGCCCATATTCCGCCTTCGGGTCTGTCGCTGTAAGGATGAAACACCTCGCGTCGTACAGGCTGGAGCACCAGTTTCTCATCGGCTGTGAGGTCGAGTTTGATCTTCGGCCAGCCGCCCGAAGTCGGCGAGACCGGCCCGCGATATCCGATCTTTGCCTGGCAATTTGGCTCGCCGCGCGGATTGTCGTAGATGTCAAAGTCGAGCTGGTCGGAGGCAATGTTCAATCCGGATTGCTCCGCAACCCAGGCTACGACCTCCTCGAAGACAGAACGCAGGAATTCTTCATCGAGATGGCTTTCATCACGTAGGGTGAAATCCAGGTCCTCTGAGAAGCGGTAGGTCTCAAAGTAGCATTTCTTCAGACAAGTGCCGCCTTTGAAGACCCAGCTATCCGCGAGTTCTTCATGGGCGTTGATGCCCGCGAGTATCCAGCCAAGGACGTAGTCCTTTTCGACTATGCTGGGCAACCCGAGTGAAAACGCCGACGTGGCTTCGAGGATTTCGCGCTTGTCGATCATGCCGCTCGGATCTTCCAGGTCTCCGGCACCCAGAGGCGCCAGGCGGTAATCAATTTTGTAGTACGAAGGGATGGGTCAAGCTTGGCGTAACCGTGCGTGAGCCTTGCGCGGCATTCGTCCGCGAGTCGCTTGTCACCGAGTCGCTCATCGGCTAGAAATCCGAGTCGCTTGAACACGGCGCCGTTGCCGAATTCCTCAGCATGACGAATTAGCAGGCCTTGATCCGCCGTTTTGCCTCTTAAGTACGTTTCTAGGCACTCCGCGACGTGATCGATTCCACCCCCTACCTCGGGTGCCGCAACCATATCGACCAAGGTGCGCGCAGGGTCCGAAATTGCAACCTTGGTGGAACCACGCCACAGAGTTTTCAATCCGAAGAGGCGCTTGGGGTTTACGCTGTGCAACAAGAATGCAGCGCCTTGCGCAACGACGTGTTTTTCAGTGACGCGGCGCGTGGAAAAGACGAAGGTCTCGTTGAAGAGCTGCTCTGTGAGCTCCCAATGGTGAGCGGCTGTCCAGCCGCCGATGTAGCATTGACCAAAGAGTGTGGGAACTAGGACCCAGGGATCGGTGACAACCTGTTCGCTTGCGGCGAGATCCAAGGGCACGAGAACATAGAGCCCGTGACCGACCCTTCGGAGCCATCCCTGCCCTTGCCAGCGTGATAAAAGCTTTGCCGCTTTGCGTCGATCGATTCCGAGGGAGTCTGATGCGACATCGACAGAGACAACTTCCTTAGCTGCGCGGAGCACGGAAGCAAGGCGCGCACGGGAGGCAGGCAAAGGGGATATATCGCGTTTCACGGCTCTATTATGGCACATAAAGTTCACATTTATACGGAACCTCATGCATTTCTATATAGTCAAAGTGCAGCCGACTCCGAGAAATGGTTTATGAGGTTGCTTTTCTGTCTTGGGACGTATTCCGCGATGGATTGCCGAATCCCATCCATGGCGCGCAAAAACCTTGATGCAGGGCTAACGACCCGATGACCTTGGATCGACGGCAAACACCGGCCAAAGTTGCGCCAGCCATTTGACATCACCATAGCCCGGCGGAAGGCCAATCAATGCGTTCAGATCATCGGCTGAATTGAGAGAGTCGAAGAACCAGACGCGGTTGAAGATGCGCCGCTCGGGGTGCCGTGCGTAGAACCCGGCCCCACGGGATGCGATCTGCTCCAGAGTGAGCGGATGGCCGGGTGTGTTGTAGCGATAGGCGTTGATTCCCCCATGGACGAGGAGCGAGAGTTCGGCGAGGCCGAGAGCTTGGATTTGCACCTGCTTTTCCGGCGTCGAATAGAGCGTCAGCTTCTTGTCGAGCGCTTGTTCCAATGTCTGAATGGGAATGGATGGGTCGAACGCGCCTCCGTCTTCCTCGACGTCGATCCAGCAGAAGCCCTGCTGTTCACCTCCGATATAGCGTATTCCGTCAAAGTACTTGGCTAACGTCGGGTAGCCCGAGAAGTCCGCATGGTAGTACGTTGAGCCAACCCGGTCGAGATTGGCGAGCCACACTGAGTCGACCTCTTCGATACAGCGAAAGAATTCTTGCCGGAGTTGGGTTTCATCGGAACGGACAATTCTCAGGTTCCAAATGGGGATGACGACGGCCAAGCTAACATTCTGCGGCCGGTATTCGTTCTGCCAGTTCTCGCCCAGGACGCGAACGATGTTCTTTCGCTGGGACTCCCGGCCCTTGGCCGGTCCCATTTGGCTGCCGTCCAGCCACTCGATAAGTTCGAGTCCGATGGTGCCGGCGGGCGTCTGAGCGAGGAAGTCGGGCGGGTCCTGGCCCTCCGGCACTTTGGCCCACGCGAGGGGGAACCCCGCGAAACCGGAAAAATGCCTCTCGAGGTCGGCTATCACTCCCTGTTCGCGCCGATCATGGGTGAATCTCTGGTGCGTCATGCTGTAAGAAAAATGCCACAATTTTCCGACAAACGGAAGCTGTTCCGACGGGAGCCGCGCAAGACTGAATCGGTAGTGGACTGACTCAGGTTGAGAGTGAATCGACCTTCCACCCTACTGGGAATCTTCGCAGAGGGATCGATTCCTGAAGTGCATACCCTTTGAGTCCGCATAGCAGACGAACGAACGGATTGCTTGCGCATACGAGAGCCCTCGGAAGAAGCGCGCAGAGTTTCCGTAAGAATCTGGAACCTCGAACAGCCGATGCTCAAACAAATAGCCCAGTCCCCACTTGGACTGGAATCGATCGCTGCCGAAAAAGATGGCCGCGTGCCGGAACCGGCCATCAGTAGAGGAGTAGAAGGCAAGATCGCCTGGAACGAGATCCGATTCAGTGATCTCGGAGAGATGGCCTTGATCGAAGAGCCAGTGAGCAAATTCGGGGCTGGCATACACGTAGTTGAATCCGATCTGCGCTATCAATACATATTGTGGCCTTTCGGTAAAGCCGAATGCATGCACAAAGCATGTGTAGCGACGGAGAGGGTGAAGGCTCTCGATAATCTTGATGGTATTCGGGTGCTCACGGGACAACTCACGGAGAAGCTCGGGATGACGGACTCCGTCCGTCTCCTCAGTCATCGCCTGAAGTGCGTGGCGCAGGTCGGACATGGCTTCTTCATGCGACATCTGTTTGGTGTAAACCTTTGCGGACACGCGAGCTTCCCGATTTCCCCGACCGGTTTCGCGAAGTCGTGGTTATCAGAGTATAGGATCTAATTTTGGCCGATGTTTTTACTAAAGCAAGCCTTTCATACTGAATAACTAGAGTGTAGAGGAATCTATATTTGGCCGGTCTCTTGGCCGATCCTTGATTCAAAACCGTGGTTCGTTTCCAGGTTTCGCTACCGCCTCAATCGGGAATTGATGATCTAGGAAACCGATCCCGTAGATTTCGAGCCAGAAGCCCAACACTGTCCGGCCTGTCCTTAGCTGCCTCAATGAGGAGGCTGACGGTCCTTCTTGGGCCGCCACCCTTTGTGATGGAGGCTGTCCAACCACTCTCGGCTGTCAAAGTGCTTACGTTGTCGAGTATTCGTTGCAGGCTGGCTGGGCTCGCGGTAGTAAGTAATGAAAGTAAGTCAGCCGCTTCCTCATACCAACTTGGATGAGGATAGGATAGTGCGCGGCCAATCTCTGGCTCCCATGGGGCAATGGCGGAATCGATCAGGCCTGGGCGTTCCTTGGCAAATAGCGCTAGCGTCCCTGGCCCAAAATGCCAATCGACATGATCGAACTGCACAAGCCTGATCTTCCTTCCCGCCTCGACGTGCTGGAATGCGGTGTTGGGAACCATCATTGCCAATCGAGCCGGGAAGAGGTCAATTCGATGGGCGTTGGTCTCTATCAGTCTGGTCACGCGAGATCGTGCACGATTGGCTATATACGCGACACCGACCAAGACTTCTGGATCGTGAGGTAGGTTTTTCCAATCATCTCCAATCGTCTTGTCAACTCGATCCCAGTCAATTCCCGCCACAACAGCTTCGAACTTCCGGCGGGCAACCCGATGCAGGAATGAGAGTACAAAGGCCGCCCGTTGGAGATCACGCTTGGCGGTGTCGGATAGCTGTTTTGCAAGAGTATTTGCATCAATGCCTATACAGATACGCCTTGCAAGGGAGAGCCGACGGGCATCTGGGCGGAGATCTCCGACAAAGACGCCGAGAGGATCGAATACCCGAAGAACGCTCATAAGGATATCTTCTACATCCGAGAAAGTGTCAGTCGGGGAATTCGCAAAGCCGCGGATAATTGCAGGAAGCGAACATTCAACAAGATCGAGCGAAAGGGCTTCGTTGTACCATCCGATCGCTTGGCAGAATTTGGCAAGCCCGTAGGGACTTTCTGACGGGGGCCAGTCTGCAGCCAGTGCAAACAGCTTGCCTTGATCTAGTTCGCGAGATACTGAATCGGCCCATTCTCTCGATCCAGGGTTCGCGATGCTGCGTAACATTTCAGCCAAGCTGTACGTGTCTTCGACGCTCATGGAGGATACAGCTGTCGCGACCGAGGAAGGGTTGGAGAGCGAGACCAGAGAAGCCAGAGTCTCCTGATCCGTATTTCTCAAGTGGTTTAAAAGGTGTCCTAGCCCGTATCCGCTCGGGGCTACTGGATCGGAGATCCATCCCGCAAGCAAATGAAGATGGTCGCGAATGATAGATTGCCGCCAGTCAGGAAGGTAAGCCTCCAATTCAGTCGCAACGAGGCACGAGAGGTTTCGATCTTGTGGAGTAGTGGACTCCCAGCATCGGCTCGTCAAAATCTCGAGCGATGCTGGCGAAATAAGCGCAGTAAACTGCCTTTGATACAACCCACTAAACCGGATCTCATGAAGAAGGCTGCGCAGACCTGCTAGGGGATATGATCTGTCGGATACTGCGCCTTCGAGAAGTCGCCCGACCGTTCGGCGACCCTCCGGAGTCTGCCCCGACAAAACCTGCTTGAGTACGACAGATGCAAAGCGCTGATGTGGGCAACGGAGATCATCTGCCGCAATCAGGAGTCGCTGCGACAGGAGCCACTCGATGAAACGATCTACCGAGCTGATATCTAAGTTTGCTGGACGCAGGCACTCAAGAATTCGCGCCCTGCTTGTTTTTGCGTCACCCGAGGCGATCTGATTGATTGCAGCGCAAGCAAGTACTGTATCTGCACCCGCCATGCGAGCATTGTCGGCGGCGGAACCCGCGCGACGCCATCCCCCACCAAGAATGAAACAGAATTGCCATGGAAAATCTGCTTTGTCTTCGGCGTGATCGATTCGCCTTTCGATAGGTTCATCGCCGGCTCGTTCTCCGACCATATTGTCGGAAATGTGCACAAGTCTGAGCGTTTCCGCGAGGTGCGTGGTGCGGAGGGACCTAGCGATTGTAGTCACGGCTCTTCTTGAGTCGATCGACGTTGCTCCTCGGATGTTGGGAAGATGGTGAGACGCAGTATGCATCGATAGCAGAACGGCAGAGGGGTGGGTCTTTTCTTCTGCCAATTTGAGTACATTCTCTGGCATCAAATGCGCGTCATCGATCAGGAATAGAGTTCTTTCACCGTTTCGGACCGGAGCAATTTCCGGAACATCTTTGCTTGCGTCGCTGAGCCGGAATACCTTCCAGCCATCCTTCACCATTTCTAGGGCCACTTGGTAGGCACAGACAGACTTTCCTGCTCCAGGTTCCCCAGTGAGGCGCGCAGAGTAGGCGCTGCGGAGCTGACGTAGCAGAGGATCCACTTCATACAAACGTGGACAGGCAGCTGCATCTGCCGGGCCCAAGGGTCTCCCCATGATCGCAGGTCCCAAATCCCTCTGATCATCGAATGTGACTGGACTCCAAATGTCACCATCTCCGTTTGGGAGGTGTCGCTTATCGATTTCCTTGAGGGCGCCCGAACCACAAAATGGCTCCACCCACGGTCGGCCGAAGAAATCGTCAACGATCCGGGGCTTATCTTTCAGCCAATCCGAGATCTGTGCTTCGCCCAGAACCTCGAACTTGATGCTCTGCTCTTCTAATTTCTTGCCTGCGGACTCGATGGCTTCGGCGATTTTCGTGTCTTCTATAGGGTGCGAAGTCATAATCCGGAAGGCGCTTGCTCGGTCGTGCCAAGTCCCTTTGACAAATCTCTCTACCGCTTCACTGATGATTGTTGGAGTGAACTCTTCGACCTTCTTGCACTGGTAGACCTCATAGCGAGGGGGATCTGAGTGCCTTAAATAGAGATCAATTCCGTGTTGTGCTTGACCTTTAACTCCATACAGCTGACTTCTCACAACTATTCCGTGGTCGCGTGCGTATTTCAGGCAAAGACGTTCAAAGTTTTCCCACTGAAGACTGTAGAGTGGGAGGGCTTGAAGCCGCGTTACGGTCGGCAGCTCACGAGGGGTAGTGGAAGCGGGTGCCTCCAGCCAGTTTGGTACTCCGTCTTCCTCAAGGGGAAGATTGTCACAATCGTTCATTGGAAATCCCTGTTCGACAACGGGGAGGCGCAAACTCCTCGCCCGGTTGCGGCAATGGGAGAGTTGCTCAAATTGTCGGGGCTTTCATAATCCGATAAACTCACCGATGCGCCTGATCTTCTCCTTTGCACTCGACTCCAATGCACGCGCCGATTCCTCCGGCAAGCGCTGACACCCTTCGCTAGTGCAGAATACAATCTCAAATCCACCAATCGTGCCATTGTTAAGTTCGCCTGCCGCTACAACCATACAGGCGGCCAAATGCTTCAGTTGATCGACAGGCAACATCTGGTAGTATCTCATTCCCCAAAATACCGCTGGATTCCTGGTGTCTCCGGCAGGGACGCAACTGATGATTCTTTGACATTCAATGTCATTTCCACCATTGATGTATTGGAATAGATACAAGCATGGCAATGGATCGGCGAACGCAATGATACATTCAATGTTTCTACCGTTTGCCGCAGTACTGCCGATTTCCTTTATTTCACGTTCGCAGCTAGGATGATCCCCGTGAGTCATTTCAGCGAATACAGCATCGGCCACGTCATGTGCTGTTTGCATGTCATGGGCGCAGCTAACCGCGATTCGGCCACTATTGCTTATTCGTATCTTCGGCCCCTGGTAGTATTGCCACGGAGCCTGAACACCCGTCAATGGGTTACGGAATACTCGGGTATCACCCGCAAGCACGATGCCATCCGTCCCAAGCATTCCAACCTGAATTGTCATCTAGAATTCCTTTGCGCTGGAAATGGATCGTGAACTTCCTACAGAGGACCACGACGGAATAGCCTTAGTGAAGGGATTTGAGCGAGAGGTTCCAATCTCGATGCACTTCATACAAGTCAGCGCCCTATGAAGTTTTCTAAGCGCGTTAAGCAAACTTACACGCTTAGACGGGTTTCAGGCTGACGGTGAAGCCCCTTTGCCTAGAATTCGACGCCAACTGTAAAGAAAATGCCGGTCTCTCAGGACGCAGCTCAACGCGAGCTGATCCCATGCCGTACCGACTTGCTCGGGGAAAAACATCGTGGCTCCACGCTTGTGGTGAGGGGCAGTCTTCCAATTCTCTTGAGGAGTCCAGCATTCATCGTATGGCATGTTGGGTTCAAATCGCGGCTCGCCCAGATGCCGTCCAAATTGGCTGAGATCGTCGTCCACCTCCATGACCGGAAGAGCGATGTCCACCGCAAGGAACTCGTTTCTTGCCGCGTCGTAGAGCTGCTGATCTTCGAGAACGCTTGCCAGATCGAGAATCAGCGAAGCCGCATAGCTCTCCGATCTCCGCCGCAACGGGACGTGTTCGAAGGGCGGCCCCAAGAGTCGGTTTGCTTCTTCCGTTGGCGAAGAATACGGTCCGGCCAGACCCAGATTCCCTTCGTCATATCGATCGGCAATCCAGGCTACTGCAGACAGCAGGAAAGAGTGAACGACATCGGCCTTTCCGTGTCGTCGGAGCAGCAACGTAACGGGCGCCAGGGAAATTGCCCAACGATCCGAAATGGGATGCGCTACGCCAGCATTCGCCTGCACAAATTGAGTCAAATACTCTGCGATTGTTTCGCTTAGAATCGGATCTGCGGTCTCCATGAGCAGTGCGAGCAATGCGATTATTTCGAGCAGCGTGAGGCATCGTACCGGATAAGTGAGGAAACCGGCAGGTGTGTGATCCTCCTGAATCAGTTCGTCCGGTTGAAGGAATCTGCCACGGCAGGACTCCCATAGCTGAGTAGCGTAGTAACGGAACAGCGCTCTCGCGGTGTCGATTGCCACTGCTGCGGTCTCCGGAAGGAGGGTTGTTCCGTGAACCGTCGCGAACGTTGACCGCAGCGACATCAAAGCGACGTAGCCGGCAAGATCGATCCGCCTCTGTTTGCGGCAGTGGCTGGCGATCACGGCGGCTTCGAGTGAATCGCGCAGATTCGATGGACTGCTTCCGGACCGAATCCATCCTCTCGAATGAACTTCGAGAACATCGAAGTTGAGATCCTTTCCTTCGGTTCCCAAAATCTGCAGCAGGGAGAGCGGGGAGCCACTGAGGCTGACGGGATCGACCGCCAGCATCTCTACCAGTGTGTCTCTGTCCCAGGTAATAAAATCGCTCTCCTTGAGTTGTGCCAGATGTTCTCGATACTCTTGAGCATCCAACGCGGCGCCGCCGACTAGTCTTCCTGTGGTGACGAAGCGGGCTTTCCTGCGCATCGTTTTGTCGAAATTCGGATGTGCGAGGGCGTTGGTGCGGAGCATGTCTATTTGTCCCCGGCATGCCCTCCAGTCGGACAAGCCGAGATCGCCTGCCTTGGTCTGAAAGGCGTACTGGTACTCGACTCCATCCTCTTTCCGCTTCGCAATAAAATCCTTGCCAAACTCAAAGGAGCCGTGCAGAAAATGAATATCGGTGAACCCATGAAGTCGAAGCAGGGCAATGAAGG
The DNA here is from genome assembly GCA_964487345.1 of uncultured Occallatibacter sp. Lineage (GTDB taxonomy): Bacteria > Acidobacteriota > Terriglobia > Terriglobales > Acidobacteriaceae > Telmatobacter. The sequence goes on along the minus strand of CAZAQN010000078.1, from coordinate 4,378 downwards.
GCGTGTCGAACTCCCGTTCTGTGAGGGAGTCAACGTAGTTTCCGATGGCGGCGGCGAGCATTGAATTCCGTGCGCTTCCTTTCAATCAATTCATCCAGCGCTTTCTGCTGGGCGGGCGTGATGGGCGGCAGAGAACGGAGATGTTCGGCAATTGAGGGAGCCACGATCAATGTCGGCATCTCTGGCTTGCCTTCCCGATCAAATCGGAGCTCCATTCGTTCGAGTCCTTCCAGGTAGAGTTCAAAGCTGAAAGGCCGGCCGCCGGCATCCGCACCTGTGCCCGCCGCGTCGCAGGTGCGATGAAATACGTCAAAAAAGTGAGGCATCACCTGAGCCAGCCGCTCTTCGGCCGCGTTGTTGACCTGCTCAGCAAGCGCCTCAAGGTTACAAGTACGGATATCGTCCCATTGAAAGACTACGGTCGCCTTCATCTGGAGCGGCTGATTCTGCACAACTTCGCCGGATGGCATCGTATTCTGGGTTACCGGCAGGACTTCGCTGGGTTCGGCGACGGGGATACTCCCATACAGTTCATCCTTGGCCGCCATCATCCTGCGCACGGCGTCGGAAAAAAACTGGAACTGCGCGCGGGAATACTCCGGCAAAATGAAAATCGGATTGCGGCTGTTCACTTCCATTTCCTATGGTTCACCGAGGTGTTTTCGGTTACCCTGAGGCGAGCATACGCGCAGCGGATAACTTGTTCCAACCGGCAGGGGGCATGCACTACCTCAGTAAGGACGATGCGGTAAGCGGCGGAACATCCGCCCGCGTCAGGGCGGAATGAGGGAGGCAGCGGAATCCGATCACAGGCCCTTTGGCAGATTTGTACCGCGGAATCGCTTTTCAGGCCATTTGAGCCGTTCGAGCCACTTTTAGAATCTGTAAGTTACGGAGAAATGGTATAAATCGGGGTTCGATCCAGCCAGACTGAATGGCAAGTTTGTTGACGGCAATGACTCTGATTGGGACGACCTTCGTCAGCTCATATGTGGAACCACGGAGATCGATAAAGAAAGAATCACCCGCGACTGCGTTCAAGGGTTCGCGTTCCTAAACGATCTGTCGCCGGAAGAGCAACTTCTGGCCGCTGATCCTTATCAGCGAGAACACCACCTCTGCGCACAGCTCGTCGCATCGTTGCCAATCCTTTAGCGCCGTCGCACTAGGATCGCAGCGTGAGATATTGCGGGTCACAACCGAACGAAATGCACACACGGATCGATCCCTACGGCCTCTTTGAGGGCGGCGGGATGTTGTGCTTTCTTATGATGTCTCGCCGCAGCTTTTCTTTCATTTTGTCGGCCAATCCTCGATTCTGAACAAGCTCCGTGTCAAACTGTAACCGGGTTTCATAGTCTCTAAATGCGAGTTTCTCTAGCATCGAGACCGTGAGGAGCAGAGTGAATGTCTCCGGCTCCCATTGACGATCTTCGACCCCGGTATAGTTCATTTGGTAATGGATATCTTTGGCCGTTTCGGTAATCTTGAATCGGTTTACAACCGCCTGCGGCGTTGAGTGCGCGCCAGTCTCGGAAAGGCGGCCCCAGTTCTCATACAATTCCGGTAGTCCTTTGAACAGCTTGATCTTTTTGTCCTTTTCGAAAGCGAGGCTGAAGTCTTTGGCTGCTTGTGGACCATCGTCCTTGCTGAGCCAAATCTTTTGAAGATTGGGATCGCCATGCATGTAATGCGCAAAGACAGCGGTCTCGATTGCGTCCCGCAAAATGGACCTGGCCTCTTCCATACATTTTGCGAAAGCTAGCTCCATACTGATCCGAATCTTGGCGTGCGCGTTGAAGTACAACGCAAGCGGAAACATACTGTTGGGATCGTGAGCCGTTCCCATGTCCTGAAATTCGGTCAAAAGGATTTTGTCGAGCAGTTGGAAATAGCGCCAAAGGTCGGGTGCCCCTTGTATGCTCGCGAAGAAGTTGTTCCTCTTGATTGCGTAGTAAGGACGATAGTGTTCCGGTACTGCTTTCTGTTCGAAGGGTAAGAGAAGGTCGGACTCTGAATTCGGAGTGGTCATGTAATCTCCGTGAACGGATGAAAGGCGTTCATACCAACTCTAAACGGATCTCCTGAAACCATCAGGCCGAAAGCGCTCATCAGGGCGAGTTCGCCGCTTGACGTCGTTAGCCGGGGTTTTGAGGTAGCTCTCAGAATATGATCATCACGCGGGTTGCGCGGCCGTGCGATCGGATATGGGAGAAGTGAATTGGCGAACGTGATTGAAGAACGTGGTCAGTTTTGGTGGTTCGGCGAACAGGGGCAGACCTCTTCGCTCGAAAATTCGGTTCATGGACTACTGAAAGTCAGTGACGAGGGCCAGATCATCCTGCAGTTGGAAGGCCCTTTGTGGCTCGAAAATCCCGCCGTGAGCTGGGGGTGGGACGCCTCGCGTTGGTTGGCCCCAGAAAAGCGGATCATTGGCCGTCTCGGGGAATCTGGCGACGCCGGGTACGTCTTGCTGCAAGAGCTTCTGAGAACGGACTTCTCTCTGGCAAACGAGCCTGCGCGTCAGAGCTATGAGGCCGGGTTCTGTTTCAGAAACGATCATGACTTCCCTTCTAATTTTGATCTGGATCGTTTTTCTGCACTCCGAATCGAGCTGGAAGGGCTGGAAGAATGGCTTAAGCTCGAAGCGATCGACCTTGGCGAAGAGGTCTACTGTGGTAACCAGGTCGAATTCACTGTGAAGTACGACAGGGTCGAGATCGATTACGAGACAACGCGGGCAAAGGTCTCTATCGAGAATTTGGTCCTCGGCAACTCTCCCATTAGGCTGTTTCACAGCCTCGTCGCGAGTGCCCACATTCGACAGACGAATTGGCTCGTCTACGAACCCAGGGAAACACTCGACCTCGCGCAACTCCAAAAGAGCTTTCGCCGCGTCGAAGAGATCATTGCTCTCCTCGTGGGCCAGTATTTCCGTCTTGATTGGCCGAAGCTGGTTGCGAAGTTCGGCGAATTCGACGACTGGTTTACGTTGTATTGGAAACGGGGTCCCCGACACGAGACTGTACCGTCGGTGTTCTTCATGTTGACCATATTTCCCTCGATCCGCGAAGAATTTGGACAGATGCTCGATCGCTGGGAGACCGGTGCGACCAAATATGGAGCCGGGTATGACCTCTACATGGCATCGATGCAGCAGCCACTTCCATACCCAGAACACCAGTTTGTGAATCTGGTTTGGGCAATCGAGTCGCTGCACCGCGGCCGGCAACGCGACCAAGGAGAATCACCCAGGGTCGAGCGAAGGAAGAAGAGAATCGAAGAGATTCTTTCTCGCTTCTCTGGAAAGAGCGACAAGACATTGCGCGGATGGTTGGCAGGAAAACTCAAATACGCCTATGAACCTAAATTGGAAGACCGTATCGTTGAGTCATTCCAACGCCTGCCATTCGAGCTCGATCCTCCCAAGTTGAGGGCCTTTGCTGAGCGGTGTGCGCGGCGCCGTAACGAAATCTCTCATGAGGGTGGGAGCCGTCCCGGTGAGGATACTGCGAGTTTCCGCTCTGAACTGCGCGTACTTGCAGAAGCTTTCCGATACCTCTTTCACGCTCTTCTTCTTCATGAAGTTGGCCTGAGTGGAGATCTCTTGCTCAAAGCGCTTACTCGCGGCGGTATTGGCTCGTTGAGCATTGTGCCGGCCTTGCGTGCCATAGGCATCGAACTGCCCGTTCCTCCCGAAGAACAGATGTCGGTCAATCTACAATCGTCGTAATGAGGATTCGGGCATGAACCACAGGCTGGGCGATAAGAGAGAAATGCCGGATGTGCCTAAGTTGGATTTCGTAGGCGCTTTGGCCGAGATCTGGTTCCAAATCAACTATGCTGCTTACCACTTGGCCTATGTGCGGGTGTATTCGCAATCGGACGCTCTGCGGACCAGGACGGATGTGCTGAGAGATCAGGAGCAATTGGTAAGGGACCAAGTCCAAGTGGACATCGTAATATGCCGCACTCATCTGGCCGCGTTCTTTTGGCACCTTGAGCACGTCTTTGAGGCGTTGCGTACTGCGATCACCCGCGGTCAAAAGGAGCTTCCCGAAGAGAAGTACTTCTGGGCTTACGAGAAGCGGCTGGATGAGATCGAAAAATGGACGATCCACCAGGAGATCAAGGACTACCGCAATATGGGCCATCAGAACCCCGCCATTATCGGCAGCAGATGGGACGGCGAAGGACGCTTCCTCCATCACTTTCTTCCGACGATCAGCGGCCACCAGCCCCAAGAGGACGTCGAGATAAACGCCCGGCTCCAGCAGTATTTCGAGTTCGCCGCGAATGTATGGCTTGGGTTCGCGCCGGGAGATTTCAAGGAGAAGTTCCCGCGGGATTTCCGGTTTCCGGTGACCGTCCCCTACCT
>CAZAQN010000077.1:0-16117 GCA_964487345.1 uncultured Occallatibacter sp. | reverse complement strand
GCAATGATTCAAAAAAGCACAGGCCAGCTGGGCGCGAAGGTTGACATCGGAAAAAAGGAGTGACTACCCATGGCCCTCGGTGTTTTGAACAATCTGTCAGCGATCTACGCAGAGAACAATCTCAATAAAACGAGTAGCAGCCTGCAGACGGTTCTGCAGCAGTTGTCGTCCGGGTCGAGGATCAACTCCGGCGCAGACGACTCCGCGGGGCTTTCGCTGGTGAATGGCCTGGCAGCCAATTCGGCCGCCCTGACCCAGTCGACCACCAACGTTTCGGAAGGTGTAGGGCTGCTCCAGGTGGCCGATGGCGCACTCTCGCAAGTAACGAGCCTGCTCGATCGCGCGATCACGCTCGCGACCGAAGCCTCGAACGGCACGCTTAATAGCGCGCAAGACGGCGCGGCGAACAATGAGTACCGGTCGATCATGGCCGAGATCAACAATATTGGCTCGACGACCACCTACAACCAGCAGTCGGTCTTCTCAGGCGTCAGCACTGCCATCTATACGGGCGATTCCTCGACACAGGGTTCTTCCGTCGACGATCTGAATATTCGTACGCTTTCGTCGTCCAGCGTTGGGGACACAGCTGGAGTGATGTCGTACAGCAGCGGTGCGGACAATGTCTTTATCGATCTGTCGAACAGCGGCCACAACGCGGCACTAAGCGACAGCCTGAACGCAAGCGGCGCGACCACCGTGAACGTCACCTACATGACGAAGGGAGCGGGCGGGGCGGCGACTGCGGCCACGGCGCCCATCAGTGTCGGCGCGGGCACCAGCTATCAGAACACCGTACAAGACCTGATCAGCGCCATCAATAATGCAGGGCTGGGCTTGACTGCCTCCTTCGGCACAGCTGCCGAGGCAGGCGGTGCAGCTGCCGCAACGGCGTCTGCCGCCAACAATGGCGGAGGCGGCGAGACCGATACCGGCATTATCATTTCGTCGGCGGGAATCGGCACCGGCACCAACGGCTCCGGTGTGGTGGGAGCACTGTCGCTTGCCCCCGGCGAAACGCTCGGCGGAACGCTCAGCATCGTGGGCTCCGACGGCGCCAATCACAACATCCCTCTGGGCACGGCAAACTCCACCGACACTCTGAAGAATCTCGAAGCGACGATTAACTCTGCCGGTTACGGGGTCACGGCTACGCTCAACCAGGCCGAAACGCAACTTACCTTCACCACAGTCGACCCCAAAGTGACCATCACTGCCTCCAACCTGACGCAGAACACCGCATCGATTCCATCGACAATCACGGTTGGCGGGTCGGGGCTGGGCTCTCTCACGGTAGGCTCGGCGGGCGATACGCTGACGGGAATACTCGATATCCAGGAGGGAGCGGACGGAAAAAACACCGTATCGCAGCTCGACCTCGCCGGGCAGACGCTCGCACAACTCCAGAATACGATCGGTTCAGGTGGTTACGGGATTGACGCCAACCTTACGCAGAACGGCACGGTGCTTGCCTTTTCCAAGGCAGCAACGGGCGATCTGGGTACGGCGGCCATCTCGGTTCATAACGGTTCCAGCATCACCGATGTGGCAACTCCCACGGTTGTCCCCGGCGGCACTCTGGGCTCCCTCACAGTGGCTGCGGCCGGCGATACCCTCGGCGTTGGCACCTTAACCATTAAATCTGGCATAACCGGCGCAACCAGCACTGTTGCACTGGGCAACAATGCGGCCGGCACTGACACACTTGCCAACCTGGCGAACACCATCACCAATGGCGGCTATGGAATTACAGCTGCTGTCGACCCAACCGGAACGATTCTCACGTTTACGCAAACAAGTGGGACCAACACAGCGGGAATTACTGGCTCAGGCATCGATAACACGTACACTGAGTCACCGATACTGCTGAACTCCGGACATACTCTGGGATCGATCACTCTGAATGGCGCGAACGACACGCTCGCGACCGGCACACCGGGGCAGGGCATCGTTCTCTCCGGAAATGCAGCCGGGGTACTTGGCACAATCACTGTAGTGAACTCCACCTCGTCAGCCGCTGCGGATGCCGAGCAGCTCAGCGGAACATTGAACCTGAAAGACTCTACCGGTACTGCTCAGACCATCAATCTGGCCACTGCCGGTGCTGGAGCCACGCCTTTGACTCTGGCCACATTGGCCACGTACCTCACCACTGGCGCCGGCTCGGGCTGGGGCATCACGGCGACTTACAATCCAACTGCTCCCGGCACGCTCGACACAGCGAACATTGTGTTTTCGTCGGCAAGCGCCAATGCGGCCGTCACAGCTTCGCCTGGATTGTCCTCAGCCAGCGCCGGCAATGTTTCCGTGACCGCCTCCAATGTAGCCACCACGACTCTCGACCTCGGCTCCGCGCCAATGACTCTTGCGGCATTGAAAGGTGAAGTGAACGCGGTTACGGCGGACTACGGGATCACGGCCGCCATCACTGGAGATACTCTGACGTTGACCCAGACCTCGGGAGCAGGCGTGGCCACAGTCGGCGAGACAGGAGTCGGCACCGACACCACCCCCGCGCATAACACGACCGCGAGCGTTGTCGTCACTTCCAACGACACACTGGGATCTCTGTCGGTCGATAACGCAAGCGATTTGCTGACCGGCACCATCCACTACACGCCAGCCACCGTTGCCGGCGTGGCCACCAGCTATAACCTCACTGCCACCGGCGAGACACTGGCCCAGATTGCGGCCGACTTCGACAGCAACAGCGGCGCGGTGGGAAGTGCAAAGAATATCGTCGCAACCCTCAGCCCCGACGGCAAATCATTGGTGTTCACGGAGTCTGCTTCGGCTCCATCCAATGCTGTCGCACCCTCCGTCTCCACTCCGATCGCGCTTGCGGACGATCCCGCCGTCACTCCCGGCAGCACGCTGGGATCTCTTTCGGCCAACAACGCCGACGACACGCTCACTGGATCTTTCACCATTCAGGAAGGCGTCGACGGAAAAAACATTCCCACTACTCTGGACTTTGCGGACCAGACGCTTGCCCAGATCGAGCAGACGATCAACACTGGCGGGTACGGTATTAAAGCAACTCTCAACTCCGGTGGAAACGGGCTCGTCGCCGGCACCCTGCTCACGTTCACGCAAAACGCCAGCGACGCCGGAACAGCCAGCATCACAAATAATGGGGTCATTGTCGACACCGCTCCCGCAGTGACGAATCCTGCCGTAAATGTGACCAACCCAGCTGGACCCAATATCGGAACACTGTCGGCAATCACCAGCGGTGACATGCTCAGCGGGTCTTTCAGCATCGTGAGCGCCACAGGCGTCTCATCCACATTTAGCTTCCAGGGCCAAACCCTTGCAGAAATTGCGCAGTCGTTCGATCAGCCGCCCGACGAGCAGAACGACAACACCGGAATTACCGCTACTCTTAACCCAGCCGGCACGATGATCACATTTACGGTCACGGCGGGCGGCACGCCGAGCATTAGCGGCGTGGGGATCAAGGATGTTACTCCTGCCTCTTCGGTTAATCAGGAAGTGAACACCGGGACGATTTTGAACACTTTGACGGTCGCCAACTCTAGCGACACCTTGAGCGGATTCATAAACATTGTCGAGGGCGTCGATACCAATGCAACTCCAGCCACCCTGAACCTCGGCGGGCAAACCCTCGCCCAGATCGAGGCAGACTTCGATACAACGACGGGCACCCATAACTGGTCCACTTACGGGATCACGGCCAGCATCAACAACGATACTCTTACGCTTTCGCAGACGCTTGGAGACCTGGGGACGGCTAACGTAACCAAGAACGGACTCATCACCGACCAGATCCAATCCACCTCGGGAAACCAAACGCTCACCGGCCCCACCATGTTGAATACCCTGCAAGCTGCAGGCGCCGGCGATCCGCTGAGCGGGACTCTAACCATTCAGGAGGGCGCGGACTCCAAGGCCACTACCTCCACTTATAACCTTGCCGGGCAAACGGTCGACGAGATTGTGGCCGCCTTCACAACAGGGGCCGAGGCAAATCTCGGAATCACCGCCGCAGAAAATGTGGCCAAAACTCAGGTGACGTTTTCGCAAACGCCAGGAGACCTTGGCACCGCGAAGGTCACGACCTCGGGGACCATCCTTGACGGCACCTTTTTGAATGCAACTCCAATATCGGTTGCCACTGGTACTATGCTGGACACGCTCTCGGTCAACAACAGCGCCGACTTGCTCGGTGGCACTCTGAACCTGACCTCGGGATTCGGCGGCTCAAGCACGCTTCCCCTCGGCGCGCCGGGAACGACCGATACCCTGGCCGACCTTGCGGCGGACTTCACTACCGGCGCCGAGAAGAATCTCGGGATCGCCGCCACTCTGAACCCAGCGGGAACGGAAATAACGTTCACCCAGTCCGGCGGCGGTTTTGTTGCGGCTGTTGGCGGTACATCCGTCACCGATTCCGAAGGGCTAAGTATCGCTCCCAGCACCAGCCTCGGCAGTCTGACAGTCTCGACCGCCAGCGATACGCTGAGCGGAGCCCTTACGGGCGTGGAAGGCAATGGCACAACTCCATACACAATCAACCTGGGGATTGGCGGCTCAACCGATACCCTCCAGGACCTGTTACATACCATCAACGTAACCGACGCCGGCTACGGAATTACAGCTACCCTCAATCCGGCAGGCACCCAGCTGACGTTTTCAGCAACCAACGGAGACAGCGGGACGCCGACGCTAGGCAACCAGGGAAACATCACCGACACCACGCCCGCTCTTCAAACTCCGATTAGCCTTACAAACACGCCAATCAACGGATCGGTGGACTCCACAACACTAGGCTCTCTTTCGATCTTGAGCACGGATACGCTCAGCGGCAGCATCACGATCGGGAATAACACCATCGACATTGGTTCGACCAACAACACGGCGGCCCTGTTGACGGCAGCGATCGATAAGGGAAATTACGGAGTGACTGCCTCGTACAACCCAGGCACCGGCGCCATGACATTCACCTCGCCGAATTCCGCGCTTTCGATCGACACCAGCAATCTTGATGCAACCGTCCTCAATGGCTCAGTAGCTACCGGCGTCGGAGCCTTGACCGGGACAGTCTCGACGTCTTCCAGCTACTACAGCATCGGCATCTCGGGCAACATCACCGATAGCAGCACGGCAATGACAGTCGGCAATGTCACGACGTATGGCGGAACGGCAAATGTGGGCATTACTGCGGACTCAAATGGTACCGGCGGAATCGCCACGATGAGTTATTCCGACTCTGCCGGCCAGTCGCTCAGCGGCACGGACCTGCTGAACCAGACCGACGCCGAGAGCGCGCTCAACGAACTCAACGTGGCCATCGTCGACGTGGCGGCGCAGGATGGATACATCGGCGCGCAGATCAACACACTCAACTCGATCAGCCAGGTGATGAGCACCCAGCAGGAGAATGTGCTTTCGGCGCAGAACGCCATCCAGGCTACCGACTACGCCGCAGCCACTTCGAATATGTCGAAGTATGAAATTCTCTCGCAGACCGGCATCGCAGCCTTGGCGCAGGCCAACAGCGTACAGCAGGAAGTGACCAAGCTTTTGCAGTAGGTTTTTGGAGTAATCAAGTTTTCAGCAGGATTGCAGGTTTTTCAAGAAAACCCAGGGACAGGGCGGCGGCAAGGATATTCCTTGCCGCCCATTTTCTTTGCCCTCGCAACCACTCGTCTCGGGCTATTTCGACAGTGCCTGCGTTCCCGTCACCGTGAATTCCGCGTCCGCTTTTGCCTGTGCTTCCTCGGGCTGTGCGCCACCCAAACTCAGCGTGTACTTGCCCGGCAGAATAGACCGGTTGCCCTTTTCGTCCACGCTTGAGAGTGATCGCGGATCGATCTCCAGTGTCACTTCCTTGCTCGCCCCGGCAGCTATGGTTACGCGCTTGAATCCAACCAGCGAGTGAATGGGTCCGTCGGCTTGCGGCGTTTTCAAATATGCTTCGACCACTTCGTCGCCGCCCACGATGCTGCTATTTGTTACCGCGACCGTTGCAGTCAGAGGCTCGCCTGCCTTCAGTGTCTCCGCCGACAATTTCACAGCCCCGTATTTGAACGTCGAGTAGCTGAGCCCATATCCGAATCCCCACAGCGGCTTTCCACTGTAGTAGCGGTAGGTCCGCCCCTTCAGTGCGTAATCGGTGAAGGCCGGCAGCCCATCAAGCCCCGCGTAGAACGTGACCGGCAAACGCCCCGCGGGGTTGTTGATTCCATCCAGAGTCTGCCGAATCGCAGTGCCGCCTTCCACACCCGGATACCATGCTTCGAGAATTGCGGCGGCATGTTCATTCGCCCAGTTCAGTGCCACCGCACTGCCGCTCTGCAATACAACGATGAGCGGCTTGCCGGTCGCGGCCAGCGCTTCGAGCAGCTTCTGTTGCGGCGCAGGCAGATCGAGGCTGGTACGGTCACCGCCGTCGAATCCGTCGATCTTGATCGGCATCTCCTCACCTTCAAGCTGCGGCGACAAGCCAACAAACGCCACCACTACATCGGATTCCTTCGCGAGCGCGACGGCTTCATCGAGCTGCGCTTGTGCCGGTGCTTCCCATTTCAGCGTGACGCCACCCCCGGCGCGGTCACCGGAGTGCGAATACTCCAGCACAAAATCATGCGGATTGGTATCGGTGAAATCCATCGGAATCGATGGCACCTTGGGGAAAGCCATCACCGGCGGAGCCGTCGGCGGGGCCCCCGGCGCCGCTTTGAAATTGCCCATCGCCGAGAGATCGTGTCCCGCGCGCAAGCTGCCCTCGCTGGCGACCTTTCCATCGATCAACAATCGATAGCTCTCTTTCGGCGAGTAAGGGAAACTGTCCCCCGATTCAAGCGTGAACACATAATGTCCCACGGCCGGAACTGTGAGCGTGCCGCTCCAGCGCACCGAGTAGTCGGGGGTTTCAATCTCCGGCGCCGGCTTCACATTCTCCCAATCGGCCTGCACCAGTGGCTCATTGCTCACTGCAACCGGGCGACCCGTCCAATCGGGAGTTGCAAAGAACTCCGTCTTCAAACCAGTCTTGAGACCAAAAGCGGTTCTCGGCACGGGCACACCTACTCCTGCGGCCAGCGTAGAGCCCTGCGCGTAGTCAACCTTGTTGCCGTGTTCAGCGAGAAGGCCGTCGAGCGGAGTTACCGGCTTGACCGGCGTCCCCACATAATTCCCCAGAATCGACGGCAGCAGGTCCGCGGTCGGGCCGATCACAGCGATATGCTGCTGCGTGCCTTTCAGTGGCAAAATGCCATTGTTCTTCAGCAGAACAATGCTCTCCTCGGCGGCTTTGAGCGCAGTCGATCGATGCGCGGGTGAAGCTGCATCGGAAAACGGAATCTTGTCCAACGCATTCGATCCCTGGGGATCGAACAGTCCCAGCTGCATGCGCGCTATGTAGAGCCGCTCGGCCGCTTGCGTCACGAGCGCTTCCGAAACCAGCCCCTGGCGTACCGCATCGGTCAGCGAATTGAATCCCGGCGTCCAGATACTGCACGAGAGGTCGGCGCCTGCTTCAAGAGACAGCGCTGCTGCGTGCGTAATGTCGGTGGTCTTCTTGTGTCCTTGGTACACATCCACAATTGCACCGCAATCCGACACCACGAATCCCTTGAATCCCCAAGCATCGCGCAGATGCTCTTTCAACAGCATCTTGTTCGTGCATGCCGGCCACTCGTCAATCGAGTTGTACGCGCACATCACGGACTGCACGTGGCCCTCGGTCACCGTGGCGCGAAACGCCGGCAAATAGGTCTCCTCAAGATCGCGTTCGCTGGGATCGACATTGAAGCCATGGCGCAAGGTCTCCGGCCCGGAGTGAACCGCGAAATGTTTGCTCGTCGCTACCGCGCGCAGATGATTCAGGTCGGGCCCCTGGACGCCGGAAATAAACGCGACACCCATCCGCGAAGTCAAAAATGGATCTTCGCCATAGGTTTCCTGCCCACGCCCCCAGCGCGGATCGCGAAAGATGTTGATGTTCGGCGACCAGAACGTCAGTCCATAAAAAATGCGGTGGTTGCCCTCACGCTGCGCCTGGTTATACTTTGCCCGCGCTTCGTCGGAGATCACGTTGCCCATGCCCTGCACGATGCCCGGGTCCCACGTCGCTGCCATGCCGATGGCCTGCGGAAACACCGTGGCGTAGCCCGCGCGCGCGATCCCATGCAATGCCTCGTTCCATGTCTGATAGTCCGGAATGCCGAGCCGTGGGATTGCCGTGGCCCAGTCTTCCAGTTGATTCACTTTCTCCTCAAGAGTCATGCGGCCAACTAAGTCATGCGCACGTTCTTGCGGGGAAAGATGGGTATCGAGGTAAGCGGGCTGCTGGGCCGAAGCCAAAGCTGCAATGGATGCAAACACAACCGGCAACAAAAATAAACGGCAGCGAAGCGGCATGGAATGTTCCTCCGAGTCTTGACTTCAGTGGTACTGGCATGCGGGCCGTCGAAAGAATTGCGGGGCACAGTCCAATCCACAGAAAGGCAAGCCCGCAGAAACTCTACAGGGACGGAGCCATTCCTGGCTAGCTTTATCGCTTTACTAAGGGAAAACCTGCGCCAATTCGAGAAGCCTCTAATCCCGGGGCTTGATCGCGTAGGTCAGGCCCATCGTGAATTGAAACGAATTCCGCTTTGTCGGTGGCAGAGAAATCGGTGGATTGTTCAAGTACGAGTCATTCGTTCCCAATGAAAAACTCAGATTCTTAAACGTGGGAAACGCAATGGTGTCTGTCTCGTTCGCCGAATACGCGCGCGGGATGTTGTATGCCGGGATGAACGCCAGGCCTTGCGTATACGTCAGCATTTTCGTGTGCAGAATGTATGTCGCCGCAAAGGTTGAGCCGATCAGATCTGTCTCTGTGGCCGTCGACCCGCTGATGAATTGCTGCCGTTCATATTGAACCGTTCCCTTCAAATCGCCTTCCTGTTTCGGTGTCTTCAGCACGGTCCAGCCGAACCCGCCGCCATAGATTTGTTGCAGGTCCAGGTCCTGTGCGAAGTTGTGATCGAATGCCGTCTGCAGCAGAGCATAGACCCGTGGTCCCAAATACTCGTCCCGCTCGGCATCCGCATGATAGATCGCGGACTTCGTCGTGGCAGCTGGCACAACCGTCGGCGTCGTTGCCGGCGGAACGGGCGGCGCGGTGTACCCAGGCTCTGTGATCTTTCCAAAGGAACCCGTGAAGTCAACCGAAGTCCGATTGCGCGGATTCAACCAACTCGCGTTCGGTATCGCGCGCACCAGCCCCACGCCGCCCGACACCGTGTACTGATTCTCTGTCGCGGCTACCAGGGTTGCCCCGGCCGTCGCAGCGCCATTCCAACCCGCAAAGAAACTCGGCTCATGGTGAAGCTCTTTCTGGAGCGTCGCTTCATCCATAATGTAGACCGCGTTCTTCACCGGAATTGGCGCAGGCGCAGCACCGGTCTCCTTCTCCAAAGTCACAGTCTGGTTCGCGACTTCCAGTGTTCCCGTCGGAATCGACTCCGAGCTATTCCGCCCATGAGGTTTCAAGCTCTTTTCGAGCACGGCGAATTTTTCAGTCGTATGCAGCTCTTTCACTTTGTCCCAGCCGATGGAAACATCGCCAAGCGGATCGCTATGAAAGGTCAGCTTTCCCTGAATCGAGCTGACGAATTTGCCATGCAACGTGTCGCCGTTGCTCAGCACCAGCACATCGGGGTCTGGTTTCGGTGCCGGCTTGGTTTGTGCATTGCACGCGAGCGCCGCGCAGGCTGCAACGACCAGCAGCCAAACGCGCGCAGGATTACGGGAGGAATTTTGAGACAAGAAAAATTGCAGGGTCATGGGGGAGATGATCCTTACCTTGAAAAATTAGATGCATCCGAGCGCCGCGCAAAGACGAGCATCTCGCGAAGCCATTTAGCGATAGTAACAAGGTCCGTCCCGTACGCATGAACCGCCGCAGGTTTGCAGCGCCTCGGCCCGGTCTGTAAGGATGATGTGGATTTCCACGGTTACAGTTGAAGGGGCTCAGAACGATGCGACCGAATCTCAACTTGATGAAGGCCACGCTCACGGGAGCACTCGGCGGCCTGCTCTTCGGATTTGATACCGTCGTGATCTCCGGCATCATCGACGCGGTCGTGCGCCTCTATCACCTCAGCGATTATGGCAAAGGCTGGACCGTAGCCATAGCGCTGATCGGCACCGTAGTTGGCTCGTTTGGCGCAGGCGTCGTGGGCAACAAACTGGGGGGCCGAGAAACCCTGCGCCTCACCGCCGTCCTCTACGTGATTTCGGCCATCGGCAGCGCACTGGCATGGAACTGGCCGGCACTGATGGTTTTTCGTTTCATCGGCGGCCTCGGCATCGGTGCGTCATCTGTTCTCGGCCCTGTGTACATTGCGGAATTAGCGCCCGCCAAGTGGCGCGGTCGTCTTGTTGGAGCATTTCAATTCAACGTTGTCTTCGGCATTCTCGTCGCTTACACTTCCAACTACCTTATCCGGCTCTTGCACCTGGGCGCAGCAGAATGGCGGTGGCAGGTGGGCGTCGCCGCGTTTCCGGCCGCAATTTTTCTGGCTCTCTTATTTGGGATTCCGCGCAGCCCGCGCTGGTCTGCCTCGCGCGATCGCATCGATGAAGCTCTCGCCGTGCTCAAGCTGATGGGCGAGCAAAATCCTGAAGGAGAGTTGGCCGATATCCGCGCGGCGCTGGCCGAGGAGCATGCGACCGCACGCGAACCCGTCTTCCGCTGGAAATATCGCTATCCGCTGTTCCTCGCCATCTCAATTGGCGCGTTTAATCAGCTCGCAGGAATCAACGCGATCCTCTACTACCTCAACGACATTTTTGCGGCTGCCGGGTTCAGCCAGCTTTCGGGCGATCAGCAGGCCATCGCCATAGGACTGACGAATCTCATTTTCACCATCGTCGGCATGAGCGTGATTGATAGGCTCGGCCGCAAGACGCTGCTGCTCATAGGCGCTGCGGGAACGGCCACCTGCCTCAGCGGAGTCGCATGGGTCTTCTTGACCAATTCGCATCAAGGGATGCTGGTTTGGCTCCTCATCGTTTACATCGGATTCTTTGCGCTTTCGCAAGGAGCCGTCATCTGGGTTTACATCGGCGAAGTCTTTCCCAATCACGTCCGCTCCAAAGGCCAGGGCGTAGGCAACGCCAGCCACTGGACCATGAACACCATCATCGCCCTGACATTTCCGGTGGTCGCCTCGAGTGTTGGCCGTGGTGCGCCCTTCATCTTCTTCGCAGTCATGACAGCGATCCAGTTCTTCACGGTTTTGTTCACTTATCCCGAGACCAAGGGCCAGACGCTGGAACAACTGCAGCGCAAACTTGTGCCGGCGGAATAGCCTCAGGAGCCAGGCTAGACTCGAATCGCGTCGCCCGCGCAGTGTGAGGAGTACCTGCTGTTGCGTGATGCCGGTCACCAGCGCAATCTCCTGCCTCAGCAAAAATGTACTTTGTAATCTGCACAGACGATGGCCGAATCAGGTCAGAACCACACGGATTCAAATTGCCCTCTGGAGCCATGGATGGAGTATCAGACGATGCCGACCGCCGGGAAGGCGAGGGAAGTTGTGCAACTCGCTCCGGAAATGACTTCTGCCCTAGAGGCTGAACAAACCTACTCCTCTGTGGCAGCAATCTCTCAGGAAGCGGATCTCCTTCGTACGGAAATCATCGCCGTCGGCCGAAAGCTCTGGGAGCGCAGCTACGTTGACGGCAATGGCGGTAACATCAGCGTGCGCCTAGGCGCGCACTCTGTGCTCTGCACGCCGACCCTGATCAGCAAGAGGGATATACAACCTTCCGACATCTGCCTCTGCGACCTCGAGGGCAACATGCTGGCCGGCAACGGTCCACGCACCAGCGAACTCCTGTTGCATCTCGAAATCTACAAGGCCAACCCGTGCGCCCGCGCCGTCGTTCATTGCCACCCGCCCCATGCCACGGCCTTTGCCATCACCGGCACCGCCCCGCCAATCGGCCTCATCCCTGAATATGAAATCTTCATCGGTCCAGCTGCCGTCGCGCACTACGAAACCCCGGGGACCCAGGCTTTCGCCGAGACCGTTCTGCCCTTCATCCAGGATCACAACACCATCCTGCTTTCCAATCACGGCATCGTCTGCTGGGCCGACACGGTGACGCACGCCGAGTGGCTCGTCGAAATACTCGAAAACTACTGCAAAACCTACTTGATCGCGCAGCAGATCGGCAGACCCCTCGCCTTCCTTCCAGACGAAAAGATCCAGGAGATTCTGGCGCTTAAGCGCCGCATGGGCCTCCCGGACGCCCGCATGGCTCAGCTCGAGCCCCACGAGTAACTAGCCGGTATGGGCTTATGTAGGGCAAAAACCAACATCGTGCTATACTTAGCTTGCGCTCAGTGATTTGGTCGTGAGCGGCGGTTTGCCCTTATCAAGGCAATTCTGCCTGGCACAGATTTCCCCAAGCCCCTACAGCGTAGCCACTTCAGTCTTCCGTTGACTGGGAACGTCCCAGCCATGTTTCGGGAGTGTGGTGCCCGTCGGCAGTGAGCCGATCGGCGAAGCAAGTAGCGTGCGGCAGTTCCGGGCTGCGGTCATTCTCCCCTTGAATGTCCGTTGGTCAGTCCCAGGGACGTATTTGGTTCTCCCTTACGCATATATCGATAGCAGGCTCGCGCTTTATTTCTTGCGCCCGTCTCAAGTCCGGTTCTGTTTGCAGGCCTCATGGAAAATCGAGGCTCCGGGACCCTACAGGAAACGATCTAATTTTGGACACTCAGTTTTCGCAGTTTTCTCTTTCGCCCGCCGTACAGGCGCGGCTTGACGCCAACAAATTTGTAGTCCCCACCCCAGTGCAGGCCGCTGCGATTCCGCCCGCTCTCGAAGGCCGCGACGTACTGGCCACCGCCCAGACAGGCACCGGCAAGACTCTCAGCTTCCTCCTCCCCATCGTGGAGATGCTGCAAAAGACACCGGAGCGGAATGCCGCGCAGGCGCTGATCCTGCTGCCCACGCGCGAGCTGGCCATGCAGGTCGAGGCGGCATTCAAGGCGATTCGCTCGCATCACCTCCAAACCGCGGCTCTGGTGGTCGGCGGCATGCAGGAGCGCCCGCAACTCGACGCCATTCGCCGTGGAGCGCGCCTCATCGTTGCCACGCCGGGCCGGCTTGAGGACTTTCTCAAGCGCCGTCTGGTCCGCCTCGATCAGGTCAAGATTCTCGTTCTCGACGAAGTGGATCGCATGCTCGATATGGGCTTTCAGCCGGCCATCGCCCGCATCGCGGCTACGCTGCCCGCGGATCGCCAAACCCTCTGCTACTCCGCCACGCTCGAGGGGGCGGTCAAGGAAGTTGCGCGCAAATATCTCAAGAACCCGGTTCGTATTGAGATCGGCTCAGTTCTCAAGCCCGCGGAAAATGTGGAGCTGCGCACCTTTGAAGTGGAGCAGAACAACAAGCAGGAACTCCTCGAGCACCTGCTCGGGGCGGAAAAAGGCAGCTTTCTGGTCTTCGTCCGCACCAAGCATGGTGCGGATCGCGTAGCGCGGAAGCTTACTCGTTCCGGCTGGTCGGCCACACAGATTCATGGGGACCGTTCGCAGGCCCAGCGGAACTCCGCACTGCGCAGCTTTAAAGAGGGTCACCATCGCGTGCTGGTTGCCACCGACGTGGCCGCACGCGGCATCGACGTGGCGAATGTGGCCCACGTGGTCAACTTCGACCTTCCCAAGGTCGCAGAGGATTTCGTGCATCGCATCGGCCGCACCGGCCGCGCGTCGGCGCATGGAGTCGCCTCCACCTTCGCAGTCGCAGCTGAACGCGGCGAGCTGCGCAAAATCGAGCGCACGCTGTCGATCCAGATGAAGCGCTTCCGAGTCCACTCAATGAAGGAAAAGGCAGCCTAGAGGGGCAACTAACTAGACAGGGCCGGAGAGTTCGTTTGAGCTCCTCGGCCCGTTCTGTTGCTACAGTCATCCTGCCTGAAAAGCAGCGCCAACGTCGGCGCTTTTGCCCTTTGCGATGCTCCCCGTTGCGTAGAGATACCAGCCTAGCCACGCCGGCGTCGTCCATGTGTAATACCATGACGTGATTCTCACATTGGCGTAGAGCTCGATCAGCGCGACCGCTGCAAAAATTGCAATCGGCAACAAAGATCGCCGCGCTTCAATCGCCCGATAGACTCCCACCAACACCGCAGGCAGCAACACCGCCTCGTCCGTCAGCCACGCATACGGCGCGCACATCACGGAGACCAGCAGCACCAGCAGGCCGTGGTCGATCCAATTCCACCGGTCACGCCGGGTCCAGAAATACCAGAGCGCCCACACGCAAGCCGTCGCCGCTGGAAGATATTCGAGCCAGACTCTTGCCGGGGAGATGTCCCACCGGAAATACGCGCTGAGTGTTGGCGCAAACCTGTCTTGCATCAGATTCGAACGCATCATTGCGGTATATTGCGCCCAGATCTCCGGATCGAAGAGGAGCACCACGCCGAAACTCACTGCCATCGCCGCAACCAGTCCGGCCAGAATGCTCGGAGACCTTCGCCAAACCACCCAGAACAGCAGCACCAGCCCCACCGCGAGAAACAGGTGCGGTTTCAAGGTCAATGGCAACAGCGCCGCACCAGCGAAGAACGGCTGGCGCTCATGCCACAAAAGAAAAACCGAAACGCCCAGCAGACAAAGAATGCCCAGCTGTCCGGCCATCAAGCAGGCCAGCGCGGGCGCGAACAAATAGCCGAACAGGTGAATGCGGGTGGATGGTTTTCCTTCGAGCAGCCAAACGATCCACAGCGCGATTGATAGGCATGCAAGTTGCGCAACCGACCAGAATACTAGCCCGCTTTTAGCACCAAGAAATCCAAGCGGAATCACCAACGCCAAGCCGATCGGAGGACTCGGTGTGATCTTGATTTGCAGGTTGCCCAGCCCGACAGCCTTCTCCATCCGCAGGACGTGACCGACGTCATACGGGTTCGCGCCATGCGCAATCTGCTGCCCCGCCGCCCAGTACCCAATAAAATCCCGACTCGCCGCGTTCTGTTCCGTCAGGCCCAAGGAAAAGATCGCAGTCAGCAGGCACAGGCCACTCGCAATAATGCCCACGGCGGCGAGTGGGCGCCAGTGACCGTTTTTCACTTAGGCACTCCGGGCTCCAGTCGCGTCGCCGCACAAGCGCTCAAGTCTCCAGCAGGTCCTTCATTTGTCCGGCGTCGCATTGCCTTCAATGTATACGGAGGCCATCGGGTTATCCACCTTCGGCGCACGAAGGAGCGATCCAAAGTCAGCGTCGACTCCGTGGCTTCTCCCCACCAACTCTGCCGCCGGCTTGGTGGGCCAACTTTGCTATGATCGGTACCGGACATAGCGAAGTTAGACCCCGATGGCGACACAGTGCTTCAGGAAGAAGGATTCAAACCCACCCCTCTGCGGCGAGCACAATCTTCGGCTCGTCCACGGCGAAACTCCGATCGACCCGCTCGCGCCTCATCTCGGGCACGTCACCTGCCTCATTTGTCCCACTAGCCGACTGGTGGTTCTCGATTCTCGAAATAACCTGCCTGGGGATTCAAATTGACTCGCTACCGCAGCCTTGACTGCGTTGACTCTGCTACTTAATTCGGTTATTCTGTAGTCCTTGCGCGGTGTTGCGCCTGGGGTCTGTGTGTGCTCAACCTGACCCTTCCGGTAAGTCCTCTTTAACCAGAGGTCCTCTCGGAGCAGGCCACCGGCTGCTGGACACTCATAACGTCGGACTAGTCCAGTCGAGCCAGAGCCCTTTGAGGGCCAGCTCCCCGCAATCCTCACGCGAACAGGTTTGTTTGGCAGTGGGTGGAATCAGGCCCTGCGCTTTTGCGCGGGCACCAGCGCTTTGCGCGAGATTTTTTGTTCAGCCGGCTTAGCCCGCAACGGCCCAGCCGGTCGAGCAAGTCGGGAAAGATTGAGGGCAGGAAAGAATGTCGACCTTTGTTCCGAGCGGCAAGAATATTCCCCGCAAGTGGTATGTGGTGGATGCCAGCGACCAGACGCTTGGCCGGTTGGCCACCAAGGCTGCCAGCGTGTTGAGTGGCAAGCTGAACCCCCAATATGTGCCGTACATCGACATGGGCGACCACGTCATCGTCATCAACGCGGCTAAGGTTC
>CAZAQN010000076.1:0-16273 GCA_964487345.1 uncultured Occallatibacter sp. | reverse complement strand
AGATCTTCCTTTGTGCTGAAGTGGTGAAAGAAGCTGCCCTTGGTCAGCCCCGCCGTTTCGCACACGTCCTCGATGCGGGTAGCGGTATAGCCCTTGGTGCGGATCACCGACAGCGCGGCCTGGAGAAGGCGGGTTTTGGATTCGTGTCTGGTATCTGTTGTTTGCATGGGTGATACGTTCAATGATCTCGAAGCATACCTACCAGTTGGTATGTTGTCAAGCAATTTTACTTTCACCTGTGGAAATTCCAGAAAATGCGCGCAGTGCAGCTCTCCTCGTTTGCGTTCGTGAAGAGCCAGGTGCGTTTAGGAAGTCGGCTTCGGCGGCGGCGGCATCTTGGCCATGAACTTCTCGGCAAACGCTGCGCTGTACTGCTCCAGTAATTCCGCCACGCGCCCCGGTTGCGGCGAGCGCACGATGAGCCCCGCGTGGTGATGTTTTTTCAATCGCACAACGATTTCGGGGGCATCGAAACTCGATGTGTCGGGCTCAGCGGTCTTCGCGAGACAAAGGACGCTTCCCGCATAATCGGATCTCAGCTGTGGGAGAACGTATGGCTCGCCTCGTAGGTCGGCCACTTCAAGTTTGGCCCACTCACGCCAAAGATTGATGCCTGTTGCGGTCTCCACCAAGTCGGCGATAAACGCACCGCCGACGCGCGCGGCGATCTCGAGGAAGTGGAATCGTCCGTCGGCGTGGGCACGGATGTATTCGGCATGTGTGACCCCGCGGACCATCCCGAGCGACGGAGCCAGCTTCTCATTCAGTTCAGTCAAATTCTTCCAGTCGCCGCTGGCGCGGTCCACGGTGCGCGTCGTGAATACTCCGCCCTCGTGCATGACCTGCATCGGAGGACGCCCGTATTGATGTGCAACAGAGAAGACGACCTTCGATTTGCTGACGATCGAGTCAACGTGAAAGATGTCGCCAGGAACAAACTGCTCCAGTAGAAAGCGGCTTTGCTCGTCGCCCAGCTGATCGAGCGTGCGCCACAGCATCTCGGGATCTTCAATTTTGCGAATCCCCAGTGCCGAAGCCTCCGCGCGGGGCTTGAGCAGCCACGGAGCCGGTACCCGCTCCATATAGTCACGGAGATCGTCGTAGAAAAAAACACCGCAGAACTCCGGGACCAGAAAACCCATTTGCCGGGCGCTGGTGCGCATGGCCAGCTTGTCGCGGTAGCGGTTGGCAGTGCTCAGATTCATTCCCGGCAGGCGCATGTGCTCGCGAACGAGCGCGGCCGTTTCTTGATCGAACTCATCCAGGGCCACGACGCGATCGAATCGGCGGCCCCGCGCCATCCACGAAACCGTGTTGAGAATCTGCTCCCGGCTCAACTCGGCAGGCACCGTTGTGACATCGTCCAGGGCGTCGCGCGGCCAGTCGGCGTCGCGCAACTTTTCTACCGTGAGCAGGGTCGGCTTCACTCCCAGTTCTGCGCACTGGCGGAGGAAGTCCTGTCCTTTTTCGTAGCTTGCAATACAGAGAAGTCGCTGCGTCGTGTCCGCCATAGCACCCCTGAACATTGGCCTCCGGACGAGGATAGTTCTATCCTAGAGCCTGCATACCGCACATTTTTTATTTTGAGGTAATTCCACCGGTGCTCTCGTCGCATGCGATCGTCGAAATGCACGACCAGCTGACCCGTGCCTGGCACTTTCCGCAAGACAATACAGATCCGGAAGTAATTCCCTCTCCGATTCGGGACAAACACAATTCCGTCTCGGACGCAGAAGCAGATTTTCTAGAGCACGTGGCCCGGCAGCATCGAGCCAACTTCGATCTCTGGCACATCGAGGACGAGGCCCGCACGCCTGGGGCAACCGATGCGGAGTTGGCCGATGTGAAGCGCCGCATCGATGCGACCAACCAGTTGCGCAACGACCTTGCCGAAGATCTGGATCGTGCGCTCCTGAATTGGCTCGCGCCGCAGGGACTGCCGAATCCCGAGGCGCCGCTGCATTCCGAGTCACCCGGCCTGATGATCGACCGGCTTTCGATCCAGGCATTGAAGGTTTACCACACGTGCGAGGAATGCGAACGGCCGGGCGCGGCAGAGGGGCATGCCGAGCGCAATCGCGATCGCCTCGCCATTCTTGAAGAACAGCGCGCCGATCTTGCCGTGTGTCTCGATGCACTCTGGTATGAAACGGTTGCAGGGACCCGCAAATTCAAGCTATATCGGCAATTGAAGATGTACAACGACCCTTCGCTCAACCCCGCGATCTATCGCAAACCAGCTCAAGGTAATCGGCATTAGGCCTCTACGAGAGCCAGTCATTTGACGTTCGGCCATCTTCTGGGTATAAGAGTTGCTCAAGTAGCATTTCCCAGGGCCGTAGGTCAAAGGCGCCATTGCGCAAGAATAGACGCGACCGAATTGGAAGCGGCGTTCTTGCAAAATTCGGCGGTGAAGACAGGAACCATGGAGATGCCGAAAGAAGCGCGATTCCAGGCGCATGGTTTCCGACCGGAGGAATCCGGCTGAACTCATTGTTCCTGGAGATGCGCCAATGGCGAATCATCAATGACGCAAGAGGCCCGATCCGCGGCGACAGGCCGCAAGAAAGTTTCCCCCGTGGCTGCCAAATCCGGCAGTCAGTCGCCCGCTGCCGACACCGCTGCCTATCAGCACTACCAGGCCGCGGTGCAATTGGTACAGCAGGGCAAGTTCGACAAGGCACTTGCGGCCTTCGAGAAGCTACTCCCCACGGCGCCGTTTGAGATTGCCGAGCGCTGCCGCATGTACGCGCAAACTTGCCAGCGTCAGATCAACAAGCACGGCCTGGCTTTCATCACTCCTGAGGAACGCTACGACTATGCCGTGTCGCAGTTGAATGGCGGATACTTCGAAGAAGCGGGAGAACAGTTGCGCGGCATTATCGCGGACTATCCCAGGGCCGACTATGCTTTCTACGGTTTGGCCTTGCTCGACGCGATTACGGGGCGCATCCAGGGGTGCCTTGACAATCTGTCCAAGGCAATCGAACTCAATCCGAAGAATCGGCTGCAGGCACGGTCGGATAACGATTTCCAGAATATGGTTGACGACCCGAGGTTCACAGAGTTGCTGTATCCTGAAATACCATAAAGAAATCTGTGATTTTTGTGCCGTTGTCAAAAACCGCTGAACACAACCCGGAACCATCCCAGCTAAGCTCGTCTGCCTCTGAAGCTGCGGTGCGTCCTCTTCGAGTAGTAGCCATCGGCGGCGGCACAGGACTTTCCACGCTGCTGCGCGGTCTGCGACGGCATGTGAGCATTCCCGGCCAGCCATCTGCGGAACCTTCTCAGATCGCGGACCTTTCCGCAGTTGTTACCGTGACCGACGACGGTGGCTCCTCCGGCCGGCTCCGCAAAGACTTCAACATGCTACCTCCTGGAGATCTGCGCAACTGCATGGTGGCCCTCAGCGAGGAAGAAGACTTGCTGGTGCAGTTGTTCGCACACCGGTTTGGCGGAAGCAATGGGCTGGGCGGGCACAATTTCGGCAATCTTTTTGTGGTCGCGCTGACTGAGATCACAGGTGATTTTGCCCATGCGATCCAATTGGCTTCGAAGATTCTGTCCACGCGCGGGCGCATCTTTCCCGCAACCACGGCCAACGCGACCATTGTGGCGCGGATGGATGATGGCTCATTGGTGCGTGGCGAGACCAACATCACCGCGAGCCGCAAGCGTATCGCCGAACTAATGTTGGACCCGCCCGACGCCGCGGCGCTGCCCGAAACCCTCGATGCAATCGAGCGCGCAGACCTGATCACCGTGGGGCCGGGCTCGCTCTACACTTCGCTCATCACCAATCTGCTGGTGCAAGGCATTCCCACGGCATTGACCGCTGCGCGTGGAGTTCGTGTCTTTGTCTGCAATCTCATGACGCAGCCCAATGAAAGCCTCGGGCTTACGGCGTCTGAACACATTCAGCGCATCTACGAACACACGCGGGCACCGATCTTCGATTACGCGATTGTCAACACTGGGCCGTTCTCTCAGCAGACCATTGACCGCTACGCAAAGCAGAATGCGGCTCCGATCAAAGCGGATATTGACCGCATTGAGGCGCTCGGTGTGCGCTGCATCCTTGGGGATTTTGCCAGTGAAGAGACGCTTGTCCGTCACAATGCGAATCGGGTAACAGCCACGCTTCTGGAGTTAGGCAATTCCAATCTAGGCTCAACCCTTCGCGATTAATAAGTTATTTTTAATCAATAACATTGGCGCTCAGGAGTGCTTTCGGACCCCGTGAAAGTTCTCAAAACAATTATCTTGGGCAACCTTTTTTGGCGGCTTGCATCTCATCAATTCGGGTGTGCCTGAGCAGCACACCCTATTTTCCGTAGATCTGCCTAAGCACGTAGCAGCCAGCGTCCTCCTCGCGGGACGACTGGCTGCATCTATTTTGGCTGAAGATTCGCCTATTCTCGCAGGTTCAAACTATTTGGCGTCTCGCGACGCAGAAGCTCGGCGGACTTGCTGGCTTATTTTCCAGCGCGAGTGCAACTGTTCCCTATTTCGCACCCTCAGTTGTCCTCTTCAACTGCCCGCACGCTGCGAAGATGTCGCGCCCACGCGGACGGCGCAGATAGACCGGCACACCATCAGCCGCAAGCACTCTCTGGAATCGCTCCACCGCCTCGGGTTGTGGCATCTGGTAGGCGATGCCGGGGCCTGGGTTCCAGGCAATCAGATTCACCTTAACCGGCAGCCCGCTGCGTCGAACCAGACCGGCCACTTGATGCGCGTGCTCGGGCTGATCGGTCACGCCGCCCAGCAGCACATATTCAAACGTGATTCGCTCGCGGGGGCGCAGCCGCACCTTTCGAACGGCATCCAACACCGCCTCAATCGGCCACTTGCGATTAATGGGCATGATCTCGCTGCGGATTTCGTCGTTGGGCGCGTTGAGGCTGATGGCAAGTTTCGGTCTTACTTCCGGCGGGTCGCCGGCCAGCCGTTCAATGCCCGGTACGACGCCTGACGTGGACACTGTCATGCGCTGCGGACTAATGCCTACCTCCTTTGCCAGCAACCGCACCGCGGCCATCCAGTTGTCGTAGTTCAGCAACGGCTCGCCCATGCCCATGAACACGAGATTCACGCGTTCTTTTCCGATTTCGACGACGTGTTTGTCGAGAACCGCGACGACCTGTCCGGCAATTTCGCCCGCAGTGAGATTGCGTTGAAGGCCCAGCTTCGCCGTCAGACAGAACTGGCAATTCACGGCGCATCCCACTTGACTCGATACACAGACGGTTGCGCGCCGCCATTCTTTTCCGCTCTCGTGATTCGATTGCCTCGGGACATCTGCGCCGCTGCCGTCGCCTGCTTCACCGCCATCGCCATCGGGCATCCAGACCGTCTCAACGGTCTGGCTATCGAGAATTTGCCCTTCCACAAGGTAACGCTCCGTCCCATCGTTTGAGACGAACGTCTGAACGATGCGCGGGCGCCCTATGGTCCAACCTGCGGCGACCATCCGGCCGCGCAGGGGTTTGGGCAGGGTAGTCACCGCATCCAAGTCCGTAACCCATTGACGGTACATCGCTTCGGCCAACTGGCGCCCGCGCCAGACCGGCTCGCCTATTTCCAACATGCACGCCGCCAATGCCCCTGCATCCAAACCAAAGAGCACCGGACCGCTTCCCACGACCGGGCGGTTGGTGTCTAATTGAGTTAGTTGATTGGTATGCGCGCTCACGGCTGGGCTCAGCATAGAGCATTTCTTCCCTTCCATGCAGCTCCGGCAATCTGACTCGCTTAAAGCGGTTTCCTGTTTTACATCCTCAGGCGTGCACTTGGAGCCTTAGAATTCCCGCCGTCCGACGACGGAGTTTAGAAGCGAACGACTATGAATAGCGAACGAAATCTTCGACGCACTGTACTACCGAACGGTCTGATTGTTCTGACCGAGCGCATGGAGCACCTGCGCTCCGTGGCCATGGGTGTGTGGGTTAAATCCGGATCGCGCTGCGAACCCGCGGAGACCAACGGCATTTCTCATTTTGTGGAGCACATGGTTTTCAAGGGGACGCGCTCCCGCTCCGCGCTGAACATTGCGCGCGAAATGGATTCAATCGGCGGCAACCTCGATGCATTCACCGGCAAGGAGACGATCTGCTTCAACGTCAAATCGCTTGCCGACCACGTGCCCATTGCTCTCGACGTGCTGGCCGATCTGGTGCTGAACCCGACCTTCGCATCCGGCGATATCGAACGCGAACGCGGCGTAATTCTTGAAGAGATCAAGATCGACGAAGACAATCCTGACGTCTTGGTGCATGAGCTTTTCACACAGAACTTCTGGAAGGACCATCCGCTCGGCAAGCCTATCCTGGGGACCACGACGACAGTTGGCAAACTCGACCAGGGAAAGCTCTTCGATTACCACGGCGGACGTTTTCTCGGCAGCAACATGATCTTCTCCGCGGCCGGCAATTTGGAGCACGACCAGTTTGTCGAGGAGGTCTCGCGCAAATTTGCCGATCTTCGTCTGGGAGAGGCTGTACACGAGGAGCAGGCTCCCGAGGCCAGCGCGCGCATTGTGCTGCGCAACAAGAAGGCCCTGGAACAGGTCCAGATCTGCATGGGCGTACCCTCTCCGTCCATCACGGACGACAATCGCTACGTGACGCTGATCCTCAACACCGTGCTCGGCGGCGGCATGAGCTCGCGGCTCTTCCAGACCATTCGCGAAGAGCGTGGCATGGTCTACTCGATCTACTCCGACCTCAACCCGTACCGCGACACCGGCACGCTTTGCATCTACGCTGGTACGTCGGTGGGCAAGGCGCTCGAAGTTGTCGACCTGATCCTGATCGAGCTGCGCAAGCTGAAGGAAGCTACTTTGAGCGACGAAGAGCTGACCCGCGCGAAGGACCAGGTCAAGGGCAACATCCTGATGGGCCTCGAAAGCTCGAACTCGCGCATGGCCAACCTGGCGCGCCAGGAGATGTACTTCCAGCAATTCTTCACCGTGGAAGAGATCATTGCGCGCATCGATGCCGTGCAGGCGGAGCAGGTGCAGACCATGGCCCAGCGCCTTTTCGATCCCAATCGCATCGCGGTAACGCTGCTAGGCCGCCTCGACGGCATCAAGATGACCCGCAAACAGCTGGTGTGTTGAAGAGCAGGTTTCAGGTGACAGGTTGCAGATTACAGTTGAAAAGCCCTATGAGGAATTCGCGGGCAATTATTCGAACCTGGCGAGAGGGTACCGACTGTCATCTGTAATCTGCAACCTGTCATCTGTCCCGAGCGTCCCATTTCCCTTCTGCGTCCATAAGTTGTAGCATTTTGTCGGATGGACCGGTATGCCCGGTCGCATCAGAGGCTTTGGATTCTCATGAAGGGCAAGTTCTCAATTTGTGGCAATCGTCGCATGGAGCGGCAAAACGGCTTCACCCTGATGGAGCTGCTGATCGTCATCTCCATCATCCTCATCCTCATGCTGGTGGCCATTCCGACCGCGGGCAAGATCAAGAAGCATGCCGACGAACTCTCCGCGCAAAAATCGCTGCAGACGATTGAGCAAGCCGAGTCGATGTACGAATCCACCTACCCGACCAACGGATTTGCGTGCAGCCTATCGGCACTGGCCGGCGACCCCAGCACCGGCACAGCGAGCTCCACCGCTGCTGGCATGATCAACGGCGAACTCGCGACGGGCATTAAGTCGGGTTACATTTTCGCGATCACCAACTGCACCAAGGTGACCATCAATAACGGCGACCGCATTACAAGCTACACGGCCACCGCCGTTCCCGCGACGCCGGGGAAGACCGGCGACCGCGGCTTTTGCCTTGAAGCGGGGGGCGCGATGAAAGCCGACCCCGCGGGCGGCACCAACTGCACCCAGATGGTGCAATGACTCGATTCTGCGAAGTCACCGGACCGCTTCCTTGGAAACTCACGGGCCTTAGCTTGAAGGGTACGGGCTTTAGCCCGTACATGAACCCTGCAAAACCGGCCTGGGATTTAGTCCCTGAGGGGCATTTTCCTCGACTGCGCGCCCTGTCCCTCATTCTTTGTGTTTCCCTGTTCTCGATCAGGCTCGGCGCTCAACAACACTCTGCACAGGCACAGACCCCCTCTGCGCACGAAGTGGCCGCTATGGTCGACAGCCACTACAATCGACTCCATTCGTTGCGCGCCAACTTTACTGAGGGCTACGAAGGCCTCGGCATGTCGCGTGCCGAGAGCGGCACACTGCTCTTGCTCAAACCCGGCCGCATGCGATGGGATTACTCAGTGCCCGCAGGCAAGCTTTTTCTCATCGACGGCAAATTCGCCTGGTTCTACGCGCGCGGGGAAACACAGGTACAGCGCATGGCCGCCTCGAAGCTTGACGATTTGCGTTCGCCGCTGCGCTTTCTGCTCGGCCATACACAGCTCGATAAAGAACTGACTGGCCTGCATCTCGCAGCCGGTCTCGCAGATCATGGCGAGTACACACTCATCGGGCAACCCAAAGGTCAAGAGAATCGAGTGCGCCGCATCTCGCTCACGATCATGCCTGCAACAGGCGCCATCTTGGGTATCGAGATTGAAGAGACCGATGGAGCCACGACTCGCTTCACATTCTCCGGTGAAGAGACCAATGTGGCGATCCCCGATGGCGCTTTCAAATTCACGCCGCCTGCAGGAGTTCCCGTAGTCGACGCGATTCCGCCAGTGTGAGGAAAATCTAGAACAGGGACTAGGGATTAGTGTTCGCGCTCGATCAGAGCTCTAAATTTGCCTGACGTCTTCTATTCCCTATTCCCTGCTGCCTGTTCCCTGCTTCACTCGTACCGCAAGGCCTCGATGGGATCAAGGTTGGCGGCGCGGATCGCCGGGATCATGCCGCTGACTAAGCCCGTAATGATCAGGATCACGGTGGCTACGACGACAGATGTAGGTGAAATGATGAGACGGATGTCGGCCGATTCGGCATTTTTTGCCAGGGCGCTGTAGAACGTAATGCGTCCCACCAGGGCAGAGACCGCGTAGGCCAGCGCAATGCCGGCCATACCCCCGACGACTGTGATGGCAAGCGCTTCAGCGAGAAACTGGATGAGGATGTGGTGCCTCTGCGCGCCGAGCGCCTTTTCAATGCCGATCTCGCGGGTGCGCTGTTGCACAGCGACCAGCATGATATTCATGAGTCCGATGCCCGCAATTCCCAAGGTCAGAGCACCCACGAGAGTCAGCAGAATCGACAGCGCAATCGACAGAAGACGAAACACCTTGACCTGCGTCATCAGGTTGGCGACGCCCATGGCGTTGTGATCCGAAGGGCGAAAGTGATGCGCGGCAGCCATGGTCTCGCGGAGGGCTTTCTCGACAAGCTCGTTATCGCCGCGATAATCGAGCCAGATACTATCCAGATAATGCGTGTCGACGAGGTCGCTCATGGTATTGAACGGGACATAGATGTTTCGATTGCTGTCGTCGTTGTCGCCCTCCTGCATTTTGGGTTTCATGACGCCGATGACAGTAAAGATTTCGCCGTTGAGCCGAATGCTTTCTCCCAGCGCCCAGCCACCAGAGAAAAGCTTGGTTTTGTTTTCCGATCCAAGGATGCACACATGGGCGCGCTGCTGGTCCTCGGCCCCAGTGAAGAATCGGCCCTGCTCGAGGTTGAGCTTCCAGATCTCCTGATAGGTGGGACGGACTCCATCGACGGCCCAGGTGTAGGTATGGAGGTCATTCTGCACCGGAACACTCTTGGTTGCGTAGGGCGAAATATGCAGGATGCCGGGAACGCTATTGGAGACGCGATCGAGATCGTCGAGGGTAAAGCGCACCTTCGCCCCGGCCTTATCGCCGCCGGCCTGCTCACTGGTGCGGCCACCCCAGAAGATGATGGTGTTGGTTCCAAACTTGGCAAAGATGTTCTCGATGGCATTGGCAAAACCGGCGCCATACGCCACCAGCAACACCACGGTGGCGATGCCCCAAGCCATGCCGACCATGGTGATGGCAGTCCGCCGCCGGTTGTAGACCATCGCTTCCCACGCTTGGCCGAGAATGTCTTTCAGCATGATGACTTAGCCTCTAGCTTCTAGCCTCTAGCTTCTAGCCAGGGCTTTCTGGTTACAACTGAATGGCTCGGATCGGCAAGTCTCAGCTAGCAGCTAGAAGCTAGCGGCTAGAAGCTGCCTTTTCACTCCCGACGCAGCGCCTCAATCGGGTCCAACTGCGCCGCCTTGCTGGCCGGATAGAGACCCGCAACTACCCCGCAGAGCACCAGACAAACGAGCGCCATCGCAGCCGACCACGGCACCAGGCGCGGCGGATCAAATCCCGGCACCTTGCCCGTGAGCAGTTCCTGAAGAATCCACATGCCACCCGCCGAAACGACGATGCCGATAATCCCGCTCACAGCAGTCAGCAGAAGGCCCTCCCAAAAGAACTGGGCCAGAATGCTGCGCTTTGTGGCTCCGAGAGCCTTGAGCAAACCAATCTCGCGGGTCCGCTCACTGACCGAGACCAGCATGATGTTGATGATTCCAACCGCGCCGAGCGCCAGGGTCACAATGCCCACGCCGCCAAGAAAGATGTCCATGGCGTTGAAGATGGCGCCAATCATGTGCTCTTCCTGAATCGTGTCCCACTCTTCGAACGCATCTTTGAGGGAGGGATCGAAGCCGTGCCGCTCGGCGATGACGCGATGGACGGCAGGGACGGCAGCCGTAGTATCGCCTTTGGTGGTCGGCTGGTACTGGATGGAACTCAACGCGTCGTGCGGAATGTTTTCGCCCTTCATGGCGAAGAGTTCCTGCATAACCGTGACGGGGATGTAGACCTTCTGATTGTCGCCATCGTTGTTGCCGCGGCTGATGGATTCGACACGCCCAATCACAGTGAAGCTGACGTCGTTGATGTTGATGGTCTCGCCCAGCATGGGACGGCCGGGAAACAGAAGTGTTGCGCTTTTGAATCCAAGAACGACGACGCGGCGGCGATCAGTGAGATCGGACGGGTCGATAAAGCGGCCCTCGGCGATGGGGACAAAACGGACATCGGCGTAATTCGGCTCGACGCCCATCACCTGGCCGGAGGAGTTCGCATAGGCACTGACTTCATAGAGATCGTTGCGCTGCAGAAAGCCGGTGACAGCGCGCAGCTCTGGGAGGGAGCGAAGGGCGGCTTCGTCGCCCGGGGTGAACTCGTAGGGCCTCATGCCCGTGTGCTGGTTGGCGAGGGCGGGTATGGTGGCGTTCCACATCATCACCACGTCGTCGCCGAAGGTCGCCAGTTGCCTATGCTGCCCCGAGCGGAATCCTTCGCCGAGCCCCACCAGCACCAGCAGCGATCCAACGCCCCATGCGATGCCGAACATGGTCAGGAAACTACGCAGCTTGTTGGCTGCGATAGCGCGAAACACCTGGCCGAGTGTGTCGGAGAAGGTTTGCATGTCGGTTCGACTTGCCTCGTCCTGAAATGGTAATGCGTTTCGAGCGGGTGGAGCGTCGTGGCCAAATCAAGTCAAATCACGGCCAGTCAGAAGATACGCAGTTCGGGAAGACGCAGTTCCCCTGCGGGGACGCACCATGCATACTATCTGGAAAAGGCGGTGACGCATGGAATCAGCCACGAACTCGCCCCAATCGGTGACGAATGCCTTCGTGCGTGCCTTGAACCGGCAGGATGTCGAAGGAATGGTCGCTCTTATGTCGCCCAGCCATCGCTTTGTGGACTCCCTGGGCAACGTCGTCGCGGGGCGCGAGAAGATGCGCGCTGGCTGGCTCGGCTACTTCAAGATCGTGCCCGATTACACGCTCGCCATCGAAGAAACCTTCGCCAACGGCTCCATCGTGATCCTGCTGGGCATCGCGCAGGGCACCTACACGTCCACTGGGAAGCTCACCCCGGAAAACCACTGGCACACGCCGATTGCGTTACGCGCGTTTGTGCAGGACGGCCTGATCGCGGAGTGGCGGGTTTATGCGGATAATGAGCCGATTCGCAAACTGATGGCGAAGGGTGCATAAAGAACTCAGCAGCAAGAGGAGTTTCATGCCGGATGTCTTCGCGGCATTCACGTCGAATGTGACAGTATGCTTGCACCCCGCCAAATGCCCGCTGCGCTCGATGAGACAATCTGCGAAATCTGTCTTTGCCATTGAGAATCTCGTAAGCGCTTGTGCCACTGCGGTCTGCCATTCCCCTATCAATTCGGGCAAATCGAGCAGCCGCTCCACGCAGAGGATGAGGTCTGCTTTATGCAGTTGATATCTGCTACGCAGAACCCACACACGCTCGATAAGGGCAACGAGGGAAACGAAACCGGGCGACTCGACCGATAAGGTTCGCAAAAACTCTTTCGCGGCGACACCCTGAATGGGATCGTCCTTCGCGAAGAACCGAACCAGAATGTTCGTGTCGAGGCCGGTCATCGAACGCGGTTCAATCCTCAAACGTCAATTGCCCGGACCAACCTTTGGCAATCGTTTCATTCATTTCTTCAATCGTTACCGGCTTACCTTTCCACGGCACAATTCCTTCGAGGTCCATGATCGAGCCCGTCTTCGGTTTGAGGATAATTTCGCCCTTTTCATTCTCAATGAAGCGCACCTGGTCCCCCGGCTTGATGCCAAGTTTCACTCTCACCTCAATTGGAATGGTGATCTGCCCTTTGGAAGTGACTGCTGCGATGGCCATAAGGTGCCTCTCTCTCTAAGGATTAGAGCGTGATTCCTTACTTTTTGTAAGGAATTTGCATCTTACTGCAAAATTATTACTTATCGTAGGAATAAAACCCACGTCCGGACTTCCGACCGAGCCACCCCGCATCCACCATGCGCACCAGCAACGGGCAGGGGCGATATTTGGGATCGCCAAAGCCCTCCTGCAGCACACGCAGAATATCGACGCAAACGTCGAGCCCGATGAAGTCTGCAAGCGTCAACGGTCCCATGGGATGTGCCATGCCGAGTTTGAACACCTGATCGATTGCTTCCGGAGTCGCCACGCCTTCCATCACCGCAAAGGCCGCCTCGTTGATCAACGGCATCAACACGCGATTGGAAACAAAGCCCGGCGCATCGCTCACCTCGACAGGGGTCTTGCCCACCAGCACCGAAAGCTCATGCACCGTGGCATAGGTCGAATCGCTGGTCGCGAGGCCGCGCACCACCTCCACCAGCGCCATCAAAGGCACCGGATTAAAGAAGTGCATGCCGATGACCTGCGCCGGGCGCCCTGTGAGCGCGCCGAGCCGCGTGATGGATATGGACGAAGTATTGCTCGCGAGAATTGCACTCTCGGGCAGAATGCGATCAAGCGCGCGAAAGAGCTCGGCTTTCAATTCAAAGCGTTCCGGGGCAGCCTCGATGGCGAACTCGGCTTTACTCAGGTCTTCGGAGTCCGCGGTTGCTGTGATCCGCGCAAGCGCCGTTTCAATTTCCGCCGCATCTAGCTTGCCTTTGGCAGCCTCGCGGCCGAGGTTGGTGCGAATCTGGTTCAGAGCACGGTCAAGGAAGCGCTGTTCCACATCGCAGAGGAGCACCTGAAATCCCGAACGTGCAAAGACGTGAGCTATGCCGGAACCCATGGTCCCAGCGCCGACGACCGCTACAGTTTCGATATCTACCACCGCAGCCCCCTCGTGCGACGCCAGAGGGAGTGTAGCAGGCTTGGCGCGCAGGCACGCAGCTTCCGCCGCACCACGAGGGCAAAAGATCCGCAAATCTGCTGTCCGATTAATTGCCGCTGTTGGCGACCGGCTCCATGTGCATGCGCTCGGTCAGCGTCAGCATCAGCACGTCACCGGAATCGAGGTGCGCCTGTGGGTGGCTGATCAGCAGATGTGTCGTCACTATTCCCGCGCCTACGAGGCTGCCGGCCAGCGCGCCCACGGGCCCGCCAAGATAAGCACCCGCCACTGCGCCTACGCCCACAGCGCCGCCGTATTCAATGCCCGCGCGCAGCTTGCGTGAATCGGGAGCAATCGCGCCTTCGCTGCCAACACGCGTATGCGTACCCGGTGCGCTCGCAACCATCGCGTGCAACCGGAAGCTCTCGCCGTTGGGAAGCGTGACCGTCTCCGGCCGTAGCATCAGCGTGCCGTGCCCGCCGAAGCGCCCGGTTGAAGCCTCGACCACCTTTCCGGAGATTTCTGCGCCTGTGGGAATCACGACATTGCCGCCGGAAAGAACATCGGAGGCGACGCGGCTGCGGAAGGTCTGGCCTTGCTCCGTAAAGGCGCTCGACAAATCGTTGAGCAGGCGAACGCGAATCATCGTGCCTTCGCGAATTTCGCCGGGCCCGAGCGGAGCCGGATGAACGATATCGCCGTCGGGATCATAAAGCGCAGGAGTCGATGCAAGATTCGGCGCGGTCGCCGAAGGCGCGGGCGGCACAATGCCATTGTCGGAACCGGTAACTACGGTCGACGGGTTATCAGCGGAAAAAGACGGTTGCGCTGGCATCGAGGAAGATGCGTTGGAGGGCTGCGCGGCCGGCGTATTCAGAGGATGGCCGGCGGGCGGCTTGGCCAGCGGCTGGTCTCCAGAGTCGGTAATGATCGTGTCGTCCGGGGGAGGGTTGGAGGTTCCCTGGTAAGGAGTGGTTTGGCTTGCCTCTTGTGCCAAAAGACTCGCAGTGGCGACGGCGACGAATGCGAAAACCAGAATCGGCCGATTCATCCAAATCTCCTTCTCGTGAGCAGGACTTCCCTTATCCTGATAGACCCTGCAAACGGAGAAAAGTTCTCCGGCGATCTTTGCGCAAGCAACGAACCGCAAATTTCACCTTCATTTCATGCTACAGAGGAGCCGACGACAGCCCCGCGTCGTCCCGGCAGGATGTGCCTGAAGCGGCACGAATCAATTCAGGCACCTGTCTGATTTAGATGCAGCCGACAAGCCGAATACGCCTGCTGTGACGGCTGCCACACGGGCCCCTGTGACTCGGTTTGCTAGAATCCGTACGGATACATCTTCGCATTTTTCCAGCATTTCCAGGATTGTTATCCCTTCTTGAATTCTTGCGACCTCGCCGCTGCTGGTGATTGCGCACGTGCGGATTGGGTTGACGATGGAAATGAGTAGACACGGGACGGGGAGGAGAGCTTTGAGCGCGCAGGGACTTCTGCAATCGATTCAAAGCGCCGCCGGCGAATTCCTTGCCGTAGATCGCCGTCCTAAATTGAATGACCGGCTCCAGCACCGCATTGTGAGGACTCATATGACTGAAATTGTTGCCATTCGCGCGCGCGAAGTACTTGACTCGCGCGGCAATCCCACCGTGGAAGCAGACGTGATTCTCGATAGCGGCGCCATGGGCCGCGCAATTGTTCCTTCCGGCGCTTCCACCGGTGAGCATGAGGCCGTGGAGCTTCGCGACGGCGACAAGAGCCATTTTCTGGGCAAGGGCGTTTTGCAGGCCGTCGCCAACGTTGAAACCGTGATTGCTCCCGAACTCGAGGGCATGGACGCGGCCAATCAGCGCCTGATTGACCAGACCATGATTGCTCTCGACGGGACCCCGAACAAGAGCAAGCTCGGCGCGAATGCCATTCTCGCCGTCTCCATGGCGGCTACACGCGCCGTCGCGCAAACCCTGGAGATTCCCCTCTATCGCTATCTCGGCGGCATCAATGCATGCATTTTACCGACGCCGATGCTCAATGTGCTCAACGGCGGCGCGCACGCCGACTCGAACGTCGATTTCCAGGAATTCATGATCATGCCCGTGGGTGCTGAGCGCTTCTCAGACGCGCTGCGCTGGGCCGCCGAGACCTTTCACACTCTGAAAGGCGTGTTGAAGAAGAAGGGCTACAACACGGCCGTCGGCGACGAGGGCGGGTTTGCTCCTTCGCTTAAGTCGAACGACGAAGCGATCGAGCTGATCCTCGAAGCGATTGAGCTTGCCGGCTACAAGCCGGGCGAGCAGATCGCCATCGCGCTCGATCCCGCGTCGAGCGAGTTCTACGATAAAGACAAAAAGAAATACGTCTTCAAGAAGAGCGACAAGCGCGAGCTGACAAGCGAAGAAATGGTCAACTTCTACGACAACTGGATTCGGCAGTACCCCATCGTTTCGCTCGAAGACGGACTGGCAGAGGACGACTGGGAAGGCTGGAAGGTCCTCACCGACAAGCTGGGAAGCCGCATTCAACTCGTCGGCGACGACATCTTCGTGACCAACGTGAAGCGCCTGCAGCGCGGCATTGAAGAGGGTGTAGGCAATTCGATTTTGATCAAGGTGAATCAGATTGGAACCGTCACGGAAACACTCGACTGCATCGAGTTGGGCCGCCGCTACGGCTACACGTCGGTTATGTCGC
>CAZAQN010000075.1:0-16743 GCA_964487345.1 uncultured Occallatibacter sp. | reverse complement strand
CCGTGAATGTCCGCTACGGCTGGGCCAACAGCCCTCAATGCAATCTGTTCAACGCCGACGGCCTGCCTGCTTCACCGTTTACGTCGGTGCACTAACGCAACACAGCCGAACGCTTAAA
Organism: uncultured Occallatibacter sp.; assembly: GCA_964487345.1. Taxonomy (GTDB): domain Bacteria; phylum Acidobacteriota; class Terriglobia; order Terriglobales; family Acidobacteriaceae; genus Telmatobacter. Next base: position 16,625 of record CAZAQN010000075.1, on the reverse strand, counting down.
ATGGATCTTCGAAGGGCCTACTGCCGAACCGGCACAATCACCGAGGTCTCCTGCACCTCGATCAGCCCGCATCCGCAGCGTTCCTGCAACTGTGGCAAAATGCTCTCGACCTTTTCATTCGAATCGATGAATTCGAGCTTGATCGGCAAGTGGTCCGATAGTTCCAGGATGTGGGCAGCGTGGATATGATGGCCGAGCCCGAACCCAGCGACCCCTTTGCACACCGTAGCGCCGGCGATGCCGTTCTTAAAGAGAAAATCGAGGACGCTCGTATAGACCGGAACGCCTTTGTGCCTGGCGCCATCGCTCAGATAGACGGTGACCTTGACGGCTTTGCCGGTAGTCAGCATGGCAGTTCCTTTCAGCCACACCCCGTTAGTCCAAGGGCGGCGCGCCTCGCAACCAACGGGGATCGACACCAAGTGTCGCCCCAGAATGGTTTGGATGCAAGCCCACCGAAATTCCTACAGCATCTCCGCGAGCGCAGCGCCGCACCACGTCGCGCCAAGTCCCAGGATCACGCTGCCCAATGAATACAAGGCTGCCAGAGCAAACGCCCCCGAGCGCAGCGTCGCCAGCGTCTCCCATTCATAGGTCGAGAAGGTGCTGTACGCTCCAATAAAGCCTACCGCGATCAAGAACCGCCATGCGGGATTGAACTCCACGCGCTCGCCGAGCCAGGTGATTGTGAACCCAATCACCAGGCACGCCGACAGATTCACCGCCAGCGTGCCATACGGAAAACGAATGCCCATACGGCTCCCGATGGTGGTCCCGATCCAGTAGCGCGCCATCGATCCCAAGGCGCCTCCGACGGCAATCAACAGGTATTTCTGCACTTCGCGTCCCTCGTTCTTTCACCGGCAAGGTCGAACGGAGCGCAGGGAAGTCTCAAGACAAAGAGTTACCGTCTCACCATTCTGCTTGCCTGAATTTTGTACAGGGATCACGCCGGGACATGACTCGCCGACAGGATTCCCCGCCAGGAGTCATCATCTGTCCGGCCTTTAGGGGCCGGGCAGCGGTTAACGGCAAGGCTAAAGCCCTGCGGTACGGTGAACTCCATCACCGCTGCCTCAATTACACCGTGGAATCGGGCCCTCGTCAATTCGAAAAGCATTAATAGGGAGCCACTGAACAAGTCGACGTTTTGAAAGGGCACGACTTCAGTCGTGCCATAAACGGGCCAAGATGAATGCGGGCTTTAGCCCCTGAGGGAATTTTGGCCCCACAACCAACCCTATGCGGAGGTTCCTTAGAGAGTGTTACCGCTAAAATGATCGCGGGAAACCATGAAGACCCTTGCCAATCCGAAGGACAAGGCCGAGATCGCAAGGCGTCTGCAATCGATCGAGCCCACAAGTCCAAGCCGCTGGGGAAAAATGTCCGCCCGCCAGATGATTTGCCACCTGAGCGACGTCTTCCGATCCAGCATGGGCGAAAGGGAAGCAAGCCGTGCAAGCCACTTGATCCCGCGTCTGCCAATGAGATGGACCGCACTGTGGCTTCCATTTCCGTGGCCGCCGGGCTTTCCGGCACGCCCTGAATGGGACCAGAAAATCGGCGGCACTACGCCCACAGAATTCGAATCCGACCTCGCCGAACTGCACCGGCTCTTCGAGCGATTCACCGAGCAGCCCCGCACCTTCGAGTGGTGCGAACACGCAATCTTTGGCTACTTGAGCGATACCGAGTGGCAGCGTCTAGGATATCGTCACATGGATCACCATCTGCGCCAGTTCGGCGCATAGCGATGTCAGCGAAGCTTATTGAGCGGCGTAGGGCAGTGCATTTGCGGCCGTCAGGCCGCCGCTGCCTGGACAGCTAGTCCCTAATTGTGTTTGCCCTTCCACTCCGAATACGGCCCCTGAAAATCCTCAATCCCACCCTCATGAAAGTTCCAAAGCCGCGTCGCCACTTCGTCGATCAAGTCATGATCGTGCGTGACTAACAGCACCGTCCCCTCGTAGCGTTGCAACGCGATGTTGAGCGCATTGATCGCTTCAAGATCGAGATGGTTGGTCGGCTCGTCAAAGATGAGAATGTTCGGCTTGGTCAAAATCAGCTTGCAGAAAACCAGCCGCGCCTGTTCGCCGCCCGAGAGCGCCTTCGTTGGCTTGGCCCCTTCTTCTCCGCTGAAAAGCATCTGCCCAAGAATCCCGCGAATGTCTTCCATGTGTGCGGCGGGATTCCAGCGATGCAGCCACTCAGCCACCGTCAGGCCGTGCTCAATGGTCGCGCCCACATCTTGGGGGAAGTAGCCCACATGCGCCTCGTGTCCCCAGAAGACAGTCCCTGAATCGAGCGTGAACTGCGGATCCGCGAGACCGGGATAATTCGCGAGCAGACTTTTGATCAGAGTCGATTTGCCCGCGCCATTGCGGCCTATCAGGCAGATCTTTTCTCCGCGTATCAACTTGGCCGAGAAACCATCCAGGACCTTCAGATCTCCATAGCTCTTGCGCAATCCTTCGAATTCGAGTACGTGCCGTCCGCTAGGCCGAACCTGGTCAAATTTGATAAACGGCCGCTGAATATTCGAGCGCGCAAGGTCGTTGGTCTGCAGCCGCTCGACTTCCTTGCGGCGGCTCGTCACCTGCGATGAACGCGTACCGGCAGCAAACCGCGCAATGAATTCGTTCAGCTGCGCAATCTTCTTTTCACGCTGCGCGTTCTGCGACTCCAGCGTGGAACGAACCTGTGTCTTCGCCATCACCATGTCGTCGTAGCCGCCGGTATAGATAATGATCGTCTCGTAATCGATGTCGGCGGTGTGCGTGGTCACGCTATTAAGAAAATGCCGGTCATGCGAAATCGCAATCAGCGTCCCGTCATAGTTGAGCAGAAAATCCTGCAGCCAATGAATCGAATCAAGGTCAAGATAGTTCGTCGGCTCGTCGAGCATCAGAGCTTGTGGCTTTCCGAAAAGAGCCTGCGCCAGCAGCACACGCACCTTCTGCCCACCCTGTAACTCGCCCATCTTGCGCTCATGCAACTCATCGGCGATGTCGAGACCCTGCAGCAACACGGCCGCATCGCTCTCCGCGCCGTAGCCGTCCTCGTCGCCGATCACGCCTTCTAACTCACCAAGCCGCATGCCGTCGTCATCCGTCATCTCCGGCTTCTCGTAGATGCGGTCGCGCTCTTCGAGAGCGGCCCACAGCGGCGCGTTGCCCATGATCACCGTGTCGATCACGCGATATTTGTCGAAAGCAAACTGGTCCTGACGCAGTACGCCGAGCTTCCGCGGACGCACCACTGTGCCCTTCTGCGGCTCCAGATCGCCGGTCAGAATTTTCATGAACGTGGACTTGCCGGATCCATTCGGCCCGGTCAACCCGTAGCGCCGGCCCGGAGTAAACGTGGTGCTCACCTCTTCGAAGAGCACCTTCGAGCCATAACGCATGGTGACATTGCTGACACTGATCATCTGTCTTGTTTCCCAAGCGCGGACCGCAGTGAAGGACTGGCTTCACAAGCCGCGCAAAAGTTGAATTTGAGGCTAGGTGATTGGGCGCGCACGTGGGCGTCCCGCAAGAATCATTACTCTTTCAGTTTCTCATACGCGATATTGCTCCGATTGAGAATATGCGTATTTGTGCTTCTAGCCCCCTCAACCGATGACGTGAGCTCCAGGAATTCCTCTGTCCAAAGTGGCAAGGACTGCGCCATTGGCTTTGGAGAGTTGTTGAAGATGACCATCGGTGATTTGCGCATGGTTCTTTGCCCAAGTCGGAAGGAACGAGACATCGTTTCCGTCTGCAATGAATTCAAGCGGCAACGCCGAGCTTGACTTCAACTCCCGCAGAAGATTTCGCGCGCGCATGACGTCCATGCCATAAGTGCGAACATTTCCCAGTACTCGTACGAATCCTAATTCTGTGATGGAGCAAGTCAGAAAGCGATCGGAATTGCACGACATCATCCAGCGGGCGACCTGCTCGTGAAAGCCATGCCGTCGAAACCCATACGCGATCAATGCGTTTACGTCCAGCAGGTATTTCACGGAAAGTCGACGAGCAGTTCGCGGACCATTTCGCTAGTGAGGATGGGAGCATCGGGACCGACATCTATTACTGGAAACCCCGTCAACGGATCTTTGACTATTTTTGCCGTGTACTTTTTCTTCTTCGGAGTTGACAGGACAATTCGGTCATTGTCGATGGCAATATCAAGCGGGTCGCCCGCGCGAATGCCGAGTTTGCGCCGAACTGTCGCCGGAAGCACAACCTGACCCTTTGTCGAAACGCGCGTCTGCATGGTAAGACCATCTTACCTCGAACCAAGGTTGAATTCAATCAATGATCGAACGGATTAATGGATATGGACCGGCGTCACCCGACCAGCGCGTTGACCACATGATTTACCACAAACGCCGCGCCCCAGGCCAGCACCAGCATATAAATAAACTGAAATGCCGGCCACCGCCAGCTATTGGTCTCGCGCTTTACCACGGCAATGGTCGAAGTACACTGCATGGCGAACGCGAAGAAAATCATCAGCGCCAGCGCACCGCCCAGCGTCATGTCGTGGTGCAGTGCGGTCTGCAAATGCATCGATTGCGTCTCGGGGTCCGCTCCATAAAGAGTCCCCATCGTACTCACCATCACTTCGCGCGCCAGCACACTCGACAGCAGCCCGATGCCAATCTTCCAGTTGAATCCAAGCGGCGCAATGGCGGGCTCGATGAAGTGCCCGAGGCGCCCAATCACGCTATCGGCTAACTCCGGCGCAGCCCAAGTCTGCGTGCCCGCCCCGCTGCCCACATGAATCGGCGGAATATGCGCCAGCACCCACAGCGCCAGCGTCACCATCAGAATCACCGTGCCGGCATTCTTCAGGAAGATACGCGCACGATCCACGAGCCGCATCAGCAGCGAGCGCAGCGTGGGCATGCGATACTGCGGCAACTCAAGAATGAACGGCGTTTCACTCGACTTGAGAATCGAACTCTTCAAGAGCCGAGCTGTCGTCATCGCCGCAACAAACCCCGCCAGATAAAGCCCCAGCATCACAACCGTGCGCAGCCCAAGAAATCCGTGAAGGAAAAAAGTATTCGGAATGAATGCCGCGATCAGCAACATATAGACAGGCAACCGCGCCGAACACGTCATGAACGGCGTGACAAGAATCGTCGCTAGCCGGTCGCGCTTGTTCTCGATGGTGCGCGTCGCCATGATTGCCGGAACCGCGCACGCATACGCCGATAGCAGGGGAATAAACGCCTTGCCGTTCAGCCCGATCGTGCGCATCACGCGATCCGCAATCAGAGCAGCACGTGCCAGGTAGCCCGAGTCTTCCAGAACGCCGATGAAAAGAAAAAGTAGCAAAATCTGGGGGAGGAAAACCAGAATCGACGAGACGCCCTTCCATGCCCCGTCCAGCACCAGCGATTGAATCCAGCCCGCCGGCAGCAACGGACGCACAAGGCTCCCAGCGCGCGCCAGCACATCGCCAAATCCATCGGACAGCGGCTGGCCAATCGAGAAGACCACCTCAAACACGCCGACCACCACCACCAGAAACAACAACGGACCCCAGATGCGATGCAGCAGCACGTTGTCGAGCTTGCGGCTGCTCTCGGCCGAGAGCGGCGCGCGGTAGCCGGTGCGGCGGCTCACCTGCGCGGCCCAGCTGTGTGTGCTTGCGGCATTGCCAAGCACGGGCAGAGTCAAGCGCTGTTCTGCTTTTTCTCCCGCCTGCCGCAGCGCGCACTGGTTGAGGAAGAGCGGAATCGTATCAAGACCGGTTCGATGCACGGCGCTGATCTGCGCGACAGGAGCGCCGAGCTCCCGCGCCAATTTCAGCGTGTCGATTTCGCCGCCGCGCGACTCCATCAGGTCGCTCATATTAAGCAGAACGAGTGTCGGCAGTCCAAGCGCAAGCACCGGTGCCGCCAGCATGAGTTGGCGTGTCAGATGAAGCGAGTCAAGGACCAACAAAACGGCGTCAGGTTTCGGCGTACCGAGCATCTTGCCACGCAGCACGTCGATCGCGACCCGCGCATCTTCTGAATAAGGCGTAAGTGAATAAATACCGGGCAAGTCGATCAGAGTTAGGTCATCACGGCCAACGCCCGTCATCGGTCCCATGCGTTGTTCCACGGTCACGCCCGGATAGTTGGCGACCTTTTGCCGTAGTCCTGTCAATCGGTTGAAAAGCGTGGATTTGCCCGAATTGGGCGGTCCAATCAGGACAACAGTGCGAAAAGCCCCTTGCACTGGGGGACCAGCAGGCGGCTCAAAGACTGGAGTCTCGCAGCAGGCATTCATCGCGCAGCCTCAGCGAGCTCCTCAGCCTTCCCCTGCTGCAATTCTGCGCCAATATTGCGCACCCGGATCGCTTTTGCCGTCTCGATCCGCAGGGCAATCTCCATGCCGTCAATGCCGTAAACCGTGGGATCGCCAGCCGGAGCGCGACGCAGCGCGGTCACATGTGCATCGGGCACAAAGCCCATGTGCATCAGGTGATTTTGCACCGATTCAGGCAAATCGAGGGCCACCAGGACCCCGCTTTCGCCAACATGTAATTCGCTCAGCACGCTCAACCGCCGGACTCCCGAGGGCCGCCGAAAGGGCAATACCCTAAAACTACGACCGGAATAGTCGGGATTCAGTATACGACCATTTCGGTCTGAGTTGCAAACCTTTGGGGAAATCACCCTTAAATCCCTCCGAGCCATAGCGCAACCCTCTGCGAAACGACGGACGAATCACCTCGCCGCGCCAGTTTTCACCCAACCGCCGACGGCCCGTATTTCCTTCATCGGCGCGTCGCTCTATTCTTATCAATGGTCGAACTTCCGGGATGTGACTTGAATCACTCATCGGCAATCGATTCAATCCCATGAAGCCGCCATCCGGCCAAGTTTCGATGTCTTTGAAAATGTTCATGAGGCGCTATGAATGTGAAGGAATTTCACGAAAGCTTGAAACAGCAGTTTCCTCCTGCCGAGTTGAGTGTTCCTCTAGCCGCGTTGTGGTGGGATGCAAAAGACGAGTGGGACCAGGCGCACGGCCTCGTCGATGAACTCGAGACCCAGCAAGGCATGGCCGTTCACGCTTACCTGCATCGCAAGGAAGGCTCGGCTTCGAACGCCGACTACTGGTACGCGCGAGCCGGTCGCACCTTCCACCGCCCCAGCCTTGAAGCCGAGTGGGAGGCGCTGGTGACGGGCATCTTGACGGCGGTCTGAGCAATCGCGGTCCACATCGTCAACAATCCGTGCAAGCTCAATTCTCTGAGGGGATCTTTGCTGCGTCGTCGACCACCACGACGGCAACTTCAGCAGTTCGACTCTCAATTCTCAGCCCCAATTGTTCTTCGAGAGATCTCTTCCACGCCGTAAATGCCTCCGTGCCTAACTCGGGCTGCAAGTTGACGCTGAATTCATAGGTGCCTGGGAGTCCCGTCTTATCTATAACGGGGATTGGCGAGCCACCGGCCCTCACCGGCTGACTAGGGTCGTCCGCCGCCGGGATCGAGAATTGGACGGCCAGAAGATCGGCAAACTGGCGCATCTCCCCCCGGAAGTGGAATCCCGATCCTGCTGTTGTGGCGTCTCCCGGCTCAACAGGGTGGATTCTTGGGCCGCCTTGCCCAATCGTTAGTTCGTACACGCGCATCGGACGAGTCTCGCTATGTTCCTTCAAGTGGAATCGATCGGCGAGAAGACTGCGAAGCATGAGACGAACTTGTTCTTTGCTCGCGCCATCTGGCACGCGCGCTGAAACATCGTATTCGTTGTGATCGAGCCACGCCGGCCCGACAACCTGATTGAGTTGGCACTGCCACGCCTCAGCAGCAAGACGTTTCAGAGTGACGTTCCGGCCGGTGAACTCCCCCGGCACATAGGTGATCTGGTTGTTGTAGTCCGGGCCGACTTCGTGTTGGCTCGGCCGGATTGAGGCAACGTCGAAGCTCGATTGCGTGGACTGAGCGTGGCCGGACGCGAGACCGCTCAGCAAAGCGAGGACGATCGTCAAAGGCTGCGGGCGCATGCGGCTCAGGATACTGTGTCGAGTGGCGTGAAAGCCACTGGTCCACCGATAAAGTTGAACGTCTACTCCCCGAACGGCATCCTTGCCTGACCAATCCAGAATCGGTTGCTGGCCCGTGTCAGCAATCCCGGTCCGCGCCCCTCGAACCGCGCACACCCCTCGTGATAAGGCCCCGTAAACCGAACAGAAAAGGGAAGCGTTCGATAGACACGCGGCAACCACCACTGCGCCTTCTTAACTGCCCGCTCTTCAACGTCGCCGAACTCCAGCCCAAACTCTTCACGCAACCGAGGCGGCATCCACGCCATCGTCATCGCCCCATACCAACGCGGCGGCTTCACCCACGATCCCGCTCCGGACAAAAGTCTTTGCGCCATCGCCTGCGCGCGTTCGTCCACTCCAAGCACATTCGAAGCGCACATCTCCCTAACATAAGTCCTGAACGCATTCCAATCCGCCGGTAACGCTTCCGCAGGAATTCCAAACAACCCCGCCAGCACCTTGCTCTCCGCGTAATACTCCGCGCGCTCCGCATCGGTTAGCGGCGGCAGCACACACTCGTAAGCCAACACCGCGGATTCAACCAGAGTGGCATACACCCAGATCAAAGCAGGAAGGGAATTCGCCTCGTAGTGCGACCCTTGCGCGTACCCCGCAACCGCCGAAGGCAGCTCGCCGCGAATCCGCGTGTGTAATTGATACAAAGAACGCGAAGCCGCGAACGCCTGCGCCGACGATCCGAAGATCATCGTGAACACAATCCGAAACGTATTGTGAAACCGCGCAATCGGATTCGACATCAGCGACGAATGCTGCGAGAGCGCTACCGCAACCCACGGATGCGCCAACTGCAGCAGCGCCGCTCGCCCGGCTCCAATAAACAACGCCGCTTCGCGATTAATCCGCCAGCTGATCGACCCCGGCCCGAAGATCCCCCCAATCGGATCGACAACCTTGCAGGCGATCGCTGCGCCCAGTGCCTCAAGATCGTCACGGCCCACGATCCTCGCTCGATCATCAACGTCCATGCGTCCCTTTGCTGTCTTCGATCTTCGCAGAACGAGCTGTATTCGTTTTTGAAACTCCCGCAGCGCACAGTAAAGGAAATTCTCCCGGAGGGAGAACACGAACATAGCCCAGGGTGAAACCCTGGGGCAGCACCCGCCAACATCCCTGCGTCCCGGAGGGCCGCAGCGAACCAAGCTGGCAAGAACGTCTCATCCATGCAATTCACGCCTCACCGCAATCCGCCGCCTCATACCGCATTATGAATCCGCCCTCTCTCCGTGTGTCTCGCATCACAGCCCCACTCACCCCCAGCAACGAGACTTGCCGTAGCGGGTCTTCTCCTCTGGCCGCGCTGTGGAGCATGACGAATGAGTGAACAGAAAATGGTGATTCTAGATGGGAACGAGGCTGCGGCCTCCGTCGCCTATCGCCTTTCCGAGGTTGTCGCGATCTACCCGATTACCCCCTCGTCGCCCATGGCCGAGTGGGCCGATCAGTGGCGCTCCGAAGGAAAGAAAAATATCTGGGGCGCATTGCCCATCGTGGAAGAGTTGCAGAGCGAAGGCGGCGCCGCCGGAGCCCTCCACGGCGCGTTGCAGGCCGGGGCTTTCGCCACTACGTTCACCGCATCGCAGGGCCTGCTGCTGATGATCCCCAACATGTACAAGATCGCCGGCGAACTCACCCCGGCCACCATGCACGTCACGGCCCGCACTCTGGCCACGCATGCGCTCTCCATCTTCGGCGACCATTCCGACGTCATGGCTTGTCGCTCCACAGGCTGGGCCATGCTCGCGTCCAATTCGGTGCAGGAAGTCGCCGACATGGCGCTCGTCGCGCAGATCGCTACCCTTGAATCGCGCATACCCTTCATCCATTTCTTCGACGGCTTCCGCACCTCGCACGAAGTCGGCAAAATCCTTCCCATCGAAGACGAAACCATCCGCGCCCTTCTCGACGACAAGTACATCATCCAGTTCCGCCAGAACGCCCTCAGCCCCGACCGCCCCATCATTCGCGGAACGGCGCAGAATCCCGACGTCTTTTTCCAGGCGCGCGAAGCCTGCACACCGATCCACGCCGCAGTCCCTGGAATCGTCCAGTCGGTCATGAATCGCTTCGCGGCCGTCACCGGCCGCCACTATCATCTGTTTGACTATGTGGGCGCACCCGACGCCGAGCGCGTCATCGTCATCATGGGTTCCGGCGCAGAAGCCGCCGAAGAAGCTCTCGACGCGCTGAACAACAAGGGCGAAAAACTCGGCCTCCTCAAAGTCCGCCTCTATCGCCCCCTCGACTCCAACGCCTTCCTCGCCGCCTTGCCCGCGACCGTCAAATCCATCGCGGTTCTCGATCGTTGCAAGGAGCCAGGCGCAGCCGGCGAACCCCTCTATCAGGATCTGGTCACGATTCTGTCTGAAAACTCGGCTACTCTGCCGTTCGGGAAACCGACGGTCATTGGTGGGCGCTACGGCCTCTCTTCGAAAGAATTCACGCCCGCCATGGTCAAGGGCATCTACGATGAGCTGGCCAAAGCAACTCCGAAAAATCACTTCACCATCGGCATCGACGACGACATCAGCCACACCAGCCTGACCTACGATCCCGCATTTTCCACCGAAGATCCCAAGACCGTCCGCGCACTCTTCTACGGCCTCGGCTCCGACGGCACCGTAGGCGCAAACAAAAATTCGATCAAAATCATCGGCACCGAAACCCCCAATTACGCGCAAGGCTACTTCGTCTACGATTCCAAGAAGTCCGGATCGATGACCACCTCGCATCTGCGCTTCGGACCCAAGCCGATTCACTCGACCTACCTGATCACCCGCGCCAGCTTTATCGCCTGCCACAACTTCAGCTTCCTCGAGAAGATGAATGTGCTCGAAGCAGCCATCCCCGGCGCAGTCTTCCTCCTCAATTCGCCCCACTCGGCTGCGGAAGTCTGGGACAAGCTCCCCAAAACCATGCAGCAGGATATGATCGCGAAGAAGATCGAGTTCTACGTGATCGACGGCTACAAAGTCGCTCGCGAAGCCGGCATGGGCACGCGCATCAACACCATCATGCAAACCTGCTTCTTCGCCATCAGCGGCGTGCTACCCCGCGATGAAGCCATTGAGCAGATCAAAAAGGCCATCAAGAAGACCTACGGCAAGCGCGGCGACGCCGTTGTCCAGAAAAACTTCGCGGCAGTCGACCACGCTCTCGCGCACCTCGAAAAAGTCGAGTTGCCTTCAGCCGCAAACGCAGACTTCGACATCGTCGGCGTGATCTCCGGCAAGGCGCCCAAATTCGTCCACGACGTTCTCGGCAAAATCGCCGCAGGCCAGGGCGATCTGCTTCCCGTCAGCGCCATCCCCGCCGGCGGCGCATTCCCCACCGGCACCACGCAATGGGAGAAGCGCAACATCGCGCAATTCATCCCCGTGTGGGATAAAGACCTCTGCATCCAGTGCGGCAAATGCGTCATGGTCTGCCCCCACGCCGTGATCCGGTCCAAGGTCTACAGCGCCGAATTAGGCGACAAATCCCCGGCCACCTTCCAGTGGGCCAAGCCCAAGTGGAAGGGCATGGAGCAGGATCGCTACACGCTCCAGGTCGCTCCCGAAGATTGCACCGGCTGCGCAGTGTGCGTCGAAGTTTGCCCGGTCAAGAGCAAGAGCGACGCTAGCCACAAGGCCATCAATATGGCCGCGCAGGCTCCTTTGCGCGAGCCCGAACGCGAGAATTGGGACTTCTTCCTGTCACTGCCCGAAGTCGATCGCAGCAAGCTCTCGCATGGACAGGTGAAAGATCTCCAGCTTCTGCAGCCGCTCTTCGAGTTCTCGGGCGCGTGCGCAGGCTGCGGCGAAACACCCTACATCAAGCTGCTCACCCAACTCTTCGGTGATCGGCTCTATATCGCCAACGCCACCGGCTGCTCGTCCATCTACGGCGGCAATCTGCCCACGACGCCCTACAGTTCCAATGCCCAGGGCCGCGGACCCACATGGGCCAACTCGCTCTTCGAGGACAATGCGGAATTCGGCTTCGGCATGAGAACCGCCCTCGACCAGCAGAAAACATTCGCTGAAACCCTGGTCACGCGTCTCGCCGCTACCATAGGTCCGGACTTCGCGGCATCGCTCCTCCACGCCCCGCAGAAAACCGAGGCCGAGATGAACGCGCAACGCGAACGTGTCGAGGATCTGAAGAAGCAACTGCTCGCCATTGATTCGTCCGACGCGCGCAACCTGCTCGCCATCGCCGACAACCTGGTCCGCAAGAGCGTCTGGATTCTCGGTGGAGACGGTTGGGCCTTCGACATCGGCTTCGGCGGTCTCGACCACGTCCTCGGCTCCGGTAAAAACGTCAACATCCTCGTGCTCGATACTGAGGTCTACTCCAACACTGGCGGCCAGGCATCCAAGGCCACGCCTCGCGGCGCGGTTGCCAAATTCGCGGCCAGCGGCAAGACCAGCAGCAGAAAAGATCTGGCCATGGAAGCCGTCAGCTATGGCTACGTCTACGTCGCACAGGTCGCGATGGGCGGCAACGACACCCACGTCATCAAGGCCTTCCAGGAAGCCGAAGCCCACGACGGTCCGTCCATCATCATCGCGTACTCAAGCTGCATCGCCCACGGCTACGATCTTGTCCACGGCCTCGAGCAACAAAAGCTCGCAGTCCAATCGGGCTATTGGCCTCTCATGCGCTACAACCCGGCTCTGCGCGCGGAAGGCAAGAATCCCTTCCAGCTCGATTCCAAAGCCCCATCGATCCGGCTCAAGGACTACGCCTACCGCGAAGCACGCTACACCATGCTTGCCCGCGGCAATCCCGAGCACGCCGCGGCGCTGCTCAAGGAAGCGCAGGACGATGTCGAGCGCCAATGGCGCGTCTACTCGGCGCGCGCAGCCATGCCGGGCCGTAGCGATACTCCGAACATCGCTCCAGCGGAAACGCCCGAGGAACAACTAACCACCACGCCTGCCGGAGGTGCGCAATGATCGATTTCTCAACCCGCTATCTGGGTCTCAAATTAAACGGGCCGATCGTCGTGTCCTCCACGCCGCTCTCCGAGTCGCTCGACAATATTCGCCGCATGGAGGACGTGGGTGCGTCGGCAATCGTCCTCACATCCCTCTTTGAAGAACAACTGGCGCTTGAATCGAAGGCGCTCGACGACGACCTGTCGCGCGGCACTGAATCCTTCGCCGAATCGCTCGACTACCTGCCCGACCAGACTGACTACCGCATGACGCAGGAGGTCTATCTCGAGCACTTGCGGCGCGCCAAGGCAGCCGTCAAGATCCCGATCATCGGAAGCTTGAACGGCAGTACCGTCGGCGGCTGGGTGCGCTTCGCCAAGGAGATGGAATCGGCCGGTGCCGACGCCATCGAATTGAACACCTATGCGCTGGCAACCGACAGCAGCCAGACCTCCAGCGAAATCGAAATCCGCGTCCTCGAACTCGTCGAAAAGGTCTGCCAGGAAGTCAAAGTCCCGGTCTCCGTCAAGCTCTCGCAGTCCTTCACCAGCCTGCCGCATCTGGTCGCGCGTCTTCAGGACGCAGGTGCGCGCGGAGTCGTTCTCTTCAATCGTTTCTACCAGCCCGACTTCGATATCGAAACATTGGAAGTCCGTCCGACTCTGCATTTCTCCACGCCATCGGAATTGTTGCCGCGCCTGCACTGGGCCGCAATCCTCTACGGCCATCTCAACATCGACCTCGCCATCACCGGCGGCGTTCACTCCGCCGAAGATGTGTTGAAGAGCATCATGGCCGGAGCCAACATGACCATGATGGCCTCGGCCCTGCACATCCATGGCATCGAACACATCGGCCGCGTCCTCTCCGACATGCAGTATTGGTTAGAGAAGCGCGAATACACATCGCTCTGGGAAACGCGCGGCTGCCTCAGCCGCCGCTCCGTCCCCGACACGTCGCCCTTCGATCGCGGCAACTACATCAAGACGCTCAGCTCCTACAGCCTGCGCCAAACCGTAGCCGCCTTCTAAGCGACGCAAATAATCCGGACTGGCATTTCCAAAAAGCGGTGCTCGCGTGCGCCGCTTTTTCCGGCCCAAAACGTGCCTCCGCGACGCATCCATCAGCACGACGATTCAGTACGATGATGGGTACAGCACGATGATGGGTGCCCCATCCAAGCTCTGCTTGGGTGGGAACTCACGATCCCATCCCGCCCGCGTCATCCTCTATAACACTGCTCTTGGGTGTTCCTCACTTGGTTGTCTCCGGTTGGAGGGTGACGCGGGCGCTACCCTGACGGCGACTTCAAAGACTCGTGGCAGTGAAGACACGTTGACGTCAAATCGAAGTATTTGAAATTGCGCATCAATTCCCCCATTCCGTTACCCTGAATCTATCCCCAGAAAACTAAGCCGGTCCCGGAACTGGCTCGGGCGCGCGCTCCTGTTCGCGCTCTGCGCGATCCGGTCGCCTGGACAGCTTGCCATAAGATCTAACTTGAACCGGTAGAGATCTTTAGCCACAACCCGTTCACTTTAAATGGGCTATTGTAAGTTATTGATAATGTTAAACTCAATGGAATGAGATATTTCCCCAAAAACGTGGGGGAGGGGGTCCAGACTCTCTTCGAACTCGAAAGGGACGCCAAGGAACGAAATCCACGGATACGATTAGGGATGGTAACCGTCTCCAAGAATGGAACGCATCGTCTCCAGATCCGAGAATCGTGTGGTTCCCCATGAATCGCTGTGTGCAGGCGGAACCGCGAGAGGGACTGGACTGCCCCACACGCCCGACGCCAGGTTGTTTGTCTCAACGTAGTACGGCTGGTAGTCGGCGGTATCGATGTAGACATTGCGCCAGGCGTTCGGTCCAACCTGAAACGCGCTGCTTGCCTCGGCATTTGCTGGTACCAATGTCGAGAGAGGTCCAAATGGTCCAAGGATCGAGGACGACGGCGTAAACTGAATGATCGCTCCGCCACCAGCGATCAGGTAGTACTCCCCGCCCATGCTGAACATCGAAGGATCAAGTGCGCGAATGCTGCCATCGGGATTTCCGCAGCCCAACTTTGTCGTGCATTGCAACCCCACAGGATCGGACCAACCCGACCCGCATCCCGACGGATCCGCGAAAGTGCAGCTGTCGTTATGCACCTCTAATAGCTTGAGCTCTCCGGATTCCTGCCCCACCCACGCGTCCACAATCACGTGGAGCTCGCCAGCTTCGTCCATGATCGGCGAAGCCGTTTCAACGCCCATGCAGCAGGACGCAAGGCTGACCTCGGTCAAATGAGTCAGATGTAAAGGATCGCTGCCGCTCGCAAGTCCGAAGGACGTCGACTGTCCGGTGATTGAGCCGGAAGGTAGAAACGACGAATAGGTCATCAAGTAGGTGCTGCCGAGCTTGAACAGAGATGCATTGCGGCAGAGCGCTGGGCTTGGAGCAGTGTAAAGCGGAGCACGCACATTGCTCCAGACTCGTCCATCGAATGACATATCGAGAGAACACTCATTCCAGTGGCCGGGCCGGTCGTCGAAGGGCACTGCAAGATAGATGCCCGGGCTGGCTGTGATGTATGCGCAGCCGACGAGGAAGCCGCCGTAAAGGGCCGCGGAGAAGAGAAGCACTCCTGTAGCACATCTCTGAAGAGTTGAGATTCGCCGATCGCACACGCGAGCGCCACCATCGCTCAATCCGCAGGCTTTCTGAACCCGGCAGACGCGATTGCAGCAGTCAGGCTCGAACGTAATACCCCTGACAGCCTGATTCCGAAAAGAAAGGCTCATACCGCTAAGTTCACCCAACGTTTGTGGACTCAATCATAGGGTGCGCATCCCATCATGACAAGGATTGGGGCCTGAGGATGTCGATACAATCCGTCTCGAAGATGCCTCGCGCAAACGGACGAGCGGTTGATACCGCCCCGACGCGGGAACCGCTTATCATGCGTATGACTTCTTTGCGAGGCTAGCAATGCAACTGAACCGTCTTGCCGCCCTGATCGTCGCCGCACTCGTCCCTTTCGGTGTACATTGTTCCGCGCAGGCTCCCGCGAAATACGAGCCAACACTCGAGTCGCTCGACCGCCATCCTCTTGCCGACTGGTACGCCGGCGCCAAACTCGGCATCTTCATTCACTGGGGCCTCTATTCGGTCCCCGGCTGGGCGCCGCTGAACCATCCCGATCACGACTTCTCGTCAAACGACTACATCAAATACGATCCCTACGCCGAGTGGTACCTGAACACCATGCGCGTACCCGGTTCGCCCACTGAGGCCTACCACCGCGAGCACTACGGAGCGAACTTCAGCTACTACGATTTCGCATCGCAGTTCAATCGCGAATCGAGAGAGTGGAACCCCGATGCAATGGCCGCGATCTTCAAAGCTGCAGGCGCGCGCTACGTCGTCCTCACCAGCAAGCATCATGAAGGATTCACGCTCTGGCCCAGCACAACGCCTAACCCGAACCCCAGCCTGAAGCCGAACCAACTCCACGCCGAGCGCGACATCGTCGGCGACTTGACCAAGGCAGTTCGCGCGCAAGGAATGCGTATGGGCCTCTACTACTCCGGCGGCTATGACTGGACCTTCAACACCGGCCCAATCCTGGTCAACGCCGACTACCAAACCGTGA
>CAZAQN010000074.1:0-16835 GCA_964487345.1 uncultured Occallatibacter sp. | reverse complement strand
AGCGGCGCGGAGAACGTCATGCCACGCTCTTCGCACTCCTGCTGGTCATACTTCAATTGCAGGCCCACGGGGTCGCCGCATTTGTTACAAAAATCGGGGGTGTTCTTGTTGTAGGTGCCGCACTTCTGGCAGAGCACATCGCCGGGGAGAAACGGATCGGTAATCACCATGGACCCGCAATTCACGCAGGCCGTGCGCAGGTGATGCAGCCCTTTCAAGTGGCCGCATTTGCACTCCCAGTTGCCAATCGCATAGTCAACAAAATCGAGCTGCGAGATGCCGCGAAAATCGGTAATCGGAAATACCGAAACAAAAACCGACTGCAGGCCCGAATCATCGCGCTCGTTGGGCAGCTTATCCATCTGCAGGAATCGCTCGTAGGAGCGGCGCTGCACTTCGATCAGGTTAGGAATCTGGGTTGCGGTTGGGATCTTGGAAAAATCGAGCCGGCTGCGAATCGCGCGCTTCTCGTTGGGCATGTTCACTCCTGAGGCTCGTCACAACCAGGCCGCTCTTGGGCGGCGCCGGGCCAGCACCTGAGTCTCGGGGCGCCGGCAGATTACGTAAGAAATCGAATACTGGATTGGCGCACTTCGCATCCAACCCCACCGAGGGCTTCAAACAGCCAGCATCAGGCCGTTGATGCTCCGGTACATCCCTGTTGCCAAGCATTCCGCGAGAAAACCGCGTTACGAAAGCGCGCTGAAGGCATTGCGGCTTATAAGGTAGTGCGCTACACTGCGCACAATTCGAGAAGCAGGCGTGCAGGTGATGAACTTGGTACATCCCGCACAACCCGGGTAGATTTTGCCGGAAAAGGCCCTATCTGCCGAGGTCCGGAGACACGAAATGCCCGCAAGGACGCAATTCCTCACGAGCCCGGCTATTCGCCTGTGCCCCCATCCGAATTCTTTTGCCTGTTCTCGCCGATCCCAAAGCTCGCTTCTGCCGCTCGCCCGCCAGCTACCGTCATCGTCAATGGAGATCCGCCTATCCCATTGACACTAGAGCACTTGAATCCTACACCTGCTGCGGTCGGAGTGCTTGGCACTGCTCCAACCCTCAGATGTTTAATGCGCTCCGTTGCTTTGTTTCAAGACGCGTCGACCGGTTCCGCCCACTCCCGAGGAAAAACCAAAATTAGACGAAAAGACGCGCAACGACTATCGTAGCGCGTCCCGGCGCTTCTTGCAAGTCTCGTGCCAATTACTTGATTTCGACGGTGGCCACACCTTCAAATTTCTTCTTGATGGCCTCTGCCTCATCCTTGGTCGCGCTCTCCTTCAGAGCCTTGGGAGCCCCATCGACCAGGTCCTTGGCTTCCTTCAGTCCGAGCGAGGTCACTTCGCGCACCGCCTTGATGGTGTTGATCTTGTTCGCGCCGGCATCCTTGAGGATGACCTGGAATTCAGTCTTTTCCTCAACCACCGGGGCCGCTGCTCCTGCACCGCCGCCTGCCACCGCAACCGGGGCAGCCGCAGCTGCCGATACACCAAGCTTCTCTTCGAGTGTCTTTACCAGGGCCGCAGCATCGAGCAGGCTCAGGCTAACGATTTCTTCAACTAACTCTGGACGAACCGCCATGTCGTTTTCTCCATTCAATCCGTTTCAAATTGATATTCCCGGCCGCAAACTCAAACGGGAAGTTTCCGATGCGCCAGACCCGCGCACTTCCTGCCTGCTTTACTGCCAAAACCCTAAGAACAGTTCAAAGTTCTTAGTTCGGAGTTCTAAGTATTCTCCGCATCATGCGGGCATCGACCGCAACTTTGAACTACGAACTCTGAACTACGAACTGCCGGCGCCGTTACGCGGCGCCTGCAAACTTTTCCTTTTCGACGCCCTGATTCAAAACAACGGCCAAATCCCTGCCGGTGGCGTTGATCACTGTCGCCAACCGCTGCGCAGGAGCGTTGATGAGATAGAGCAGCTTCGCAAAGATCTCTTCCTTGCCCGGCAAGGTTGCCAGCGCCTTGACCTCTTCCACGGTCAGCAGCTTGCCATCCACGATGCCCAGCTTGAACTGGAACTCCGCGTTTTCGCCGACCCACTTGGCGAAGCCCTTGGCCAGCGCAACCGGATCGCCCGAGGTGAATGCTACGGCGCTCACGCCCTTGAGCCCCTTCAGCGCACCCTCAACCTTGGTGCCCTCGCCGGAAATCGCTGCAAGTTTGTTCTTCACCACGCGGTATTTGCCGCCCGCCTCACGCACCACCTTGCGCAGCGCAAAATCCTGCGCCACGGTCAACTTGGTGAAGGTGCCGATAATCGCCGTCGTCGAAGTTTCCAGTTCCTTTGCCAGCAACTGAACCTTCTCCGCCTTCTTTCCTCTTGAAACCGCCATCGTGTGCTCCGCACAGTGAACAGTGATCAGTGGACAGTGCTCAGTAACTCAGTGTCGCTTCGATCCTTGTTCCTGTTTCCCAATCTCTCTTCGAGTAAACTCCCAAATCTCTCAGGTCCGGCACAATGTCAGCGGCACGGCAGAACCAACTGTTCACTGCCCACTGATCACTGTCCACTGCTTCTCAGTGCTTGCCCGCCGCGTCGGCCACAGCCGAATCCAACGGCACCCCAGGCCCCATCGTCGAGCTCAGCGTGACGCTCTTGATGTACTTGCCCTTGGCCGCCGAAGGCTTCGCACGCACGATCGAGCTGATCACAGTGGTCGTGTTATCGATCAGCTTTTGCGGATCGAAGCTCAGCTTGCCCACGGGCACATGCACCAGGCTGGTTTTGTCGGCGCGAAACTCCACCTTACCGGCCTTAATCTCTTTTACCGCCGCAGCCACATCCAGGGTCACGGTCCCGGTCTTCGGATTTGGCATGAGCCCTTTGGGTCCGAGAACTTTTCCGAGCCGCCCGACTACCTTCATCATGTCCGGCGTAGCGATCAGCGCATCGAAGTCGGTCCAGTTCTCTTTCTGAATCTTTTCGACCATCTCTTCGCCGCCCACAAAGTCCGCGCCGGCGTCCTTAGCTTCCTTCTGGCGGTCGCCAGTGGCAATCACGGCCACCGTCTTGGTCTTGCCCAAGCCATGGGGAAGAACCACGGTCCCACGCACCATCTGATCGGCGTGACGCGTATCGACACCCAACCTCATGGTCAGGTCCACGGTCTCATCAAACTTTGCGTACTTGACCTGCTTGAGCAGGCTCACTGCTTCAGGCAGCGGATACGCCGGCTTAGTAACAGCGGCGCGCGCCTTCGCAATATTCTTGCTGATTTTTGCCATTCATCCCTCGTCTCCCACCGCTTTTGCCAGCCCCGTCTCCAGGGACGCTGAACGCGTCAAAAAGCCGTGGTACTAGTGACAGCCCGGAAGACACTTCTAGGCACAATTATGAATACTAAGTGATTGGCAGCGGAATTGCAAGCCTTCGCCGCGCGGGCCGTAGGTCACTTTGAATCGCGCAGCTTCAACTCCGCGACAGCCTTCCAGAAGGCCGATTCATCCGTCTTGCCCTCCGCTTCAGCTTGCTTCGACAATCGAGTGGCATACAGATAAGCATTCGGACCGTGATCTCTTCAAAGCTGGTAGGCTGTTCTTCCGACTTCGGCATAGTCCGCCATCCAGCCATGCTCTCACTCTCCCAAAAGACATACAAGCCCCCCGCGCCGGTAGGCGCAACGTTCGTTAGCCCCGCGCTTCAGCGTGGGGTGAGCCCGCCACAGGAACCGACGAGTCCCGTAGGGACGGCGCGGGAATGCTCACAAAACCAAGTCGCTCCGACGTGCGTGGCAGCACAGCTTCGGAATCGGAATCGGGTTATAAAAATGGGAACCTCGTTGGGACGCTGCAAGCATGGCTCACACGTATGCCACCAATTTCGTCCATTGCATCTTCAGCACAAAAGAGCGCAGACCGCTCATTCCCTCTGATCGCATGTCGGGCCTATACTCCTATTTCCACGGCATCGCGCAGGGTGAAGGCTTCTGCCTCGTCGCCGCCGGCGGCACCGCGAATCACGTCCACCTGCTAATCACGCTGCCTCCGAAGATTCCCCTCGCCACCGCTGCCCAAAAGCTCAAAGGCAGCTCTTCTCACTGGATGGGGCCGGATTTCTCGTGGCAGGAGGGCTATGGGGCGTTCAGCGTGAGCCCGTCGCAGGTTCCCGTGGTGAAGAGGTACATTCAAAACCAGGAAATACACCATCGTAAGCAGCCTTTCGAAGAGGAATTCACAACCTTCCTGCGCAACTGCGGAATCGAGTACGACGAGCATTACGTCTTCGGCTGATCGACAGAGGCACCGTCCCAACGGGACTCAAAATACTCGACGATCCGCCAACCCCACGCTAAAGCGCGGGGCTAACAAACAGCGCGCCTCCGGCGCTGCCGGGTCTAACAATCCCGCCCTTTGCCTCCATATCCTCTAAACCTACTGCCCCCCAATCCCATCTAACTAAATGAGCGCATGGACCGCGGCGACGAAGCCGTCACCGCTCCCGGAGGTACGTACATGAAATCACACACATTCGCTGCTCTGCTGGTTGCAGGGATTTTTTCCCTCATCGCGCCAGCATTCGCGGCACCCACCGACCAAGGGCAAGGACAAGCCGTCATCACAGTAATGCCAAAAGGCAATGAGGCCGCAGGCATCAACATACAGCCGCAGAACCTTCAGCTGAAGGTTGACGGCAAACAGTCGACCGTGACGAACTTTGCGCTGTCGAAGGGCCCGAACAGCCCTTTGGAACTCGTGATCCTGATCGACGGCTCGGTGCGCACCTCTCTCGGCACCCAACTAAGCGACATCGAAGGTTTCGTCAAAGAGATGCCGAACAACACCAAGATCACTATCGCTTATATGGAGAATGGGCGCGCAGCGATGACCGGCCCACTCTCTTCCGATCCATCCCAGGTGCTCAACGGACTTCATTTGCCCGGCGGCGGCGCGGGAGTAAGCAGCAGCCCCTACTTCTGCCTCTCGGACCTGGCAAAGAACTGGCCGTCGCACGACGCCACAGCCCGTCGCGAAGTGGTGATGATCACCGATGGCATCGACGACTACGATGTGCGGCTCGATCCGGACGATCCGTATGTGCAGGCGGCCATCGAGGATTCAGTACGCTCCGGCCTGGTCGTCTACTCGTTCTATTGGATGAATCGGGGAGGCTTGGATCGGTCAGCAATTGCGAGCAACGCAGGCCAGAGTCTTCTCTCCGAAGTCACGCAGGCAACCGGCGGCAACAGCTACTGGGAAGGGACTGGCAACCCTGTCTCGTTTGATCCGTTCTTCAAGGACCTGCGCCAGCGCTTCCAGAACCAGTACCGCCTGAGCTTCTCGTCACCGCTCAAAGGCAAGCCGCAAATCGAGAAGTTCAGCTTGAAAGTTCAGGGCGCCGAAGCGAAGGTCTACGCCCCACAACAAGTTCTCGTGAACCGCGCGGGGACAAGCGCCGGCGAGTAACGATTGGAAAGGACGGAACCAGCCTCCCGGGTTGGCTCAAGCGCCCCAGACTTCGCGGGCAGTTTCCACAACCAGCTTGAGCTTGGCACATTGATCGGCTTCCGTCAGTTCGTTGCCTTCCATCGTTGAAGCGAAGCCGCACTGAGGGCTCAAGGCCAGTTGCTCCAGCGGCAGCACCTTCGCGGCCTCGTCGATCCGGCGCAGCAGGTCTTCTTTGCGTTCGAGCTGCGGCCGCTTGCTGCTCACCAAACCGAGCACTACGATCTTGCCCTTGGGCACAAGTTTCAAGGGCGCGAAGCTCCCCGAGCGCTCGTCGTCGTACTCGAGAAGGAACCGATCGACAGCCAGCTCATAAAAAAGCCGTTCGGCGATGGCCTCGTAGCCTCCCTGCGCATACCAGTGGCTTCGGTTGTTTCCACGGCACAAATGAATCGCCAGGGTGACGCCGGCGTGGCGCGCAGCGGCGAAACACGCATTGTCGGCGCGCAGCGAGGCCGTCAGCATGGCGTCGGTGTCAACGCGCAACTCGGTCTTCATCCAGTCGCACCACTTCGCATCGAGGAAGTAGCTGTAGCGCGGCGCGTCGATTTGCAAGTAAGAAACCCCGCCGCCCGCCAGCTTCTTCAGATCATCGGTCATGATGGCAGTAACTGCTTCGAGCAGCGCGTATGGATCGCGATACACCGCGTCGGTAACGCCGTATTTGAACGAGATCGCCGGAAACTGGGTTGCACTGGGCAGCGTCATCTTAATCGGCCCCGGCGCGTGCTCGCGCAAGTAGGGTAATTCGTGGCCGGTCAGAGGACGTCGCTGTTTCAGCGGCGCGTTTACGATGCCGGTGATGCTGCTGACCGCTGCCGGCTTGAGGGCCGAGGCTTTCTTGTCTTCATCCCAATGGCGCGCGACCGCATCGCCTAGATCGAACCCGTCCACAGCGTCGGTAAAGTCGCTCATGAAGTTACTGCGGCGCAGCTCCCCATCGGTAAAAACACCCAGGCCCAGATCCTTCTGCATTCCAAGAACCCGCTTGATGTGGCGGTCTTCGAGTGCCCTAAGCTGCTCGGGAGCCATGTGGTTTTGTCGCGCCTGAAGAATTTCCGGAGCGCGCAAAAAGCTGCCGACATGATCGGCACGACAGGTGGCGGACACAGTGGAAACGGCAGGAGTGAGAGTGGCCATGTAGGGCTCCTTGTCGCAGAAAGCATACAGTCGGCTTCAGATCGCGCGCAATAAAGCCGTGCGCTACTCGCACAGCGTGCCTAATTTTCAGCTGGAGTCAACATCCTGAGTAGATCCCTTGGGTGAATCGGCTTCGCAAGCATTTCGAAGTGATAGCCCTGCGCCTTTGCGCGGTCCAGCAGGTCCGCCGTGGATGCCTGGCCGGAGAAGAGAATGACTCGGCAGGCGGGCAGCACCTCAGCGATTTGCATCGCCACGTCGATTCCCGAAAACCCCCGCATGATCACATCGGTGAGCAGCACGTCGGGTTGGAACTGCGTCGCCTCCGGGACCGCATGCTCGCCGCTGAATAAGGCCTTGGCTTCAAATCCGCTCGCGTTCAGAATTTGCGCCAGAGTATTCGCGATCATGTGCTCGTCGTCGACGATGAGCACACGCAGGCCCTTACGGTCTTTCGGCACGGCGTTTCCTTTAGGAGCTGAATTGGATGGCTGACCTAAGGATACCTGAATACCGGACTGAGATTCATTGATTGCACGCCTTAACGTACAAAAGAGAATGATAGGTGCGCACCGAATGAAATCTTTCTTTGAATGTCGATCGTGTCGAGATTGTATCGAATCGATACACAACCAAACCCCAGGTGGAGTTTCGTCGGCAACCCCGGGAGCCTCAATCAATTCCGGCTGCGCATCTTCGACAGCAGTCGCAGGATCTCAAGATAGAGCCAGACCAGCGTGACCATGATGCCGAAGGCCCCATACCACTCCATATATTTGGGAGCCCCGTAGCTCACGCCCTGCTCGATGAAATCGAAATCAAGAACCAAGTTGAGCGCAGCAATAGCGCAGACAAACAGGCTGAAAACAATCCCGATCGTACTGCCGCCGTTGATTGCCAGGAACTGAATGTGGAAGAAGCCCAGCAGCATTTCAAGAAGGTAGAAGACCATAATGCCGCCTGTCGCGGCGATCACGCCGAGCCGAAACTTCTGCGTCACCTTGATCATTCCTGAACTGTAGGCCAGCAGAAGCACCAACAGCGTCCCGAAGGTCAGACCGACAGCCTGTACGGCGATGCCGGGATAGCGGAAATCGAAAATCGCCGAAAGGCCCCCAAGCACCAGGCCTTCGAGCAGCGCGTAAAGAGGGGCTGTCACGGGCGACCATTCTTTCTTGAACACCGTCACCATAGCCACAACAAATCCACCCAATGCGCCAACCAGCAGATAGGGCGCGATGTCGGCCATGTCGCGCGACTGCACAAAAAGGTGCCACACCCAGGCCGCCGTCGCCATCGCAAACACAAGCAGAAGGCCGGTCTTGTTCACTGTGCCGCTCAGAGTCATGCGTGCCGCAGCATCGATCATGCCGCCATAACCCGCGCCGCCGTAGCCGCTGCCGGGCAGGTTCTGAAACGTCTTGCTGCCAAGGGCCGGATTGGATGTCTTCATCAAGGGCATTGGAATCTCTCCATAAACACAGTGCGAACCCACACAATTAGACGCTGCAGGTGAGGTCTGGGTCGCAGACTCCATTCTAATCGCTGCGGCAAGCCATCCGGCCCGCCGACGCCCGCCCTATCAGGGCCCTGGTCGCTTCGCCGGCTCGCGAAAGCTGCGCTCCGCCATGTCGTTCGGATCGGTCGAGACTGGTCCATCGCGCCACAGCCAGCGCATCATGTCGGGCAAAATCGCTCCGCCCATCTTCTGCCCGTGCAGGTTCATGCCCCACGCGTAGTTCACGTCGTAGCCCTTCGCGGTCATCGTCTTCATCATGCGCACGTTCTGATAGAACCAGTCGAGCCGCTGGTCATAGGGATTTCCGTTGCGCACTCCGCGATTATCATTCCGCCCATCGCAAAGAAAGATGCGAATTGGTTTTGTAGGACTGGCAAGAACGCGTTCGGGATAGACATCGCCACCGCGCAGATTCACAAAGCTGCCCACGATGCTGAGCACCTTGCGAAATTGATCGGGGCGCTCCCACGCAACCATGAACGCCGCAATCGCGCCCGAACTCGTACCTCCAATGCCGTGCTGGTCCGGGTCATGCGAAATGTTGTAGTCGCGATAAAGAACCGGCATCAGCTCCTCCGTGATCACGCGGGCATACTTGTCATCCGGCGTGTTGTATTCCGTCGGCCGATTGGTCGTATGATCTCCCCACTCCTGCGAATTCGGCTCCGGCTGCTCGGGCGTGCGTCCGGGATTGATAAGGACCGCCAGCATCACCGGAATCTCGCGCCGATAAATCAGATTGTCGAGAACATTCTGCGCGCGCACGTCTCCATCGGGATCCTTGAACGCCTGCCCATCGTTGAAGATCATCAGGCTCGCCGCCGACCCAGGATCGTACTGCGCCGGCACGTAGACCCAATAGGTGTGCTGCGTGCCCGGATACACCTTGCTGGGCAGTGTGAACGGGCCTCGGATCTCGCCTTTAGGAACGCCCTCCTGCGGCATCGAGTCCGGCCCGAGCCGGTATTGCGAATTCGGCGACGAACCCGGCGGCTGCTGGGGAACCTGCGAGCAAATCGGCGGCCCGAAAACTGTGGCCGTAACAAAGAACGCGATGGCACGAACGAGCATCATGCAAAAAAGCCTAAACCAATCGAGCACCATCCCTGCAGAATCGATGCATTTCAAAATTTGCGATAATCGCTCCAACACTCGCCGCGCACGCCCAGACGACACACGGAGGTTGTATGCAAGGCATCGCCAAAGATTTTCGCTTCGCAGCTCGCCAGGTATTCAAGGCGCCCGGCTTCACGCTGACCGTCGTCTTGATGCTCGGCCTCGGCATCGGCGTCACCACCGCGATCTTTTCTCTCGTTGAAGGAATTCTCCTGCGGCCGTTGCCGTTCCAAAATCCCGACCGGCTAGTGCTGTTGGGCGATCATCTGGCCAGCAATACCCCAGTGGGAGTAACTGCCCGCGAAATCGCCACCTACTCGCGCGCATCCAGCGCCTTCTCATCGATGGGCGCGTTCAGCGGGGCAGAATATGAACTTTCCGGCGACGCCATGCCTGATGAGATTTCCGCCGGGCGGCTCACCGCCGGCGTGTTCCCAACCCTCGGCATCAATCCCATCCTTGGCCGAGTCTTTACACAATCAGAAGAGGATGCGCATGCGCCGCTCGCGGTCATCAGCTACGCCCTGTGGATGAATCGCTACCAGCGCGACCCGCGCGTCGTCGGCCGCTCCATCGAGCTCAACCGCAAAACCTATTCCATCATCGGCGTGATGCCGCGCAGCTTTGAATTCCCGGCAGACAGCGGGCGCCTGAGCGAAACCCAGCTTTGGGTTCCCATGAGCCTCACGCCCGATGAGCTTTCCGAGCAGGCCGCGGGATTCTGGGGCTATCGCATCGTGGCCCGCCTCAAGGATCGCGTCACCGAGACGGCCGCCGCGCAAGACGCGAATCGCGTGGCGCAGCAAGTCATGCGCGACTTTCCTCCGACTATGTCGGCCATCCGCATTCGCGGAGACGCACAGCTGTTACACGAATCTGTAGTCGGAGAAGCCAGGCCGCTTCTACGCACGTTGTTTCTCGCAGTTTCAGTCGTCCTGCTCATCGCGTGTGTGAACGTCGCCATTCTTCTCCTCGTCCGCGCCATTCGTCGCCGCCGTGAATACGCCCTGCGGCTTGCGTTGGGCGCACGACCCGCCGTGCTTGTGCGCGAGTCTCTCTGCGAGGGCCTTCTGCTCAGCTTTGCAGGCGGACTCGTGGGTCTGGCCTTTGCCGCAGCGCTGCTTCGCGCGACCCTGCATCTTCTGCCCGAATCCATGCCCCGCGTCGACTCGATTTCGATCGATCCAGCGGTGGCCTGCTTCACGCTGCTACTGGCACTTGCAACAGGCGTCCTCTGCAGCATCGCTCCGGCCTTTGCCGCCGCGCGCACTGACCTGATCGAAAGCCTCAAAGAGGGTGTGCGAACCAGCGGAGGCGCTAGGAGCCACGCATGGCTGCGTTCGACACTCGTTGTCGCGGAAATTGCCATCGCCCTGGTATTGCTCACCACGGCAGGAGCCTTTCTGCGCAGCTATCAAAGGATGCTCGCCGTCGATCCGGGATACCGCCCCGATCATGTGCTTGTGGCCGACTATCGATTGCCGCTCGACCGGTACCCGACCGATGCGTCGGTGGATGCCTTCAACCGCACCGCGGTCGACCGTTTGTCGCGCAAGCCAGGGGTGTCAGCTGTCAGCATTTCGACGATTCTTCCCGGCTCCGACTCCTATCCGATGGCCGCCTACACCATCGAGGGCCAACCCACCGAAGGATGGAAGCTGAAGTTTGCCGCGTTCGGCGCCGTCTATGAAGATTACTTTGGCTCGCTCGGAATTCCCTTGCTCGAAGGCCGTGAATTCAACTCCGGCGACCGCGCCGATTCTCCGCTCGTCGTCATCGTGAACCAATCGATGGCTGAGCGCTCCTGGCCCGGACAGAGTGCGCTCGGCAAGCGCATGCACGCCGGCAATCCGAAAAAGGGCTTGCCGTGGGCCACCGTCGTCGGCGTCGTCGGAAACACCAAAATTGGTTCTCCCGATGAAGCGAATACGGACCAGTGGTTCGCGCCCGCGCAGCAACCGGCGATCCTACAACCGCCCCAGCCCTCGGGAAAACGCTCCGGTGTCGGCGGCGCTTTCCTCACGCTGCGCTCAGCATTGCCGCCCGAACAAATGCGCGAGACGCTCCACGCAACCATCGGCGCAATCGATCCCGTGCTCGTACTGCGCCACGTTCAGACCATGACGGACATCGTTTCGGAATCCGAGGCGCCGCGCCGCTTCAACACCGGAATCATCTCCGCATTCGCGCTCGGCGCGCTCGCACTCGCCATCACGGGAATCTACGCCGTGGTCGCCTTTTCCGTATCGCTGCGTACCCAGGAAATCGCAATTCGCATGGCTCTCGGCGCCGAGCGTCAAAATATCGCGCGGCTCGTCCTCGTCTCCGCCGCCAAGATGGCTCTGTTGGGCTGCGGCTTCGGCGTCCTCGCGTCCTTTGCGGTTTCGCAGCTCGTGAGCTCGTTTTTATTCGGCGTCACCGCAACCGATCCGACAATTTATGCCGCGAGCGTGCTAATCATGCTGCTGGTCGCGCTATGCGCTGCAGCTTTGCCCGCCCGGCGCGCTGCCTCTGCCGATCCCATTCAAGCCTTGCGGTCCGTTTAAGAAAAATCTCCGCAAGAGATTCGGCTTGAATATTGAAAGTCCAAAGCCTCGCCGTGTAGTTTGGTGATACTTGACTCACGAGTGCAGCGGTTTTTCTGCACCACGGCTCGTCTGAGACTCAAAAGCCACTCGCGCGAACCTTGAGACGCCTAACGTGACCGCTGTCCGCTTCCCCTGCATTCTGTAACATCCAATCGAAACGAGGATTATGAGAACCTCCCGGCCTATCTTTTTTCTAGCCTCGCTTGTCTTGTGCTCGGCTATTCAGCCTCTCCGTTCACAGCAACTGAACGCCAACTACGCGCGCGATCCGAACCAGCCCATCGACCAGCACTACACCGACCAGATTCAGAAATACACCACGGACAAGGCATTCATCTCACCGCTGGTCGACTATCTGCCCGCATCCAAAACCGTGCCCACGCCGGAAAAAGTTCTTGGCGATGTCTCCGGCGCGCCCGACATGCTTCCCTACGCGGAAGACGTCTACAAATACTTCCGCATGCTCGAAGCCGTGAGCCCGCGCGTCAAGGTCTTCTCCATCGGCCACACAGAAGAAGGCCGCGAGATGATCGCAGCGGCGATTGCCGACCCGGAGTTGCTTGCTGGCGCCAAGGAAAACGACGCGCGCCTCGGGCAGCTTGCGGACCCACGCACAATCGGCATGGACGATGCCAAAGCGCGCACCCTCATCGACAAATCCTGGCCCGTGTACTACATCACCGGCACGATTCACTCGCCTGAGACCGGCGCACCAACTGCACTGATGGAGCTTGCCTATCGCCTCGCTGTCGACGATGCGCCCTACATCAAATTCATCCGCTCACACATGATCGTGCTCATCACGCCGGTCGTCGAAGTGGACGGCCGCGATCGCATGGTCGACATCTATCGCTGGCACAAGGCGCACCCCAATGAGATGTGGCCGCGCCTCCTTTATTGGGGTCACTACGTCGCGCACGATAACAATCGCGACGCCATGGGCATGACGCTCGACCTGACGCGCAACGTGCTCGACACCTATATCAAGTGGCACGCGCAGGTGCTCCACGACCTGCACGAATCGGTGCCATTCCTCTACGACAACACGGTCGGCGATGGCCCCTACAACGCCTGGGTCGATCCAACTTTAGCCGACGAATGGGCCGAGCTCGGCTGGAACAACGTCGCCCAGATGCAGGGCTTCGGCATGCCCGGCGTCTTCACGCACGGCGACTTCGATACCTGGAGTCCGGGCTACCTGATGTTCATGGCCGCGATGCACAACGGCATCAGCCGCCTTTATGAGACCTTCGGCAACGGCGGCGCAGACACGGAAAAACGCATCCTCACACCTGAGGAATATTCGCGCACGTGGTACCGGCAAAATCCGCCATTGCCCATCGTCAACTGGTCCCAGCGCGACAACAACAACTACGAAGAGAGCGCTCTGCTCTCGACGATATCCTACTTCTCGCAGCACACCCATCACTTCCTTGAGAACTACTACGCCAAGAGCAAACGCAGTATCGAGAAGCCCACACTGGAGGGTCCCGCAGCCTATGTAATTCCGCCCGATGCCGCACAGACCAATCGCACGGTCGAATTGCTGAAGGTCCTCCAACACCAGCATGTCGAAATTCAGCAACTATCCGCCTCCGCGATAAGCAACATCCCCGGCGAAAAGCGCGCGGACAAACCACACGATCAGACCTTTGGCGCTGGCAGCATCGTCGTCCGCATGGATCAGCCGTACTCGCGCATTGCCGACGCGCTCCTCGATCACCAATTCTGGGCGCCCGATGATCCGCAGAAACATCCCTACGACGACACCGGCTGGTCCTTCACCGATTTGTTCCATGTCAAAGTCGTCCGCGATCCAGATGCTGGAATCCTGAAAGCCCCAATGTCGCCGCTCACCGACCTGGCCTCACTCGCTGGAAAACTCGAGGGCGCGGGCTCTCTCGTCGCCGTCGCCAATACAGGCCAAGCATCCCTGCTCTCGCTGGTCTACAGATTGAAGGGCGCAAACATCCAGGCCACCGAAAAACCATTCGACGCCGCCGACAAGCATTTCGCGGCGGGCTCATTGCTGATTTCCGACGTGGCCGAAGATCAGTTAAAAAGCGCTCTACATGATCTCGCGCTCGACGCCACACATCTGAGTGTGACCCCTTTGGTTTCGTCCCATCCTGTAACTGCACCGCGCATCGCCATGATGCACACCTGGCTCGCAACGCAGACCGAAGGATGGTGGCGTTACGCCTTCGACAGCGAGGGCGTGCCCTTCGACTACATCAGCACGCAGACCGCCGCGAAAGACGGTGACCTTCGCGCCAAGTATGATGTGATCGTCTTCGCGCCCGTGAGCCGCGCATCGGCCACCGACATCATCGACGGTCTGCCGATGTGGAATAACGCCCTTCCATGGGAGAAAACCGACCTGACGCCCAACCTCGGCAACACGGATACAACGCCGGACATGCGCCCAGGCCTCGGCTATGACGGCCTCGCGCACCTCAAGAAATTTGTAGAACAAGGCGGCCTCCTGATCACCTGCGAAGACACAGCGCAATTCGCCATCGACACCGGCCTAGCACCCGGCGTAGGCGTTGCGCCGCACCCCGACGCCCGCGTGGTGGGAACCGTCCTCGACACCGTATTTGTAAACAACGAAAACCCGGTCGCATTCGGCTATGAGAAAAGCGTGCCCGTGATTAGCTCTGGGGGCATGGCCTTCAACATCAGCAACACACTCGGTCGTCCCGGCGGCCGCATCCTGATGGACCCCTACGCCGAGCGGCCAACCGGTCGCGGCACGCAGGAGGACAACGATGAGCCGCAAGGCCGCAAGGTCGCCGAAGCCGAGGCTCTCGAAAAACAGCAGCCTTGGCAAGCAAAAAAACTGAATGAAGAGCAAACCCGCAACAATCCCCTCGTAATTCCAGCAGAACTGCGTCCGGAAGTGATTCTGCGCTTCGCCGACAACAAAAGCCTGCTTCTCGATGGCCTGCTCGACAAGGGGACTTCGATCGCGGAGCATGCGGTCGTGGTGGATGCGCATCTCGGCCAGGGCAACGTTCTGCTCTTCGGCAACAACCCCATCTATCGCGGCGAAACCATCGGAACTTACGGCCTGGTCTTTAACGCGATCCTGAATCACGACCACTTGGCGCACCAGCCCGCGCCTGCGGAGAGGAAGTAAGCGAAGAAGGCAACAGCTCAGAGCAATTGCCTCTTTTCGCGGGCCAGCGTTTTGTGTCATGCTGGGACGCATGGGAAGCAAAGACAAAGGCAAGAAAGAAGCCAAGAAGGCGCCCAAGCCCAAGCCGAAACCCGAGCCGGGCCGCAAGCGCGAGATCTTCACGCCGGCCCCGCCGAAATAGAACCCGCACCTGTTGCCCTACTGGGCTGCGCAAAAGGCCTACCTCAATCAGGTAGGCCTTTTTGCGCTTGGGTCTTCAGCTCAAATGAAAAGACCCTCACGACTGGAGGGCCTTTTCTACAGAAGGTTTTCGACGCGATCAGGCGACGACTTCAATCCCCATGGAACGTGCAGTTCCCTTGATGCTCTTGATCGCCGTCTCGACGGACGAGGCGTTCAGATCGGGCATCTTCTGGGTAGCGATTTCACGCACCTGTTTTTCGGTCACTTTGCCCACCTTGTCCTTATTGGGTGTGCCCGCACCCTTGGCGATACCTGCGGCCTTTTTGAGCAGCACAGCCGCGGGCGGTGTCTTGGTAATAAAAGTGAAGCTGCGATCGGCATACACCGTGATGACGACTGGAATAGTTAGCCCAGCCATCTCCTTGTTCTGCGTGCGTGCGTTGAATTGCTTGCAGAACTCCATGATGTTGACCTGCGCCTGACCCAGCGCGGGGCCGACCGGCGGCGCAGGTGTGGCCTTCGCAGCCTCAATCTGCAGTTTGACGTAAGTCGATACTTTCTTCGGAGGTGCCATGTTAGTTCCTTCGGAACTAGCTACTAGCCTCTAGCCGCTAGCTACTAGCCTTCTGTTCTCTGAATCGATTTTGAACGCCCAACCAACTGCTTCACCTCTAACTGGCGTCTGCTAGAAAGTATCGCCAGCTAGAAGCTAGAGGCTAGAAGCTAGAAGCTGCTATTCAATCTTTTCCACTTTGCTGAACTCCAATTCGACCGGGGTGGAGCGCCCAAAGATCGTCACCATCACCTTCATCGTCTCGCGATCTTCGTTAATCTCATCCACCATGCCGTTGAAGTTTGCAAAAGGCCCATCGGTAATGCGGACCTGCTCGTTCTTTTCAAACTTGATTTTGAGCCGCGGCTTATCCTTTGCAGTCTCGGACCGGAAGAGAATCCCACTCACTTCTTCTTCCGACAGCGCAACCGGCTTGTCGCCCGTACCCAGAAAACCCGTCACCTTGGGCGTGTCTTTCAACACATGCCACAAGTTGTTATCGAGATCCATCTCGACCAGTACGTACCCCGGCAGAAAAACGCGCTCGACGGTGCGCTTCTTGCCGTTGATGATTTCCGTCACCGGTTCAGTGGGAATCATTACCCGGCCAACCTTGTCCTTCAGCCCGAAGGCCTGCACACGGCTTTCGATCGATTCGCGCACTTTGCGCTCAAAGCCCGAGTAGGCGTGCAGGATATACCACTTGAAGAGCGGATTACGCTCCGGCTGCGCCTCGGGTGCCAACTGCTCGGCGGTTTGTTCTTGTTCCTCTGCCATTCTCTGTTCTCGATTCGCGGGAAACCCGCTTATTGCGCGCCGCCCGCCCGTGTCAGTAACTCGTGCAAGGCCCTGCTAAAGATCAAATCCACCACAAAAAAGAACAACCCAAAGATAAAGACCGTGATGATGACTACGGTGGTCGTGGCCTGCACTTCCTTCCGCGTGGGCGCAACCACTTTGCGCATCTCCGCGCGCACATCGCTCAAAAAGCGGGTCGCGTTTGTCCACATGCCCATCACGCCTCCGGATACGTTCGAAAGCGCGCCCGGTTGCTGCAGCTTGGCGGAACGCTGCTCACCCTTTTCCATTGCTGCTTTGCTTGCCATACTTCTGATCCTTCGCGCCTGGCGTAATTGCCGGG
>CAZAQN010000073.1:0-17307 GCA_964487345.1 uncultured Occallatibacter sp. | reverse complement strand
GAATTTGTCCGCGCGCGACCTCGCGATAATACGCCATGCCGACCTCGTAGGGCACGTCTTCGTCGGTCAACTGCTCTTCCGTTTTGCCGATGAAGCTGATCTCGGGTATGGTGTAAATCCCATAGGGATAGAAGCCGGGGTTCGAGGCCGTGGCGTGATCGTTGAAGGCGCGGGCAGCGGCGATGCGGCCCTGTTCCATCGATACGGAAGCCAATGCCGGAAAACCGACGACGTCGCCCACTGCGAAGATGTGCTCTACCTTCGTCTTGAAGTTCTCGTCAACCGGGATGCGCCCGCGGTTGTCGGCCTCAAGACCGGCCGCGGCTAAATTCAGCTCATCTACATTGCCTTGCCGGCCCACGGCAAAGAGCAGGGCGTCTCCCGAGACCTTTTTCTTGCTCTCAAGATTGGCTACCACACCACCGTCAGAAAGCTCTTCCACGCTCTCCACTTCCTCGCCAAGGCGCATGGTTACGCGGCTGTCCCGCAAGTGATAGCTGAGAGCCTCGACGATCTCCTGATCGGCGAATTCGAGAAGCTTGTTGCGTTTCTCAATCAGCGTGACGCGCACACCAAGAATCGCGAACATGCACACGTATTCGACGCCAATGACGCCGCCACCGACGACGATCAGAGTGCGCGGCAAGGTGGGAAGATCGAGGACCTGGTCACTATTGATGATGGTGCGCCCATTCACCGGAACCTTGGGAGACGAGGCAGGTTTGGTCCCGACAGCAATAATTATGCGGCTCGCTTCGAGCGTTGTCTCGCCCTGAGGGCCTTCCACGCGCAGCACGTGAGGGTCAACAAAGTGCGCAATCCCCTGCATCACGTCAATCCCATTGCGCGAAAGCTGGGCCTCGGTCACGTCTACTTCAGTCTTGATCACAGCCTGCACGCGGAAGGCGAGATCGGCCATTGTGATCTTTTCCTTGACCCGGTAATTCATGCCGTAGACGGAGCGATAGTTGTAACCGGAAAGATGCAGTACGGCTTCACGCATGGTCTTCGACGGAATGGTGCCGGTGTTGATGCAGACGCCGCCAACGACTGCGCGCGCCTCAATAACCGCGACGCGCTTTTTCATCTTCGACGCTGCTACGGCAGCGCGTTGGCCTGAGGGCCCGGAGCCAATGATGATCAGGTCATACTTGACGGCACTCATGCAATTGTCTCCCGATAGTTGGTTCAGCGAGGCTGGGGCGAGTGCCACGCGAATCCCGACTGCGTGGTCCACAACCGGAGGCTACCATACCGCGGTGCAGCTCGGACAGCAACGCCCCGTGAATTTGGAGGGCTTGGTGGACATTGATTGAGAACTGGTTAGAAAGCAGCTGGTCCCCGAAAAAAGGCACCGGCGATCATCAAGATCGCCGGGTGGTGCGGAAGGGACTGGATCGTAAAAGTCGATCGGAACTACGCAACGGCAGAACGTCGTAGTGGCGCGGCGTGGACTGGAGGCTTGCTCTGTCCGCGGAGATTTCCACCAGGCTGAACGGAACTCTCGAGCCGGAACTGCCCGATCATTCCATCCAGATCGTTGGCCAGCGAAGCAAGATTCTTCAACGCCTCGACAGCTTCTTCTGCACCGTGGGAGTTTTCAGTGGCCAGCTGTGAGATTTGACCCGCGGATTCGGAAATCTCTCCAGATGCGGAGGTCTGCTCAGTTGCAGCCGTAGCGATGAGTTGAATCTGGTGCTCGACCTGCTTCGAAGATTCGATAATGGCTTCCAGACTCTGCTGCGCACGTGCGGTTTCGCTGATTCCAGTCTCAACCGCAGAACGGCTGTCCTGCATTACCTGGAGAGTGGTGCGCGTCTCCTCCTGGATGCTGCGGATGGTGCCGGCAATCTCTTCGGTAGCGCTCTTGGTACGCTCGGCAAGGCGGCGCACCTCTCCGGCGACTACGGCGAATCCTCGTCCGTGTTCACCCGCCCGGGCTGCCTCAATGGCGGCATTCAGTGCCAGCAGATTGGTCTGCTCGCTGATCTCCTGAATCACGCTGACCACTTTGCCGATCTCTTCCGAGCGATGCGCCAGGGAAGTCATTTTCTCGGATACGGTTCCGGTAGCGGCTGCAATCTTTTCCATGGTTGCCGCCGCGGCGTGCATGACCGCGCCACCTTGGTCGGCTGTTTCCGCCGATGTGCGGCTGGCACTGGCCGCACTCTCCGCGTTGTGGCTGATTTCGCCGATCGTGGCAGTCATCTCCTGGGCCGCTGCGGCAATCTGATTGGTTTTGCTGGACTGAGTGTTGGCGTTGCCAGCCGACTGCACTGCGCGCGCACTAATCTGGGTCGAGGCTGCAGAAAGCGTCTGCGCGCCCTCGGCAACCGATTGCACGACCTCGCGAATCGAGGCTACACAAGAGTTCAGAGCCTCGGCCAAATTGCCAATTTCGTCGGTTCCCATCACTGTCATGTGCGCCGACAGATCCTTCGCCGCCAATTGCTGCAACGCGGCGCTCGCCCTTACGATACGAGGGGCGATGACGCGGCTCAATGTGATCCCCACCAGCGAGCAGAGTGCGACGATGAGAAGGCTGACCCCGCTGTTGATCCATGTGGCGCGAGCACTGGAAACGGTCATTTGCTGCGATTCGGCTTTGCCTGAGGTTGCGTTGAGTTCGAAGTCCGCCGTCGCCCCATCGAGCGCCTGATTGACGAGACCCACAGTCGGGTCTGCCACCATCAGATCGAGGGCATCGCCCGTCTTGCCCGCTGCCAGCAAGGCTTGAGCACGATTACTCAGCTCGACATACTGATCGAAGGCGGAAGTGAACTTTTGATACAACTCGCGCTCCCCAGGGTAGCTAATAAAGGGGATATAGGCCTTCAGGTTGGTTTGATAGTCGTTCAGCGCATCTTGCCGCTGCTCGAGATGCTGGGTTGTGCATGCCGGGGTTTGGCAAAGCAACGTGGCGAGATCCCATCGGCGGACGCGATCGACTGCTAATTGAACCTTCCCGAGATAGATCACGGACGGGAATGCATCTTCGCTGATGTCGGCACTCCGTGCGCTTATGTTGCGGAAGGTGAAAAAGGTGTACGTGCCTAACGCGAGGCACAGAATACAAACGACGCCGAATGCATAAAGAAACTTGCGTGCAATGGGAATGTTGTGGAGAGCGGACATCTTCGTCGGTTCCTTTCTCGTTCCGTGAGTCAGCCACCCTCCGAGAAATTAGGTCTCGTTTCGGCGCGGCGACGGGTGAGTGCCAGTCACCCGTGCTATCGGCGATCAGAGAAGAAACTTGAGAAATCTCGGTTCCGAGACCGGAATGTGCAGCCGCGCGCACACAATGCCTTAATGGCTGTTCCGATCCGGCCAGGGAGCTTATTCTTCCCGCTCCAGTTCTCCGTGTCATTCATCCACGCTGTCGCTTTTCCAAACATGGATCACGGAATTCTCATGCCAGCCGATGCGGTCATCAGGTGCAGGTGGCTTGATCGCCAGCCTGAGATGAATGATGAAGACACTCTCCGCACTTACACTGATGGCAGTTTTCCTGAATGTTGCGCCGGCGCAGGAACTCTCTGCATCCCTTGACCATGCGGTGAGTGCCAATCTCAGCCCCAGTTCCAGTTCCGGGATCGGCGCCGGCGCAATCGTGCAGACGACCCCGGCGCAGACGCCGGATCTCTGCCTCACCTCTGACACAGCAGCCACTCCCACCCGGCCGAACTGGGATTACGGAGCTGCAACTACAGGGTGCGGCATTATCGAGTCGGATTCTGGATGGTTAGACCAGCCCATGGGCGCAGGCGTGCGCCAGTGGATGCTGGTGTCGAGTATGCGTTATGGGTTGACGCCGAAGCTCGACTTGCGATGGGGGATGACCGATCATGTCTCGCAGAGTGGCGGCGGCAGCGCGCCGCTGGCTGGGGTCGGCGACCAGTGGGCGAGCGCAAGGTACCGCTTCCATGAGCAAGGGCGCTGGACGCCGGCGATGGCCCTCAGTTACGGAATCAAGATTCCCAAGGCGAATCCCGCCAAGGGATTTGGTACCGGCTTTACCGATTATCAGTTCGACTTCATCGCGAGCCGCGACCTGGGGAAGAATCACCTGGACTTCAATACAGTGGGCACACTCGCGGGCGAGTTGAAAGGACATGATGGAGCGCCTCAGTTCGGTCTTGCGGAAACTCGGCAAATAAGCAAGAAGCTGGCGTGGAGCCTGGAGAGTTACGGCGGACCGCAACCCGGAACGTCGGACAGATACGGCGCCGGGTTGGCCGGCGTCTCCTACGCGTTGCGTCCGCGGCTGGTGCTGGATGGAGCGTACGTAAAGGTGTATACAGCCAGCGCGGCGCGGCAACAGTTCTCGTTTGGCCTTACGTATGCGATGCGCCCACGTTTGCGCACGGTTCCGGCGGGGTCAAGGGTCGCGTCCCTGTTGGGACGCTAACTGGTTTCACGCGGTAACCTCGAGAAGCCTGCGTAAACAAGCGCACTTGCGTGGACCGTAGTAAATCGATATTCTTGGGCGGCTTTTGTCTTCTCCGTTGAGGCGCCCCTGAATGAGATTCCGCTCGCTTAAATTGCCGGCGATTCGCGATTGCAGGTTTGCTGCAACTTGCGTGGTCCTTTTGATTTGCTTCGCGGTGGAACGGTCGCGAGCGCAGACCCCGCCTGCTGCACCAACTCCGCCACCGACCCCTCCCCGAGTCACGCCGACTCCCGAGCAACTCGCCATCCAGGCCGCGTCAGAAAAAGATCACCAGCGCGTGATGGACGAGCTCGGCATCAAGGAGTTGCGGCGGGGCGCAGACGGCGACGCAAATTCGCCCAATGCCGCCAACTACGACGAAGCGAAAGCCGACGTCTATCCAAAAATTCCCGATCCGCTGGTTCTGAACAACGGCAAGCCGGTGACGACGGCGAAGATGTGGTGGTCCGAGCGAAGGCCGGAAATCGTGGAGCTTTTTGACCGCGAAATCTATGGCCGAACGCCGGTGAATCTTCCCAAGGTGACATGGGAAGTTGTGAACACGGTGCATGAAAAAAACGGGGACGTGCCTGTGGTCACGAAAACGCTGGTCGGACGTGTGGACAATTCGGCCGATCCAAAGATCACGGTCAACATCGACCTCACGTTGACCACTCCGGCGGACGCAAAAGGGCCAGTTCCCGTCATCATGGAACTGGGCTTGAGCAAGGAATTCATGGCGATGCTGGCCAAGCGATTTCCGCAGTTTGCGGCGATGGCAGGAAACGGGCCGACGTGGCAACAGCAGGTCCTGGCGCGCGGATGGGGCTATGCGGAATACATTCCCACCAGCGCGCAGCCGGATAACGGCGCCGGCCTGACGGAGGGAATCATCGGCTTGGCCAACAAGGGTCAGCCGCGCAAATTGGATGATTGGGGCGCTCTCAAGGCGTGGGCCTGGGGTGCGAGCCGGTGTTTGGATTATTTTGAAATCGACAAGGATGTTGACGCAACGCAAGTCGGCATCGAGGGCCACTCGCGCTATGGCAAAGCCTCGGTTGTCGCCATGGCCTACGATCCGCGCTTTGCCATCGGTTATATCAGTTCCTCAGGCGAGGCCGGAGCCAAGCTCTACCGGCACATTTTTGGGGAACAAGTCGGCAACGTTGCCGGTGCGCAGGAATATCACTGGATGGCCGGGAACTTCCTAAGATATGCGGGGCCGCTGACTCCAGGCGATCTTCCTGTCGACGCGAACGAACTCGTTGCTCTATGCGCGCCGAGGCCTGTCTTCATCAGCGGCGGCGCCACGAACGGCGATGGATGGGTCGATGCGAAGGGCATGTTCCTCGCAGCTGCAGGAGCGGGGCCCGTTTATCGACTGCTCGGCAAAAAAGACATGGGAACAACAACGTTCCCCCCCATCGAGACAACTCTGATTGATGGCGATGTTGCGTTTCGACAGCACACCGGGGGACACACTCCGGGACCGAATTGGCCGACGTTCCTCACCTTTGCGAGCCGTTATCTGCACGCGCCGACAACCAAAGCGGCGGGGCCTAGAGCGGCGATCATGCCCGAGCGAACGAAGGTAGGAGCTCCAGTCCATCTGACAGCAGACCAGGACCGCGAACGAATGCTCGCGCTACTTGGACTGAAGGATTCCGAGATGCGGCATCGTCCGGCGGGTGATGCGAAGGCTCCTGATGCGACGAACTACGATGAAGCGAAGGCGGACGTCTTCCCGCAGATTCCCGATCCGCTGCTGCTGAAAAACGGCCAGCCCGTCACAACGCCGGAACAGTGGTGGTCGGCGCGCAGACCCGAGATCGTTGTGGACTACGAGCGCGAGATCCTCGGCAAAGCACCCGCCAACCTGCCGAAAGTGAAGTGGGAGGTCGTCAAAGCAACTCCGGAGAAATATGGCGGGTTCGATGTCATCAGCAAGAGGCTCGTGGGCCACGTCGACAACTCCATCGATCCGCAGATCCAAGTCAACATTCAGATGGTTCTCACCACGCCCGCACACTCAGCGGGACCGGTCCCAATCATCATTGAACTTGCATTCGACCCAGACTTTCAGGATGCAATCGCAACGCCGGTATCCGAAGTGGTCCCAGCGGGACCCGGTCATTACGGAATTGAATTTGAGCCGTTGTTGAAACGTGGATGGGGCTTCGCCGTGCTCTCGCCGACGAGCTTTCAGGCCGACGATGGATCGCGACTCACAGAAGGAATCATCGGCCTGATGAACAAAGGTCAGCCGCGCGCGACCGCGGATTGGGGCACGCTGCGCGCATGGGCGTGGGGCGCAAGCCGCGCCATGGATTATTTCGAGACCGACAAGGCCGTCAATGCGAAACAGGTTGGGCTGGAGGGCCACTCTAGATTTGGAAAAGCTGCGTTGGTTGCGATGGCTTTCGACCAGAGATTCGCCGTCGTATACAGCAGTTCATCCGGCGAAGGCGGCGCCAAGCTTTACCGGCATATCTTCGGCGAGCAGATGCCGAATGTGGCCGGCCCCGCGCTCTATCACTGGTTCGACGGAAATTTTGTCAGATTCGGTGGGCCCCTGACACCCGGCGATCTTCCCGTCGACAATCACGAGTTGATTGCCTTGTGCGCCCCAAGGCCCGGGTTCATCGGGGGCGGCGCCAGCACCGGCGACGGGTACGCTGATCCAACCGGCGATGCGTGGGCCGACGCAAAGGGAATGTTCTTGGCTGAGGTCGACGCCGGACCTGTCTATCGGCTCTTGGGCGCACATGACTTGGGAACGACGGAACTTCCTCCCATGGGCACAGCCCTCATCAATGGAGACCTCGGATTCCGGCAGCATCAATTCGGCCATACGCCGACGCCAAACTGGCCGACGTTTCTGGATTTCGCAAGCCGCTATTTGCATTCGCCGGTTGTGCCCGCAAGCACTCAATAGCGCAGCAACCAGGCAACGATCAATCAAAAACTGATTAACGACGCCCGAGGAGAGGGAGGCACGATGTCTCACCGTGCCTCCCGCCAATTACATCTCATGCATTCGTCTGTCCGCGCTCCTTCAGCATCGCCATCACGTCCTGATGGGCGAGGTAAAGGACGATTCGAAACTCCGCCTCGGTTGTGTCCACGATAAAGGTCGAATCGACCAACATTTCCTTCGTCGACAAATCGCCGTCGGCGAAATTCATCTTCCATCGCGTGTGCGCCATCGAATAGCGTGCGCCAAGCGATTTAACATCTACACTCACTAATTGCATCGAATGACACCCGAAGCTCTTGAAGAGTTGCTTTCGTTTCGGTAGAGCAAGCGCGAAAGCGCTGGCCTGGACACACTGCGCGCCTTGCGGTCCCGCAGCCATGAAAGTGCCGGCGAACTGGGATACGGCGGCGGAGAAATCGCTTTTGTTGTTGTTGAGTTCGAATCGGCGAAAGAAGGCCTCGACCGACATGGATGCATTTTCCATTAGGGTCCTCAATTCCTGGTGTCCTCAATTTCCGGACACAGAAGGTAGGTTCTGTGCTGAAAGGCACTTTAGTATTATATCAAATTCTCACGTATAAGTCAATATATTTGTTAAAGTTGCAGCTTTTATTGGCGCACGCGCGGAGTGATCCAATACTGCAGAAAGACGAGGTCGAGGAAGCGATCGAACTTGAATCCGACTTCGCGCAGTTGGCCGGCTCGCTCAAATCCGAAACGATCGAGGAAGCGCAGGGAAGCCGTATTTTCTGAATCGACCCCCGCAATCATCGTGTGCTTGCCGAGCGCCCGCGCCCGTTCAATGATGTGCTTCAACAACTCGCTCCCGACGCCCTGGCCACGCGTGTCGGCATGAATGTGGACGGTGCCTTCAACCGTGAAGCGGTATCCCGGCCACGGGCGGAAATCGCCGAACGATGCGAAGCCAACGACGCGGTTGCAGTCCATCGCCACCACGACCGGATAGCCTTGGTCGCGGCGCGCTCGCCACCACGCCGACCTGTCTTCTCGGGTTGCGGGGGTGTCGTTGTAAATCGCAGTGGAGTGGGTAAGGACCTCGTTATAGATCGCAGTAATTTCGTCAATATCCGCTTCAATCGCATCCCGAATCTGCATGGCTCCTCGCTTGATTTGTCATTCCTACAAAAAGGGGAACACAAAAAACTGACATCACGAATCGCGGTCTATGCGGTGGCTATGCGATAAAAGCGTGCGCAACTTCCGCCGAGAATTCCTTCGCGCTCAGTATCCGTGAGCTGCTGCACAAAATCGAGCACGATGCCCACCGTCTGCGCATAATCCGAGGACAACGTGCACACCGGCCAGTCGGACCCGGTCATCAGCCGCGAAGGGCCGAATGCTTCGAGAGCTACATCCAGATAAGGCCGGAAATCATCCAGCTTCCACTGCTTCCATCGCGCCTCGGTAACCATTCCTGAAAGCTTGCAGGAGACGTTTGGGAGCTTCGCCAATTCGCGAATATCCCGTTGCCAAAGTTCGAGCACACCATCCGCAATGGCTGGTTTGGCCAAATGATCCAGCACAAATGTCTGCGCGGGAAACTCCTGGACGAGTTGCACCGCAACCGTCAAATGGCGCGGATGAAGCAGCAGATCGTAGGCCAGCCCGAACTCCGCAAGTTGCGCGATGCCTCGTTGAAACTCTGGCCGCATCATGAAGTGATCGTCGGTTTCATCCTGCAGCACGTGGCGCACACCAACAAGCTTCTTGTGCGCAGCAAGTTCTTCAAGCTGGTCACGCAACTGCGGCGAACACAGATCGACCCAGCCCACCACGCCCTGAATAAAGTTGTTCTCCTCGGCGAGTTCGAGAAGCCAGCGTGTCTCTTCGAGGCACTGACGTGCTTGCACCGCAATCGATCCTTCGAAGCCATTGTCGTCGAGGAGCCGCTTCAAATCGCGCGGAAGAAAGTCGCTCTGCAAGACCGCCATCTGCTCGTTGATCCACCCGTAGTCTGCAGCCGTGTACTTCCAGAAATGTTGATGAGCGTCGATACGGATCATTGGGAGAATCATCTCTTAGAAGGTACCGACAATCAACAGCAACAACGCCGAGCCCGGTAAATCCGAAGCAACTCGCCACATTCGAGCCCGTCCGATTTCCCGATCTCGCACAGGTATAGTTCTGATATGCACCTGAAGAACCCGTGGCTGGCACTTTCCCTGTGCCTTTGCCTGATTCCGGCGAACGCGCCAGCCCAATCCGCCAAGCCCATCATCACTCTCGACGAGTACCTCAACACCACGGACATTTCCGAGGCGAGACTCTCTCCGGATGGCTCTTCTGCCGTCATTGCCACCGACGCGCCCGACTGGAAAAACAGTGTGTACCGGCACGACCTTTGGATCTGGAATGCGCAGTCGGGTCTTCGCCCACTCACACGTTCCGCGGGCGAAGAGGACCCCAAGTGGAGCCCGGATGGAAAATGGATCG
Source organism: uncultured Occallatibacter sp. (assembly GCA_964487345.1). GTDB lineage: Bacteria > Acidobacteriota > Terriglobia > Terriglobales > Acidobacteriaceae > Telmatobacter. The sequence continues at coordinate 7,447 of CAZAQN010000073.1, read as the reverse complement.
CATTCCTTTCCGACCGCTCGCTGCCTGGGGATGATGCGTCCGCCGATCCTGAGGGTACAAGCGACTCGACCAAACCAAAACGCATCTGGATGATCTCTGCGACGGGTGGCGAACCGCTTCCGCTTTACAGCGAGAAGCTGGAGGCGCATACATTCGCCTGGTCGCCGGATGGCGCAGCGATCTTTTTTTCTGTGCAGGAGCCGCTCAACCACGAGCAGGCAGAAGCGCATGAAACGGAATGGCAGGACGTCATCCGATGGCGAGAGCAGAATCGCGGCGATGTGCTGCTGAAAGCGGACGTGGCGCCAGCGATCGCAAACGCATTGGCAACGCCACTTCCCAACAGTTCCGCAGCTGCCAAGACAGCCAAGGGCAGAGCGGACACGATTCCCGCGTCGCCGCTGCCTGCGGGTGCCACAGTGCTCTCCAAGAGCGCTGTGGCTATCGATGAGATCGCTCCTTCACCCAACGGCAAATCCGTCGCCTTTCTTACGGGTCCAATCCATCGACGGATCGAGAACCCGTCCGACTACGAAATCTATCTTGTAGCGTCCATCGGTGGCGAGGCACGACAGTTGACCCACAATCAGGCGCTTGAATCGAGAATTCAGTGGGCGCCAGACAGCCGCTGGCTGCACTTCGTGGTGGAAGCTGCGGCGGGTTCCCTTGAAGGCACTTACCGGGACGTGCAGGGCCGCCTCTATCGCATCGACGCGGAGACAGCCAAAGTTGAACGACTTGGCGTTTCGTTCGATGGCTCATTCGACCAGTTCGCCCTGCTGCCGGATGGCCGCGAATTCGCACTTGGTCTCAAGGGAACTGAGACGCAGGTCTATCAAGTGGAGGGAGACAATGCGACCAAACTCCCCGGCCTCACGGGCAGTTATGCCGGTCTAGAGTCCGCGGACAGGGCAAACAGCCTTCTCGTGCGTCACTCCAGTGTGAATGAGCCGACGCAGGTTTACCTCGCTGCCGATCCGCTGCACCCCGATCAGCTCAAGACTCTAACCAACTTCAATCCGATTTTTGGTGAACGTGCGCGGCCCGAATTGCAGCCGTACACCTGGCAATCGGACGACGGGAAAACCATTGAAGGAGTCCTGATTTTTCCGCCGGGCAGGAAGGGCGCTAAACATCTGCGCATGCTGACGCTGATTCACGGGGGCCCCGCCGACGCAGATGGAGATCGCTTCGGAGCCGATTGGTACGACTGGGCAACCTTTGCAGCCGACCGAGGCTGGCTCGTGTTTCGCCCTAACTATCGAGGCTCCTCAGGATATGGCGACGATTTCATGCTGGAGATTGCGCCGCACCTTGTCTCAAAGCCTGGCCGCGACATTCTCACGGGCGTCGACGCGCTCGTAAAGGACGGCTATGCCGACCCAGACCATCTGGCCGTTGGCGGCTATAGTTATGGCGGCTACATGACCAACTGGCTGATTACACAGACCACGCGCTTTCGCTCTGCAGTTACGGGCGCAGGAGCCGTGGAGCACGCGGCCAACTGGGGCAATGACGACGAAACATGGGACGACGCGTGGTATCTCGGTGGGCAGCCCTGGCAGAATCCGGAGCTTTATCAGAGCGAAGCCGCGCTGTTTCGATTCGACAAAGTCAAGACACCAACACACCTGGTGCAAGGGGCTGCGGATATACGCGTAAGCTACCTGGAGGGAGTCACGATGGAACGCGCGTTCGAGGCGCTTGGTGTACCGCACACGTTCCTCGTCTTTCCCGGCGAAGGGCACAGTTTGGACAAGAACCCGTGGCACGGATATATCAAACTGCGCGAAGAACTGAATTGGTTGGAGAAATATGATGGGAAGTAGCCAGTTGTGCTTGCCTGTTGGCGACTCTGGAGAATTGAAGGAACCGGCAGCACAAGCTGGCGCATCTTTGATAGCAGGATGAATCCAGTCGAACAGTCCCGCCAGGTTGCCTTCCAGCAGACTCTGCTGAGTGCCCGCAGAACTATGCTGCTGAGCGAAATTCTCAAGTTGGCGCTCGACAGCTTTCGCGCTTCCAAGCTGCGCTTCGCACTGACTGCGCTGGGCATGGTGATTGGCACCGCTTCCGTCATCCTCGTTGTGACGATCGGGATGAAAGGGAAGCAGTACGTTCTCGAAACGCTGCAGAAGATCGGGACGAATTCAGTTGAGATAGAGTACTCAGGCGGCGGAGCCACAGGCGCCGAACGCGTCATGTACAACGACTACCTGACCCGCGAAGACGAGAAGGCCGTGGACGCTCAATTGCCGGGCGTTATCTACTCGTCCCCGATTCTGGAAATGCACACTCGCATCAGTTTTGGCGGGGGCGTGATGAAAGACACCCTCGTGCTCGGGGTCAGTCCCGATTACAGGCACATTCGCAACCTGCTCGTCCCCAACGGCCGCTTTCTCGACGAGATCGACGATGAGACACACACCAACTGCGCTGTGGTGACCGAGCCATTTGCCAGGGAGCGATTCGGCAGCGCGAATGCCGCGGTTGGCCAGTCGTTTGAGATTTATGGGATTCCGTTCACGATCATCGGCGTCTTCAAAGAGAGTGTCGACGACATGGGCCAATCGGAGATCGCCGATCAGACAATTCTGATTCCGTATTCGGTCGCGCGCTTCTTTACTGGAACAGAGAATGTGAAGCAGATTTACTTCTCGATGCGCACCATGAACGAAGTGCCGGACGGAGCCAAGGAGATTGTTCGGATCATCAAGTCGCGCCATCGTTCGGGGTCGGTTTATAATCCGCAGACGCTGACAGAAGTGCTGACCTATGCTGCCGAAATCTCCGATGCATTGACGGCGGTGCTGGTGCTCGTGTCGGCGATCACGCTGGCGGTGGGCGGCGTGGGCATTATGAACATCATGCTGGCCAATGTGCGGGCGCGCATCCGTGAGATCGGCATTCGCAAGGCCCTGGGCGCGACTTACCGCGAGATCAAGCTGCAATTCCTTGCCGAGGCGGTGATTATTTCGCTGGCTGGCGGACTGGTCGGCGTGCTTGTGGGCCTCGCTGTGCCGTTGTCGATCCGGTTCTTTACGGATTACGCGCTGCCGGTCTCGGGTTGGTCGATTGTCATCGCGTTGGCGGCGGCAACTGCCGTTGGCGTCATTTTCGGCACGGTTCCGGCGACGCGCGCCGCGCAGATGGATCCCGTCGAGGCGCTGAAATATGAGTAGCAAAAGTCCGGGTGGGCAAGAACGCACGGAAGAAGAGGACGAACCCTCCAAGGGACCGAACCTCGCGTTGATTTATAGTCTGCTTGGCGCGGCTCTTCTTGTCGCCATGGGACTTGCTGTGCTGATCGTGCTGCCCTTCTATCATCGCCGCTGATGCTGCTTCGCATTTGCGAGGGAAAGGAAACACTGTGCCGACTCAAGCTGAAAAAGCCGCCGCGTTCCAGGCCTTGCACCAACGGGCCGAGGCATTTGTTATTGCCAATCCGTGGGATGCTGGAACTGCGCGCATTCTCACCGGGCTCGGTTTCTCGGCGCTTTCAACGACCAGCGCGGGACTTGCCTTTACGCTCGGGCGGCGCGATGGCACTGCAGCCGTGAGCCGCGAAGAAGCGCTGGCCAATGCGAAGTCCATCGTGGAAGCGACGCATTTGCCGGTGGCCGCGGATCTCGAGAACGGCTATGGTCATGCTCCGGAAGCGGCTGCCGAGACGATTCGTCTTGCTGCGGCTGCTGGGCTCGTGGGCGGATCGATAGAGGATGCTACCGGCGATGAAGCGCATCCGATTTACGACTTCAATCAGGCGGTAGAACGAATTGCGGCTGCAGTGGCCGCTGCGCGCGCCTTGCCGTTTCCCTTCATGCTGGTGGCCCGCGCGGAGAATTATCTGCACGGCCGTCCTGATCTCGACGATACGATTCGACGCCTGCAGGCGTTCGAGGCAGCTGGCGCCGAGGTGTTGTATGCGCCGGGACTCATCAGAGCGGAAGACATTCGCAAGGTTTGTGCCTCGGTGCGCAAGCCGGTGAACGTGCTGATGGGTATCAAGGGCGCACCACCGTTGTCGGTCGTGCAGCTTGGTGCGCTTGGCGTCCGGCGCGTGAGCCTTGGTTCGGGATTCAGCCGCGCTGCGCTGACAGCGTTTGTGCATGCGGCGCGCGAGGTGCGCGATGACGGGACCTTCACGTTCACCGAAGAGACGTTCTACATGTCCGAGCTGGCCAATCTTTTCAACTAATGCCGCGTGCTGCAATGGTTCCACGCTTCAAAATTGTTCCGCCGTCGCCGTCGACCTTAAGGTACCTGCTCAGGGGGCGCGGTCGGCGATGAGAACGGGGATGCTGTCCACGATGGGATAGGTTCGGTTACAGGCGGTGCAGGTGATTTGTTCCGGTGCCAGGCGGAGGGGTTGGTGACAAACTGGGCAGGCGAGGGCGCTGGCCCATAAGTTCAGAGCTTGTTGAGGGTCCTTCTTTTGTGAAGGTGCCATCGCTGGCCGTTACTGTATGACAGCGTCTGCGTCTTCGCCGGGATTGGTTGAGCGCCGTTGCGGCCGGCTGGCGAATTCGCGCTCGATGCGCTCGTTAGTGCCGGCTTTGGCGAACTCGTGGGCTACGCGGATGCCGTTGAAGATGGCGTTGTCGTTCGAAGAGCCATGGCCGATGATGCAGACGCCGCGCACGCCTAACAGAGGCGCTCCACCGTATTCGGTGTAGTCGAGGCGGCGGCGAAAGTCGTTGAAGGCGCGGCGGGAGAGCAGCGCTCCAACCTGTGCGGTGACGGTGCGGGTGAGCGACTCGCGCAGCACGTCGCGGACGAAGCGGCCGATGCCTTCACTGGTCTTGAGAGCTACGTTGCCGACGAAGCCATCGCAGACGATGACGTCGGCATGGCCATTGAAGATGTCGCGGCCTTCAACATTTCCGATGAAATTGATAGGCAGGGCCTTGAGCAGGGGGAAGGCTTCGCGGGTGAGCTCGTTGCCCTTGGTTTCTTCCTCGCCGATGGACAAAAGGCCGACGCGCGGCTTGTGAATCTTGAGAACGCTGCGGGCATACATTTCACCCATGACGGCGAATTGCTCCAGGTTATGGGCCTTGCAATCGACGTTAGCGCCAACGTCAAGCAGCACGCACGGATTGCCTTTGGACGTAGGCATGGGCGTGGCGAGCGCGGGTCGGTCGACACCGGGCAGAGCGCCTAGAACCATCTTGGCCGTGGCCATGGCCGCGCCCGTGTTGCCCGCAGTGACGAAGCCGGCAACCTTACGGTCGCGGACCAGCTTGAGGCCGACGCGCATGGAGCTGTCTTTTTTTGTGCGAACCGCGTGGACCGCCTTCTCGTCCATCCCAATGCGCTCGGAGGCGTGGTGGATGACGATGGGCAGGTCCTCGTTTTCGAGGTGCTCGTCGAGCAGGTCGCGGAGTTCCGGTTCGGGGCCGATGAGATGCACGCGGACAGGAAGCGTCTGGCAAGCCAGGATCGCCCCCCGGATCTCGGGTTCCGGAGCTTTGTCGGAGCCTACGGCGTCGAGCGCGATGTCAATGAGCGTCGTTGGGAGCGTGGCCATAGGCTTGCTCAAAATTACTTCGCGGCTTCTTTCGTGTCCAGTACCTGCCGGCCCTTGTAGGTGCCGCACTTGGCACATGCATGGTGGGGCAGCTTCTTCTCATGGCAATTCGGGCACTCGGAGAGACCGCTGGCGGTGAGGAAGTCGTGAGAGCGGCGAAGGGCGGTGCGGCGCGTAGAGTGGCGTCGTTTCGGATTCGGCATGATGCAATTCCTTTCGTGTCTCGCCCGGGCGTCAGGCCAAATTCAGACCATACTTGGTCGTCACTGCCATCCGGCGCGGTAGAGACACCCTCAATCTTTGGGTGAATTCAGGACTTTATCCGGCTACGAAGTTCCGCGAGCGCTTCCCAGCGGGGGTCATTAGAACCCTCTTCGCAGGTGCACGGCTCGAGGTTGCGGTTCTTGCCGCAGCGCGGGCAAAGTCCTTTGCAGTCAGGCTTGCACAGCGTCCTGACCGGCAGGGACAAAAGCACCTGCTCGCGCAGCACATCCTCAAGCAAAAGACTGTCTTTTTGATAATAACCGATTTCGGTTTCCGGTGCTGTTATGGAGCGTTCGGGAGCATCGGCGTCGGCTCCAACCGGCCGGAAAATCAGGTCATAGTCGCCGGAGAGCGGGACATCGACGGGCTCGACGCAGCGGGCGCAGGGGAGCTTGAACTCGCCGGAGTACTGGCCGCGGAGACGGATGTCGGCGACGATGTCCTTGGGGCCGCGGTGTTCGTGAATGACTTCGGCGCGGCCGGAAGCGGCGAGCGGGCCGTCCTGTGTGGCCTCAATGCCAAAGTCGATGGAGCCGGGATCTAGCTGGAGGTCGAACTCGATGGGCTCTTTCTCGAGCTCGCTTACCTTGAATTCCATAGATTTCAGCGTAAGGCGCGTGAGGTTGCGCGTCAATGCGGGAGCGCGTGTTCTTGGTCGAAACCGAGCTCAACGCATCTTCAATTCACACATCCCTGGGGTGCCCCGTCCAAGCTCTGCTTGGGCGGGAAAGCACGATCCCCAAAGCATCCTGTCGTTCACAAAGTCGCTACCGCCAGACACGGTGTCATCCTGAGGTCCCGTGCGTTTGGGGCCCCGTGAACAACGTGAGTTGTTCATGGGGTAAACGGGCCGAAGGATCTGCTTCTCTCACCTGGGAACGCACGTCAATGCGGTGAAGTGGGATGGTCTTCGGGATTCACCGCCGCCGGTCCGCGGACTCGAGGGCTCGCCGAATCTCGAGGATCTGCTGCGCGTGCCGCGCCGGATGCGCCGCGATCATGAGCAGGGTCTCGTAGCAGGTGACCGGGCCGAGGACGAGGGGATGGTCGGTGGTCAAGCAGCGCGGATCATCGGTGAGATTTTCGACGTATTCGAGGGTCTCCGCCCGCACGGCATCGAAAGCAGCGAGAGCTTCTCCCAGGCCAGGGTAGTTTCCAGATGGATGAGCCACGGAGGGCGCTTCGATGGGGCGGGAGCGATCCGCGGCACGGTCGGCGATTTTAGCTTCGCGGGATGAATGGGGCGGATCGGTGGAGAACTGGGCGATGCGGAGCCGGGTGAGGAGATAGCGCTCCGATTCCACCATGTGGTCGACGCACTCGAGAATGGACCAGGCTGGATTGGACGGGTCTCGGGACGGGGGCTTGCGAGAAGCCAGTGCGTCGTCGACTCCGGCCAGCGCCGTTTCGAGGGCGTCGCGGCCATTGTTTAAGGACTCAAGCAGAGATTGTTTCTCCAAGGGGAGCATGGGATCTCCGGACGAGGGCTTCTGAGGGGCTTTGCGCCGAGGGAACCTGGATGCGCTGTTGCCACGGATTCGGTGTGATTCTACACTTGAAAAGGTCTGGGGAGTTGTTCGAGGCCGCTCAGATACAGTCGCGGAAGTGGTGAAATGGCAAACACACTAGCCTTAGGAGCTAGCGCCGCAAGGC
>CAZAQN010000072.1:0-17669 GCA_964487345.1 uncultured Occallatibacter sp. | reverse complement strand
ATCTGGAGTTGATTCTCAGCGTCCTCGCCGTCGGTGTGGCAGCGCTGGGCTGGTTCATCGCGGACCGTCTCTACCGCACGAATCCAGAGAGCCCTGCGCGCCTTGCCGCGGCTTTTCCCGCCGCCTACAACGTACTTGTTCACAAATATTATGTGGACGAGATCTACAACTTTCTCATCGTCAAGCCGCTGCTGCTATTGTCGAAGTTCGTTCTGGAGTGGGTTGTCGATGTCGCTATTCTCGGCGGGGCTGCGTGGCTGCTCGGGGGCATTGCGACGCTCGGCGGAGCGATCTTGCAGCGCTGGCAGTCGGGAAATCTTCGCTCCTATGCTGCGTGGCTTGCGCTCGGTGCCGCAGCACTGCTGCTATTCGTGCTGATGCCGTGGGCCTCGATTTTGGCTGGTTTCGGACTTCACGTGGGAATGGTGGCGCACTGATGAACGACTCGATTCTCACGTTGATCTTGTTGGCTCCGCTGGCCGGGGCTGTTGTGGTGGCGCTATTGCCGGATCGCGGCAAGCTTCCGGCGTGGATTGCCCTACTGACCTCGCTTGGGACCTTTGGACTGACTTTGCATCTGCCTGCGCATTTTGTACGCGGCCAGAGTGGGTTTCAGTTTGAAATCGATCGGCCGTGGATCGAGAATCCTGCAATTCACTACCACGTAGGGGTGGATGGCCTGAGCCTTTGGATGGTTGTGCTGGTTGGTCTGCTCGCGATCGCGGGTGTTGTGGCGAGCTGGAGTTCAATCAAAGAGCGGCGGAAGACTTATTACACACTTTTCCTGGTGCAGCAGACGGCAATGTACGGGGTTTTTATTTCCCTCGACCTGATGGTTTATTACGGGTTTTGGGAACTTTCTCTTGTGCCTATGGCGATCCTGATTGCGATGTACGGGCGCAAAGATGGACCCAAGGCTGCCACCAAATTCTTCCTCTTTACCGTTATTCCTTCGGCTCCGCTGCTTGTCGCCATCTTATGGCTCTACGCGAAAACGGGCACTTTCGATTTCGCTCAATTGCAGTTGTATGTCGCGTCGGGCGCTCTTCCTGTGGCCCCGCTCTACTGGGTTGCGCTAGCGTTCCTGTTTGCCTTCGCTGTGAAAGTGCCCATCTTCCCACTGCACGGCTGGCTGGCGGACACGTTTAACGAAGCACCCGTCGCGATGGCGATGGTGGTCGCTGGCAAGCTTGGACTTTACTCGATGTTACGTTTTCATGTGGGACTCTTCCCGGTGCAGGCGCGACAGATTGCGCCTGTGATGATTGCATTGGCCGGGATTGGGATTCTCTACGGCGCATGTTTGGCTTTAGTCCAGAGGGATTTCTGGCGGCTGCTGGCATTTGCGGCGCTGGGGCACTTAAGCCTGATCGTCCTCGGGATTTACGGATTGACCTTTACCGGATGGGACGGCGCGATCTACCAAATACTTAACAATGAACTGATCGATGCAGCGCTGTTTGTGCTGTTTGGCGCGCTGGAATTGCGCTACCTGACGAGCCAGATCACAGCGTATGGCGGGCTGGCAGCGAAGGTGCCGCAGACAGCGACGCTTTTTGTGATTGCATCGCTGGCGATAATCGGATTCCCTATGCTGAACAGCTTCGTCGGCGAATTCCTAATTCTGTCGAGCACCTTTTCCGGGGTGAGCCGCGGTTGGGCCGTTGTTGCAACTCTTGGAGTGATCCTGAGTGCAGCCTACATGCTCTGGCTGGTCCAACGTTTGTTCTATGGGCCCGAGAGCCAGATGGCTTCTTCCACGCCCGCTGGCGATTTGCGCTTCGGAGAGCTCGCTATCCTTTGGCCCTTTGCAGTGCTCATGCTGGTGATGGGGATTGCTCCGACGGCATGGATCACCATTATTGAAACGCGGAGCGGGCCGCCTTCTTTGAAAACTTCTGTGCCGTCAACGCAAGCCGGTCAGTCTGCCGCCCTCTCGGAAGGATCCCAGCCATGAATCCCGGCGACTCTCTCCGGATACTTCCCGAAATCATCCTGACGCTCACCGGCGTACTGGTTATGCTCATAGATGCTTCACTGCCGCCGGGTTGGCCCCGCCGCGGCCTTGGGTGGGTAGCAGCTTTGGGCACTACCGTCGCCCTATGGAGCAGTCTTTGGCAGCTGTCGCTTCCTGTTGGAACGGGCTTCTACGGGACTGTGGAGACGAGCCCATTTACCGTTTTCTTCCATGTGCTGATCTGCGGGATTGTGCTGGTAGCGCTTCTTCTCGCGCTGGACACGCTCCCGGAGAACAGCCACCATCAAGGCGAATACTACGCACTCGTAGTTTTTGGCGCGGTCGGGATGTGCCTCCTCACAAGCGCCATAGAGTTGCTTGTCGTCTTTATTGCGCTGGAAATCTCCTCAATCTCTACCTATGTCCTAGCCGGCTATCGCAAGCAGACGGGGCGTGGACCTGAAGCAGCGATCAAGTATTTCCTCCTTGGCTCGTTCGCCACTGCATTCTTGCTCTATGGAATCGCGCTCATCTTCGGCGCAACGGGGTCCACGCAGATCTACGAGATCGCGCACGCTCTCGCGCCCATGCCGAATGTGCCGAATCTGCCGCTGACTCTGGCATCGCTTTGCTTGATGCTTGTTGGCATCCTTTTCAAAGTTTCTGCAGCGCCGTTTCATGTATGGACGCCGGATGTCTACGAAGGCGCTCCTTCGCCTGTGGTTGCTCTCCTTTCCACAGCGCCAAAGGCGGCCGCGTTCGCCCTGTTGCTGCGCGTCCTCTATGAGGAGTTCCCTACCCTGCACTCGATCTGGGTACCGGTTCTTTGGATTGTGGCTGTGCTCTCCATGACTGTCGGCAACCTCGCTGCGCTCCGTCAACAGAATGTGAAGCGCATGCTGGCATACTCTTCGATTGCACATGCCGGTTATTTGCTGGCGGCGTTCGCGGGCCTCGGCGCCAGCGGCGTCGCGGCCGCCTGCTTCTACATTGCGGCGTACGCGGCCATGAATGTGGGGATCTTTGCCGTAGTTACGCTGGTCAGCGGTTATGACGAGAAACTGCCGCTCGTCCGGGATTTCCGCGGATTGATTTACCGCTCACCGGCCTTGGGCAGTCTCCTGATCTTCTTTCTGATCTCTCTGATCGGCATTCCATTCACAGGTGGATTCTTCGGCAAGTTCTATTCTTTTTCTTCCGCAGTGGGTGGAGGCGCAGTCTGGCTGGCTGTGATCGGCTTGCTCAACTCGGGGCTAGCATCTGCTTATTACTTGCGATTGGCCTTCGCATCCGCGCAACGTCCCGCGGAGGAGACAGCGAACGCGCCGGTCCATTCGACCCCTATGGGGATCGCTGTCGCTGCCGCTCTTCTCTTCGCAGCGGCTGCCACGCTCATTCTTGGAATTGTGCCGGACAAGATTCTGCATGCATCGGAGGCCGCCGCGCACACATTGAGGCCTCCGTCAGAGGTTCAGGTAACGCCGCCGGTCACTGCAAGCGCACGGCCAAATCCATAACAGGTTCTTCTCTCGGGACACCGAGGGCGCCTGGCCTGCAAAGGCTTTTGTAGAATGATGTTGTGAGCCCCAAGAGACGCTGGTCCACGAAGTGCTCAAGGACCCATGCGCGCCCCGCCGCACTCATATGTTCCCGCCCGTTCGGATTGCGGAACAGCTTCACGGTTGCTTCCGAAAGCGACTCAGGATCACCGGCGACAAGTAAGCCTGTCTCGCCATAGACCACCGAATCGCGCGCACCGGTCGACAGTGTCGTGATCACAGGGATTCCTGTTGCAGAGGCCTCAAGAACGACGTTTGGGAAGCCCTCGCGCTCCGTCGGCAGAATCAAGAGATCCATGGCTCGGTAATATGGAGCAGTATCTTCGACAAAGCCTGTACAAATAATGCGAGGATGGCTTGTGATCCGAAGGTGCATCTCCGGGTCAAGTGCATCGTCTGCTTCGTCGAACCATCCAACCATCAGGAGGTAGGCCTGCGGCATCACGTGACGCACGTGTTCGAAGGCCTCGACGAGTGCCGGAATCCCCTTGTCGTGCGTGAATCGGCCAACAAATCCGACAACCTCCGCATCCAAAGGAATTCCAAATCGTCTGCGCACATCGCTCACACCGGGATGGAAGTGCTCAATATCGACTCCTTTGCTGCTTCCCGCGCCAAATATTTGCAATTTGCAAGCAGGTGCAATGCCAAGGGCGAGCGCTTTCTCGCGCAGGCTCGGACTGACACAAACGACAATCTGCGCGCAAGCCGCAGCCGTCCGCTCCACCGCAGACAATACTATCTGCCTGAGCCCGGATGTCGATTCAAGCTTTAGCCCACGCAGGAGATAAACCCTGCGGGGGACGCCGGAGATCACGGCTGCGAGCATTCCGAGCAGGCCGGCTTTTGGCGTGCTGAATTCGACCACGTCGGGCCTCAGCCTCATCAGCAAAAGCCAGAGCCGGATGAATGAAACGAAGTCTGCAACTAGCGCTATCCGTCTCGTCATCGAAATCGCGGCTGTTTCGACTCCTTCGCTCTTTCCTATGCGCTCGAGCATCTCGCCTGGGCTCGCGACCAGAGTCACTCGGAATCCGGCGTCGCGCAGCGCCCGAAGACGCCCGCCGAGGACAAGGCAAGTCTGCGGGCTGGTGATTCCGACAACTATATGAGGCGAGCGTGCTGCGGAGTCTCGGCCTTTGAATCGTCGCCATTTGCGGAAGGGTTTCAAGAGGTCACACTCTTTGCAGACTCAAATATCTAATGTGTGTTTCTTCTAATCGAATGCAGTTGAATGTAGCATTTTGAAACACTGTCGCGTGTGCGGACAGTCACTTCATCTTGGTCACCGATCCGTTACGCTCTTCACGTATATACATCGATGTCAAAGTCCTCTACGGTTTTTCTATTGATTCCGCATCTTGGCGGCGGCGGCGCTGAGCGTGTGACTGAGCTGTTGGCGCGGAACTTGCCAACCGAAAAGCATGAGATCCATCTCTGTCTTGTCACACAAGCCGTGGGCGACTTTGCTTCGCTGCCGAAGTTCGTGATCGTGCATGCGCTGGGGGCGAGACGCGTTCGGTATTCAGCACTGCGCTTAATGCTTTTGATTTGGCATCTGCGCCCCGAGGTGATTTTTTCCGGGATCGCGCACCTAAACCTTCTTGTGCTTCTGTTGCGGCCGTTTCTTCCCCGCAAGACGCGAATCATTGTTCGCCAGAACGGACCTGTATCGGCGACGCTTGCCGCTCCAGGTTCATCCGAAGTCATGCGGGCGGTGCGCTGCTTTCTTTATCGGAGCGCGGATGGAGTAATTTGCCAATCCCGTTCGATGGCCCAGGAAGTTTCAGAATTCACCGGAATTCCGCTCGATTCTTTGGCCGTTCTCCCCAATCCAATCGATGTTGAAGGAATCCGGTCCGCCTCAGATCATTGTGCAGAGGGGTGGAATGGCCCGGGCCCTCATCTGCTCGCGGTCGGACGCTTGTCCCGGGAAAAGGGATTCGATCTGCTTTTAAGAACCTTTGCTACTGTGAAACTTCGATTTCCAACCGCGGATTTGGCCATTGCAGGTGAAGGCCCTGAGAAGGCGGCACTCGAAAGGCTACGCGAGATGTTGGGATTGAATCGGGCAGTCCGATTTCTCGGCTTGGTGGGTACTCCGGCGATTCACTTCCCTGGAGCAGCACTCATTGTGGCCTCTTCGCGCAGTGAGGGTATGCCCAATGCATTGCTCGAAGCCGCTGCAGGTGGACTGCCCATCGTTTCGCTACCCGCTTCCGAAGGACTTGTCGAGTTACTAATGGGCCAACCAGGAGTCTGGCTTGCGCGCGAGATTTCGGCCGACGCTCTCGCAGAGTCATTATTAGCTGCGCTCGGCGCACTGTGCCCCGGTGAAAGATTCCCTCATCCATGGATCGACCAGTTCAGGCTCGAACGCGCGATCCCGGCGTACGAAAGATTGTTTGAGGTGAGATCACGGATGAGACCCGCTTGACTAGCATAGCGTTCTTGATTCCCACAATCGATTGCATTGGCGGGGCAGAGCGGCAGGTCCTTCTTTTGGCTGAGGGCCTAGCGCGGCGGAACTGGCAGGTCAGTGTGATCGCACTTTCAGGATCGGGCGGCACAGCCTCTGAAGGACTCTCCAGGGCCGGTATTGGGTTCTTGAGCCTGCAAATGCGCAAGGGTCTTGCGGATCCCCGCGGCTGGTTTCACTTTCACCGTTGGCTAGCAACGAACAAGCCGGACATCGTTCACGCGCATATGCCCCATGCCGCGTGGTTCGCACGCTGGTCGCACCTCTTTGCACCGAGCTCCAAGGTCGTGGACACAATCCACACGTCGGCAATCGGCACTAAGGGCCGCCAGATCGGCTATCGGCTCAGTGATTGGCTTGCGAACCGGGTGACCGCAGTCAGCGCGGCGGCGGTTCATGCGTACGTCTCCGCAGGCATGGTTGCAGACGAGCATATCGCCGTGTTGCCGAACGGAGTCGACACGCAGGTCTGGCGGCCTGAGGCGTCGATGCGGCACGCAATTCACAGCAAGCTTAACCTGACGGACGAGTTTCTATGGTTCGCTGCAGGCCGGCTTGAACCAGTGAAGGATTATCCGACTTTGCTTCGCGCGTTCGCAGTTGTCCGGGGACAGGCACGACTTGTGATCGCTGGAACCGGCGTCCTTGAATTGTCGCTGCGCCAACTCGCGACGGAGCTTGCCATCGGGGATCGTGTTCATTTCCTGGGATTCACGCCCGATGTCTGCCGATGGATGCAGGCTGCTGACGGGTTTGTACTGTCATCGCTCTGGGAAGGGCTGCCCATGGCGGTGCTGGAGGCGGCGGCTTGCGCCTTGCCTGCGGTTGGGACAGATGTTTTGGGAACCAGAGAGGTGATTGTGCATGAGCGCACCGGGTTGCTCGCTGTTCCCGGAGACGTCGAGGGCTTGGCGGCTACGATGGCTCGTCTCATGGAAATGTCACCAGAAGCCCGACACACGATGGGCAACTCTGCGCAAAGGCTCGTCACTGAGCGATACGGCTTGGAGAGAATTCTCGGTCGATGGGAATCCCTCTACGAGGAAGTTCTTCAAGAACGGTCCGATGTGCCGCTATGGAGTTATCTCCGCAAGGTGTGAACTTTTCTCCTGTCAGTCTCAGCGTAAGTGCCGCTTTATCCGGCGCGAAAGCAAGAATCGCCAGAGCGCCCCGATTTCGTTGAGTTTCTCTCGTGTTTCGAGAGGGCGGACTCGAAACTCCGTCACACGATCGAACGAAGTGAACTGCCCTGCGTGCCCCCTCAGGAATTCGCGAAGTTCAACTACCTGTTCTTCGCCGGCATTATTGCTGTGAATGCAGATCGTCCAAACCCCGCTAGATTTGACGGCGGGTGCCCAGAGCTGTTGAGGAATCCACGTCATGCCAGCCCGCGTGTAGGGGACGCGCGCGAAGCCGTCGGAGATGTGGAAGATTCCTTCGGCTTGCAATGCCTTCAATGTGCTGTGATCGAAACCGTGGCGCGGAGCGACCCACAGTCGCGGATTAAGCCCATGCGTGTGCAGGATTTCAAGACTTTTTTGGATCCAGTCACGCTGCGTATCTTCGCTGACGCCTGCGAATTCAGAAAGCTTGTGCAGTGGTATTAAACTACGGCCGCTTGATGCGCAGAGGTGTCGGTAGCCATGCAGTGCGATAGTGGCCCCGGCAGCCTGCATCGAACGGACTCGCTCCCAGAAATCCAGCGCCGGGTTCTCGATTGCCAGTTCTGGGTCTCGATTCCTTGGAACGACGGCCAGGATCGGCTGGACGCCGAATTCGCGAATGAGATTCTCAAAAAGTCTCCATCGTTCGGACGCCATGGTCGGGCAGAGGTCGTCGAAGCGAAGGAGATATTGCGCGGGGTGCGGAATCACGTTTAATCTCCGCATTTCGCGCTAAGAAGTTTGTGTGACCAGCACCAAAGAAAGATGAATGTGGTCATGCACCACAGCGACGTGGCTAGCGCGATTCCGGCAACACCAAAGTGGCGCATCAGCACGATATTCAGGACGACGTCGAGGGCAAGATTCAGCGATCCGCAATAGAAAATCAGGTCGGTGCGGCGCATCGCCAGAATGAGGCGATAAGGCACGCGGCTGCACACAAAGAACGGAATTTGAATTGCGGACATGATCATCACCTGCGTCACGATGGCTGTATCCTGCGGCCCAAACTTGCCGTGCTGCAGTGTGAGGTGCACGAGAGAGTGAGAAGCGGCGATTAGGATAGCTGCGATTGGCACCGAAACGATGGCCATCATTCGTGTCCAGTCGCGAACGGTTTTGCGGCAACTGCTCCAGTCTTCACGGGCAGCCATGCTGGAGAGATACGGTGTCAGCGCCGATGAGACTGCACCTGCCAGAAGGGCTACGACGACACTGACAAACCGTGTGGCGTACGCCAGTGCGGAGACGCTGCCGGCTGGAAGCATGGCGGCCATTGATTGGTCCACCAGCAAGCCGCCCGACGCCACCACGCTGCTCAACAAGACAGGGCAAAATTGATGCGCCACCTCGCGTGTAGCCGCATTCATTCCGTACCAGTGAAGGCGAAAACGGTATCCGCACTGGTTCATGAGCCATCCCATCCAGATTGCCTGAATGAGCGCCCCTGCCAAAAAGCCGTAAACAATAGCCCAGATCCCAATTCGCGCGCTAAAGAGCAACGAACATCCGATGATCGTTAGTGACGTCGTGACCGGAGCTGTTGCGGGAAGAACAAAGCGCTCGACCGAATTCAGGACCGCCACGCAGTTTGATGCGATGCCCGTTAACAAGACTGCCGCCAGCAAGGGACAGAAAAGATGGATCGCAAGACTCATCTTCGCGGGGCCGAAATGGGATGCCATCAACGAGAAGATGCTTCGTGCGCAGAGCGCCATTGCCGCCGAGACCAAAACCAGGAGCCCGCACGCCCAAAGCATCGCATTCGACAAAAGCTCCTGGGCAGGAACATGACCCTCCGTTTCCCTTACACGAATCAGTGTAGGCGCCAGCGCTTGGTTCATCGATTCAGCGATCAGATTGATCAGGAGAGATGGAACGAGAGCCGCCGCGATATACGCATCCATGGCGTCCGAGCGACCGTAGATGCCGGCGAGCGTGATTTCCTTGCCGACGGCAGCCAGTTTTACAATCACCCCTGCCGCCGTTACAGTTGCAGCCGCGCCCAGAATGCGGCGATTTATGGCGCCCTCGCGCATTGAAATTGAAGTCGCGCCCATCGTCGTCCCTTATCGAGCGTGGACAACAGCCGCATCGTCCAGCGGCCCAGTTGTCAACGCGGACGTCGTATCGAGCGGCGTTTTTGGATGAACTGTGAGCCGGGCTGCTACCGCGATGACGCCGAACATCAACCATGTGGTCCGGCTCTCGATCACTGTTCCAACTAGCGAAGAAACAATCCACACCGATATCAATGTCAACAAAGCCATCCGCAGCGTGCCCCGCGCTCGCAGAACGGAATGGATCGAGACCGCCGCGATTGCGAAGGCCAGCGAAAACCCGCAGATGCCGGCTTCAACCAGAATCGAAAGAGCCGTGTTGTGCGCGGTGTCGATGGATGCGAGGCCAGTGGCACTCACAAAGGAGCCCACTCCGTGCCCGAGGAACGGCGCAGCAACAAACGCATGCCAGCCCGCTTCCCAGATGTTCCATCTCTGGTTCAGGTCACCGCTCTGGAGTTGATCGGCGATGGTCGCAAGCCGCCCAAGCGTTTCGTGCGGAGCAAGGAACCAGAGAGCAGCGGCGACGATTGAAAGAGCGACAAAACCGAGCAGCACTATACGAAAATGGTTGCGGTGTAAAACGATCGCGCAACCGATCATAGCCACCAGGACCGCAACAAAGCCTCCGCGCGATGCGGTGAGGAGCACAGCTGCAACGCCGAGCGGGAAATAGCCTATCGCAAGCACCCGTCCATACCAACGTGCCTCCCAGTCAAGAAGCAACGCGGCGACGGGAAAGCCAAGATCCAAAAAGCGTGCTACGTCGTTGGGGTCCTGACCCACGGCCGCGAAGCGAATCTGCCCAGCAGCCACGGCAGCAGCAGACGACAAGTCCACGATTGTGAGCGCTGCCAGCACCCATGAACCTGCGAGCCACATCCGCAGGATCGCGCGCAGTTCGTGCCGATCTTCGGCGAATTCCCACAGAAACCAGACGACCATCATCTCCTGCGCGTAGCCTCGCATCTTCGCCGCGGCTGTCACGGTGTCGACCGTCCAAAAGCACGTGCAGGCGAACCATAGATACATAGCCAATGCAAGCCACTCGAGCGCATTCGGCGCGCACATTTTACCTGCCTGCAAGACGGCCGGGATGGCCACCATGAGCAGCAGAAGACCGACGATTCGGGCGATGTTGCCGAAGGGCGCGCCCAAGTCGAGCGAGTATTCCCAGGGAATGGTGAATACATAAATCAGCAACAGAATTCTGACGGCCCTGCGCATGTCTAGAACCTCTGCGAGTAGACCAGACCCGCGTAGATGCTCACTCCGGCCGCGGATTGGACCACCGATTCCATAGTCCGGTTCCACAGATTCTTGGCGGCTGAATTGGGGACGAAGAGGATGTCGCGGTCTTGAATTGGTAGATCGGGATCCTCACCTCGCAGCAGCCGTTTCAGATTCAGGGAAGTGACGGTTCGTCCGCCCGGTTGTTCTCGAATCAATAGTGCCTTCGTCGGCGCTGCATTCTGTGTCGGACCCCATGCAAGGGTGAGCGCCTGCACTACGGTCAGCCGCAGCACGGGATCCACCGGAAAACCTCCTGGACGCATCACATCGCCGACGACATAGACCAATCCTGCGCGGCTCACCTGCACCGTATCGCCAGGCTCGAGTTCTGGATTCCGGTCAACTGTGTTATTGCCAACCGCCGAATTCAGTACCACGGCGTATGGAGCCTTCCCACTGCTTCGATGAGTAACGGTGACTAGGCTTCCCGCCACCGGCGCGAGTCCCGAGGCTGCAGCAATCAGGTCGAGCAGCCGATGATGCGTTGCAAACGGATATACCCCGGGACGAACTACTTCGCCGAGAACGCTGACATCCAATCCGGCGTACTCGGTGATGAGGACGGTGACCCGCGGGTGCAACAGCATCCCGGAATTCAGCAGCGCCGACTCAATCGCGCGTGCGGCAACGCGATCATCCATGCCATTCACCTGTACTTCACCAACGAGCGGTAGTGCCACAGTGCCGTCTTCGGCCACACGCGCCGTGGTGCGGAAGTCGGGAGTATGGTATTCGCTCACCGCAACGATATCGCCGGGGCCGATCGGCGCGTTGATGGGAGAAGGCGTCGCGGTGGGGTTGTCCGACGGAGAGTCGACTTGACCTGCTGTATCGCTCCAAACTGAGGGTGCGTCTTTGGCGTTTGGCAGGCTTTTCGTTTCGGTGGATTGCGGAATGCGCGCGACGCCGGTGGGAAGGCCGGAGGTGCTCGGCGTGGGGGCTTGCGCGCGTCCCATGCCGCAAGCGAGCAGTAGGGCCAGCGTCGCCACAACCGTCCGCCGTGCCGCAAGATTTCGCGATTCAAGCAAGAGAGCGCCTCCAACCGCCAGCCATGAACCGACAAACAGCGCGATCGAGAGATACACGGGCGGATCGGGAGCCACCGGTTTCACCGGTTGCCTGGCATAGTCGACCACCTCGATATTCGGGCTGCCAACGGCGGCAGTGAGCCCGGCTTCCTCGACCTTTTCTTCCAGGCGCGTGTAAAGCTCGTGGCTTGAGTTTGCTTCCTGACGCATCCCTGCATATTGGAATGCCGCTGCGTTCAACTTCATGCCTTCGCCGGTGCTTTTCGCAAGACTCCGGCGCAATAGTAGCTCCCGGTCAGCGGCGGTCTTCCAGGCTTCCTCAAACCGCCTCAGAAGCTGTGCATCTTCGACGGCAATTTGTTTGTCCACATCCTGCAACTGCGCGCGAATCTCGACTACTCGCGGAAAGTTTTGCCCGTGCTCCGTGCTGAGTTGGCTCTCCTCCTGTTTGAGGTCGCTTCGATGCGCGTGGAGTTGCTGCAAGAGTGCCCTTGGATAGCCGGCATTCTCGGCTTGTAACCGTGGATCCGATGCCGCGACCAACTCCGGGTTTCCTCGCGTGGCAGCACGGTATTCCGCCTCGCGAAGTGTTCGATCGGCCGTAGCCGCAACGAGTTCTCGACCGAGATCGTCAACCTCGCCAAGCGCCGGGTTGTGCTGCGCCTCTCCTGGCTGACCGTTCGCGAGTGTCTCCGGTGTGTCGAGGAGCCCATGATTCTGCTGAAACTCCAGCAGCTGTCTGTCTTCGACGGTCACACGAGACTTAAGTATGTTCAACTGGTCGGTAAGCAAAACAGAAGCTTCTTCTGTGGCCTTCGATCGCGCCGCCGTTTCCTGTTGGTTGTAGAGGCGAATCAGCCCGTTCACCACCGCCGCCGACAGCGCGGGATCGTTCGATCGAAAGCGGATTTGCAGGATGAGGGTGCGCGGCAGAGTGCTGACATTGAGCCGTTTTTGAAACCGGTCCAGCAGATAAGCCTGTGCTTCGGGTCCGGGAGTGTCCATACGAAATCCGGGGAATTTCCGCTCAAACCTTCCCGCGAACCCTGGCGCCCGGTAGAGCGATTGATCGGTAATGACGACCCATGCCAAGCGGTCGCTGCGAAAGACGTTGGCCAGTGTCTCCAGTTGCGTCTGCTCGGATGCAAATGCGCCCGAATTCGCGCTAGTCGCCCCGTCCAGGTTGAGGGCCGTGGCAGGCGATGAGCGCAGGGCGATCTTGGCGCCGGCTTCATATTCGTTGGGGGCGATAAGGCAATACAAAATGCACGCAGCCAAAAGGCCACCGACAAAAGAAACAACGAAACGCCGATGCCGAAGAAGAGCCTCACCCACAGAGCGAATGGATGTGGACTGGACCTCGTCCGCTGGATAGGGCTGCACACGATCCGGGCCATGCTGCACATGACCCACATCAGGCTGCACGCGGGTCGGGCCGGGTTGCACCCGCACATCCGGCGGATTGGGCTGGTTACGCTTCGCAGCTCTGGTTCGAGTGCGTTTGGCGGTTGGCAGTTCGGGCAACGGTCAGGATCCTTTCCATGACCCCTTCGACAGGGCAATCCCCTGACTAGCACCGCCGCTGCGAAGGACTGCCCTAGTTTCGGCAATCTGGCCCCGAAATGAAGGTGAGATTTGTCACCCCACACACCGAATTCACGCGCGCAGGTAACGGAATTCGCTATCAGCTTTAGGTTTGGCGGGTTCGGTACCAATCGACGGTGCGGCGCAACCCTTCAGGGAAGTCGACGATCGGCTTGTAGCCGATTAATTCGCCGGCCAGCTGGATGTCAGCCAGGGAGTCCCGAATGTCACCGGAGCGCTGCGGCGCATAGGACGGTTGTCCTTTATATTCAGTTAATTCGCGAAGTAAGTTGAAGATTTTATTTAAGCTAATTCTGTTCCCTGTCGCGGTGTTCATGACTTGGCCGCTTACCTTCTCCGCTGGCGCCTGAGCTGCCAGCAAATTGGCGTGGACGACATTATCGATATAGGTAAAATCTCGGCTCTGTTCGCCGTCCCCGTAGATTGCGGGCTGTTCTCCGGCGAGCATCTTGCGACAGAAGAGAGCCATCACACCTGAGTAGTGCGACGTGGGGTCCTGATAAGGACCGAAGACGTTGAAGTATCGCAACACAACTGTCTCCAAGCCGTAGACTCGCGAGAATGCCCGCATGTATTGCTCACCTGCGAGCTTTGCTACCGCATACGGCGAAATCGGATTGGGCAGCATGTCTTCACGCTTTGGCAGCGTCGGTGTATCGCCGTACGCCGAAGACGAGCCTGCATAGACTACGCGTCGAACCCCGGCCGCGCGCGCGGCCACCAGCAAATTCAGAGTCGCAGTCACGCAATGGAGATTCGTTGCCATTGGATCCGCGACGGAGCGGGGCACGCTTGCCAGCGCAGCCTCGTGAAACACAATCTCCATGCCGTCGCATGCTCTCACGCATGCAGCCGGGTCAGACAAATCTCCCTCGATGAACTCCATGGCCTCAAGGCCAACCAGGTTGGCGCGCTTGCCGGTGATGAAGTTGTCGATGCCGCGAACGGATTCGCCGCGCTTGAGCAATTCGGCAGCGATGGAACGCCCTATGAATCCTGCCGCGCCTGTAACCAAGTACTTAGTCAAATTCTTCCTCCGCTGCTCAATAGCCCTTATCGCGGGTAGCGAGACGGCAATCGACAGGATACAAGACTGCGATCTTGGGCCGCTGTGCCCGCAAGCGCTTCTCGCGGGGAGCGCGGAGCTTTCGATTGGCAATGTCATAGAATCTGGACTATGACCACTGCGGCCGTCAGCCCACTGGAAGAGCTAAAGCGCAAGATAGAAACCCGGCAGGCCCGCGTGGGCATTGTCGGCATGGGCTACGTGGGTTTGCCGCTGGCCTTGCTTTTCAGCGGAGAGCGCTTTCGGGTGACCGGCTTCGACATTGCCACCGATAAGGTGGCCAAGCTCAACGCCGGAGGTTCCTACATCGTTCGCATTCTCCCGGAGATGATTCAGAAGGCGCAGGAGGCGGGTTTCCATGCGACGGCCAACTACTCTGAAATTGAGCGGATGGATGTTGTAATCATCTGCGTACCCACGCCGCTCAATGAGTACCATGAGCCTGACCTCAGTTTTGTGACCAGCACGGTCCAGGCGATTGCACCCCATGTGCACGACGGGCAATTGATCGTTCTCGAAAGCACGACGTACCCCGGTACGACAGAGGAACTTGTTGCCCCGCTGTTGGAGCGCGGCAATCCACACGGCCTCAACGTTGCGCGAGCCGCGGAACAGCGAGGCATTCACGTCGCGTTTTCACCCGAACGCGAGGATCCCGGCAACGACACGGTCGCTCGCCACGATATCCCCAAAGTTGTCGGGGGCTGCGGTCTGGTCGCCTCTGAACTTGCCGGCGCACTCTACGGCGCGATCTTTCGCCGCGTGGTGCCTGTCAGCAGTCCGTCCGTCGCTGAAATGACCAAGCTGCTCGAGAACATCTATCGCTGCGTCAACATCGCGCTGGTGAACGAGCTTAAGCAGCTCTGCATGCGCATGGGCATCGATATTCATGAAGTGATCGACGCGGCTAAGACGAAACCCTTCGGCTTTCAGGCTTTTTATCCGGGGCCGGGGCTCGGCGGGCACTGTATCCCGATCGACCCATTTTATCTGTCATGGAAGGCGCGCCAGTTTGATTTCCGCACGCGCTTCATCGAACTCGCTGGCGAAATCAACATCAACATGCCACGATTTGTGATCGAGCAGCTCGCCGAGGGACTGAATCGCGCCCAGAAGTCGATCAATGGGTCCAAAGTGCTGGTGCTGGGGCTCGCCTATAAACGCGACATCGACGACCTGCGCGAGTCTCCTTCGCTCACCATCATCGAACTGCTTCGGGAGAAAGGAGCGACCGTGGCCTACAACGATCCCTTTTTTCCCACGGTTGGGAAGGGCCGCCACTATGCACTCAATATGACGAACACGCCGCTCGACAGTCTCGGCGAATACGACGCGGTCGTCATTGTGACGGACCACTCGACCTACGATTACCACGCCATCGTCGAGCAGGCGCGGCTGGTCGTCGATACGCGCAATGCGACGAAGGGGATCGATTCGCCGAAGATTGTGCGGTGCTAAAAATGAGGCCGGATGGCCTGTGACTTCGCGGGGGAGTATACGAGATCATCAAGGCGCGAGCGGAATGGAGTAAGTCATGGGAACTATGCTTTGCCGTACTTCTTCACCGCGCTCTTGATTCCAGGAGCGGCAGCGGCAAGATCCTGGGGAGTCATTGCAGGACGAACAGTAAGGCTCGCATTGAATGCAAGGAACCAGGGCTCGGCAACCGCCGGTAGCTGCGAAGAATCCTTCATGTCGAAAAAGATGTAAGCTGTCCGTTGACCGCCATCTTCAGAGAAGTAAGCGGCCTCGGGCTTGAGATCGGCAAGGATTTGCTGCATCTTCGTGCCGAGAGTCCCGCTTCGCGCTGCCGCGTTTCCAGTTTCCACCGGCATGGTGGCTTTCAATAACATGCGCATTCTTTTGCCCTCCTGGGCGAACGGAGTATACGTCGGGCACCTTGGCCCTGTCGGCATTTTTCTTGGCGAAACTCAGCCGGTGCGCTGCTGCTTGCGCCTTCATCCGGTAGAATTCCCGCGAGGCCGCTATGGATAACCACGGTTCCCCTCCGGTGCGAGTTTCTCCCCTCGGCATGAGTTCAGAGGAATTTCGCGCCCTTGGCACACAGCTCATCGATCGTATCGCCGACTTTTTCGATTCA
The DNA here is from genome assembly GCA_964487345.1 of uncultured Occallatibacter sp. Lineage (GTDB taxonomy): Bacteria > Acidobacteriota > Terriglobia > Terriglobales > Acidobacteriaceae > Telmatobacter. The sequence goes on along the minus strand of CAZAQN010000072.1, from coordinate 1,358 downwards.
ATCCCCCATAGGCCTGTTACGCCCGCCGAGTCGCCTGCCGTTGTGCGGGAGGCTCTCGAGGCAGGCCGCTCCGTCCCGCAGGAGGGCGTAGATTCGGCAGAACTGCTTCATCACGCAGCCGATCTGCTCTTCGACCATTCTCTATTTAACGCGCATCCGCGCTTTTGGGGATACGTCACTTCGTCTGCTGCGCCGATCGGCGCGTTGGGAGACTTGCTCGCTGCGGCAGTCAACCCAAACGTCGGCGCCTGGTTGCTTTCGCCGATGGCCAGTGAAATCGAGGCTCAAACCATCCGCTGGATTGCCGAGATGCTACGTTATCCGGCAGATTGCGCGGGCATTTTCGTGAGCGGAGGCAACATGGCCAACATGGTTTGCTTTCTCGCTGCGCGCCAGGCCAAGGCGGGGCGCGATGTGCGGGCCAAAGGCGTGGATGGTGCTCGCCTGCGTGCTTATTGCTCGCAAGAAACCCACACGTGGATTCAGAAGGCGGCGGATATCTCCGGAATAGGCACTGACGCTGTTCGGTGGATCGCGGTCGATGAAGGCTTACGCATCGATGTCCGCGCCCTGAGGCAACAAATTCTGGCCGATATCGATTCGGGGGATCGGCCATTTCTCGTCGTCGGCAACGCAGGCACTGTCGGTACCGGCGCGCTTGACCCGCTTCAGGAGATCGCCGCACTTTGCCGCGAACTCGATCTGTGGTTTCACGTGGATGGCGCCTATGGCGGACTTGCGGCGATGCTGCCCGATGCCCCTGATGAATTGCTGGGTCTGGGCGGAGCAGACTCCGTTGCCGTCGATCCGCATAAGTGGCTCTACGCGCCTCTTGAGGCGGGCTGCGCACTGGTGCGCGTTCCTGAAAAGCTGCGCGACGCATTCGCCTATCATCCGCCCTACTATCATTTCGGAGTTGAAGCGATCAATTACTTCGATCTTGGCCCTCAGAACTCGCGCGGATTTAGGGCCCTGAAGGTGTGGCTCGCAATACAACAGGTTGGTCGATCGGGCTATGAACGAATGATCGCCGACGACATTCGCCTGGCTCAATTGCTCTTCGAACGCGTCTCAACCTACCCCGATCTTGAAAGACTGACGCAATCGCTCAGCATCGCCACTTTTCGCTTCGTTCCCAGCGACCTTCAGCGCATGACGAAGCCGGTCGAAAGCTATCTGGAGCAGCTGAATCGCGAACTGCTTACACGGTTGCAGAATAGCGGCGAGGCCTACGTGTCCAATGCCATTGTCCGCGGGAAATTCGCGTTGCGCGCTTGCATTGTCAACTTCCGAACTTCGTCGGCAGACATTGAGGCTTTGCCGCCGCTCGTGGTTCGGTTGGGAAAAGAGATAGATGC
>CAZAQN010000071.1:0-17875 GCA_964487345.1 uncultured Occallatibacter sp. | reverse complement strand
GTAGTGCATTCGTTGTATTTTTGTCAATCGAAAGTTGGAGAGGAAATTGATACCTTTGATGACCGCCAGGAATTGCGCCATTCTCGAGGCTCCCTGACCCAGAGCAGTATTGAGGCTAACCACCTTATAATAAATTGTTTGCGCGAAACATCCGCAATGAAGTCTGGTCCGTCACCGAGGCGCCGAAAAATGCCGGACTCTCTCAATAACTGGAATGGAAATGGACACTCCCGAGCGAAAATCCAGCAGGCCGCCCCGATTTTTCCACTTCGACCACTGATCGAAATCTCGACCGAAAATAGCGCCCCTCCCGCGCGCTCCGAGGTGGATCGAAGATGGGTGCTATGATTCGGTCATCTTCCCGGTCTCCGGGACCCCGTGATGACGCTACGCAACCTGAATCAGCGCCCACGTTTCTCCCGTCGAGCGTTTCTCAAAACCATGGGATGGGCGCCAATGGCTCTTCGGCCCGCGCCGTTCTTTGGATCATTGCCTCTCTTCGGCTCGCCGGGGCAAACGCGAATCGATGAGCCTCCCTTTCCATTCGCCGACGTCCGCTTGTCACCCCATTATCCGGCCCAGTCTCCTCTGGCTGATGTCCTGCGTCTCGTTGCGCCCGGTTCCGATGAATACACCACTGAGAAATACGCATTCGAGATTGAGTCGCTTCTCAACCAATGGGGTCGGGCACTCCTAAGTTCGCCTCACGATCACCGTGCTCTGTTTGAATCGCTGGATTCGGCGATCGAAGCTACATCCTTTTCCGTCGCCAAAGAAACAAAACTTCGCGCCTCATTCGGAATCGAGACCAGAAAAAGGATCTTCAACGAAAATCTGATTGTAGGGCGCGATCGGTTTCTCCAGAACCTCGATGCCTGGCTGGGACCTTTGTTGTCGCTAGCAAACGCAGAATTTGAGATCTATGGAGTCGAGCAAACCAGAGAGTCTCCAATTTCGGTCCGCGTGGATATCCGCTATGACATCGTCGCCAAACGGAGCGGCCAGATCACGGAAGAACGGGTTGGCTCATGGCGCATGCGATGGTCGCAAGACTCTTTGCAGAACTGGCAGGCGCGGAAATGGGAGATCGGCGAAGAGACGCTTAGCACCGTAAGTGGACCGGCGTTTATCGATGTAACGGAACAGGCCCTCGGCAGAACGGAGTCCTATGCGAAACAAATGCTCCGAGGGGCAGATTACTGGCGGACGGTTCTCGATGGCGCGATTGGTGTCGATGTATATGGCAACAATGGCGTGGCGGCGGGAGATTTCGATGGCGACGGCTTCGATGATATCTATGTTTGCCAGCCAGCAGGGTTGCCTAATCGGCTCTACCGCAACCGCGGCGATGGAACGTTTGAGGATGTAACCGAAAAGGCCGGAGTAGGTGTCCTCGACAATACGGCCTCTGCTCTCTTCGCCGACTTTGAGAACCGGGGCCTGCAAGATCTTCTAGTCGTATGTGGGACCGGCCCCCTGCTTTTCCGCAACCAGGGCAATGGCGCCTTTGCGATCAAGCGCGATGCCTTCAAGTTCGCGCGCGCGCCGCAGGGCTCCTTCACGCACGCCGCATTGGCCGACTATGATCGCGACGGGCGTCTCGATATCTACTTCTGCACGTACATGTACTACCTAGGCCTCGATCAATATCACTACCCAATCCCCTACTACGACGCGCGCAATGGGCCGCCGAATTGTCTCTTTCATAACAATGGAGATGGGAGCTTTACGGAGACAACCGAGGCCGCGGGCCTGAATGTTGAGAACGATCGCTACAGCTTCGCATGCGCCTGGGGCGATTCAAATGGCAATGGCTTGCCTGACCTATTTGTCGCGAATGATTTCGGGACCTCTCAACTTTATCGCAACAACGGCGACGGTACGTTTACCTTTGCTTCGGAACAGGCGCACGTCGAAGGCGTCGGGGCTGGGATGGGTTGCGCCTGGGCGGACTTCGACAACGACGGCCGTCAGGATGTCTACGTCCCCAGCATGTGGGAAGCAGCCGGCCAAAGAGTCTCGGGACAGAAACAATTTCACCAAAATGCACCAGAGCGCATACGCGGCCTTTATCAGCGCCATGCGCGCGGCAATGCGCTCTACCGCAACCAGGGCGATGGAACCTTTCAGAACGTCGGCCGCGAAGCCGGTGTCGAGATGGGCCGCTGGTCCTGGTCATCCGACTTTTGGGATTTCGATCATGACGGCTTCGCCGACTTGTACGTTGCGAATGGATACTTATCCGGTGTCGAACGCCAGGACTTGGCGAGCTTTTTCTGGAGGCAGGTCGTCGCAAAATCGCCAGAGGATGCCACGCCATTTACAGCATATGAACGCGGCTGGAATGCGATCAATGAATTGGTTCGATCGGATCATACTTGGCATGGGTACGCAAGAAACGTGATGTTCGCGAATAACCAGGATGGCACATTCTCAGAAGTTTCCGGTCCCACAGGATTGGACTTCCTCGAAGACAGCCGATCATTCGCACTGGCAGATATCGATCACGACGGCAGGCTGGAAGTCGTTCTCAAGAACCGCAACGCACCGCAATTGCGCATTCTTCACAATTCGATCCAGGGAATTGGCAATTCGATTTCGTTTCGGCTGAAAGGCGTCAAAAGCAATCGCGACGCAATTGGCGCGTCCATCACCGTCGAAGCAGGAACACTTCGCCAAATCAAATATCTGCAGTCAGGCTCAGGCTTTCTCTCCCAGCATTCGAAAGAACTCTTTTTCGGAATTGGTCGGCCGGAACAACCCATCCGAGCAACCATTCGCTGGCCGAGCGGCCTTTCTCAAATATTCGAGAACTTGCCCCCAAACCATTTCATCGAAGTCGCAGAGGGCTCGGGCTCCTTCATTGCTAAGCAATTCGCACCTGGTACACCGTTTGTGAAAGCGGGACCAACTCCTCAGATCGAGCCTCTCCCGTCTGAACAAAAGACATGGCTCCTCCAGTTTCTGAAAGCGCCGAGTTTTTCTTTGCCGGATCTTTCCGGCGAAATGCGCGATCTTCGCTCGTTCAAAGGAACTGTAGCACTCCTCAATTTTTGGTCAAGTAATTCTCCCTCGAGCCGGGAATTGCTTAAGCTCTTTGGGAATAGCAAGTCAGCATTTGATTCCGGCGATCTCAACATCGTTGCCGTGAATGTTGATACCGCAAACGATTCACCTGCAGCAAAGTCCTTCGCATCTCAGCAGCACCTTCCTTTTCCTGTCTTGTTTGCGACCGAAGAAGTTGCCGGTGTTTATAACATTGTTTACCGCTACCTTTTCGATCGCCGTCGCGATCTTCCCATTCCAATATCGTTCTTGCTCGACCCCGACGGAATGATCGTGAGGGTTTATCAGGGTGGCATCGCACCTTCTACCCTTCTTCAGGACATCCGATCGATTCCAACAGATGCAAGCGATCGATTGCATCGAGCGCTTCCGTTCAAGGGAACCCTGATACAAGAAAGCTTCCAGCGCAACGATTTTACCTACGGCATAGCGATGTATCAGCATGGCTATTTGGACCAGGCGGCTGAATCCTTTCAACATGTCATTGAAATGAAGCCGGATGATGCCGATGCCTACTATAATCTCGGCACTCTCAGCCTGAAGAGAAACAATTTTGAACAAGCGCGCGCCTATCTCGAGAAGACGGTCCAGTTGCGCCCCGACTATCCAGAAGCCTGGAACAACCTTGGTATGATGGCGGCACAGCACGAGCAACTTGACGAGGCCATACGGGACTTTCAACAATCGCTGCAACTGAGGCCCGGATTTGCCATCGCGCTCCTAAATCTGGGCAATGTCTACCGGCGTCAGCGTTCATTTGAAAAAGCTGAGGACTGCCTCAGGCGCTCAAGTCTACTTCAGCCCGACGATCCTGAAGCAAATTACAGTCTCGGTATGCTCTATGCTCAGCAAGGACAGATGGGGCGCGCGACAGATTACTTGCAACGGGCACTTGCCTTGCGCCCAATCTACCCTGAGGCGTTGAACAACCTCGGTGTCCTCTTTGTTCGCGGCCAGCAATACGCGCTGGCGGAAGATCAATTCAAGACCGGAATCCGGGTCGCACCGAGCTTCGATCAGTCATACCTAAACCTCGCCCGCCTTTACGCCATGCAGAACGAAAGGGACAAAGCCAGAGAAACCCTGCTCGAATTGCTGCGGGAGCAGCCTGAGAACAACAACGCTAAGCAAGCACTTGAAATGTTACAATGAGCGCCTTCCCAAGCGCGTTAAGTAGTGGAGAAACGATGAGCGGTCGCGCAAAGTTTCGGAACAGAAAAAAGAACTTCATGGCAATTTCAATTGCAGGCGAAGCTCTCGTTTTGTGCGCGGTACTCTTCCTCAGTCCGGCTTACACTGCGCAACAAACGCGGTCGACTTCTTCCAAGGACTTTCAGGAAGCCGAGACGCTCCTTCAACAACACCGCCTTCACGAAGCAAAAACTGCAACGGAGCAGGCACTGCAGCTGCATCCTTCAAGTGTAGAGGGCCAGAATCTTCTCGGAATTATCGATACCAACGAACAGGACTACCCGAGTGCCATCGAAGCGTTTCAGAAAGCTCTGAAACTATCTCCGAATTCCGCAAAGACCCATAACAATCTTGGCAATCTCTATGTCGCTCTCAAGCAATTTGATTCGGCTGAAAATGAATTCCGGACCGTTCTCCACATCGATCCGGCGAACTCCGACGCTAATTACAACCTCGGTGTCCTACTCATGTCCAAAGGCGACTCGGCGGCCGCTATTCCTCGTTTTGAGCGAGTCGCACCGCCGAATCTTCCCACTCGTTTCAACCTCATTCGCGCTTATTTCGAGAACAAGCGAACCCCTGAAGGACTGCAATTAGCATCAGTGGTCGCAGCATCGAACAGCACTGACGTCAAGGTCCAGTTTTCCCTCGGCGTGCTGTTGGCATCGGAAAAGCAGTACAAAGAGGCGCAACTTGACTTAGAACGAGCAGATACGCTGCAACCCGATACTTTCGAAATTATCTATAACCTTGGCCAGGTTTTAATGCGCGAAGGCCAGTATGCGAAAGCCGAGTTAGCTCTCAACCGCGCATTGAGTCTGAAGCCGGAATCAGTCGACGGAATGCGTCTTTTGGCCCAGGCCTACACTGACGAATCGCGGCCGCTCGATGCGCTCGATCTTTTGATTCGCGCGCGTCGACTGGCGCCTGACGACCCTGACGTACTCCTCCTGATGGCGCGAATCAGCATGTCCCAGGATTATTTCGAAGATGCGATCCCTCTTCTTGAAGAAGGCGTTAAGATCGCGCCCAAGCGCGCCGACCTCATCACGGCACTCGGTGAAAGCTACTTTATGGCGGGTCGGGTGGACAAGTCTATCGAGCAGTTCAAAGCGCTGCTAGCCATCGACACTTCCGCGCGATCTTATTCTTACTTGGGACTCTCTTACCGAAACTTAGGCCGATTCGATGAAGCAAAGCAGTACTTTCAGCAAGGGCTCAAATTGGACCCCCACGACATCTCTTGCCTTTATAATCTTGGATTGATTGCGGAATGGCAGGGCAATGCCGCTGGCGCTGAAACATTCTTTAATGACACTCTCCGGTTTAATCCAAACTATCCCGAAGCACTCTTAGGATTGGCCAACAATCGGATCGCAGCCAAGAAGCTTCCAGAGGCAGAACAACTCCTGAGGAGATATATTCGCGTAAGCCGGGACCCTGCGACCGGATACTACAAGCTTGCGATGGTGGAACGAAGCTTACACGAGACCGAGGCAGCAGATCGCGATTTGAGCGCGTTTAAAACCTTTTCAAAAATCGGACCAGAGAATCCGCATCCCTTCCAGCATTTATTTGATTACCTCGATAGCCGTTCGGAACTTGCTCCTCAAGCCAAAGACCAATTGGATTTGTCCGACCTCATCGATGAGGTGAAAAGACATCCAGATCAGCCTCAGAGTCTTTACCTTCTTGCCGACGCATTTCTGAAGACCGGCAATATAGAGAAAGGCAAAAGTACGGTCGCGCAACTTGACCAGTTGAGCTCAGGAAATTATAGAGCGTTGGCGGGCACCGGCGTTTTGCTCGCGCGTTATCACCTGTACGGCGATGCAATTCAGCACTTTCAGCAGGCACTCGAAGCGAATCCGAACTCCGATGATGTCAGGTTTGATTTGGCTGACGCCTACTTCCGTGTGCAACGCTATCAAGAAGCTCTTGAAACTGCGCAGAGGGTTTCCCCAACGGGGCAATCCGATGATGCTTATCGAGCGTTGCTTGGAGATATTTATGCACACCTTGGAAACAGTGCAGCTGCCGCTCAATTATTTCAAACATCAATAGACAAAAACCCCGACAATGAACAAAGCTACTTGTCTCTTGCTCTTCTGGACTTGCGTCAAGGCAACATCGCCGACGCAGAGCATACGCTTCTTACAGGCCGGAAGCGCATTCCGGGATCCGGCAAATTGTGTTGGGGGCTAGGGGTAACTGCGGCGATGCAGGATAACTCGGAGGAAGCGGCACGGCAGCTGGAGCATGCGGTCGACCTACTTCCACAATGGTCGGGTGGCTATTCGACACTTGGCGTTCTCTATTTTGAAACCGGCCAAATCACCAAGGCCCGCGAGGTCTTGGACCGTTTCAAGAACAGCACCGTGAGCTCGAGTCTTGACGTCGACAGAATCCAGCAGGTTCTGGACCGCGCATCGACAACTTCTTCAGTCAGCAAGGAGCCCCTCACCGTCGCCGATAAGTCGCAGCTTCTTCAATTCGCTCTCTCCCTGGCTGACAAAACGCTATGAGCCTGCGGAGTTCTCGATTCTTCCGCATCTTGCTCCGTTTGCGGACAGTTGTCGTTCTGACTCGTTGGAGGTTTTTCTCCGAGCTTTGCTGTTACGGCTGGATTTTGCTCATAGCTTTTTTTTGCATTTTCAGTCAGCATTTCCTCAACGCGGCCCAGGAGCCGTCAAAAACAAAAGACGTGCCCATTTCAGTGCGATTTACTGACATTCGCAAATCCGCAGGGATCGGCTTCGTTCAAGATTCAACTGAGACAGACGAGAAATACTATCTTGAAACGATGGGTACCGGAGTTGGCTGGATCGACTACGATCAAGACGGTCTTATGGATCTTTACTTTGTCCAGTCAAGCGCGACAGCCGCTTACAAACCCTCGAAGCCTTTGCGTTCCGCACTTTATCACAATAATGGCGACGGCACGTTTACCGATGTGACCGAAAGGGCACATGTGGGAGGCGAAGGACACTACGGTCAGGGAGTCGCGGTTGCCGACTACGACAATGACGGCTTTCCCGACATGTATGTGACCGGCTATGGGCGCGCAATTCTTTATCACAATAATGGAGACGGGACGTTTACCGACGTGACTGCCAAGGCGGGGGTCGCCGATGAAGGCGAATGGTCAACAAGCGCCGGCTGGTTCGATTTTGATAAGGATGGCTGGCTTGATCTTATTGTCACCAATTATCTAGATTGGTCGCCAGAAAACAATCTCTGGTGCGGTGAGCGTGCTCCCGGCTATCGATCTTATTGCAATCCCAACAACTATCGAGGCCAGAAAACGAAACTTTATCGCAATAATCATGACGGAACGTTTTCCGATGTGAGTGACAAGTCAGGCGTGGGCAGCCCTGAGTCGAAAGGCATGGGAGTCGTTCTAGCCGACTTCAACAACGATGGATGGACGGACATCGCCATCGCGAACGATACCTGGCCGAATTTTCTCTTTCAAAACAATCACGACGGGACTTTCACAGACATCTCTTTGATATCAGGATTGGCCGCGAGCGAAGACGGGCGATATGAAGCTGGCATGGGAATTGACGCAGAGGACGTGGATGGGGACGGTTTGCTCGACGTGTATATCACTCATCTCGACTTCGAACTGAATCGTCTTTACCACAACAATGGCGATGGCACTTTTACAGATGTCACTTATAGTTCAGGGATCGGCAACAAGGCAATGACTTTGAGCGGGGTCGCAGCAAAGTTTATAGACTATGACAACGATGGTTGGCCCGACATCGTGCAAGCAAATGGCGCAATGGTCGACAATGTCAGTCTTTATCACAGCGAGGTCTCGTACAAGGAACCTCTTTTGATGTTTCATAATCTTGGAAATGGTCATTTCGAGAAAACTTCTGACTCTTTAGGCCCGGACTTCATTCGGCCCGTTGCGGCGCGGGGCCTCGCCACAGCGGATTTTTTCAACGACGGTGCAGTTGGACTCGCTGTCAATTGCCGAGGCGATTCCCCCGAGCTTTTGCGCAACGATGAGGGCAACGCAAATCATTGGCTCGAAGTTCTTCTAATTGGCACCAAATCCAACCGCGATGGCATCGGATCTTCGCTGAAGTTAACTGCAGGCGGTTTCGTTCGCATCGAGCAGTCGAAAGGCGGAACGAGTTACATGTCTGCCAGCGATTCTCGAATTCACTTCGGGCTTGGGAGGCGAACCAAGATCGATTCACTTGTGATCAGCTGGCCGAGCGGCCAGGTCGATAAACTCGTGAATGTACCCGTGGATCAAATCGTGGCGGTCAAAGAGGCGGTCGGCATCGTTCCGCATTCTTTTCCAAAGGTGCCGCGGCGCTGAAAGGAACCTTCGCCACAAATGAGTCTAAACCTGCCTCATCCAAGAGGCTACCCAATGTTGGGGTTCGGTACCTATAATCTGTCCATTCTATGATTTTTCCGCGACGACGGTTCCTTGGATCCTCGCTCTGTGTTCTCGGCGGTGCGCTGCTTGACGCGCTTACAACTCCTCTCTGGAATTGGAAACACCAGATAGTCGTTGAGGCCGCGCCAGCCGCTTCATCTTCCTCTCCAGTCCAGTTCATCGATGTGGCACAGACGGCGGGGCTCAATGTCCCCAATGTTTGGGGAGGCGTGGACCATAAGCGCGTCATCATCGAGACTAAGGGCAGTGGAATCGCATTTTTTGACTACGACAACGATGGCTGGCTTGACATCTATCTGACCAACGGAAGTAGGCTTGATGCCCATTGGGCCCCTGGAAAGGAACCGACGACCCACTTATTCAAGAATAACCGCGATGGCACATTCACGGATGTAACTGAGAAGTCCGGCTTGGGACACTCCGGGTGGCAGACCGGAGTCTGCGTCGGCGATTACGACAACGATGGATGGGACGATATTTTCTGCACCTTCTGGGGACGTAATCTGTTGTTTCACAACAATGGAAACGGGACGTTCACAGATGTTACGCGCAAGACCGGTCTTTATCAGGATAAGGGCCGTTGGGGTACCGGATGCACATTCTTTGACTATGATCGAGACGGATATCTCGATCTTTTCGTGTGTAATTTTGTCAAGCTAGATCCCGATCTTCCCATTTCAATTGATAATATGTCTTTCTGTCAGTGGAAGGGCGTGCCAACCATGTGCGGTCCGCGTGGCCTGCCGGGAGACACAAACATCCTTTACCATAACAACGGCGATGGTACATTTTCGGACGTTTCCGAGAAGGCAGGAATTCTCAAGCCAGGCCCGCGCTACTCGATCACATCTGTATCCTATGATTTTGACAACGACGGGTGGCCCGACATTTATGTTGCTGTCGATTCCGAGCCAAGCATTTTGTTCCAGAACAACCACGATGGTACTTTCACCGATATTGCGGTCATAGCTGGGTGCGCTTATAACAATGATGGCCACGAACAAGCAGGCATGGGCGTCGGCGTGGCTGACTACGACTGCGACGGGTATCTGGATATCTTCAAGACCAATTTCGCAGACGACACTTCCGATCTCTACCACAACAATGGCGATGGAACCTTCAGCGACCTTTCCTTCAATTCCGGGGTTGGTATTAATAACAACTATGTTGCGTGGGGTTGCGGATTTATTGATTACGACAACGACGGCTGGGCCGATATCATTCAGATCAACGGACATGTCTATCCGGAGATCGATAACTATAACTTTGGGGAAACCTTCAAGAATCCCCGACTCGTCTATAAAAACCTCGGGAATGGGCATTTCAAGGATGTCTCAGCAGAAATGGGTCCGGGGATCGCCGCGCGGTTCTCAAGCCGGGGCGCCGCATTTGGAGACTACGACAACGACGGCGGAATGGATGTCCTAATCCTCAATATGAATGACGCCCCTTCTTTGCTCCATAACGTTGGCGGAAACAAACAGAACTGGATCAAAATCAAGCTTGTCGGGACCAAGTGCAATCGAACTGCGATTGGAGCACGTGTGCGCGTTGTTACGGGGAAACACTCGCAGATCGACGAGGTGCACAGCGGTACGAGTGTGATGTCCCAGAGTGACCTTCGACTTCATTTTGGGCTCGGCATTGCCAACTCCATCGACCTCATCGAGGTCAAATGGCCGACGACGCAGAAGATCGAGCGTTTCACCCAGGTGAAGGCAAATCAGATTATCACGATCCGTGAAGATCAGGGAATCGTCGCGACCTTCAAGAAGCCAGTCTAATTCCAGGTCAATCGACGTTAGATAATGAGAGCGCCTTAGCAATACATGCTTCTGTCCTTATTGGTGATCTCGATTAGCCGACTTGTCGGGCACTTCCACTATGAATTGCTTAACTTCCCGTCGTTCATGATCGGTTGCATCGGCACGCTTCTTCTCAATATCTTCATGAAGCTGAAACTCCCGTTGCGCCTTAGCTCGTTCGCCCAGCCGGTCATAGGCTAAACCGAGCCGATAGTGAGCTTCGCTCGATTGCGGATCTGCTTGGATGGCCTTCGCATACAATTCAGCTGCATCCACAAAATCCTTGCGTTGGGACTTGAGATTTCCGAGTTGAACATATGCCTCGCTAAATTTAGGATCGATCATCACGGACTTAGTAAGCATCGACTCGATCTTTCGTCTTGTCTCTTTGTCAGTTTCTTGTCCACTTTGTTTCCAGATTGCCATCGCAAGATAATAGTTAGCGCGCGAGTTATCGGGTTGTCTCTCGGCAAAACGTGCGAGTTTTTCCTCGACACATGCGATTGGGCTTGGGGCCGCGAGTTCAACCTTTCCCATGAATAGGTACGGCTCGGGATCGTCAGGTATTAGATCGGAAGCTTCGCATAGTCGCAGGGCTGATTCATCATAAAGCGCACCTGCGAAGAGGGCCGCACCAAGGGCAGTAAGCAATCGAGCTGAACTCGGATAAACTTTGACTCCCCGCTCAAAGACCTCCTTGGCTTGCCACACCGCCCGATGAATCAGCAGCTCGGATCCCCATTCAAAATAGTTTTGCTCGCTCGGGTCCAGGGTGACTGCTCGCTCAAACTCATGGACAGCCGCGAGAGGATCTCCGGATTTCTCATCAATCTCTCCGGCCAGACGATGTTCTGGTGCGTTCCCTCCAGTTTCCAGGAGTCGTTGAACGTGCTCGCGGGCCTGCGATAGATCACCGAGTTCCTCACACGCTTGTGCAAGTTCCACTTCGTTCTCTGCGTTTGTCGGATCAATCTGAAACGCTTTCTGCAGGAACAAAGCCGAATCGTCGTATCTGCCTTCGTGCAGATAGAACTCGCCCAAGCGGTGATTCGCACCGAAGCTAGCCGGTGCACTCGCTAGAGCCGCCCGCAATTCAGCTTCTTGCACCTTGTTGACGTCTTTCGTTGCATTCTTTCCACTATGAGCAGCATCGCTTTCTTTCAAAGTTAGCGTCTCGCGGTTCAAAGCTTCGCTTGTCCGCAAATTCGCATCTGATCCGTGTCCTCCGGCCGCCGTCCAATCCGTGACCCCTGCAACAGTAAAATTCGGGCTGTCCGCAAAATCCATCGGGGGGACAACAGGAATCGCCACTGTACCGGAATTCGCCAGGACAAGATCCACGTGCGGTTGCTCGCCTGACTCACGCACAATGACAATGGAAGCATTGCTATGCAGGTTAGCTTTCTCGGCAACCAATAAAAATGTCCCGGCTCCGAGGCCTGAAAACGCGAAGCCACCTTTTAGGTCTGAGTCTAATTCGAGGGTCTTCAGGCTTCCGGTGTTCTCAAGGCGAACGGATGCACTTGGGACCGGCCTTCCTATTGAATCCAAAACCAGCCCGCGAATCGTCGCATCCTTTGAAGACTGCGAGCTAGCAACTGAACCGCCGCTTGAAAGGGCCAAAATCCCCAAGATTCCGATGAGCGTTAGTTTTCGCGCGCATTGCGTTGCAGCTCGGTTTCCCAGCCAACATTGGCGCGCTTCACATGCCGCAACGATCAGACGATAGCCGATAGACTTTCTCGATTTCTGTTTCATCGTTCAGCTTCACTGAGGTAACTTGGTCCGCTACTTTTGCACTTTTCCAGCGCAGATCACATTGTACGACTGACCGAAGGCTCACCGAAGAACCGCGCGGTTCGGCCAATTGCGATCGAATCGATTCAGACTCGAGCCATTTTACGCATAGAGAAAACCACTTGACACTGCATTATACCGAATGCTACATAGGATAGGTCGCACCCGGAGCCGACACCCGATGCTCGAATTGCAGGGATTGTTTCGAAGCTATCGTGGTATTCCCGCGGTTCAGGATGTCAGCTTCAGGGTGGCTTCTGGGGAAATCGTCGGTTTTCTAGGTCCAAACGGCGCCGGCAAATCCACCACCGTCAAAATGATCACCGGAATACTACGCCCCAATGACGGCCATGTGCTCTTTCAAGGCAAAGACATCCGCGAGGACATGGTCCCCTTCCGCAGCGCGTTTGGTTACGTGCCCGAAGAAGCCCATCTCTATAACTATCTGTCGGCGTTGGAATACCTTCAACTGGTCGGCCGACTCCGCGGACTTGACGAACTACTCATTGAATCCAAAGCAGTGGGTCTGCTGAAACTCCTCGATCTCGAATCCTGGCAGCATTCGCCGATCTCGTCTTACTCCAAAGGCATGCGCCAGCGGGTGCTGATTGCCGCCGCTCTGCTGCACGACCCTAAGTTGCTCATTTTCGACGAACCGCTTTCCGGGCTCGACGTGGTTTCTGCGAGACTACTTAAAGATTTGCTGGAATTGCTCGCCGCGCAAGGCAAAGCCATTCTCTACATCTCTCACGTGCTCGAAGTTGTCGAGCAAATCTGCAGCCGCGTCGTCGTCATTGCGAACGGCAAGATTCTCGCAGATGCTCCTCCTAGCGAGCTAGCGAAACTTATGCATCTTCCCAACCTTGAGAGCGCGTTCACTCAGCTCGTCCGCCAACAGAACACTCGAGCCGTTGCCGAGGAGATCGTGGAGGTCATGCAGACCACTCATGGCTGAAATTTTTCAGCGCCTCTTTTCCCGCGTAGAGCCGCAGTTGCTTTCCATGAATGTCCAGGCAGCGCTTGGGCCCGCGCGCCCACCAAGGCGCAGCCAGTTTTCGCTCTTAACCCGCCATTTTCTTGAGCGATTCTTCAATCACGAAACAGCCTCGCCCGATGGCGATGCCAAGACGCGCCTGGTTCAAATCGCCTTCGCCACCAGTTTGCCGCCACTCATTGTCGCCATCTATCTCTGGCCCGTCTATCACCCAATTGCCGGCTGGCCGCCCGGTCGGCCATCCACCGGAGCCCCACCCACTTATTGGCTCCAGGTCAATCATCACCTCTTCTTCATCGTGTATTCATTCGTCGTCATGGGAATTGCAACGGTTTTTGAATGGGATTTGTTCTTCCCCGATCTCCTCGATTTGTTCGTCCTCGGCCCCCTCCCCATTCATTCACGACGTGCCTTCGCAGCCCGCGTCACAGCCATTGGCATTCTAATCGGGGGATTTCTTCTGGATACCAATCTCTTCTCTTCCTTTGTTCTTCCCATGGCGATGGATCCTCCGGATCTCCTTCGATTCCTCGCTGGCCACATTCTTGCGGTTGGCGCAAGCGGACTCTTCGCCGCCGCTTCGATTCTCGCCTTGCAGGGTTTGTGTATCTGCGTCTTTGGCGAGCGTCTCTTCCGCAAAGTCGCACTGCTTCTGCAGGGATCCACAATTACTTTGCTGGTAATACTCGTGCTTCTGTTTCCCGTTATTTCGGGCGTGGTCCCGGCCATGCTTCAGTCGGGAAGTCTCGCCGTACGCTGCTTTCCGCCGTTTTGGTTTCTCGGCATCTACCAATGCTTGATTGAAGGCGCGAAGGCTTTGCCGATCTATGCCACGCTAGCGCGGACCGGGAGCTACGCGTTCCTTATCGCATTTTTATTGGCTATCCTCATCTATCCGCTCGCTTACCTTCGCAAGATGCGCCAACTCGTTGAAGGTCCGGGGTCGCGGCGCGCTGTGAATCTTCTTCTTCGACCGATCAATCGGGTCCTCCACACGACAGTGATTCGCGGTCCGCTACGCCGGGCAATCTTTCACTTCATCAGCCAAACGCTTCTGCGCGTTCCACGCTATCGGATTTATCTTGTTCTCTATGGTGGCATCGGCTTGTCGGTCGTCACTGCAAGCATCCTGCGCTTCACCGTGAACCATCAACAGATCCGCACAGAGGTCTCAGCCGACGGGATCAGAGTCGCGGTCGGGATCGTCGTCTTCTGGATGGTCGCGGGACTTCGCATGGCATTTGTCTCATCTGGCAATGAACGCGGCAGGTGGATCTTCCGCGTTATCCATGGCAGCCCACCGGATGTTCACACGTTGACGGAGCAACTAACCTCAACCAGGGTCTGGATACTTCTCTGGACAGCTATTGCAACGTTTGGCGTGTGCTCAATTTTCATGGCAATCGCTCCCGCCGAGCTTCTCACAGGCAAAGCGATCGCGGATCAGATACTCGTTGCCGCGAGCATGTGCCTGCTTCTCACGGACGCCTTTTTCCTCACCGTCACTTCACTGCCATTCACAAGCGAACAAGCCCAGGAACAGCCCAACCTCGCAATGACAATGCTGAAATTCTTTACGTTTTTCCCTTTGGTAGCTGCCTTTCCGCTTCAAGTCGAACCATGGATCGAGAGCAGCCGGTTGCACTTCGCCATCCTGTTCGTGACGGTCGCAGCGGCACACCTTGCTCTGCAGCGTCAGCGGCAAAGCATCATTCGCGAATATTGCAACCAGCTACCACTCGAGGAGGACGAAGAGGACTTCCCGATGAAACTGGGCCTGCGGTACTAATACCCGCGTCCGTATTAAATACGCACGATTCGAGGCAGCATTTTGGTTCGCCCGATTCGAACTTGCTCAGAGTTCCTCTCGGTCAAAATAGTGAATCTGGAACAGCTCCACTCTTCTTGGACAATCCGCGCCTCGGGTACGACAGCACACGGGTCGAGTCATTTACGCGCGCTGGTTTCGGAATTGAGCGGGATTTCATCGAGCGTAGGTGAGAATTGCGCCCGGAATCGACTGCAACGGAAGGACCCGGTCAACTCCGCCAAACTTGATGGCTTCTTTGGGCATCCCAAAGACTACGCATGTGGCTTCGTCCTGCGCAACGGTCGCGGCGCCAGCCTGCTTCATCTCCGCCATTCCACGAGCGCCATCGTCGCCCATTCCCGTAAGGATCACACTGACCGCATTTGGTCCGGCATTACCGCGCGGCGGAACGAAACAACACGTCCACCGATGGCCGATGCCGGCACACCAGTGGCCCTTCCTTGATCTCCACAAAGTAGCGAGCGCCACTTCTCTTGAGCAGCAGATGATGATTGCCGGGCGCGATCAGTGCACGCCCTCGAATCACGGTATCATCGCTCTCGGCCTCCTTCACAGTGATCGCGCAGAGACTGTCAAGACGATTGGCAAAGGCACGCGTGAAAAGCTCCGGCATATGCTGCACAATTACGATCCCTGGAGTATCCCCAGGAAACGACTCGAGCAGCGATTTGAGTGCTTCGGTGCCGCCGGTCGAGGCGCCAATCACCACCACTTTCTCTGTTGTCTCGGCCATCGCGTGGGTGGCAGCCGGCAAAATGGCATCGGCGGTCAGCTTGGGCTCAACCTTCCGGGACGGCCGCAGAAGTTGCGGCCTCGCGCATCCTGCAGCTTTGACTGCCTGGCAGATTTCAATCTGCGCCTCCTCGAGAAACTGCCTGGTCCCCAGGCGCGGCTTGGTGATGATATCAACGGCCCCGTATTCGAGAGCGCGCAATGTGCTTTGCGCACCATCCTCCGCGAGACTGGAACAGATCACCGCCGGAATTGGATGCTGGCTCATGATCTTCTTTAGAAAGGTGAGCCCACTCATCGCTTGCGGACGGACTGAGCACCCGTCCCCACTCCTTGTCATGCCGCAACTTCGGCGAATTGCTTGTTGGGGTCCGCGGCGCGGACCGCGTTCAGTTCATCGGCTGCGAAAACGCGATCGATATCCAGGATCATGATGAATTGCGTATCCCGTTTCCCCATGCCCTTGATGAACTCGGTCCGGATGTGCGTTCCAATGCGTGGCGCAGGCTGGATTTGATCCGGCTCAAGGTCGATCACCTCTTCGACCGAATCGGCAAGTGCGCCGATTACCGTCGCTTCATCGTCAAGCATCACCTCGACCACAACAATGCAGGTGTTCCGCGTACTCTCCGTCTTCGACATCTCAAAGCAAAGTCGAAGATCCACAACCGGCACCACACTGCCGCGCAGATTGATGACCCCAGCCATAAAGTCCGGTGTCCTTGGAATTGCGGTGATCGTGGTCAGGTCCAGCACCTCTCTCACCTTGGCCACATCGGTTGCAAAAACCTCATTCCCGAGCTTGAAAGTCAGGTACTGCCGCGTCTCCGTGATTTCACTAACGCTCATTGCGCAACTCCTCTCCTGCTTTTGAAGACGTCAGTGCGTGCTGTCCCGAACGGCACGCACCGCGTCGATCAGTACCGTTCGAACTCCCCATCTAAATCGTCGTGCTTGTCGCTGAGCTTCAGACTCACCCCTGCCTTAGCGCCAAGCCGTGTTCCTGCGATTTGGCCGTGACTAGTCGCCTTCTGAGTCTTCGCAGACGCGCTTTGCGGCTTCCGCACGGGTGCAGCCGCGGAGCCCTTCCTTGCCGGCGGTCCCGATTCCTCACCCGTTTTGAAGAATGCCAGGGCGCCG
The DNA here is from genome assembly GCA_964487345.1 of uncultured Occallatibacter sp. Taxonomy (GTDB): domain Bacteria; phylum Acidobacteriota; class Terriglobia; order Terriglobales; family Acidobacteriaceae; genus Telmatobacter. The sequence continues at coordinate 896 of CAZAQN010000071.1, read as the reverse complement.
ACCAACTGCTCGGACTGGCCCGTCAACTCTTCTGTCGTTGAAGCCATCTCTTCCGACGCCGAAGCATTCTGCTGGATCACTTGCTGCAGTTGCTGCAGGGCCTTGTTGATCTGCTCCGCTCCGGTGTCCTGCTCCTTGCTGGCCGCCGAAATCTCCTGCACCAGCTCTGCCGTCCTCTGGATGTCGGGAACCAGCTTCTCCAGCATCTCGCCGGACTTCTCCGATACCTTGAGGGTCGTCGAGGATAACTGGTTGATCTCCGCAGCTGCCTTCTGGCTGCGTTCGGCCAGCTTGCGCACTTCGGCTGCGACTACGGCAAAGCCCTTCCCATGCTCCCCGGCTCGTGCCGCCTCAATGGCTGCGTTCAGTGCCAGCAGGTTGGTCTGGCGAGCAATCTCCTCGATGATAGAAATCTTGTTGGCGATTTCCTTCATCGCTGCTACGGCCTCCAGTACGCTTTTGCCGCTCTCCTGCGCATCTTTTGCGGACTTGTTGGCGATCTTGTCGGTCTGCTGCGCGTTATCCGCATTCTGCTTGATGTTCGAGACCATCTCCTCCATCGACGAGGATGCCTCTTCGGCAGCGGCCGCCTGCGAACTGGCTCCCTTCGACACTTGAATCGAGGCTGTCGATATCGACTGACTCGCCTCCGCCACTTCGCCCGCAATCGAGCGCACTTCCGAGACCGTCTGGGTCAATCCGCTGACCATCGAGGCAAGCGCCTGCATGAGCTTGTCTTCGGGCGACCTCTCGTGAATGCTGACCGTCAGGTCGCCGTTGGCAATTTTCTCCGCAGCCTCGGTGATTTCGCCCATGGCCGCAATCAAGCTATTGAGGTTGTTTTTGATCGTGTTGAAGTCGCCTTTGTAGTTGTCGGTGATCGGCGCAGGAATGTC
>CAZAQN010000070.1:4902-18389 GCA_964487345.1 uncultured Occallatibacter sp. | reverse complement strand
CAGGGTATTCGATCGCTTCTTCCGTGTCGATCCATCGCGCTCCAAGACATCGGGTAGCACGGGGTTGGGTCTGGCGATTGTGCAGGGCATCCTGACGCTTCACGGCGGCACCGCGGAGATCATCAGTCAGCTCAGCCGTGGAACTCGCGTCACGCTACACATGCCGGCCCTCGCGACACGATGACAAGAGTATAGTTTTCGCGTGATGCTGGCTGCAGCAGCCCTCGATGCTGACGCCGCACTCGGGTTTGTATTTCCTGCATCTATTTGGACGCCTGAGCGCGGGAGCGACCTCGCACAAGTCGGAATTCGCACAGAGCCAGAACTGGCTAAAGAATTCCAATCCCCAGCACAAGGACAGTTAGTCTTCGACCTGCTTAGGTTGCAGTGAGAGCGCGGCTCAGTTTGTAACGGGATTCGCGATGCCTTCGCAGTCCGGCAATGAGAATGCGCTTTGTGCTTCACTGAAACGTCCTCTTTGGAATCGATGAAGATATAGATAGATCACCGGTGTGACATAGAGTGTGAGGGACTGCGAGAGCAGGAGTCCTCCAACGACCGCTATGCCGAGTGGACGCCGTGCCTCGCCGCCTGCGCCGCCTCCCAATGCGATGGGGATGGCTCCCAACAAAGCAGCCATGGTCGTCATCATGATTGGGCGAAAGCGCTGCAGGCAGCCTTGAAAGACTGCGGCCTCGGGATTCAAATTCTCGGCGTGTTCGGCCTGGAGCGCGAAGTCGACAATCATGATTGCATTCTTCTTGACGATTCCAATCAGCAGGATTACGCCAAGAAACGAATAGAGGTTGAGATCCTGACCAAACAGAAGCAGGGTGAGCAGCGCACCGATAGCCGCCGATGGCAGACCGGAAAGAATGGTCAAAGGATGGATGAAGCTCTCGTAAAGCACACCAAGAACGAGATAGATGACCATTACCGCAATCAGAAGCAGAATGCCCAGACCTTTAAGAGAACTCTGGAACTGCGCAGCTGTTCCCTGGAAGGTGAGAGTCATCGTCGCCGGCATTCCAATTTCCTCTGCGGCGCGCCGGATAAGCCCTGTTGCGGAGTCCAATGAGACGCCGCGCTTAAGATCGAATTGAAACGTCACAGCAGGAAACTGCCCAACATGGTTGATGCTCAAGGGTGCGACGGTCTGAGTTAGACGGGTGACTGCAGAGAGTGGAACAAGTCGGCCCGTGTTCGATCGCAGGTAGAGATTCCCCAGTGCGGCAGGATCGCGCTGATCCTCTTTGTGGACTTCGAGGATCACATCTTGTTGCTCCGACCCGACCGTAACGGTGCTCGCGCGCCGATTGCCGTAGGCGTCATAGAGTGTATTGGCGATGTTCGCCGGGTCTATGTTGAGCGACATTGCCAGATCTCGGCGTATATCGACATTTACACGGGGAGCGCTCATTTCCAGATCGCTCGATACATTTGCCAGCTCCGGCAACGACTCTAGTTTCGCTTTCAGTCGGGGCGCCCATCGGTATAACTCCTCGGCGTCGGATCCCTCAAGAGCCGCCGAGTATTGAGACCGGCTTTCATTTTGTCCGAGGCTCAGGTAGTTTCCCTGGCGCAGATAAACATTGAGCCCAGGAATTCGATTCAACTGCTTCTGCAGATCGGCCATGATGACCTGCACATTCGGCCGATGCCGATTGTCTACCAGATTTATGTGAAACCAGCCGAAATTCTGCGACTCGACACCGGACAGATTGCTTTCCATCCACGGCACCTTCGCGAGAATCGCATTCACCTGCTCACCGTAGGCAATCATCTGCGCAAACGAGTTGTCCTGCGATGCTTCGAGACTGCCGCTGAAGTAACCGACATCCACGGGCGGCATGAAGCTTTTCGGCATCTCCATAAAAAGAACGATCGTGAGCACAGTCATGGCGATGCTCACGGCGATGGTCGCGCGCCTGTGCCGCAGAACCGCGTTCAGAGAACGTCGATAGGCGCTTTCCATCGCTGTATAGAACCGCTCTGAATTTCTCTGGTACCAATTTTGCGTATGCCGTCTCGAAGTGAGGAATCGACTGCACAGCATTGGAGTGAGCGTAAGCGCCGTTATCCCAGAAAGAAGGACCGTTACCGAGATTGTCACTGCGAACTCACGCAGCAGCCGTCCCAGCACCCCATTGAGAAAAAGAATGGGGAGGAAGACGGCCACCAGCGAAACGGTCATCGAGATGATCGTGAAGCCCACCTCGCTTGCTCCGTCGAGCGCTGCCTGCATTCGAGTCTTGCCAATTTCCTGGCGGCGCACGATGTTTTCGATCATCACGATGGCGTCATCAACGATGAAGCCGACTGACAACGTGATGCCCATCATGGAGAACATGTCCACGGAATAGCCCAGCAGCCGCATAGCGATGAACGATCCGAGGATCGATACCGGAATGGTCGCGCTCGCAATGAGTGTGGAGGATGTCGTGCCCAGAAACGCAAAGATTACGAACACCACCAGGCCAATCGTTATTAACAGAGTGTTGTTTACTTCTGCGATGGATTCGCGCACCATATCGGCGCTATCCGCGACCTTCCCGAAGGAAACTCCAGGAGGCATCGCGTAGCGCAGGGAACGGATGACATCTTTTACCTCATCGGCGACCTTCACCGTGTTGGTACCAGGCTGCTTCCGCACCGCGATGATGACACTGGGCCGGCCGTTGATCCAAAACGTACTCTTGTCATCGCGGGAACTATTGATAACGTCCGCTACCTGATTCAGCCGCAAGGGGACGCCGTCCCGGTAGGTCACGATGAGCTGCGAAAACTGCTCCGCGGTCGTGAGCTGACTATTCGCCTGCAGCGAATAATCATGGGAATCGCCGTACAGTGTGCCGGAAGGAAGATTCGAGCTGTTACTCGCGAGCGACGTCCGAATTTGCTCCAGATCCAGCCCATAGGCCGCGAGCTTCGCCGGATCAACCTGCACCCGGATTGCAGGATGGGACGGTCCCCAGACCGGCACCTGGGACACACCGCTGACAATTGCGATCCTCTTCGCGAAGACCTGGTCGGCGTAATTCGCGAAGTCGCGAAGTGACAAAGTTGTGGAGGACATCTCCAGCCATAGGATTGGGTCGGCAGCCGGATTCTGCTTCGAATACGACGGTGGAGTGGGCATGCTGGCAGGCAGAGAACCAGCCGATCGCGCGATCGCCGCCTGTACGTCCTGCGCGGCGGCGTCGATGCCGCGGTTCAGGTCAAACTGGAGCACAATATTTGTCTCGCCAGTCTGGCTCGACGACGTCATATTTGCGATGCCTGGAATCATCGAGAATTCGCTTTCCAGCGGCGTGGCCACCGTAGAAGCCATTACGTCGGGATTCGCGCCAGGCAGGTTCGCATTCACCCGAATCGTCGGGTATTCAACTTCCGGCAGATTGCTGACCGGCAGCGAGAAATAGCAGAGAAGACCAAAGCCGGCTATCGCCGCAATCATGAGCGTCGTGGTCGTTGCGCGACGAACGAAGAACTCAGTCAGTTTCATTTTCGAGTTTCCTCAAGGGATCTTGGGCTGGCTGTTCGATTACGGAGCAGCATGATTCCCGCCGTCTGCCTGGACGGACGCTCCGCGCGGCGAATTCAAAAGGGAAACCGGCGCACCCGCCGTGAGTCGAAGCTGCCCCTCCGTAACAACCAGATCTCCGGGATGAATGCCGCTTTGAATCACAGCCAACTCGGGCCCATTCTCCGGAGCATAGGTGCGAACCACTGTCACCGACGTAATGCTTGCGTGGCCAGACCGTACCAGCCAGATGAATTTCCCGTTGATTCCATCCTGGACAGAGGCATTCGGGATCACGGTTTTCGACAGGTCGGTGCGCAGAAGGAGACGAATGTGAACAAACTCCCCGGGCCACAGAGCGCCGTCCTCATTCGGGAAGATCGCCTTCAGGCGAATTGTCCCCGTCGTTGAATCCACTGTGTTGTCGATGAACATCAGGTGGCCCTGTTTTGGAGGGCCGCTGCCATCGCCCGCCTCGACGGTCAATGGCCCAGGCGCGTTCAGCTTTCGCACCTCCGGCAGCTCCTGCTCGGGAATGCCGAAACTGACATTGATCGGAGTCATCTGCAGCAGGGTGACCAGTGTTGCGCCGTTGTCTCCAACCATGCTGCCTGCCTTAACCATCGCGGCGCCCGCGCGCCCAGTAATTGGAGCAACCACGTTAGTAAAGCTCAACTGCAGTTCGGTTCCTGCCAGACGCGCCTCGTCGGCCTTTCGTGCAGCGGTTGCAGCGTCAACGGCTGCCTGGTCGGAATGAAGTCCGGCGCTCGCTGTATCGCGCGTGGTTACAAGTTGGTCGACCCGCTGCCCCGATATAACTCCCAACTTTCCGAGCTGTACCGCCGTCTCTGCCTCGGACTCGCTCTGCCTTCGCGATGCGGCATCCCGCGCCACGACGGCGCGCGCCTGCTCTTCCATGGCCGCATCGCGAGCGAGTTCGGCTCGCTGTTCGGTCGCCTGATGTTCCAGCACATCCCGATCGATGGTGTACAGCAACTGTCCCCTCGCGACGGTTTGGCCCTCCTGAAACGCGATTCGCTCAACCTGTCCGGCGATGCGCGATTTCACCTCGACGCTGTTGACCGCCTCGACATTCCCCACGGCTGAAATTTCTACCGGAACGTCCTGCGTGACTGCCCGCTCGGCGCGCACAGGTACGCCCTCTCCTGCGTCGTTGTTCGTCTTTGCTGATACTCGAGAACAGGATGTCAATGCGAGAGATACTCCCGCCAACAAGAGAATCAAGACTGCATTTGACTTAGTGCTCACACTGACCTCTCGCCCAGAATCGGCGCACCGCGGAGTCAGGTACATCGTTATGCAGGAAAGTGCGTGAAAAATGCAGTGAGAGCTGGTGGCAGCGGGGTTGAACGAGATTACCGGACGTCTTTGTGGGGCTTCCGGCGTTCTCCCGGATTCCTCGCGTGCGAGCGGACGGTTGTCGCCGTCAAAAAGACAGCAGGTCTTTCCGGCATTTATTCGAGGCATTCCATTTGCTCACGCAGGTCCGATGACCCTTGCGAGCCCGGCAGGACCTCGATGCAGTTCTTTAGAAACTGCCGGCGGTCATCTAATGGAGCAGCGTTGGTTCCTGCACCTTTGCTTCAAGAATGCTGTGCATACAGGGTTGCAGCGACGCTTTGGCCTGCGCGCGGTTTCGCAATGAAGCGCTGACTCTTGTCATGTTTTCGGGAAGCCGATGCGCTTGCGCAACAACCCGGCGCATACGTCACTGCGGCATCAACGCTCGTCATCATTGAGTGTCTACGGAACGAAATCTGGCTACAAAGATGAGTGGTGAAGGATCTTCAGGAAATACCAATTCGTCGTCCTTGGACGCCAAAAACGGCTTGGGATATCAAGGAATATACTGTCTACGCCCAGCCTTCACGCCAGGGAAGAGTCTTTCGAAAAGAATGAGTCTTTGCTTTTCAGGACTCCCGGTTTCTCATGCCAATGAGGATTTTATGATGAATCGACGCACGTTCCTTTCTACAGCCGCCGCTGCCCCCCTTGCACTAACAAAGCCCGCTTTTGGCAAGGCGCCGGGGGCATCCGTCTTACGCCATAAAGAGCGGGTTGATCGCGCGTTGCGCGGAGAGGACCTCGACCGGCCTCCGTTCACGTTTTACCACCACTACAAGAAGCCGACCGCACAACTGGAGGCACAAGACCATCTCGACTTCCATCGTGCCTACAATACAGACATCGTCAAGGTCATGAACGATTTCGACTATCCCCAGTCGACAACCGGAAAATGGTACGAATTGAATCCGTTGGAATCGCCGTTTCCGGACCAATTGGCGACGCTCAAGCTTGTCCGCGATGGGCTGAGTGGGGACGCTTACTTCATCGACACGATCTACGGACCCTACATGACCGCCATGATTCTGTTTCAATCGCAGCCGCAGTTTGCGAGCCTGGGAAAATCGGAGGAGATCCAGGACCAGCAGATTAGAAGCCTTCATGATTTTCAGCAACAGAACCCGGACGGTTGGCACGCCGCATTGGAAGCGATCACCCAGTCAACGATCAACCATATCCGGCATACCAAGGACATCGGAGCTTCCGGCGCGCTCGTCAGCGTTTTCAATGCGGAAAGCAAGTTTGGCTCCGTTGCGGATTACGAGCGATATACCCGGCCCTATGACAAGCGCGTCTTCGATGCACTTGCAGACACCAAGCTAACCATTCTTCATTTGCACTATCTCGAGAGGCCCTATCTCGATCAGTTCAAAGATTTCAACGCACCTGTCATTCAATACTCGGTAAAGACAAGCGGAATCCCAATCTCCGACATTCGCGCACAGTATTCTCAGCCGATCGCCGGAGGAGTGGACGAGATCGATTACGAGAAATTGACGGTAGCAGAAATGCGGAAGCAGTGGACAGAGGCAAGGGAGCAGGCCGGTGCCAAGTACATCGCTGCACCCGGCTGCTCTGTTCCGAATAGTTCGACCCCAGAGGAACTCGCTCGCTTTCCCCGCTCGCTCGGTCTATCGACCTAACTCAAATCGTGCAGGTGGTGCAGGGATAGAGACAACGATCGTACTTACTGCCTCTGCGCAACTTGAACCGTCTTGGGCCGCGTGGCTGATGGCTTGCTTGCGAGTAGCCGCTCGACCTGGCCCTTCATTTCGCCCTCAAGATCTCGATTGTCCTTGTCTGTGGCCGGTCCCGCATAGCCTGTGTGAATTGCCTTTACCAGTCCGTCCTTTCCAACAAAGAAGGTCGTGGGCCAGCAGTCCAGATTCGACACGCGCGGAAACTTCTCACTCAATTGTTCAGGAGTACCCGCGACCAATACAGTGTAAGTGATGCCATATCGTTGAATGACAGCCTTCAGCCGCACGGGGTTCTGGAGTTGTGACGATTCCTCGAAACTGAGTTCTACGATCTCTAATCCCTGAGTGTGATATTTGCGGTAAAGCTTCTCGAGAAACGGCGCTTCATCTTGGCAGTTCGGGCACCAGCTGCCCCCGATCCCAACGATCAAGGCTTTGTGCTCGAATTCAGGATCGGTATTGGAAACAATTCTGCCGCCGAGATCCGGAAAACGAAACGCCAGCGGTTCGTCCGGATTCTTCAGCGATGTGTGATGCAGAGGATCATCGACACTCTGCAAGGCAACAGCTCGGAGCGGGGATGCGCGGTGTGCTGGGAAAGTCTGCTCTGCCCCTCCATGCGCAGCGGTCTCCAATCGCAGAGTCCCGTCTGGCTGGGGTCGCAGAACCGCGAAATTGGGGCCTGCCGCCGTGAAATGACTGACAACAAATGCACCGTCGCGCCAGACGCCGTACAGGTTTCCTGTATCGCCATCGATGCGTTCAATGACAGCGTCGACATTTGGGCCGGTCTGCTTGACTCGTAGCTTCCATGTGAGCTCACCCTTGGCTCCGTTGTCTACGCGAACTTCCCATTCGCCCGCGATGCGTGGCGCATTGGCGTCGGCTACCGGCAGCTTGCCATTCAATTGGGCAGCGATGGGCGCGGTTCGATTCCGGCCACTGAATGTTCCTGTGAGCGTGCCGTCGTGGATGGCTGCGTCGATAGTGTTCGCATAGTAGTCGAAGTGGAGAACTAAATGCCCTTCGGCATAACTACCGCTCGAAGAGAGGGATTTCTCCGTGCCATTGATCAGCGCGCCTTGGACCCGATCGGCCGTTCCTGTAATCTCCAAGCGAAATGGAATCGCATAGGTATTTACCTGCGTAGTCCCAATCCAAATACCGGCAGGTGAATCGCCCGGAGCCGCGTTGCGGTTGGCAGCCTGCGCCATGCTGAACGGCGCAAAACTCGCTAGCAACACGCCTATGAAGAAGATTGGTAAAATTGTTCGAGTGGGTGCGGTGATCATAAACGATCCTCTCTTAAGCTAATAAAAAAGCGGTTTCTTAGCTGAAGCGGTATGGAACTGGAAACTTCTCGCTCGGATGTTTTTCTGCTGGAAGGAGGACGAAGCTTCAACAACAGGAGTTCGCTGGGGCATTGAATAGCGCCCGACAACAAGCCATCCTGTGGAACTTCATCATCGTACGAGCGTAGCACCGGCTCAAGCTCTTCGCAATGCATTTCCACAATCGCACTTCAGGCCCGGTCCACGATATCTTGGTTTCACCTCGTCGCCGAGTCACTCATAAAAGAACCGATTAGTCCGGAGATATCGGCGGCTCTGCGTATTCTATCCAACACGCCGGAATTTCAGACGTAGTATAGAAAACATCATCGTTCACGACGGAGACTTATGCCCCCCATCGCGTATCTCGAATGCGCCCGGTGCCGTGCCCATATCGATGCCGAGACCCCTCAAACAGTCTGTCCGCGGTGCGTAGATCAACCCGCCGGTTCGCTTTATGTGCGCTACGACTTCGCGCACCTTCGCGGCAGCAATCCATCGGAAGTTGTTGAGGCATCTTCTGCCGGATGGACGGGCATGTGGCGCTATCGCGCAGTGCTGCCCAACGTGGAGCCTGTCACTCTCGGCGAAGGTTGGACTCCAATGCTGAAGAGCAAGCGCCATCCGGGCGTCTACGTAAAGGAAGAGGGCGCCAATCCCACAGGGACCTTCAAGGCGCGCGGTATGGCAATGGCCGTGTCGATGGCGCGTCAATACGGTCTGCGCAAACTGGCCGTGCCCTCTGCGGGCAACGCAGCCGGCGCGCTGGCGGCCTATGCTGCGGCAGCAGGAATTGGAGCGCACATTTTCATGCCGCGCGACGTCCCCTTCGCCAACTACGTTGAAGCCGTCGCATATGGAGCCAATGTCACCCTTGTCGACGGATTGATCTCAGACTGCGCGCGCATGGTCGCCGAGCGCAAACAGCAGGAGGGGTGGTTAGATATCTCCACGCTGAAGGAGCCCTTTCGCGTCGAAGGAAAAAAGACCATGGGCTATGAGCTTGTCGAGCAGCTCGGCTGGGAGTATCCGGATGCGGTATTTTATCCAACTGGCGGAGGCGTCGGACTCATCGGCATGTGGAAGGCATTCGAGGAGATGGAAGAGCTGGAATGGGTGAAGCCCGGCAAGCGTCCCCGCATGATCGCGGTGCAGGCCGCAGGCTGTGCTCCCGTTGCCCGCGCCTACAAGGAGGGCAAGACTGTGAGCCAGATGTGGCAAAACGCATCCACATTTGCCGCAGGTTTGCGCGTCCCCAAGCCGTATGGCGATGCGATCATGCTCGACATTCTCAAGGCATCGAACGGCATCGCGATGTCCGTAACCGATGAGGAGATCCTAGCCTCAATTCTCGATTGGGCGCGCAATGAGGGTATGTTCCTTTCTCCCGAAGGCGCCTCCGTCAACGCTGCGTATGACAAGCTGATCGCCGACGGAACGCTCAAGCCGACGGATCGCGTGGTCCTCTTCAACACCGGTGCCGGGTTGAAGTATACGGACGTCATCGCGGAGGCGATGCATCTTAAAAGGCCCGCCAAAGAATTGCAGACCGCCTGATTGCATCCTGGAGCGATAGGATCGGGAGGGCCGGATCGCACATCGCATAATGAGGAAGAGCCCAAGCGACCGATGACCGAACCCGTCCCAGCGGAGCAGCCGCGCGCTTTCCGGAGAGTCCCCCCGATCCTTGCGGTTGCGGGAGTTGCGCTTTGGGCCGCCGGAGCGGTTGTGGGCCTCGCCGGATCGAACCAGCAGGTCGCAGTCATTCTTCGGCTCGTCGCCATCGCGCTCTGTGCCGCTGCGGCCATCCTTCGCTCGTCACTGCTTTCGTGGACACTTCTGGCCATGCTGGGCGGCGTCGAGTTGGGACTCGACGCTCCGGCCGTCGCGGTGCAATCCCGTTTTCTTGGCGACCTCTTTCTGCGCCTTATCCGCATGATCATCTCGCCTCTTCTGTTCGCAACTATCACAACTGGAATCGCGGGACATGGCCAGTTGCGCAGCATTGGCCGCGTCGCGGTAAAGGCTGTAGTCTATTTCGAGATTGTTACTACTCTGGGGCTCATCATCGGCGTTGTCGCGATGTATCTGTCGGGCGCCGGATGGGGCATTGTGCTGCCAGTCGCACAAACGGCGATTTCGGGCGCACAGACAGTCCAGACCTGGCAACAAATCGTGCTCAACATTTTTCCTGAGAACATTGCTCAGGCGGTTGCGCAGAATCAGGTCCTTCAAGTGGCCATGTTCTCGGTGCTCTTTGCCACTGCACTCGCGCTGCTGCCGGCGAGCAAGCGCGCTCCCCTGCTTCCAATTCTTCAAGCACTTGCGGACACCATGTTCAAGCTCACACGGATCGTGATGCTCATGGCTCCGATCGCTGCAGGAGCGGCCCTGGCCTACACCGTTGGCGGCATGGGCCTGCGCGCCATGCTTCCTCTGGCTAAGCTGGGAGTGACCTACTATCTGGCGTTGCTAGCCTTCACTCTCCTGGTACAGATTCCGAGCTTGCTCCTGTTTCGCATACCGCTGCGGAAATTCATCGCGGCGGTCAGCGAACCGGCCTCCCTCGGCTTTGCCACGACGACTTCCGAAGCCGCGCTGCCGTTGGCGATGGAGCGTATGGAGGAATTCGGCGTGCCGCGCTGGATTGTCTCCTTTGTGATCCCCACCGGCTACAGCTTCAACATGACGGGGTCGAGCGTCTATTTATCGATGGCAGCTGTCTTCTGCGCGCAGGCCTCCGGCATTCATCTCTCGGCCGGAGAGCTCATCGCAATGTTCGCCGTGTTGATGCTCGCGAGCAAGGGCGTGGCGGGAGTGCCGCGGGCCGTGCTCGTTGTTTTGCTCGCGACGGCCAGCGCGATTCATCTCCCCACCGCGCCAATTCTGCTGATTTTGGGCATCGATACGCTGATGGACATGGGCCGCACGCTGATGAACGTCGTCGGCAATTGCGTTGCTTCGGTGATTATTGCTCGATCCGAAGGAGCCTTAACCGTCAGGTCAGCGTAAGAGTCCACTCCCTGTGGCTGGTAGACCCTTGTGTGTGACGATCTAGGCCGGGAGGTGCCGTTCTGTTCATTCATGAAGCTCTCCTGAGTCGGTATTTTCTGAAAGGCGGCGTCGCAACGAGTTTTGCTTCGCCGGTGCCGCGAATCTGCGAGCACTCGGTGTCGCCGTTGAGCTGGCTCAGAAATTATTGCGGCATTCCAGTAGCCGCACGGCTCCTGATATTTACACCCGCGCCGTCGTCAGCAGAGCTGGGACGCAAGCTTCAGAGTTGTTGAAATGATGCCGCCGCGGGAAATGAAAAAGTCCAGCACTCTTCCGAACCGTTGAGGGAACCAGAGGCTCCGGCTAGGTCAGTAGCTGCTTAGAATTGAAGGGTGATTGGTGGACCTGGTCGGGATCGAACCGACGACCTCTTCCATGCCATGGAAGCGCGCTCCCAAACTGCGCCACAGGCCCACGTGTTGCAGAGAGGCAACTTTTCTATTCTCTCTGCTGGGGTGGGATTCGTCAATGCGCCGTGCCCGCGCTGGTCAGCATCGTCGATAGGCCTGTGAGGATCATGGCTAAGCCCTCGGCGAAACGCGCATCGTGGTCGGCAAACATTTCGGCGCCCGCGGCCGCGGCCAAGGGATACAGCTCCTTGTTCACGCGCCGCTCGCGCGCCGCCACATCGTACTGCGGGTTCGGTTCTCCCGGCGCGAGTTGCGTCGCCTGCTCTTCAATGACAAATCCGATAGTGTAGCTGTACAGTGCTCCAAGGCCCACCACGGCTTGCCGCAAGGTGAAACCCTCGCCTGTGAGCCTACGCAGATTCGCCTCCATCGGCGCGTAGAGTTCCGCATCGGTCAGATACGTGCCGCTGAACATCTTGGCTCCGTCGCGATAGCGAAGCAGGATCTTACGTAGCCCTTCGAAACAAGCGATCGCCCACTCCCGCCATGGGTGCAGTTCTTCCAGAGCAGCACTTTCCCGGTAGGACTCGCGCAAAACCTGCGTCGCCATCTCGTCCAGCAGATCCTGCTTATCCTTAAAGTGCCAGTAGAGGGCGGGGGCCTTCACATTCAGCCGCGCAGCCAGGCGGCGCAGGGTCAATCCTTCGAGCCCCGCTTCGTTCAAAACGACGAAGGCGTGGTGCAGAATCATCGGTCGGTCAAGTGCCATCGAAAAAATAGTAGCACTTGTAGCTTAACGGTGTTAAGCTATGCTTAACTTAGTTAAGGAGAATTCTTCCATGAAGGCTGCTGTCATTGAAGTTCTCGGTCAAGCTCCTAAATATCTGGAGTTTGCAGAACCCATCGTCAGTGATAACGAGGTTCTTATCAAGGTCCGTGCCGCCGGATTACATCCCATCGTGAAAGCGATTGCCAGTGGCGCCCACTACTCCGCGACCGGACAGGTCCCGATGGTCGCTGGCCTCGATGGCGTTGGTACACGTCCGGATGGAGCCCGGGTCTACTTCGGTTCTTTGCGAAAGCCGTGGGGAACGATGGCGGAGCGTTGTGCTGCGCCTGCCTCTATGTGCCTGCCACTTCCAGACGGCATCAGCGATATCGAGGCTGCTGCCATTGCCAACCCCGGTATGTCGGCATGGCTCTCATTAAAGGATAGGGCGGAACTGAAGCCTGGCGAAACCGTGTTGATCCTCGGCGCAACGGGTGTAGCTGGCCAGCTTGCGATCCAGGCGGCGCGCCTCCTGGGTGCGAAGCGGGTGATTGCGGCGGGGCGCAATGTGGATGCCATTGCCAAGGAAAATGTGGATGCCATTGTGGCGCTTGGCGAGCCGGAGGGTGCCGTGCGCGAGGCTTTGATCGCCGAAGCGAAAGATGGCATCGACGTCGTCATTGATTATCTCTGGGGAAGACCCACGGAGCTCGTCCTCGAAGCTCTGGCGAAGACCTTCAATCCCAGTGCGACGAAGTCCACACGGCTGGTGGAAGTGGGGGAGAGCGCCGGCGCGACGATTACGCTTCCCGGCGCCGTGCTGCGCAGTGTGGATCTGAGGCTGCTTGGCAGCGGGTTTGGCTCAGTACCGCTCGACAGAATCCTCGCCGCGATTCCGGAGCTGTTCGAAATGGCGGCCGCCGGGAAATTCCATGTCGATGTAGAGCCGGTACCGCTGGCTGATGTCGAAGCCGCCTGGAGTCGAGTGGAGAAAGGTCGCCGCATTGTTTTCTCGGTCTGAGGGCGTATATCCCGAAGTCTGGATACTTTGGGAACCTCCTCCTTGTGAATAAATCCCTTCACATGGGCTCGTGACCGGGAACACTTCAGGGGGGTGCCGGTGTCTAAGAGAATAGGGTGCGCGGGGCATCCGGTCGCTGATGCCGTTGTTCCGTCTCCCGCGCATTACAGGTTTGGGAAGTTTGCTCCGGCGGTGCGGCCGTGCCGAATCAGTGGTGGCCGCGGACAATCAAATGCCGGTCGTCAAGTTGGGCATCGAATTTGGAAGATGCCAACCGTGCGCTTTTTGCAGTAAGGTGGGAGGACAGAGTTGCAGGTGGACCTCACCATGGGCAATCTTGCCAGCGCGTTGACGCTTCATTCCGAGGAGACGGC
>CAZAQN010000070.1:0-4802 GCA_964487345.1 uncultured Occallatibacter sp. | reverse complement strand
ACCTCACCATGGGCAATCTTGCCAGCGCGTTGACGCTTCATTCCGAGGAGACGGCACTCGTGGCCGAGTTGCGAGCCGGATCGGAAGAGGCGTTCGCCTGGCTCATTGCGCGTTATCATCAGCCCATTTACTCGCTTTTGGCCCGCACCGTGCACGATAGAGCCGACGTGGCTGATCTGACGCAAGAAGTTTTTGTGAAGGTCTTTCGCGGCGTTTCGGGCTTTCACGGAGAATCGTCGCTGCGAACATGGATCTACCGAATCGCCCTGCGCGAGGCTTCAAATCAGCGGCGCTGGTGGTTGCGTCATAAACAGCAGGAAGTTCCAATTGAAATTGAGATCGCCGAGAACGATTCAGGGATTCCAGTGAAGTTGAAAGACACGCTGGTCGATTCAAGTGAATCGCCTTTTGAGATGGCGGTCCACGAGGAAAACCGGGCGAGGGTCGAAGCGGCGTTGCTTCAAGTGCCGGAACCTTTTCGAACCACGCTCATTTTGCGCGACATTGAAGGCTTTGTTTACGAGGAAGTTGCAGAGATTCAGGGTGTAAACCTGGGGACCGTGAAGTCGCGCCTGGTGCGGGGTCGAGCCTGCCTGAAGGCGTCACTCACGACGCAGCCGAAGACCAAAAATCTGCCAACCAGCGAGGGCCTTGAATTGCCTTTGGGAGAGGAGGCGCGATGAGTAGCTGTACAGCGATGCAGGCGAAGTTTTCAGAATATCTGGACGGACGGATGACCGGGCGGGAGATGCAGCGCATTGCCGCCCACCTTGATCGTTGCCCGGGATGCGCCCCGGAATGGCGAGCCCTTCGGCAGAATCAGGCCGCTCTCGCGTCGCTCGGCGCCGTGGCGGAGCCAGAAGATCTCGTACTTCGCATCCGTGTCGCAATCAGTCGCGAGCGGGCGCGCCAAAACAAGAGCGCTCTGGCGGGCTGGTCTCTCGCTTGGAGAAACACGGTTGGCCCATTCCTGTTGCAGGCTTCAGCGGGTTTTGCAAGTGCTGTTCTCCTGCTGGGAACCGTCACTGTGCTGGTGGGTATGTTTACCCAGCCAGAAAGTGCACAGGCGACCAAGGACGTTCCGTTGGGAAACGCGACTGCGCCGCGCCTGCTGTATTCCCTGGGTGGTTCAGGCAGCAGTGACGAGATCGGCGCCAGCGCTGGGCAAGTGGTCGTAGAGGCTTATATCAACAGTGAAGGAACGGCGTACGACTATCGCATTGTTTCGGGTCCGAACGACGCAGCCACCCGGGCCGAGGTGGAGAATATGCTGGTCCTCAGCCGTTTTGAGCCTGCCCGCTTCTTTGGTCAACCGGTAAGGGGACTGGCCGTGCTCTCGTTCTCGGGGGTTTCCGTCCGCGGATAGCCTCTACCCTCTTCCCAGGATCTTGCTGCGCGCATAGGTTCTCATAGGACAGTCGTGGCACGGTGTTGTGTTCCCGCCTACCAGAGCCAGTCTCCACCCTCAACAATTCAGCCGTTCCTCGTCCGGAACCCAGGAATTGCCCCGACGCGGTAATGGATTCCACCTGGACGCCGATAAGGTCACGGAGAGCCTGGGGCCCTTTCTTAAGGGGCACGCCAATCTGCTGGTTCCAGAATCGCAGAGTTTAGGGTTCGAAGTCAGATGGGCGCGGGTCGAGCGATCTATGCGTGCAATCACACCCGTGGGCAACGGGGAGCGATCAAGTGAAGAAATTGAGTTTGAAAGCGAAATTGTGGATCAATTGCGGCAGCCTGCTTCTGATCTTGTTGCTCGTTGGCGGCATCGCGCTTAAAACCGCCTTGACCACGCAGACATTGGCTGGAACAGTCCAGTTCAACGGGCATAAGCAGGATCTTGCCGGGGATATCCAGCTTGCCGTCGAGAAGGAAAAGGTGGGCGGACGCGATGCGCTCCTTCATGACGACAGCAAATATTTGACTGCTGCGCGCGCAGAGTTTCAACAGAAGTCGGAAGAGCTTAAGCCGCTGCTGACTTCCGCAACCAGCCATCAGCTATTTTCGCAGATTCAAGATCAGAACGCAGCCTACAGTGGCCTGGTGGATCAAGCGATTCAAAAGCACCAAGCGGGGGATCAGGCCAGTGCAGTCGACATCTTTTATGGTTCTGCGACCAAGCAAGTGCGGGCCGACCTGAAGAAAAACACAGACGATCTGATTGATTGGTACGCCAATCTTGCCGACAAAGCAGTGAAAGAGCAGGTTGCCGGCAACAAAACGGCGGTATCTGTGATCCCTATTATGACCGCACTGGGATTCGCGATCGGTATCGGTATCGCTATTCTTGTCATTCGTTCCCTGGTTACATCGATCAAGGCAATCGTCTCGGTCATGGAGTCAATTTCAAATCACAACCTATGCATCCCCGATGTTGAAGTCACCACCGATGACGAACTGGGCCAGGCTGCCCGTGCGCTTAATACCATGAAGGCAAATCTTTCCCGCATGGTGCGGTCGATTACGCAATCTGCCGAACAACTGGCCGGTGCTACCGAGGAAATCGCCCAAGGTGCCAAGCAAAATTCGACCAGCGCTCATAGCGAGGCCGAACAAGCATTCCAGGTAGCTTCCGCGATGCAAGAGATGTCCGCGACAGTCCGCGAAGTTGCTGACCATGCGCAGCACGCCTCGGTCGCCTCCAAGCAGTCGGCAACATCGGCGCGCAAAGGTGGCGAGATTGCGGATGAAACTCTGATCACGATGAACAGCATCGCCACATCCACCAGCAACGCGGCGGGCCGCATTCTCGAGTTGGGTAAGAGCTCGGAGAAAATCGGCAACATTGTTGCTGTGATTACTGAGATCGCGGGGCAAACTAACCTGCTCGCGTTGAATGCTGCCATTGAAGCGGCGCGCGCTGGGGAACAGGGCCGAGGCTTCGCTGTTGTTGCCGGTGAAGTCCGCCGTCTGGCTGAACGGACCGCTTCGGCAACCAAAGAGATTGCGGGAATGATTCAGACCATTCAAACCGAAACCAAGGTAGCCGTTTCCGCAATCGAGGAAGGCCAACGGGAGGTCGAAGTCGGCGTGAAGAAGACCGGTGAGACAGGGCAAGCGCTAAAGGAAATCATCGGCATGTCCGATCAGTTGGGCCACATGGTCGCCCAGATCGCAACTGCGGCATCGGAGCAGAACGGCGCGGCGGAACAGATCACCTCCAGCATTTCTCAGATATCCGGCCTCACCCAGACTTCTTCGACCAACGCGGACCAGACGGCTGCTGCTTGCGGGCACCTTTCTGAGCTTGCTTCGGAGCTGCATCGGCTGGTGAACGAATTCTGCATCGGAGAGTCCACCGATTCCGCAAGCGGACGGCCAGCGGATTCTCGGAACTACACCGGACGCGTTCAGCCCATCAGCCGGCCAAAACCAAGGGCGGCGTAACCCGACTCCCGTTTGACCCTGCCTGCGCGTCTAAATAGACTTGCAGGCAGGGTCTCACCGATGCAGTTTCTGTTCTTTCGCTCGTATTCCGTCCCGGCAGCGCTCCTGATCTGCTTCGGAGTCGCACTTTCGCCGAAGCCCGGGCGTACACAATCCTCTCCAGGCAGTTCTTCCGGTTCACACCAAAACTCCTCTTCGTCCTCCTCGACGATCCAGCAAGAAAAGGCGCCGACCTTCCTGGTCGATCCTGCCGGACCGACGATCTCGCTGGTTAGTTCCGAGCCGGTCTTCTTCATGGCCGCGGCCCTCAACGTCTGCGGCTACGACGAAGGGTTGGAAGACAGCGCCGCCGTACGGAAGCGCGTGCGCGACGATGTGAATCAGGCCCTGGCCAGGAGTGAAGACGCCCGTGCCAAGAGGGACAAGGTCTGTCTCTTCATTGCCCAGCATCGGATGACGGGCTCGGAAAAGGACATTTCCCAGTACATTTCGCTGGCGCTCTATCTGAGCCCGCCGCCAGAGCTTGAAACCAGCGTAGAGTTGCCCGAGATGCCTCCCGATTCCACCCAGGTCGTCGAAATTGTCCCGCTGCTACGCGACTTTGCGGCCGCAGTCGATCTTCACGGCATCTGGCTCACCGTCCATCACATCTACGACGAAGAAACCGACCGGCTGCACGATCCGCTGTCAAGAATGATTGTGGGCACCAATCTTTATCTCAAGATGCCTGCCTCCACTTACGACGGTCGGCGCTTCGTCGTCGTGATGGAGCCGCTTCTTTCGCCAAAGCTTGTGAATGCGCGCATCTACGGAACGGAATACGTCGTCGTGGTTTCTCCGGTCAACGGGGTGATTCCCATGACCGACGTGCGCCACATCTATCTGCACTACGTAATTGAACCGCTGCTTTACACCCGCGCGAATGCGATCGACAGAGAACAGCCGATCATGAAAGAAATACGGGACGCGCCGCTCGACTTCCGATTCCGCTCCGACACAGTGGCGTTGACCGTTGAGTGTCTGATCAAGGCGATCGAGGCGCGCACCATGGACACAGGCGTGCCGGAGTACAAGATTCCAGCAGGCGTCGAGCGCTCGGATTTGCCGCGCTATGAGCACGAGCGGCAGGTCTATGAGGAAAAAGTCAACGCCGTTAAGTCGGCGACAGTGAAGCACGATATGACGCAGGGGTTTGTGCTGACTCAATATTTCTATGAGGCAATGATTCAGTTTGAGAAAGATCCAGCCAGCTTGCGCGACACCATCGGCGAGATGGTGTACAGCATGGACGTGGAGCAGCAGGTGCATCGAGCGCGCCAAATCGAATTTGATGCTCAGGCCGATGGCGATGTATTGCAGCGCAGCAAACCTCGCGTTCTTACCGGTCTCGATTTGGCTGAGGCGCGTCTTGCAGC
>CAZAQN010000069.1:0-18432 GCA_964487345.1 uncultured Occallatibacter sp. | reverse complement strand
AATCGCAGGCCCCATCACCAGGGAATTGATTGAACGGCTTCAATGTGAGTTATTGTTAATCGCGATTCGCGCAGGCCGGACTTACGGAGTGCAGCGATCTCTTGTTAATGACGCACGCTGACCTTCGCGTTTGTTCGGTCTCGTCTTATAGCATGGCTGCGAGTTTTCTCTCGGACGGTCCTTATGTCTGGTACGAACCGCAGCTTACGTTGAGCGACGGCCTCTACACGTTGTGGGGCGATGAGGAGGCTCAGAAGAAGAAGGCATCGCCAACAGCTCTCAGCAAACAATTCGTTCGTAAAGCCGCCTCTTCTCGATCTGTCGGCGGGCGTTTCCCACACAGCTTCCTCGGTGCGCCGATGGACTTCGGTGACCCGCTGCCGGACCGCCTTGTTCAATTCCTTGAGCAGCGATTATGCGACCACGATTCCCGAACAAACCTTCTCGAATACGGGTGTGTGGCGCAGTTTCCATCGCGCATGGACCGGAAGCAGGATGAACAAGCGGCGTGGTTGGCCGGGAAAGGCTACGGCCAATGAACCTTGCAGTGATTTCTCACGCGTATCAGGATGAGCGCTATCTCTCCCCTCTGGAAGCGATCACAAAGCATTCGGGCCTTGAGGTGACCCTAATCCATCCGGAAAAGTACAAAGCGGAAATGTGCGCTTGGACGAACTCGCACGCAGTTCACAGCATCCCTGTTCCGGTACTATTCGGCTCCCGGCAGGGCACATTTCTTTATCATCCACGGGCTCTGGCCAAGGCCATCGATCAAGCTTGCCCCGACGTCATTCTCCACGAGCAGGAGGTGTACGCGCTCGGGGCCGCTCAGGTTGCCTTTACCGCTGCAAGGAGATCGATTCCGCTTGTGATGTTCGTGTGGGAGAATGTCCGTCGGTCTCTGGCAATGCCACGCCGGATCATCAGCAGGTATGTTCTCGCCACGGCAAGTGGTGCGATCGCCGGCAGCGGTCAGGCAATGCAAGTCCACCGTGATTTGGGGTTTCGCGGAGCGACTGCGGTGATCCCGCAGATGGGCGTAAGCGCTTGTATTAATCCGATTTACGGAAGAAGAAACCGGAGTGTCTTAAAAATATGTTTTATAGGCCGCCTTTTGCCTTGCAAAGGCGTCGACTGCCTGCTTCGTGGGGTTGCCGATCTGCGTCGTCGCGGTGTATCCGTCTCATGCACGATCGCCGGTCAAGGTCCCGAGCTCACAAAGCTGCACGCCGTAGCACAACAACTCGGCATTCAGAACCGTGTATTGTTTTGCGGTCAATTATCGGCGGATGCAGTGCAGAGCCTGTTGCGATCAAGCGATGTACTGGTCCTACCTTCTCGTCGAACCGAAACATGGCAGGAGCAATTCGGCCTCGTGCTGACGGAAGCAATGGCTGAAGCCACGGTGACGGTCGGAAGCAGGACAGGAGCGATTCCAGAGGTCATCGGCTCGGGAGATCTCCTATTTGAAGAGGATGATTTTCGAGACCTCGCACGCACTTTGGAACGCCTCGCCTGCGATCCTCACACATATATCGACTGTCAGCACCGTCTTTGGAAACGCGCGCGGGATGTCTACAGTGCCGATCAGCTAGCCGCACGACGAGTCGAATTTCTTCGAGGGGTCTTTCAAGAAGTACGCCAAAAAAATCCCGAGAGATTCTCTGGATGTGATCCGCTTCAGGCGCGAGCAAGATGAGAGTCCTCTTTGTCCATAACCGATACCAGCAAGCAGGCGGAGAAGATGCCGTCGTCCAAGCGGAGAGCCGACTAGTTTCGCGGATGGGCCACCAGGTCGAGGTTTGGGAAGAGAATAACGATTCGATTGTGAGCCGGATGGATGCGCTCGTGACAGGCTTTCAGAGTGTCTATTCGTTCGAGCACGCGCGGAGAATGCGCGAACGCATTCATTGCTTCCGGCCGGACCTGGTTCACATCCACAACTTTTTTCCGCGCTTCTCACCATCGATTCATCTTGCTTGTCTTCGTTCAGGGATTCCAGTGGTCCAGACACTTCATAATTTTCGCCTCCTTTGTCCTTCTGCGACTTTCCATGGTGGGAATAAGGTCTGCGAGGAATGTTTGGGAAAGTCGATTCCCTGGCCTTCGGTCCTCAATGGTTGCTACCGGCATAGCCGGGCAGCGAGCGCCGCTGTCGCCAGCATGTTGTCGGTTCATCGGGCAATTGGGACATGGCACCGATCGGTCTCTCGCTTCGTTGCCCTTTCGGAGTTTTCTCGAGACCGATTCATTGCGGGTGGGATCCCGGCGGACAAAATAGCCATCAAGTCAAATTTCGTGGACGGCGATCCCGGCGTTGGCTCGGGCCGGGGAAACTTCGCGCTCTTTGTTGGCCGGCTCGTTGAGGAAAAGGGAATCGAAACTTTGCTTGCGACCTGGAGTCGGCTTTCGGTCAAGCCAAAGCTCAAGATTATCGGCGACGGTCCTCTTGCGGCTGCCGTGGCTAATGCGGCTGCGACTATCCGAGAGATTGAATGGCTTGGCCCACGCAGCAAGGAAGAAGTCTCGGGTGCGATGGCAGAAGCCAGCGTTTTGATTCTCCCATCCACATGGTATGAAGGCTTTCCGCTTGTTGTTGCGGAGGCTTTTGCGGCAGGTCTTCCCATCATTGCGTCACGCATCGGGGGACTGGCGGAAGTTGTCTCCGATGGGCGCACAGGGTGGCTCGTTTCGCCCGGCGATCCAGATGAATTGAGCAACGCCGTTAGCCGGGTATTTTCTCGACCTCAGGAACTTCAAGCGATGCGTCTTCGCGCTCGCTTTGAATTCGAGAGCAAATATACCGCCGAGGCGAACTACGCGCGGCTCATCGATATCTATGAAGTTGCGATTGGAAGTTGCCCGGTGGCGCCCCGGCTTTGGCAGTCAGCAGCGGTCTAGCGAAATCAGCCGAGCATCCAATTTGCGGATCAGGGCTTCTTCGGGTTGTTGATTGTCCACATCCGAAAAGTGCATGCCGGCATCGCCGCGCCGTCTGGCTCCAAAGCGATAGGATGGGAGCTTGGAGAGAACGATGCCGAGAGTCCTCGATGGCGCGACAATCGCCGCCGCGATCAAGCAGGAAGTTGCAGAGGAGGTCCGTGCGCTTGCCGCACAAGCGATTCGGCCCGGCCTGGCCGCGGTGCTGGTTGGCCATGTGCCTGCTTCAGAAATCTACGTCCGCAGCAAAGTGCAGACGTGCGCGGAGCTAGGCCTCTTCAGCGACCTAATCACGCCACTGGACACGGTCACGACAGAGGAGATGCTCGATATAGTCGCCGCTTTGAACGATCGCGACGACATCGATGGGATTCTGATTCAATTGCCGTTGCCGAAGCAGGTCGACACAAAGGCTCTTCTCGACGCTGTTTCGCCGGATAAAGACGTGGATGGGTTTCATCCCGTGAATGCGGGACGATTGCAGGCTGGCCGGCCGGCGCTCGCGCCCTGCACGCCGGCAGGTGTAATTGAGATTCTCAAACGCAGCAATCTTCCCATCAGCGGCCAGCACGCGGTTGTGGTGGGGCGCAGCGATATCGTGGGGAAGCCAGTAGCCATGCTTCTGCTGCATCAGAATGCGACGGTCACGATCTGTCACTCCAAGACGCACGACCTTGGAGCGATTACGCGGGAAGCCGACATTCTTGTCGCCGCCATCGGACGTCCCGGGTTTATCGAACCGGAGATGGTCAAACAGGGCGCAACCGTGATTGACGTGGGCATCAACCGGCTCACCACGCGCGAAGAATTTGATCGCTTCTTTGTGGGCGACGCCAAGCGCGAAGCAGCGTTTGCCAGGCGGGGCTCAACCATCGTGGGCGACGTGCATCCCAAAGCATTCGAGCGAGCGGGCGCTTATACGCCGGTGCCCGGTGGAGTGGGCCCGCTGACGATCGCCATGCTGATGGCGAACACCGTGCGAGCCGCCAAAATGCGTCGAGGGCTGGAGTGATGCTGAGGGTCGGCCTAACCGGCGGCCTGGGCAGCGGCAAGAGCACGGTCGGAAACTTTCTTCGCGAGCTCGGCGCTCAAGTAATTGAAGCCGACGAGATGGGGCGCGCGCTGATGGAGCCAGGTCAGCCGGTCTTTGCGGAGATCGTTCGTGTCTTCGGACCTAAAGTCGTTGCTACGGACGGCACGTTGGACCGTGCTCGCGTTGCCGAGTTCGCGTTTGGCGGGGGACGGCTGCAGGAGCTGAATGCGATTGTGCATCCTGCAGTGATTGAACAGCAGCATCAGTGGATGAAAGAAGTCTTTGCGCGCGACCCAGACGCGATAGCCGTGGTGATTTCGGCGCTGATCTTTGAAGTGGAGCGCGATGCCCGCGCGCGTGGGGAGACTGACGGACTCCTGGCCGATTGGCGGCGTCGCATCGATCGCGTTTTGTTGGTTACCGCATCAGATGAGTTGAAAATCAGCCGCTATGTCGATCGGCTTGGCCTTCCCTCCGATCGACGCGCTGCAGCCGAAGCCGACGCACGCTCGCGGCTTGCGCACCAGATTCCCGACGCGATTAAACGGACCCATGCGGACTATCTTTTGGAGAATCATGGGGATAAACAGGCTCTTCGCGCGCAGGTTGAAGGATTGTGGCGATGGCTGGTCGCCGAGAACAACAAACTCTCCCAGCGCGGTTCTCTAGAATAAGAAGCAACAGCCGCATTTCCTCCCAAGGGAACTGTGCCATGCTGCGGCCGTATCTGTAAGGAAAGGTCTTTTGGTTCGCGAAGATGAAACTGCGTCATCTGGTCCTGATTGCTCTCTTTGTGGGCGGGTTCTGGTACCTGACCACCCATTTGCCTTCGCATTTGAGGGATCTTCCGCTCGTCAAGAGCCTTCGTAATGCGGACTCTCCGCTGCAGCTGACGGAGGCCGATGCCGCGCCTGCCTACGATGCGGAAGAGCAAAACAACATCGCGGTTTATAAACGCGTAGTGCCTTCGGTCGTCAACATCACATCGCGACAGGTTGTCTTCAATTTCTTTTATGGAGCGGTGCCGCAGGAGGGCCAGGGATCGGGGTTCATTCTCGACCGGACCGGCCACGTGCTGACAAATTTCCACGTCATTGAAGGCGCTAATCGGGGCATCGATGTGCAGCTCAGCAACAAGCATCATTACACGGCCAAAGTGATAGGAACCGACAAGGTGCACGACCTGGCGCTGTTGCAGATCGATGCACCGAGTCTCGAGCCCGTGACTCTTGCCGATTCAAGCCAATTGGCTGTTGGCCAGAAGGTCTATGCCATCGGCAATCCGTTCGGCCTCGGCGGCACGATGACGCGCGGCATCATCAGCTCGATCCGCACACTGGGCGGCGCGGGAGGTTCACACATTGAAGACGCGATTCAGACGGACGCGGCGATCAACCCCGGCAACTCGGGAGGGCCGCTGCTGAATTCGCACGGCGAAGTGATCGGCATCAATACCATGATTGCTTCGAATGGCGCAGATCAGAGCTCCGGCATCGGTTTTGCTATTCCCATTAACACGGCGAAGGCGGTGCTCTCTGATCTGACGCGTTTTGGGCGTGTGAAGCGGCCTTCGCTGGGCATCGTGTCGTATGCGATTGGACCCGATCTCGCGCAGCAGATGGGTCTCGCCGCGGAGTACGGAGTATTAATCCAGAAGGTCATTCCGGGAGGCGCGGCGGAGCGGGCGGGTTTGCACGGGGGGAATGAAGAAGCCTATGTGGGCAATACGCGCATCCTGCTTGGCGGCGATCTGATTGTGGGGATCGACGGCCACGAGGTCACCGATCCTCAAGACATCGCATCGGTGCTCGAGAAGCACCAGGCGGGCGACACCATCAGTGTGACGATTCTGCGCGGCCGCCGCCAGATGACGCTAAAGTTGATTTTGGGTGAAGCGCAAGCGTCGACCACCTGATTGCGCGCGGCGTTGAAGATTGAATCGAGTGAAGCTTGAAGCGGGCCGCCCTTATCAGGGCGGCCCATTACCTGTTTGCTGGCTCAGAACTTGACGCCGAGGGTTTTGAGAAATCCCTCGAGTTGGGGCCAGACTGCTTTCAAATCCGTGACCGTTTGCAGGTCCAGCGGAATGTTGAGCGGATTGGCGGCTGCGCCGGCAAGCTCCGACAAGGGCTTTTCTACTGCTCCCACCAGCGTGGCGAGCGCCGCTACCACAGCAGGCGTTGCCTGCATTGCTTTGTTTGCGCCGGAAAGCCACTTGAGTGCGTCCTCGGCTCCAATTTCAATACCTTTTTCGATATTTACCAGAATATTGGCCATCGCGATTGATCCTCTTCCTTCTCGCCCACGGCCTGGCGCCTGCGTGCGCTGACCGCCGACTTATTTTCTTGGCAGTTTCTCCAGGCGAGAGGACGTGGTTGCGTCCGTTCCCTGGAAAGAAGCGCCACACAGGCAAGCAGCCGCCTGCGCCGCTGCGCATTTTCGCGACAACGCACATGCTGTTTCTGCCTGTATGGCTGTTCCTTTATCTTAGGCAATCCGAGCAATATTTTCGGCAACTCTGTAAGCGAACGGAACCATCCAGGAATCAGGCGAATGAACCGGCTCTGGTTAATCTACTGGTTGACAGAGGATCTTCGCATGATCGCGACCGACGCGCGTTCAGGGCTCGATGGCCTTCAGAGCTTCATATACCGGCGACGACCGCGAATCTCCCATTCACCGCTGGTCACCCGCCCGATCGCTTCGCTGTAGGCGATGTGCTCCTCGGCAAGAATGCGCTCGGCCAGCGAATGCGCATCGTCTTCATCCAGAACCGGAATCGCACGCTGCAAAACGATGGTCCCATGATCCAGATGCTCATCGACAAAATGGACCGTGCAGCCTGCCCATTTCACGCCGTAGTCAAAGGCCTGCTGCTGCGCGTCGAGGCCCGGAAACGCGGGCAGCAGCGACGGGTGAATATTGAGGATGCGATTGGGGAATGCGGCGATAAACTCCGGCGAGAGCAGACGCATGTAGCCGGCGAGACAGACAAGCTCTACGCGATGATCGAGCAGGCACCGCACCACATCTGCGTCGTGCTCAGCCCGCGCTCTGCCTTTAGAGACGAGCACTGTGTGCGGCAGACTCAATTGCTGTGCTTCTGTGATGCCGCCAGCTTCGGCCACGTTCGAAATCACAACCGCGATCTCGACGCCTTTAAGACGCCCGTCGCGAATCGATTGTGCGATGGCCTTGAAGTTTGACCCGCGGCCGGAAAGCAATATTCCTAATCGGACGGGCGCGCGGCCTTCGGTCCTGAAAGCCGGCGCACTCTTTATCGGCGCTGGTTCTCCGTCTTCCGGTGTCACGTGTACTGCACCCGGCGATCGCCCTTGACCACGCGGCCAATGACGTAAAACTTCTCTTCCGCACGATCCAGAAGGTTCTTCGCGCGTGTGAATTTGTCGGCCGGGATTGCCGCGATCAGGCCAATTCCCATATTGAAAGTGCGCATCATCTCTTCCTGCGAAACCTGACCGAGGTCGCGCAGGTGATCGAAGATCGGCAGGACGGGCCACGAACCCAGCTCGATCTGCGCTGCCGTTCCCTTGGGAAGTATGCGCGGCAGATTCTCCGTGATCCCGCCTCCTGTGATGTGCGCCATGCCCGTCGTCATCGCGGCTGCCACCAGCTTTTGAATCACGTGCAGATAGCTGCGGTGGGTCTTCATCAGCGCCGTGCCGGCTTTTTCTTTGATTGCGGTCACATATTGCGTGGTTTTGTAGCCAGCCACTTCAAACATCAGTTTGCGCGCCAACGAGTATCCGTTGGTGTGCAGGCCCGTGGAAGGCAGGCCGACGAGCACGTCGCCCGGCTTGATACCCAGGCCCGTCACCATCTTGTCGCGATCGACAGCGCCCACGATGAAGCCGGCCAGATCATATTCGCCATCGGAGTAAAAGCCCGGCATTTGCGCGGTCTCGCCGCCGATGAGGGCGCATCCGTTCGCCTTGCAGGCGTCGGCGAGGCCTGTGACCACGCTTTCGGTGACTTCGGGATCGGTTTTAGCGCTGGCCAGGTAATCAAGGAAAAAGAGTGGTGTGGCGCCCTGCACGGCAATATCGTTCACGCAGTGGTTGACAAGGTCCACGCCCACCATCTGGTGCAGGCCCAGTTCAAAGGCCACCTTCAGCTTGGTGCCGACGCCGTCGGCCGAGCTCACCAGGATGGGGTTCTTCCAGCGCTGCAGATCGAGCCGGAAAAGCGCTCCAAAGCCGCCGATTCCACCCAAGACGTTGCGGTTAAAGGTCTTTTGCGCCAGATACTTAATGCGATCCTTGGCGCGGTCACCGCTGGAGATGTCCACGCCGGCGTCGGCGTATGTTACGGATTTTGCTTTGGATTCGTCGGGCACGCTGTGGCTTTCTGCGGAAAGGTCGATTTTAGCAGGATTTGGAGGCGGGACGCGGCGTGCGATAGCACAGGAACACGTTCACATCTGAGGATATTTCGGTGGTTGATGGAAAGCTTGCTCGACATTATGCACTTGACAAACCCATGGACTAAAGCTATTGTTTACATATGGAACACGGTGAAATCAACCTAATCGAACTCGCTCAACACTTTAGCGACGAAGAGAAAGCGCGGGAGTACATTGAAAAACTGCGCTGGCCGGATGGCCCGATTTGTCCGCACTGTGGCGAGTTGAATAACGCCTATCGGCTGACGCCTCAAGACTCCAAAAAAGGCAAGCACGTTCGCCCCGGCGTCTGGAAGTGTGGCGGGTGCCGTCAGCAGTTCACCGTGACTGTTGGCACGATCTTTGAAGACAGCCATATCCCCCTGAGCAAATGGCTACTTGCGTATAACCTTCTCTGCTCTAGCAAGAAGGGCATGAGCGCCCATCAGCTTCACCGAATGCTCAAGGTCACGTACAGGAGTGCATGGTTCATGGCTCATCGAATTCGCTATACGATGACCCAAGAACCGTTGTCATCGAAGCTCGACGGCATTATCGAAATTGACGAAACGTGGATCGGTGGTCGAGTTCGCAAGGCCCGCACGATTGAAGGCAAGAAAGCGAACGTTCGCAATAAGACTGCAAACAAAGCCCCGGTTGTGGCAGTGTTGCAGCGCGGTGGAAGAGTCCAATCCATGCACGTTCCCCGTGTGACGGCAGAGAACCTAAAACCCATCGTGGAAGCGATGGTGAGCGAAGATGCCCATGTGATGACTGACAGTTCCACCACGCTCAAAGGCGCTCTAATGGGCCGCAAACACGATACGGTGAACCACTTCATTAACGAGTATGCGCGGCATGAGAACGGCCTCTGCATCACGACGAATGGAGTCGAGGGATTTTTCGGCATCCTGAAACGTGGAATCAATGGCGTTTATCACCATGTCGGCCAGCAGCATCTACATCGCTACTTGACGGAGTTTGACTATCGGTACAACTCTCGAAAAGAGACCGACTCTATGCGCACGATCCACGCGTTAAAGAGCACGACTGGAAAGCGGTTGATGCTACGGGACTCAAGGCAGCCAAACTAGAACGCAGGGAGTTTCTTAAACGCATTAAAACGTGAAAAAGCCCGCCTGCCAGCGGGCCTTTCACTACCTCTTTGATTGCTCGGCCTCTCTCATGTCCGTTCTCACGGACGGCCTACTGAAAGTGTATCATGCCGGAGGTGGGACCGATGCCGCGTAAAAAGAAGCCGAATCGAGAGTATCGCTTTGAGATCGATGCTTGGTCTCCAGAAACCATCCCCCTTGCGCGTCTATCCCAATATCTGTCCGATCTGGCCAAGATGATGGGTGAGTCTGCCAATGTCCACCTCGCACGCGTGGACGGGGGAAGCACTGTCCCTGTCATACGAGTGGATTGGGAAGCAGAGCCGAAGGTCAGAGACAGACTTCGCGCCGTCAAATTTAACGAAGGACCACTCGAAGCACAGCGGGCCTACAGGGAGATTAATAGAAAGCTTGTTCAAGACAACGCTAATGGCGTTCTCCTTGATCCAGGCAAAAGCAAAGTCATCAAATTTCCGGGTCGCGATGCTGCTACGCAGCCCGAGTTTGGTCCGATTCGCCAAAGCGCCGTGTTTCAGGGAATCCCAATTAGGATCGGCGGTGAGCTTGATCCTGTTCCCGTTCATTTAGAGGACGGAAACGAAAAGCATATTGTCATGGCTCCTCGCCGAATCGCCAAGCAACTTGGTGAGCATCTTTTCAGTTCGGTTGTTCGAATTGAGGGTAAGGGGCGATTTCTAAGGGACCGTACTGGCGAATGGATAATGCAGGACTTCTACGCGCAGAGTTTCGAGGTCTTGAATGAGGGAGATATCAGGAGCGATATATCGCGTCTCAGATCTGTTCCGGGGGCGTGGAAAGAGATAGAGGACCCGCTCAGTGAACTCTCGACCATTCGAAACGGAGAAAGGCCACAATAATGGTTTCCGTCGATACCGGGATGCTTAGTTTGCTGCTTTATCCGGGGGCGAAACCGCCGTCTGATCCTGCGACCGGCAAACCTGTGGACAAGGCGCAGGAGCGAGTGGAGCAGCTTATCGACGATCTAGAAAGAGCCAAAGAGAGGATCATCATCCCTGCTCCGGCTCTTTCTGAATTTCTCGTTTTGGCGGGGCAAGATGGACCGCAATACCTTTCCGAGATTTCACTGCTGTCGAACATTTACATCCAGCCATTCGATCAAATGGCCGCAATAGAACTAGCGGCGATGGAACTATTGGCTCGAAAGAAAGGAAACAAGCGCCATCCCCTGCCAACCACGGTCCCGTGGCAGAAGGTCAAATTGGACCGCCAAATTGTAGCCATCACCAAACTTCATCAATGCAAGACTATCTATTCGGATGATGCAGGAGTGCGGGCCATAGCGGAAGATATTGGGATCAAGACCATATCGACATGGGAGCTTGCTCCAGCACAGAGTAAAACCCCGCTTCTCGATGAGAGTGGTCCGCCTTTACCCTTGAGCCCTAAGTGACTGCCGATGGAAAACATGAAGAAGCCTAAAGAAGCCACGAACAGCAAGCCGATCCCGCACATCCCGCTCCCGTTCGAGGAAGTGATGAAAGACGTGCTGAAAGTGAAGCCGCCAGAGAAGAAATCGAGCGGGAAGAAACAGGCGAAGTGAACTCCTGATGGACGTTCCTCTGGCAACTAGCGTTCCCTGTTTCGACGCAACTATTGCCTAACAAGATTCCTGTCGCCAAAACCCATGGCAATTCAACTCAAAAGTGACGAGACTTTCAGTAAGGCGAAGTGCCGATTTTGCTGAAAGAAAAAGCCCGCTAGGATCGCGGGCTGTTGTGATTACAGTTTTGTGCTTGATTTGGTAAATGGGGCCTAGACAATCCCAGCCTATCTGATCCTCCAAGAAAATCAAGCGCAAAAGCTGTTAGGGATTTACTGTCTTGATGCGCCGGGCCATCGTTCGAGGCGATGGCCCGGCTATGTGGGGACGGTAGCTCAATTGGCGGAGCGGGGGACTGTTAATCCCCTGGTTACGGGTTCGAGGCCCGTCCGTCCCCCCACCTTAAGGTGACGCGAAATCAAGCCTAGTGCCTAAAAATAGGCGCGTCAATTACCCGCCTGTGCAATAACCGCGATTGTACCTCGACGATCAGAAAGCCAAAGGCCGCCAGAACGGCGGCCTCGGTCTAAGAAGATGAAGTAACCGGGGAGCAGATCGTCTCTGCCTTCGAAGAGTGTTTACCGGCCTCTTCGAACCTTCGGCACGGTCAAGAATCAACCGGCAATAGGCGGCCCCGGAGCCGGGAGGTTCTTAAGCAGGAAAGCAATTAGCTTCATGCGTTGCGGGCCTCCTCTGTCCCGTAACCCCATTATAACAGTGCTGGGTTTGTCAAAGGCACAATGTCGAGCTTGCTTGACACCGGGGTCAAATCCAGTTATTCTTGATTGGAAAGTTAGCTTTACATGGAACCACGCATCAGCAACCGTGTCAAGGAGCTTCGCTCGGCCCGGGGATGGACCCAGGAAGAGCTTGCCAAGGCGACTGGCGTCTCGCGGCAGAGCATTAACTCCATTGAGCGCGACCGCTATGTACCCAGCCTGCCGCTTGCCTTGCACTTCGCGCGGGTCTTTGGGTGTTCCACAGACGAAATCTTTCGACTGGAGAGCGAAACATGAGACCTCCGATTTTCAGCAGGATTCCCATCCTCGGCCCGTTTGTCGACGAACGTTTCCTGGAGCATCGGCGACGCTCCAGCAGCTTCGCCGGCATAGTTGCTGCGTGTTTGGCCGTGGTGCTGTTCGAGTACCGCTTTTTCTGGAGCCATGTGTGGAGCTGGGATCTGCTTTCGATCGCACTCACGTTTGTAGCGATCAAGCTCTCGATGATGATTTGGTTTCGGGTCAAGGACTGACGTAAGGGGATTGACTTGAGGGAACTGACGTGAAGGCGAACTGAAAAATGCACTTTGGCAACAGACAACTCGATCGAAGGACAAGAAGGCTCATCGCCGTCGGCAATCTGGCCACGGCCGTGGGCCTTTCACTCTTCATCTTTGTTCACCCCGGCAGCGCTTTGGAGCGGAATTGTCTCCACGCCGTGGCCGGTATGCTGTTGGGCGTTTCGATCGGCATCAACCTCTTTGCCTTGCGCTTTGCGCGTCGCTGCCGCGAGAACCGGATTTGACCCGCACAATCCATGTCACAAGACATCGCTGCCATCCTGCGATAAGGATGGGAGGCGCAACAATGATTCTCGGCAAACTGCAGCAATATCCTGAAAAGAGGATTCCCGTCGCCATGGCACTTGTCACGACAGGGTTGATGATCCTCATAGCCGGCATCGTTTGGCCCGCTCATGCTCTGCCCATCGCACATTCCGGAACGGATTGGGGCGACTTTTTCCGTGGTTTTGTTTTCGGTATCGCGATCGTTTTGGAACTCAGCGGCTTGGTCATCCTCGCGGCGGCGAAGCGCAAACAGCTATAGGAACTTTCCCCATCCCCTTCGCTCGGCAGTGGGCAGTTTTCCAACTGGCCGCAAATCCGATAATGCCAATGCGCACTGTTCGGCGCGCGCGATGCTCTCACGTGAGTCTCCAACTCCTGCCCACTATACTGAACGGGCGATGAGTTCTAACGTACCAACGCCTGCCCGCAATCGTTCTCATGCTTTGCAAGCGCGCGCCGAGCGATTCTTTCCCGGCGGCGTCAACTCGCCGGTGCGGGCGTTTCGCGCCGTCGGTGGCGCTCCGCCGTTTGTCGAGCGCGGCGAAGGCGCCTGGCTTGTCGACGCCGATGGCAATCGTTTCATCGACTACTTCGGATCGTGGGGGCCGATGATTCTTGGTCATGCCTTTCCGCCGGTGGTCGAGGCCATAGAGCGGGCTGCGCGTAACTCCGCAAGCTTCGGCGCGTCCACGGCCGCTGAAGCCGACCTCGCTGAGCGCATCGTTGCCTGCTATCCAGCGATTGAGAAGCTGCGCTTTGTCAGCTCCGGCACCGAAGCGACAATGTCGGCCATTCGGCTGGCCCGCGCGGCGACGGGGCGCAAGATCATCATCAAGTTTGAAGGCTGCTATCACGGGCATGCCGATGGGTTGCTGGTGAAGGCGGGCTCGGGAATTGCGACCTTCGGCATTCCCGGTTCGGCCGGTGTGCCGGAAGAGATTGCGAGACTGACCCATGCGTTGCCCTACAACGATCTGTCCGCTGTGGACGCGGCGTTTGACGCGCATGAGGGCGAGATCGCCGCGGTGATTCTGGAGCCCGTGGTGGGCAATGCCGGCTGCATTCCGCCGGCGCCGGGGTACTTGCATGGGCTTCGCGAGATTACCGAGCGCGAAGGCGCGCTGCTGATTGTCGATGAGGTGATGACGGGTTTTCGTGTTGCTCTGGGTGGAGCGCTCGAGCTCTACGGCA
Source organism: uncultured Occallatibacter sp. (assembly GCA_964487345.1). GTDB lineage: Bacteria > Acidobacteriota > Terriglobia > Terriglobales > Acidobacteriaceae > Telmatobacter. The sequence continues at coordinate 4,602 of CAZAQN010000069.1, read as the reverse complement.
TCGACGCCGATCTGGTGACGCTGGGAAAAATTGTCGGCGGAGGTTTGCCGGTCGGCGTCTTCGGGGGAAAGCGCAGATTCATGGATTTGCTCGCACCGCTCGGACCGGTGTATCAAGCTGGTACGCTCAGCGGCAATCCGCTCGCGATGGCTGCGGGTATTGCAACGCTCGGTTATCTGCAGGAGCACGCGGCGACAATTTATCCGGGTCTTGAAGCCACGGCTCGAGCCTTGGGCGAAGGCGTTGCGCAGGAAGCTGCCAAGGCGCAAGTGCCGCTCACCCTGAATCGCGTGGGATCGATGTGGACGTGGTTTTTCCAGGCGGACACCGTGACCAACTACGAGGAGGCTACGCGGTCGGATACGGCTGCGTTCGGGCGTTTCCATGGAGCCATGCTGGAGCAGGGAATCTGGCTCCCACCGTCGCAGTTTGAGGCAGCATTTATTGGTAACGCGCACAAGGATGCAGAAATTCGAGCGACGATTGGTGCGGCGCGAGTGGCGTTTGCGGCGGTGAAATCTACTTAGTTGACAGGGGCGCAGAAGCCCACGCGTCCAGCATGACGAAGTTGTGCGTGGCCTTGTAATGAGCCAGCAATTGGCCCGCGGCAGTTACGGACGGTCCTCGATTCGCGCCCAATCCACGATGTCCGCCATCATGAAGTACGATGTTGCTCGCCTGGCTCTGCCGGCTGTTGGTTTCGATTTTCGACATCAGTTGCTCCGCGATCCGATCCGCCGACGGCTCGACCCAGTCGTTTGTCATGGCGTTCCAAGTCACGGGTATCATGCCCAGGTCTCGTGCCGTGCGCAGAACAAAAGGCCGGCGCGCGCCATACGGAGGCCGGAAATACTTTACCGACTTGCCGACTAACTGCTCCAGCAAATCACTGGTCTGCCCGAGTTCCTCGACGACGCGGCTCGCCCTTGTACGCGCGAGGTTTGGATGGCTCCAGGAATGATTGCCGATCAGGTGACCTTCCTCGGCGATGCGCCGCACGATTGCGGGTTCAGCTTGCGCGAAACTGCCGATGAGGAAGAAGGTTGCGTGCACACCGTGGGCAGCAAGAATGTCGAGCAGATGTGGCGTCCGCGAGGGATTTGGGCCGTCATCGAATGTTAGCGCCAGCTCGTTTGGACGAGGCGGAGCCGTGAGCGTGCGTCCAAAAACTTGTGAGCCGGGAAACATGGCTGCGCAGGCGCAGCCTCCCGCGGCGAGCCCAACTGCGCCAACCGTGCCGAAGCCCACGCAAATTCCAGTAGCCAATGGAGAAAGCATTGTTAATACCAGTGTGCGGCGCGGCAGTTGCGATTCGCAAGCGCTCCCTTAAATCCGGCCTCCAATTTGAGAGGAACAGAGTCGCGGTTTGCAACGTGGATGCCGCGGTTGCGATCGCGGTAGCCACGAGGCGTATACTCACTCTTGTTCGGGTCGCATCCTGAGTTGACCGGGGTCCCCCGCGACAGGTCTTCGTCGTCGGGGTGGTTTAGCGGAGCGGCACTGGAGAAATCATGAGCCTTACCAGTTTCACCGCCGGCGGAGCATCTTCGTCCGGCTTTCCCATCACAAAAATTACAATGCCTGCGCTCGCCGAAATGAAGCGCCAGGGTAAGCCCATTTCCGCGCTTACCGCATATGACTACGCCACGTCGCGGCTCGTGGATGAAGCCGGCATCGATCTGGTGCTGGTTGGTGACTCGCTGGCCATGGTAGTGCTGGGCCACGAAAACACGCTGTCTGTCACTGTGGACGAGATGTTGCATCACACACGCGCTGTGCGCCGCGCCGTTCGGCGTGCTCTGGTGGTGGCCGACATGCCCTTTGGGAGCTATCACGGGACCGTCGGAGAGGGTGTGGCCAACGCGGTTCGCTTCGTGAAAGAGGCGGGCGCAGAGGCGGTGAAGATTGAGGGCCCGCGTGTCGAACTGGTGCGCGCTCTTACGTCGTCTGAGATTCCTGTCATCGGCCATCTCGGCCTGACGCCGCAGAGTGTTCACCGCATGGGCGGGTATCGCGTCCAGGCGCGTACATCCAAGGATGTGCAGTGCCTCCAAGCTGATGCTCATGCGCTGGCCAAGGCTGGTGCGGGGGCGCTGGTCCTTGAGGGCATTCCGCGTGAGGCAGCTGCCGCGATCACCGCCGAGCTGCCGATTCCCACGATCGGCATTGGTGCTGGTCCCGATTGCGACGGACAGATCCTCGTCTTTCACGATCTCCTCAATCTGACCTTTGCGCCGCCGGCAAAATTCGTGCGGCGCTACGGCGATGCGGCTACGCTGATCCGCGAAGCTGTCGAGCACTATCGCGAAGATGTGGAGCATCGCGCGTTTCCTTCGGATGAGGAGAGTTATCATCTTCCCCGCGCGACACGGCGCAACTTCAAGAGCGAATCCGACGATGAGAACGCGATTGTGAATCAGGATGCTCTGCAAGACTGGGAGAGCTGAGCGCGGCGCTAATGGAGATTCTTCGCACTGTTGAAGAATTGCGGCAGTGGTCGCGCGCGAATCGGAAGATGGGTGAGTCGATCGGCCTTGTCCCCACGATGGGCGCATTGCACGCGGGCCATGCATCCTTAATTCGAGCGGCAGCGAATTCGTGCGGGCGGGTCGCCGTCAGCATCTTTGTTAACCCTACGCAATTCGGACCGAACGAAGACTATGCCCGCTACCCACGCACTTTCGATGCTGACTGCGCGCTGGCCCAGGTTGAAGGTGCGCACATCATCTTCGCTCCTTCTGTGGAAGAGATCTATCCCGATGGCGCCGCGACGTTTGTTGAAGTCGAGGGTTTGAGCGAACGCTTGGACGGCATGTCTCGTCCCGGACATTTTCGTGGCGTGGCCACGGTGGTTGCCAAGCTGCTCATTGCCGCAGAGCCAGATCGCGCCTTCTTTGGCCAGAAGGATGCGGCACAAGTGGCCGTGCTGCGCCGCATGGTGGCCGACCTGCGCATCGGGACAGAGATCGTCGTCTGCCCTATTGTCCGCGAGCATGACGGCCTGGCCCTCAGTTCGCGGAATGTCTATCTCAATGCGGGGGAGCGTGCGCAAGCCCTCACGCTTAGCCGCGCCGTGCGGAGTGCCGAAGACCTGGTTGCTCACGGTGAGCGGAGCGCATCGGCGCTGCTTGAGGCCGCTCGCGCGGTCTTCGACGCTGAGCCATCCGTCCGCGTCGAATCCATCGAACTGGTTGACTGGGCAACTCTGGAACCCGTCGCGAGCGCTGTTCCCGGTAGCCTTTTTGCTGTAGCGGCATGGTTGGGAGCTACACGGCTGATCGACAACACGGTATTCAGTTGACTCGGCCCAAGAACGTTCTTGCAACAAAGGGATCGAAGCTTGCAATCTGAATGCAATGCCGGAACTGCCCGACATCTCCGCCTACATCGCGGCGCTTGAGGCGCGTATCCTAGGCCAGCCGCTCGAACATGTCCGCATTGCCAGCGTCTTTTTGCTGCGCACAGTCAATCCTCCACTGGCAAGCGTCGAAGGTCACAAGGTCGAATCGTTGCGCCGCATTGGAAAACGCATCGCAATCGGCATTGAGGGCGACCTTTGGCTAGTCCTCCATCTGATGATTGCAGGGCGTCTGCATTGGAAGCCTCCGCAAGCAAAACTTGCCGGCCGCAATGGGCTTCTCGCCCTCGACTTTCCCAACGGAACACTTGTGCTGACGGAAGCCGGTTCCAAACGCCGCGCCTCGCTCTACGTCGTCCGCGGGGAAGAGGGACTGCATGATCTCGATCCCGGCGGTGTTGAGATTCTCTCCATTGATCTCGTTGGCTTTCGTACAGCACTCACACTTGAGAACCGCACCCTGAAGCGCGCTCTCACCGATCCGCGCCTCATCAGCGGCGTGGGCAATGCATATTCCGACGAAATTCTGCACGCCGCGCAGCTCTCGCCCATTGCGCTCACGCACAAACTCAAGGACGACGAATGGGAACGACTCTTCGACGCGACACGTTCTACGATGACATTGTGGATGGGTCGGCTCGTTGGTGAGGCGAAGGAGGAATTCCCGGAGAAAGTGACAGCCTTTCGCCCTGAGATGGCCGTGCACGGCCGATTCAATCAGCCCTGTCCGCGGTGTGGAGAAAAAGTGCAGCGCATCCGTTACGCCGACAATGAAACCAACTACTGCGCACGGTGCCAGACCGGCGGAAAGGTGCTTGCCGATCGCAGTCTCTCGCGGCTCCTTGGGGCGGATTGGCCGCGCACGCTCGACGAACTCGAAGCCTTGAAACGCCGCTGACACCTTGTCGCGCGGTACCGCTCTTGAATTTGACGGGTTAGAAGATAGGGGCCGGCAAAAGTGCACCCGCTGAAACAGGACGGCTCATCGGTCCCGCAATCGCAAAACAAAAGAGTGATCTTATCTCTTTTGTGATTTTTGCCGCTGAGAGTGAAGCATCGCCTCAAGGCGATCATGGAGACACTGGTTTTGGCTATTTCGCCGAAAGCGACTGACCCTGGAACAATAGCGCTTGAAACCTGAAATCGAATCACCAAGGTGATGAAGTTGCGAGAACGCGGAATCGTTTAGCGTAAGCGTGTGGTTTTCCCCTCTGGTATGTAGTCGAGGCAGGATCGACGATGTG
>CAZAQN010000068.1:0-18788 GCA_964487345.1 uncultured Occallatibacter sp. | reverse complement strand
CCCGCGATCCGTTGGTCCTGGCCGGCGTAGTTCTGGCAATGGCTGCGCTGGGATTGCTGGCCACGTGGATTCCTGCGCAGCGCGCGCTGTCAGTCAATCCCCTGGTCCTGCTGCGCGAAGAGTGAAGCATGAACTGGATACCGAATATCTTTCGTCGCGGCAAGCTCTACAACGATCTCTCCGAAGAAATTCGTTTACATATTGAAGAGCGCGCTGAGCAGTGGATGGGCGAAGGCATGAGTCGGGAAGAAGCGCAACGAAGAGCGCGCATGGCATTCGGGAATCGTACGGTGCTTGAGGAGCGCAGCCGGGCAGTGTGGCAATGGCCCACGCTGGAAACGATCTGGGCCGATGTTCGATTGGCGCTGCGGCAACTGCGGCGCTCTCCGGGATTCACGATTGCCGCGGTTTTGACACTGGCACTGGCGATCGGCGCAAACGCAGTAGTTTTTGGCATGTTGAACGCGCTGATTCTGCGCCCGCTGAATGTGCCCCAGGCGGAGAGCCTCTATGGAATCGAGCACGGAAGCGATTATGGGTTTCAGTCGTATCCCGACTATCTCGATCTGCGCGACCGCAATCGCAGCTTCGAGAGTCTGGCGGCCTTTACCGCAACGGAGGCAGGGATGGACATCGGCAAAGAGCCATCCCGGGTCGTTGGCTATCAAACAACCGGGAACTACTTCGACACATTAGGCATTCAGCCGTATCTAGGCCGCTTCTTCCACAGCTCGGATGAGCGAGGCGCCAACAGCGCGCCGTATATCGTGCTCAGCTATGCTTGGTGGCACAGCCACTTTCAGGGTGACCATGGCGTAGTGGGCCGGATCGTCCGGCTGAACAAGCATCCTTTTAGCATCCTCGGTGTTGCGCCGCCTGAGTTCCGCGGGACATTAATATTGTTCTCCCCCGATTTCTATATGCCGCTTGTCAACCGGGTACAACTGGATGGCGTGAGCAACCTGAATGCTCGTGGGGACCGTTGGATTCTTGAGACGATCGGACATCTCAAGCCGGGAGTCACTTCGGCGCAAGCGGCCTCCGATTTAAACTCCGTCGGATCGTACCTCGCAAAGACTTATCCGAAAGAAGAGGGCTTAAAGAGTTTCACATTGGCGCGTCCAGGTCTCTATGGGGACATGCTTGGCGGTCCGGCACGAGCGTTTTTTGCAGGGTTAATGTTGTTAGCGGGATTGATTCTGCTAGCTGCATGCGCCAACCTGGGAGGCCTGTTTGCCGCGCGCGCCGCTGACCGTTCCCGGGAGGTTGCTCTGCGGCTCGCGCTTGGTTCGAGGCGCATTCGCATTCTGCGGCAGCTATTGACCGAGTCCGTGCTGCTTTCACTCGCCGGAGGCAGTCTGGGACTCGTTGGGAGCTTAGTGTTACTGCGCTGGCTGAGCGCGTGGAAGCCATTACCCAGGTTTCCCTTCAATGCGCCTGTAAGTCCGGACGCAAAAGTCTATTTGGTAGCTTTGGGTTTGGCGTTGGTAAGCGGCTTTCTCTTCGGTATCGTTCCAGTGCGCCAGGTGCTCAGGGCCAATCCATATGAGATCGTCAAGTCGGGGTCGAGTGCCAGGTTCGGGCGGCAAGTGACGGTCCGTGACGTGCTCCTCGTTCTGCAAATTGCCGTCTGTGCCGTTCTCGTCACGTCTTCGATAGTGGCCGTGCGCGGGCTCGTGCGCTCGCTCGACAGCAACTTCGGATTTGAGCCGCGTAACGCGATCCTGGTAGATACCGACCTGAAGATGGCCGGTTACAGCGGCGACAGAGTGCCGGCTATGCAGAGGCGCATGATCGAAGCCGTGGAAACAATTCCAGGCGTGGCCCAGGTGGGATCGGCGAATGCAACGCCATTAGGCGGGGTTCAGGGTAAGTCGGCCGTCTTTAAGGATGAAACCAGCGATCTGAGGCAATCGAACGCTGCTGCCACGGCATTCCAGTACAACATATCTCCCAATTACTTTCAGGCGGCCGGCACATCGTTGTTAGCGGGCAGGACTTTCTCATGGCAAGACGATGGAAACGCACCGCGTGTAGCGGTAGTGAATCGGGAGTTCACACGCGAAGTCTTTGGTTCCATCCCCGAGGGAGTAGGCAAATACTTCAGAATGTCGGATGGAATGCGAGTCCAGGTGGTGGGTCTCGTCGAAGATGGAAAATATATGAGCCTGACCGAAGATCCACAGGCCGCGATGTTTTTCCCCATGCTGCAATCGCCATCCAGTCAAACCTTTTTGGTGGTGCGGTCAAAAGGCGATTTCGCTCGCGATCCGCAACAATTGGCCGCGACGATAACGAGCAAACTGCGCAATCTGGATGCAGAACTACCTTTGGATACCCAGAGGTGGATCGACGACATGGACGACGCAGTAATGTTTCCACCGCGATTGGCGACGATCTCACTCGGCGTGTTGGGCGTGATGGGCGCGATGCTGTCGACCACCGGCATCTTCGGCATGGCTGCCTACTCGGTGAGCAAGCGCCTCAAGGAGCTGGGTATTCGCATGGCGCTCGGCGCGCAACGCAAGGAAGTCTTGCAGGCCGCACTGGGACGTGCGTTCAAGCTTCTCGCCATTGGTTCAGCTGCTGGATTGGTTTTGGGTCTTCTTGCGACGAAGGTGCTGGCGTTCATCGTGTATCAAGCCACACCCCGCGATCCGCTTGTGCTGGCCGGCGTCGTTCTGGCAATGGCTGCGCTGGGATTACTGGCCACGTGGATTCCTGCGCAGCGCGCGCTGTCAGTCAATCCACTGGTCCTGCTGCGCGACGAGTAATTCCAGTACGACTCCGCAATCACCGCGGCGCGATCTCATCCCAGATGAGTGTGCCGCGCGTTTCTTTCAGCAGGAGCGTACCGCAAATAAAGCACACGATGGCCACGGCGATGGGGTAATAGAGCCCCGCGTAGATGTTGCCCGTGGACGCGGACAGGCTCAGACCGATCAGCGGCAGCAGGCCGCCGAAGACACCGTTGCCGATGTGATACGGCAGCGACAGCGAAGTGTAGCGGATCTTCGCGGGAAAAGCCTCGACGAGATAGGCAGCGATAGGGCCGTAAGTCATGGCGGCAAAGAAGACCTGGCACCAAACCAAAATGCCGAGCAGGAGCAGGTTGGGGTGCCCTGCTTCCGGAGCCGGGACCAGCTTGCCTGTGGCATCGGTGGTGAGTGGCGTTAGGTGGATGGCTCCCGTGACGCGGTCCTTGACCGGGCTGACGGTGACGACGTTGTTGCCCGCGGCCTTCTGCATCGCGTGATAGATGGGGATGTAGCTGAAGGCGGCGAGGAGCATCGCGGCCATCATGATTTTCTTGCGGCCGATGCGATCGGAAAGAGCACCGAAGACCGTATAGAACGGAATTCCACAGACCGTAGCGATGGCAACCACGATGTGCGCGGTGTGCGCATTCAGGCGCAGGATGGTTTGAACGTAAAAGAGCGCGTAGAAGGAAGCGGTATACCAGACGACGCCCTGCCCGGCTGTAGCGCCGAAGAGCGAGATAAGAACCTGCTTGAGGTTGGTCCAGTTGCCGAACGCGTCGGTGAGAGGCTGAACGGAGCGCGTGCCGGTCGTCTTGAGATGCTGGAAGATGGGTGACTCGCGCATGCGGATGCGCACGTAGAGAGAGACGGCGACAAGAACAATCGAAAGAAGAAACGGCATCCGCCAGCCCCAGTCCTGGAAGGCCGCGGGATTCATGCTTTGTTGCGTGGCGATGATGGCGGCGAGCGAGAGGACAAAGCCGAGGCTCGCCGTGATCTGAATGAAGCTGGTGTAGTAGCCGCGCCTGCGGTCGGAAACATGCTCGGCAACAAAGACCGCGGCCCCGCCGTATTCTCCACCAAGCGCCAGGCCCTGCAGGACGCGAATCAAGATGAGAATCACCGGCGAAAACCAGCCCGCCGTTTTGAAGGTGGGCAGCAGGCCGATGGCGGCGGTCGAAAGTCCCATCACCGTGAGGGTGATGATGAAGGCGATACGGCGGCCGAGAAAATCGCCGATGCGGCCAAAGACCAGCGCGCCAAAGGGGCGCACGACAAAGCCTACAGCGAAGGTGGCAAGGTAGGCGATGAGTGCGAACGTGTCGTTGCCGGGCGGATAAAACTTGACGGCAAGAACTGTGGTGAGCGAACCGAAGATGAAAAAGTCGTACCACTCAATGAGAGTGCCGGTGGAAGCCGCGAAGATGATGCGGCCGATATGGAGCGCGCCGCCAGCCGGGGCCTGAGACGTCAGAGGGGCTGCCATGGGGTCGTTCAACCTCGCTGGAAGATCACGGTTCGCTGCCTTAGAGGGGGATGATGATAGGTCGAGCGCCGCATTTGGGGCATGGGATTCAGCGCTACCTTGCTTGCGCTCGGAGACGAGTGTCAAGTGAATTTGTGTTGATAGGCTTGGGCGGCCCCGCGTCCAGTTGAGCTGGCACGTTCCCCAGGGGAGGAGAAAGTGCCGAAAATCACAATCGGCGGAAGTCCTTGACCTATATACTCGTCGCGACCTATGAAACCACTTTGGGCGGTGCGTGAACCTGTGCGCCTTGCAAGTCCGATCGCTGGGGAGGCAATTTGCAACTCGGCATTCTGAAGGAATCGGCCGCCGGTGAAACGCGTGTGGCCCTGTTGCCGGAGAGCCTGAAGGGGCTCGTTGCACAAGGACTGACGGTGCTAGTCGAGAGCGGCGCGGGCGTGGCGGCGGGTGCCTCGGACGCTGCATTCGCCGATGCCGGCGCGACCATAACAGACCGAGGCGCGATCCTGGCAGGCGCGGACATTTTGCCGATGGTGAATGCGCCAGAGCCTGCCGACCAGGCGCGGCTAAAACCGGGCGCGGTGGTGATTGGCTTCCTGAAGCCGCTTGACGCGCCGTTAGCGCTGAGCACCGCAATGGCGCGCCCGGTGACCCTGTTCAGCATGGAGCTGGTGCCACGAATCAGCCGCGCGCAGACCATGGATGCCCTGTCCTCAATGGCGACCGTTGCGGGATACAAGGCGGTGATAGACGCGGCAGGCGTGTTGCCACGGCTCTTTCCCATGCTCATGACGGCGGCGGGAACCCTGGCTCCGGCACGGGTGTTTGTGATTGGAGCGGGCGTGGCCGGCTTACAGGCGATTGCGACGGCGCGGCGTCTGGGCGCGGTGGTCGAGGCCTACGATGTGCGCGCGGCCGCGGGCGAACAGGTCCGGTCGCTGGGCGCGAAGTTTCTGGATGTGGATCTGGGCGGCATCAACACAGAAGGCGGCGGCGGATACGCGGCAGAGTTGTCGGAAGAAGCTCTCGACCGCGGACGCGATTTGATTACGAAAACCGCCGCGCATTCCGACGTGATTGTGACCACGGCGCAGGTGCCGGGTCGCCCCGCTCCGCTGCTGCTGCGTCGTGCGGCAGTAGAGGCGATGCGGCCGGGCTCAGTGCTGCTGGATCTTGCCGCGCCCGCGGGTGGCAATTGCGAGCTCACCAAGCCGGGCATTACGCAGACAATCGGCGGCGTTACGCTGATGGCTCCGCTCAATCTGCCGGCGCAAGTTCCGGTGCATGCGAGCCAGCTCTACGCTAAAAACATTCTGAATTTTCTGGGGCTGATTTTGAAAAAGGGCGAATTGAGCGTAGATCTGTCCGACGAAGTACTCGCAGGAGCTTGCGTCGCCCACGATGGAAAACCCGTGAATCCGCGCGTAGCCAAGCTGCTTGAGTCGGCGCAGATCGCGACGAGTCTTCCCGTCGTCCAAAATCCTCGAATCCCCGACACGGTGTCATCCTGAGAGCCCGCGTGGTTGGGGCCCCATGGACGACATAGTCGTTGATGGGGTGAGCGGGGCGAAGGATCTGCTGCTCGAAATCAATATGGCAAGCGAAGTTTCAGGAAAGTAAGACTCATGAATCCAGCAGTTCTAATCGCATCGGTTTACGTTTTCGCGCTGGCGGCGTTTCTCGGCTACCAGGTCATCAGCCGCGTGCCGCCATTGCTCCACACACCGCTCATGTCAGCGACAAATGCGATCTCAGGAATCTCCCTCATCGGCTCGCTGGTGCTCGCAGGGGCTAAGGGATATCCACTGTTCGCGCACATTCTTGGATTCGTCGCAGTGACCACAGCAACCATCAATGTAGTCGGCGGCTTCGGCATCACCGATCGCATGCTGAAGATGTTCGGCAAGCGCAAAAGCGAGACAAAGGCGGCAGCGCAATGAACCTGCCCACCTATTCTCTGGCCACCTACTTCATGGAGGCAACGTACCTGATCGCGTCGGTGCTTTTCGTGCTGGCGCTCAAGGGCATGTCGCACCCCGAGACAGCGCGGCGCGGGATGTTTCTCGCCGAAGGCGGCATGTTCGCCGCGATTGTGGGCACTCTGGTCGGTCAACACATCGTGACCTGGGTGTGGATTATCGCGGGCCTGACCGTCGGCTCCATCATCGGCGCATGGATGGCGATCTGGGTGCCGATGACCGCGATGCCGCAACGGACCGCGCTGTCGCACGCGTTCGGCGCGCTGGCCGCGGCGCTCGTAGGTGTCGGCGAGTTTCTTGTGCACGCAGGCGAGATGAGCGTCGTTACGCGCGGCGCTCTGGGATTCGAAGTGATCCTGGGCGCGCTGACGACCACCGGTTCACTGATTGCCGCGGGCAAGTTGCAAGGCGTCATTTATGGAAAGCCGATGCAGTTTCGCGGACAGAGCATCGTAAATCTGGCGATCTTTCTCGCCATGATCGGGTGCTTTGTCTTCTTCTGGATTCATCCCGAAACGCAGTCGGTCTTCTACTCCATGCTGGGCATCGCGTTTGTCTTTGGTGTGATGCTGGTGATTCCGATCGGCTCGGCCGACATGCCGGTCGTCATGTCGTTGTTGAATTCCTACGCCGGACTCGCGGCCGCCGCGACGGGCTTTGTACTCGGCAACAACGTGCTGATCATCGCCGGAACGTTGGACGGATTTTCAGGGCTCATTCTCTCGATACTGATGTGCAAGGCGATGAACCGGTCCATTACAAATGTTCTCTTCGGCGGATTTGGCTCGGTAATCGCCGAAGCCACGTCAAATGCCGGCGGCGTGATGCGCGAGATCAGCCTCGACGACGCGGCGATGCAACTGGCGTTTGCGAATCGCGTCGTGTTTGTGCCGGGCTACGGCCTCGCGACGGCACAGGCGCAACATGCCGTGCGCGAATTAGCGGAGTTGCTCGAAGGCCGCGGCGTCACCGTGAAATACGCAATTCATCCCGTGGCGGGGCGCATGCCGGGACACATGAATGTGCTGCTGGCCGAAGCCAATGTTCCCTACTCGTCTCTGTACGAAATGGAACAGATCAACCCGGAGTTCCCTTCGACCGATGTAGCCGTAGTGATCGGCGCAAATGATGTGGTCAATCCCGACGCACGCGACAATCCGAAGTCGATCATTGCCGGTATGCCGATTCTCGAAGTCGATCGCGCCAGGAGCGTCATCGTGTTGAAGCGCGGCCAGGGCCGCGGCTTCTCGGGCCTCGAAAATCCGCTGTTCTTCAAGGCGTGCACATCGATGCTGTACGGGGATGCAAAGTCGAGCCTGAGCCACCTGGCGCAGGCCGTGCAGCACGTGTAGCGTAGTCGACTAAAGGCTTTGTATCAGGGTACGGCTTCGCAGACTGCGGACATCACAACCACCCGCGGGATTTAAGCTTCTTTGAGACCGAGGCCTCCTGTCGTCCAATTCCTGTCCTCGATCAACACGCTGTCATCCTGACAACCCGCGCGTTTGGGGCCCCGCGAGCGCGTAAGCGGTCGTGGGGTAAGCGGGTCGAAGGATCTGCTTTCAATCTCCTGTTCAGTTCTCCGCAACCTATGTTGCCCTGAGAACAGTCGCTATCCCGCGCGGCGAAGGCGCCGTTCCTGCTCCAGCCGCTCGGCGAGAAAGACTTTGAGCAAGGACTGATAGGGCACGTCGCGTTTGTTGGCCAGGATCTTAAGATCCTCGATCATGGCGACCGGCAGGCGCACCGAAATTGTGCGCAGCGTCGGCTTGAGACTGGGCAGTTTGGCGCGCTCCGCCTTGGACCAGTCAACGAACACAGTTGAATCGGCGCCCGCTCCTTTCGCGGACCAGAACTCGAACTCTTCGTTTTCGTTCCTGAACTTAGGAATCGCTTTCTTCATGCCGTTTGTACTCCTCGATTTCTCGCTTGCTCATGTCACGCACTGAAATGACCCGAACCAGTTTTCTACGAATTGTGAAAGCTACAAACAATCGTCTGCCCTGCGCTGTCTGACCGAGCGCAAGATAGCGCTTCTCACGCGCGGAGTGTGAAGCGTTCGATCGCACGACAAACGGATCATGAAAGAAGATATCTTCCGCTTCTTCCGGAGTGACCCGATGCCGTTCCCAATTCTTGACTGCATTCGCGTCGTCCCAATCGAAGCCGACACAGACGGCAAGTGGGTCTTTCGCGCTCACTTAATGTATATACCACAGATATACATCGAAGCGCACGCAAAACCTAAATGCGGCACCCCTCAGCGGATAGTTTTGGATTTGCGCGCATCAGTCCATGGTTGATATTCGCCAAGGGCGTGCAGCGAGAGAACGCTACTTTGAAATCGCGCCCACAAGATTGAGGTCGATCGCGACATCGTTATCCGCTTTCCAGATCAGAAAGCTTGGATTCTTGAGTCCCCATTGGACGTAAGGCACCACAAAATGAGCCTTGGCCGTTGCGCGGTCGCCCTCAAGATGTACCTGCAGGGGGACGGCGATTTCGTGAGGCGTGCCCAGCAGGGTGAACACTCCGCTCACCTGGAGATTCGAGTCGCCTGAAGGAGCGAGGGCGCCGGTGTAGGTCTTCGGCTGAAAAGAAACGGTTGCGTACTTTTCGACCTCGAGGATGTCCTTGTTCATTTTCTTGTCGCGACTGCCATTGCCGGTCTTGCAGCTGCCGGCGAGGACGACCACCGAACCCGCCATCTTCGCAGTGCCGCGGTCAAACTCAATCGATCCGGACTGCACGTGAAAGGCTCCGTTGACGACCTCGTGGGTTGTATTGAGCGCCATCTTGACTTCGCTGGCATCGGGATTGACGACGAAGCTCTGATGCTGGGCGAGTGCGGCTGGAGCGAGCAGGCCGGCGAGGGCGAAAGCTGCGAAGGATTTCATTCGAACTCTCTTTAGAGGTTTTGACCGCTGCGTGTTGTTTGAGCAAAACCACGGTCAGGTTTAGGTGGCGACTGCATGGGTAGCAACAACGCCTTGCTGGGCGACGCGTGTTAGCCTTGCCGTCACGCGCATCACGCCGGGCCAGACCCTGAGGCAAAACGGCAAGACAGCGCGCGCGAGTGAGTTGTTTAATCCATCGGCGGCAAACTCGGCAAGGCGCATTTGGGCCCGCAGCGCGGACCTCAATTTAATCTGAAAGACCGGCGCCGGCTCTTTTGCAAGATACGCAGCGACGGCACAACGCGCAGTATGCAGCGCGATGGATATGCCATCGCCGGTGAACGAGGGGATGACGGCTGCCTGATCGCCGATGCAGTAGAGCCCATTCTCCGTTGTGCGGCGGATGAAACCATACGGGATATGTGTAATAGCGATCGGCTTGGCGAGCAACTGCTCCGCACCGGCAAGCCTCATGGCGAGGTGTGGACAGTCCTGCTGCATCTTCGCGAGGAAATTCTCCCAGCGATGGTCCACGCGTGCGAGATACCGCCGTTGCACCACCCAGCAGAGGTTGGCGATGCCGCCTTCCACCGGCTGGATACCCCCGTAGCCTCCGGGATAGAGCATCAGCTCCGAGGCGTGCGCGAGCTCGGCGGCCTGCGCGTGCGTCAGGCGAAAATACATCTTGAAGGCGACCCATCGCTGCGGGTCCTCGGGACGCGCGTGGCCGCGGACATCGTGTTTCCCTGTGGCGAGAAAGACCGTTGCAGTTTCGCGGGTGGTGCCGTCGTCGAGCGTAGCTTGCCACATGTTGCTTGTCGTGCGGCGGAGCGCCTGCACACTGCGACCGCGCTCGACGCGGACTCCCGCGGCGATGGCTTCGGCGATGAGCGCTGTATCGAGCGCCTTGCGCGTGAGCGAGGCTGCGGGAAAAGGCAAGGGAGCCTCCGCGGCGCGCCTGGCAGCAGCGAGGCGAACATAGTCGATCGGCGCGGCTCCAAGCGAGGCCACGTCGATGCCGAGCGCGTGCAGGTCCTCAAGAGCCTCACCGCTCAGGAACTCGCCGCAGACCTTATGCCGCGGCGTGGGCTCGCGTTCGATCAGCGTGACGCTGCGTCCCTTGCGGGCGAGCGCGATGGATGCGGCACAACCTGCTACTCCACCACCGAGGATGAGAACTTCGTCTTGAAAAGGAATCGGATTTAGATTGGACGTTGTAACTGGAGTCTCCTTTTTCCGGATCCGATACGCTGGAATTGTACCGTTCCTGATGTGTATCTCATGACTAATGCTGCAATTAGGTAGTAATGCAGTTTGAAATCCTCGGGACTGGCACACGGGTTTGACAAGGCGTTGGTGAGAGTCGTGAGCCACAGCCTGCTCCGCCCGATCTTCTGCACCAGCAAGATTGTTAGCACCCGCGATCACGCGCGGCGCGTGGTGAGTTCGCGCCAGTTGAGGCCGAGGTCGACAAGAAGAAGAGAAGCCAGGGTGAAAGCGATGACGCCGACGGCGGAGAGAGAGTCGCCAAGATGGCTCCAGTAGCGGGGCCAGAGATTCAGCACGCGGCTGGAGACGAAGGTAAATGTGACGGCGTAGGAACGGGCCATCCACTGGCGATGTTGGAGAATCTGGCGGTTACGCGCGGTCAGGAATGCAGCGGTGGTGCAGACGATCCAGGCGGCGGCCTGCATCGAGGTTCCCGGCAAGCCGGGGCGGCCGGCGGCGAGGGCGATCCCGGTGAAAGAGCCGACAAACACGCAGATCACGTAGATGCGGCCGAGAACGCGATGGAATTGCAGGTGACGCTGGCGAAACCGCGACGAGAACTGCAAAGGGCCGGCCAGCAGAGCGATGGTCCCGGCGAGTGTATGGGGGATGAGAAGCTGACGGTCGGCGATAACCTGCAGACGGTAGGCGTGGTACATGGGGTAATCGGTAACGAGAAGAACTTCTGAAGTAATGAAGACAAAGAGCACAGTGAGACCAAGCGAGATCCAGAGAACGGTTTTGAATCTGGAGCGGCCCGTGCTCGGCGCGAGCAGGGTGGAAGATGCCATTCATTCGCCTCTCAGAGGATTAGACGTAAGCAGGGTGCCAAATGGGCGGAGGATGACAGAAACTTCATAGTCCGAACGTCACAAGCCGAATTCAATTCAGAAATACGCCCTGATTGGGGCGATCGAGCGAGAATGTCGGTATCTCGATATCAAAACGCTCACCGCTCTCACTCTCCATCTGGTAAGCCCCACCCATCATCCCCGACGGCGTGTCAAGGGGCGCGCCACTCGTATATTCGAAGCTCTCTCCTGGTTTGAGAACCGGTTGCTCCCCGACAACACCTGGTCCTTTGACCTCGGTCAGTTCGCCACGCGCATTCGTGATCATCCAATGACGGCTCAGCAGATGCACCGTTTCCCGTCCCTGATTCTCGATGATCACTCGATAAGCCCAAAAATACTGCGAGTCGTCTGGCGATGATCTCGTCTCAAGGTAAGTTGGCTCAACGCTCACCGCTATTCCTCGGGTGTTTGCCATATACGGTGTCCAATTTGCCATAGAGAAAGTTTAGATCAACGTCTCGCTTCGTGCTGGGAGCTATCCCTGCGCGCGCTGCCTGCTCTTGTAAACGAACTCCCTTGATTAGATGAGTAGCAACTTCATCTTCGTCCTCATCGAGGCGATGATAGCCGCATTGCTTGTCCCGGCTGTCTCAGGTGTGCAAAAGGAATCAGACAAAAGCTTGGAGAAAGGTAAAACTCTACATTCATCGCGATACTAAAGATAAATCCAGCAGGCCAACATATCGTGTAACCCCTCGAAAAGGCGCGTCGAAGATAACTCGAACGCATCGGCCGCCTGACTTCGTGTGCTTCTTACAGCCGTAACCGCATTAGAGAAAGCGGATAACTTGAAATATCTTAGGATCATTCGCGCAGTGGCAGCCTTGTCCCTCACAGCCTTCTCGCTATCATCGGCCGCCCATGCAGCCGACGTAGTTCTGGTTGGAGACGCGCATGTCAGCTCGACCCGAAGCACGACAAACTTCGGCACACTTTCGAATCTTGACGTGGGAAATGGCAACACCACCCTGTTGCAGTTCGATCTCACCGCATTGCCGGCCGGCACCATTTCGAGCCAGGTTGCGCGCGCGACCCTTACGGTCTACGTCAATCGGATCAATGCTGGAGGCGCGGTCACATTGTCGCCTGTAACCTCGGCGTGGAATGAACTGACGGTCACCTACGCGACCATCCCGTCGCTTGGCGCAGCAACCGGCACTTTTACTCCGACATCCGCTGGCAATTATGTCGCCATCGACATCACCTCGCTGGTGCAAGGCTGGATCACGAATCCCGGCAGCAATTACGGCATCGCACTGGGCTCGGCGACAGCAAACCTGCTCCTGGATTCCAAGGAAAATGACGAGACCGGCCACGCCGCCACGCTCGATATCACCATCACCTCACAGGGCGCTACGGGCGCGCAGGGTATGCAAGGTCCGGCCGGGGCGCCAGGCACCCCGGGGGCCAACGGACCAACTGGCGCTGTTGGTGCGACTGGCGCCAGCGGAGCAACCGGTCCTGCCGGGGCAACTGGAGCCACGGGCACTCTGGGAGCCGTCACGAACTGGTCCTCATCGTCGACGTATCAGGTTGGAGATGTAGTGTTCTGCGCCGCCTGTTCGACCAACGGCTCAAGCTATATCGCCCTCGCCGTCAACACAAACCAGGATCCTCCAACGCAGACGGGATTTTGGCAACTGATCGCCCAGGTGGGCGCCGTCGGAGCGCAAGGCCTTCAAGGTATCCAAGGTCCTGCCGGCACTGCCGGTGGGCAGGGCCCTCAGGGTGCGGCGGGCGCAACGGGCAGTACGGGTGCGACAGGAAATACGGGGGCGACGGGTACTATCGGCACGGTTGCCAACTGGTCGTCGGGCTCGCCCTACACGGTAGGTCAGGTCGTATTCTGCGCAGCCTGCTCCAGCAATGGTTCCAGCTTTGTGGCGCTTTCGGCCAACACCAATATCGATCCACCGACAAACCCGGCGATATGGCACCTGATCGCGCAGGCGGGAGCCGCCGGCGCCATGGGCGCGACGGGTGCAACCGGTCCGACGGGTGCAACTGGTCCGACGGGCGGAGTGACCTCGGTAAGTGCGGGGACCATCACCACAGGCGGCGCAGCGAGCTTGTCGGTGAGTAATGGCGCCAGTACGCCGACCATCAGCATTACCGTTCCCAGCATCTACGGTGACGGCTCCAACGGCAGCAACGCTGGAATCTGCAACATTACCGTCAACACCAACTGGACGAACGTGACGGGCACGGTGGTGGGCAATGTGGCTTCGACGCCTGAGGCCAACGATGTCCAGTGCACCACTTTTTCGGTAAGCGGCGGGGTTACGCTGTATGTCCCCTCGGGTACCGTCATCCGGGCCATCGACGCGGTTACGATTAGCGGCGTGATTGTAGTCGAGCCAGGCGGGGGCCAAGGTCTTTACGCATTTCAGGCGTCGGTGACTTCTGTCAGTGGGAGCGTCGCGCTGCCATCGTCCGTTCTACAAAAGCTATCGAATCCCGGGGTCTTCGGAGGCGGAAACGGAGCCATGGAACTGGGGGACGGAACGGCCGGCTATGGCGGCGGAAGTCTGGTCATCCTGGCGGGAGGCAGCATCTCAATCAGCGGATCGATCGACGCAAACGGAAGCGCTGGTGCTGACGAATCCGTCAATGGCGGCAACGCCAGCGGCGGCGGGGCGGGTGGGATTCTCATCCTCGCCTCTAAGGTCTCGATCGACAATACCGGCTCCTTGTCCGCAGTTGGGGGCGTCGGTGGTCCGGCCAGTGGGAGCAACGACCACGACAATGGCGGCGGGGGAGGGGGCGGTCTCATCCACCTGTTCTCTCCTTCAAACACTGCAGGGAGCACCAATGTGACAGGTGGGGCCGCAGGAGCTTCGAGCGGATTCCTCGGGGATGGCACCGGTCTCGGAGGTGGAGCCATGGGAGGCAATGGAGGTGCGCCCGCAATCAGCTCGAATGCCACCGCCGGCTCCAGTGGGCTGGTCTTCACCACCATCGTCGCTGACCCTGCCACCTTGTTTGTGCGCTAGCGCGAAGCTTCCGCACGTCACAGTCTCGCCCCGCGGCTGGATGCAGAACGGTTCTCCAGCCGATGCCATGAGTCAGAGATTCAAGGCCAGTTTCAAAACTCGGAATGAATTGCGGACGAAAGGGAGATATCAGATGCGTGATCAGTACCTCGGAGGGATCCCGTGACTTTGTTCTTGCCATAAAGGGGCTCGATCGCACCAAGTCAACAAGAGCAGTAAGGATCCGGAGCGGACGGTAACGAAGTGGAAAGGCATCAAAAACCGATGGTTCTGCAGACGAGGAACTATGGTCTAGCGGCGTTGGCACTGCTCTTCGGTCTTGCGGCGTCGCTGCAGGCACAGGGCATCCTGACTGTCACGCCCTCGCGGACCATCACCACGACCGCCGGAACCGGCATTCCGGGCTACACCGGCAACGGCGGTGCGGCAACCTCGGCGACAGTTGCCGATCCCAGCGGCCTTGCCTACGATCCGAGCGGCAACCTCTACTTCGCCGATGCCCGGAATCACGTCGTCCGCGAAATATCGAGCACCGGCACGATCACAGTGATCGCCGGCACCGGGGTCCAGGGTTACGGAGGCGACGGCGCAGCCGCAACCTCCGCTTATCTGGACACGCCCACCGGCATCGCTGTCGACTCCAGCGGCAACCTCTACATCGCCGATTCTCACAATCACCGCATCCGCGAGATCAGTGGAGGCATCATCACCACCATCGCCGGCACCGGCGTACCCGGTTTCTCAGGGGACGGCGGGGCCGCGGCGGCCGCTCAACTCTGGCTCCCCTCGGCCATCGCCGTCGATGCCAACGGCAGCGTCTTCATTGCGGACACAAACAACCAGCGCATCCGCAGGATCACCGGCGGGACGATCTCCACCATCGCCGGTGACGGCGAACAGCTCTTCAGCGGCGACGGCGGAACCGCCACTTCTGCGGCGCTCGATACACCCACCGGCGTCGCCGTCGACACGAGCGGCAACATCTACATCGCGGATCGCCACAATCAGCGCATACGCAGGATTGCAGGCACCACCATCGCCACCATCGCCGGAAACGGCGCAGCGAGCTTCGCCGGCAGTTTCTCCGGCGACGGCGCCAGTGCGACCGCAGCCACCCTCGCCAAACCCCGTGGCGTCGGTGTCGATGCATCAGGGAACATCTACATAGCCGACACCGATAACCAGCGCATCCGCGAACTTGGCGGCGGAGTTATCGCGACCATCGTCGGCTCCGGCCAGCAAGGCTACGGAACCGATGGAGCCACACCGGTGAGCGTGAACCTGAACTCGCCCATGGCTGTCGCTCCGGACGCCCTCGGAGACCTGGCCATCTCGGACAAGCTGAACCAGCGCATCCGCGGCGCCGCGCTCCCGACCCTCACCTTTCCCAATCAACAGGTAGGCGTGCTGAGCGCAACACAGAGCGTGACACTGGCCAACACCGGCTCGGCCTCGATATCTGTTGCGAGTGTCACTTATTCTGGTGCTTTTGCAACAGCCCCCGGGGGGACATGCTCTGCGTTGCCCATCGCCCTGCCTCCGAACGCATCCTGCACCGAGAACATCGCCTTTCTCCCGGCAACCACCGGACCCGTCACGGGCGCGGTCATCTTTGGCGGCGCCGGTGTCGTCCCGCAGAGCATCCTGCTTGCCGGCACCGGCACCCAGTCCTCACAGACCGTACAGACCGCGACGACGATTGCACTAACCTCCAATGTGGCCGGACCTTTCGTTGGACAAGCCATCACTTTGACCGCAACCGTGACGCCGGCAGGCGCGGGCACAGCGACGGGAACCGTTTCGTTCTATGACGGCGCGCTACTGCTCGGCACAGCTCAGACGCTGCTTGCGAATGCGGCGTCACTTACCACGACAACGCTGCTTGCCGGTCCGCACAACCTCACAGCTGTTTACAGCGGCGACACGAACTTCATCTCCAGCACCTCCACGGTCCTCGTACAGCAGGTCGTGGGCTTCAGTCTCACCGTAGGCACGGGGAATCCGGGCGGCACTGCCAGCCAGACGGTCGCGCCGGGCCAAACCGCAACATTCGTCTTCAACCTGCTCCCGATCAGCGGCGCTATCCCATTCCCAGTGACGCTCTCGGCCACCGGGCTTCCTCCGGGGACGGTCGCGACATTCACGCCCAATCCCCTAATCATTGGCGCCAGCCCGGCCAGCTTCACCATGAGCATTCCGATCCCGCCAACGTCCAGCTCGATGCAGCGCACCAGCCTGTTCGGGGGCAGCACGATCGCGATCGGTCTGCTGTTGCTGCCATTTTCGCGCCGCTTCCGCCGTCTGCGCCTGCTATCGCTCTGTGCAGCCGTCCTGCTCGGCATCGCGGCCATCGGAGGAGTTACTGGCTGCGGCACGGAAAGCGTCCATTTCAACAACAGCCCGCAAACCTACACGATCCGTGTGATCGCCACACTCACCGAGACGGGCGGTATCACGTCGCAGCAATCCACGACGGTCAAGCTGACGGTACAGTAGAGGGTAACTCCTTCAGCCACGGGGTGAGATAGCTGCGCTGACTTACAATTACCAGCTCACGGCGCGCAATAGAGGCTAGACCAAAGCACGAAAGGTGAGGGCTGACTCCTGTCGTCCAAAACAGATCGCACCTTCGATGCCGTGTCATCCTGAACGGAGCATGTTTGGGGCCCCGGAAGCGACGAAGTCGATTCTGGGGTAAGCGAAGGGACGGATCTGCTTTTCGGGATGCCGGATGCCCCCGGCCCCTCGCCTTTGGGGACCGGGGATGAAAGCAACTCCGCTCAGATTTTTCCGTTGGAAGATTCTCGCAGCCTATGAAAGGCCAGCGCATCACTTGCCAGCCGGGGCCGCCTTCTTGTGCTCCACGAAGATGTGCGCTTGATGACAGCTCACACACGTCTTGTCTTTCATGAATGGATCAGACTTCAGTTGTGCTACCTGATCGGTATGACAGCTGTCGCATGTGCTTAACCCCGGCGTGCCCGCGAAGTCCTTTGCTGTTGTCTCGCCATGGCACACGGTGCATTCGACACCGTTGGCGGCATGCGGGCTGGCTTTCCATTGGTCATAGATCACCTTGTGGCAACTGGCACAGGTATCCCCGGCCGGAATCAGCCGATGGTAAATATGCCTGGCCTGCTCCTGCTGAGCAAGGCCAGGTTGAACGGCAATCGCCGAAACGAGAAAAACCAACAGGGTGAGACCGAACATGCGCGCACAGAGACGATTCACGGACAGACCTCTTGAGTACGGTCCTCAAGTATAGGACCGACGATGGCTGCATTCAGTGATACACATCACATTTCACCGGAATGCGGTCTGCGCACATTCGACTCGTATGATTTCTCCCGAAAAACGCTGGGTGCCCCCGGTCCCTCGCCTTTGGGGACCGGGGATGGAAGCACAACTCCGGCAGGTGCCCCGCTCACCCATCCATCCACCCTCCTGAGCTTTACAAAGAGGAACGTCTGTGCCCCATTCATCGCGGCTTTATCGCGATGAGTGGGCCGCGAGTCCTGCCGTACCCTCCGACTCGATTTCAACGACTCCTCGGATTTCGGTAGCGTAGGGTTTGAAACTCCTCCATCTGTATTGCTCGGGAGATGCGACCGGTCCCCTCTTAACAGGGTTTCGGTGAATAGCTTCCCGGAGGGAAGACAGGAAAATAGCCCAAGGGGTCCCCGCGGACAGGTCTTCGTCTGCGGGGCGGAGGACAGAGCGAAGCGCCGTCCTGGGACATCGCCCCACGCAGGTTTTCGCGCCCCGTAGGCGGCGCGGCGAAGACCTCGTAGAAATCGAATCGGAAGGTACGAGAGAGGCTGGCAACTACCTGCGCGGATGCGCAACAAGCAGCTCGGTTCCCTTTCCCCGGTCCCCAAACGCAAAGGACCAGGAGCACCCTCAACTTGATCATGTGCGGTATGAGACCATCATTCCATTCGCAAAAACTTATTTGCAAACAAGCACGAGTCAAAGGGGCCTTCTGTCGTCCAAGACAAGTCCCCTCTCCGATGCAGTGTCATCTTGAACGGAGCACGTTGGGGGCCCCGGAAGCGACGAAGTCGATTCTGGGGAAAGCGAAGTGAAGGATCTGCTTTTCCGCAGGCGCCCCGCTCACCGATCCACTCACCCTCCTGAGCTGCGTAAAAGGGTATGTCTGTGCCCCATTCATCGCGGCTTTATCGCGATGAGTGGGCCGAGGATTCTTGCCGTACCCTCCGACTTCACCGCGGCCTTCCCGTAGGGAAGGCAGGAAAATAGCCCAAAGGGGTCCCCGCGGACAGGTCTTCGTCTGCGGGGCGGAGGACAGAGCGAAGCGCCGTCCTGGGATAGCATCCCAAGCGGGTCATCGCGCCCCGTAGGCGGCGCGGCGAAGACTTCAATCACAATTCGAGTGTTCGGCCCGCGCTCCTCCCGCCGACCAGAACTCGAACTCCCCGATTTCCTTTTTGAATCTCGTGTCCTGTCTCTAAAATTCACAACGAAACAGAGCTTGTCATTCTTCTATGAAAAAGGCCGCACCTGTCCAGCAATATTTGCGCCTAGTTG
>CAZAQN010000067.1:0-18877 GCA_964487345.1 uncultured Occallatibacter sp. | reverse complement strand
GACGGTGGCGTTTTATTCCGCTGTGGCGCTGGCTGCGGCGACGCTCGTGGGCGTGTTGGTGATTGAGCTGGCTCCATCGTGGATGCCTTTTGGGCTTCCGATTTCTGCTGGAGTGGCTCTGTATGTGGGCGCGAGCGACCTGGTGCCCGAGGTGAATCGGGAACCGGGGATTCGCATGGCTCTGGTTTTTTTTCTCGGGGTCGTCGGATTCCTGCTGATGCGGACGCTGTTGCCGGCGCTGTAACCTGCGGACCTGTTTCCCGTCAGCTCTTCAAAAAACACTGATCGAGAATCCATTTGGACCTTTTGTTTTGCCTTCTGTAGCCAATTTGGCTACACTGAGATTGAGGTCCATAGTGCGCCAAATTTCGCTACGAGAGTTCCGAACCAGAGGGTCGAAGGCACTGGGAGTAGTTCCACGGGGAGAAACCGTGTTGCTGGCGGGCCAACAGGGGCCGGCCTACTTCCTCGTTCCCGTGACTGGGGATGTGGCAATGATCGATCGTGAATTAAGGCGGGCGATGGCGAAGGCCAGCTTACGGGAAAGCTGGCGTCAAGCAGAGGCCGCAGGGCTGGACCAAGTCAGCGACAGCGAGCTCGATCAGGCTGTCAGTCAAGTCGGCAAAACGCGGAAACGCAGAAAGGCGAAATGAGGTTTGCTGTTCTCGATACAAATGTAGTTATCTCCGCTGGAATAAAACCAAAAGGTGCCCCCGCCCGCATCGTGATGGACTGGATTCTTGACGGGCAGGTGCAGACGGTCACCTGCCCTCGGATCAGCAACGAATATCTCCACGTGGCCGCGCACGCGAAATTTCTGCGCTACAAATTCCCACCCTTTTGGTTGGAATACCTGATCGAGGAGAGCATGCTCTTGCCCGATCCTGCGCCCTGGCCGCATCGCGGGCCCGATCCGTCGGATCTGCCTTTCCTCGCTTTAGCTCATGCAGCGGGCGCATGGTTGGTGACAGGCAATTTAAAACATTTTCCGGCGACCGTGAGAGGTGGAGTCATCGTTATTTCGCCGGCTGATTACCTGGCCCACCTTGAAGGCGGCGAAAAGTAGGTGCGTTTGAGGCAAACATGACGCCGCAGTTGTCGATTTTGGGCAGCCGGCTGTCAGAAGAGATGAGGTGCTATGAACGTAACGCGCCAATGGGCACGAGATCACGCTGGACCCCAGTTCCGTTCAGGACGCCGCGCACCGATTCGAGTACGCGGTCCGGCGTAATCAGGCGCATGCAGACAGCATCATTGCAGGCGGAGTTTTTCTGGTTCGCCGCTGTGACGCAGGGCGAGCAGGAGAGTTCAGCCCAGATCGATTCGGTGTTCCCGAGGCTGCCATAGAGATGCGGCGTTTCGGGGCCAAACAGCACGATGGACCGGATCGGCGTGATGGCGGAAAAGTGTGCTGGGCCGCTGTCGTTCGAAACCAGAACCTCGGCAACGTTGTAGAGCGCCGTGATGACGGTCAGCTTGTGCATGCCGGCGAAGCTGCGGAAGCGCGGATGCGCGACCTTCTCCTGCATGCGTAAAGCCTCTTCACGCTCCGCGGGAGAACCCGTGATGAGAACGAGCGCGTCCTCCCATTCGTTGACAATCTTCGCGGCCAGAGTGCTGTAGTTTTCGCGATCCCACCGGCGTTGGGGCAACAGCTCGGAGCTGTTGGGGTTGATCAGAACCACTCGGTGATAGTCGGGACGGTAATCGGCAAACACCTGGCGGATGAGGCCGTGCACGAACTCCTTCTCGCCAATTGAAACTGGCTGGATGGGAACACGGATTTCCTCGTCGGAGACGAAGGTTTTGGAGTAAGGGATTTCGGGCTTTGGCGCCAGAAGCGCGTTGATCATGCAGATGAAGTTCTTTGCCATGTGAATATGGCCGTTGTAGTTCACGCGATGGGTGAGCATTTCGCCACGGTAAAGACCCTCGGCGTGGAAGCGATGGAAGCCCACGCGGCGACGCGCTCCTGAGAGCCCGGTGAGCAGGCCTGAATAGCGGGAAAAGAGCTCCATGTCGACTACCGTGTCGATCTTTGCTTTGCGCACCCAGCGCAGAAAGCGAAGAGAGTCGATGGCCAAGGCAAAGACGCTGGTCTCGCGGATGGTGATGATATTGGATTCGGGGACGGTGGGCAGAAGGTGGAGGCATTCGACGTTGCGTTCGAAGATGAGGAAGAAGATCTCAGCGCCGAGCGCATCCTTGGCTTTTTCGAGGGCTGGATTGGCGATGACGGTGCTGCCCATCTCAGACAGTTCGACGAACAGGATGCGGCGCGGCTTATCCGGACCTTTCGGAGCGCCCAAGAGACGCACAATCAGCGTTCCGAGGAAGCAAAGCGGTATGCCGATCCAGTAATCAACCGCCCGCATGGTCCGAAGTTTCATTATGTCAATCCTACGCCGCAGCAACCTAGCGGAGCGCGTAAACGGCAACTTGCAGCTTTCGTCTAACTACCAATGATTGATGGCGGCGCCGGGGCGCACCCAATCGCAATCCGACTGAAAGGCGGACAGGTTCAGCTTGCGTCCACTACAATTCGGATTATAGTTTGCTGAAAGCTTTTCCAGCCCTTGCGAAAAGGTCAACACGGTTACTCAAGTTGATGCTGCGGGATGGTGCGAAAGGTCTCCAGTTTACGTGAGGGGTTTGGATTCTTCGCTCCACCCTGAACGGAGGCGGATTGCAGACTTCCCCGCTGAGCGTGACCCGCA
This sequence comes from uncultured Occallatibacter sp., assembly GCA_964487345.1. Classification (GTDB taxonomy): domain Bacteria; phylum Acidobacteriota; class Terriglobia; order Terriglobales; family Acidobacteriaceae; genus Telmatobacter. The sequence continues at coordinate 16,160 of CAZAQN010000067.1, read as the reverse complement.
CATGAGGTGTTGGACTGGAAAAGGTGGAGATTCTGCGCAAACGCAACGTCTGGCTCATTCTTGCTTTTTCGATCCTCGCGCTGCTCGTGATGGGTTACCATCCCGGGATCGAAGATGACGGGGTGTATCTCTCCGCGGTCAAGGGCGACCTGAATCCGGCCCTGTATCCGCATGATTCCGAGTTCTTCCGCGTACAGCTTCAAGCCACTCTATTCGACAAATGGGTTGCGGGCTTCATTCACTGGACCCGCATTCCCGTCTCGATTACAGAATTTCTGTGGCAATTCGCGACGATCGTTCTCATCATGTTCGGCTGCTGGAGCCTGGCGCGATGTCTTTTTTCAGACGAGCGCGCGCAATGGGGTGGCGTAGCGATGGTGGCCGCGATGATGACGCTGCCGGTTGCGGGCACTGCCCTCTATCTCGCCGATCAACATTTGCACCCGCGCAATGTCTCCACCGCGATCATCCTGATCGCCGTCTCGCGGATCATGAGCGGCAAACACTGGCAGGCCGTTCCGCTGTTACTCCTCAGCGTTGTATTGCATCCGATCATGGCCGTGCTGGGTATTTCATTTTGCCTTTTTCTCACGGCGGCCACCCTGGAACCAGTACATGTTTGGCTCCGCTCTCTGCGCGATTCGCTGGCTGCCGCAATCCCGCTCGGTTGGATCTTTGAACCGCCGACGCCGGTCTGGCGCAGGGCACTGGACACGCGTTCCTACTTCTTTCTCTATCGATGGACCTGGTACGAGTGGCTCGGGGCACTTGCTCCGCTCTTCCTTTTCTGGCTTCTTTGGCGCATCGCGGAGAAACGCGGTGAAACAAAGCTGGCCCGGTTTGCACTGGCAGTTTTTGCTTATGGGATATTCCAACAGGTGGCCGCGATGGTCATCCTTGCCTCGCCGGGAATGGTTCGCATGACACCTATGCAGCCGATGCGCTATCTACACCTGATTTATTTCTTTATGGCGCTGGTAGCCGGTTGTCTTCTGACGAAGTTTGTAGTTAAGGCCTCGATTTGGCGATGGGCCGCGTACCTTCTGGTCATCAACGTTGGCATGTTCGCGACGCAACGTGCGATGTTCGCCAGCAGCGAACACCTCGAATTGCCGGGAGTTCGCACCGGCAATCCGTGGCTGGAGGCCTTCGCCTGGATTCGCAACAACACGCCTACCGACGCCTATTTCGCGATGGATCCAAATTATCTTGCCGCGCCCGGCGAGGATTACCACAGCTTCCGTGCGTTGGCAGAGCGCAGTCAGCTGGCCGATGCCATTAAGGACACAGCAGTGGTGACGCAGGTTCCCGAACTGGGTCCCACATGGGAGCGACAAGTAGCTGCGCAGGCCGGCTGGACGCACTTCACCCTGGCAGACTTCGAGCGGCTGAAGTCGGAGTTCGGCGTGAATTGGGTGCTGGTCGCCTATCCTCAGCCTGCTGGGCTCGCATGCCGTTGGCACAACAGCACACTTTCCGTCTGCCAGGTCCCTTGACCGTTAGCTCGATCGTTCCGGCGGCGCTCCGGCAAGAATGATGCGGGAATTTTGCACGAAGAGGGTGTATCCCGCATTATGAAGTGAGCCACGATTCCCGGCCGGAGCCCGGTTCATGCTGAATCTTAGCCAGCGTCTGATTCTCGGCTGCGTTCTCCTCTCTGCTTTCACAGTGGGTCTTGCCATCGTCGCTCGCCATGCGCTCACTGGTGCCGGCGAAGAAAACCTTGACCTGTTTTTTGCAGCTGCCTCACTGCTCACCTGCGTAGGGACCATCTTCCTGGTGCTGCGGCCAATTCACATGCTTTCGCGCGACGCGAAGAGCATCGCTCAAGGCAACCTCGAACACCGGGTTGAGTGGAACAGCCATGACGACTTTGGTGTGCTTGCCAGCGAGTTGAATCGAATCGCAGTGCGCCTCCGCGACCTGCGCGATAGCGAGGCCGGCCGCAGGCAGATGGAGTTTCAACTCTCCGATGCCGTGCTGCAATCCATATTCGAACCCATCATCGTGACCGATGCCAAGGGGCATGTCCTGAAGGTGAATCAAGCCGCGGCCGAGGTTCTGGGAGAGGCGGCAGCCGACCGGATGGCGCTCACCACGACTCCCGGAGGCGAAAAAATCCTGAGCGCCATTCGCGACGCCGTTTCGATGCAGAAGCCCGTGGCTGCCGAGGGCGACGCGGCGATGCTGCCCATGCGCATTGGAAAACAGGAACGCAGTTATCGCCTGCGAACCATGCCCATGCGCGACTCCGAAGGCCGTCTTCTGGGCACGGTAACGACGCTTGAAGACGTTACAAGTTTGCAGGATGTGGACCGCTTCAAAACGCAGTTCATCGCCATTGCCAGCCGCAAGCTGCGTGATCCGCTGCTGCAATTGCGCCGCGGACTCTATGCGCTGGGCCAGGGCTTCGGCGGCGCGCTTGAACCGCTCCAGGCTGAGCTTGTGGCCGCCGCGAGCAACGAATCGGAAAAGCTGAACGACTTGATGGCGGACCTGATTGAAGTAGCCGAACTCGACACTGGGAAGCGCGAGTTGCATCTCGATCGACTGCGGCCGCTACCCTTGCTCAACGAGGCCCGCGACCGTTTCTGCGAAGAAGCCTCGGAAAAACGCATTCGTGTCGAAGTACGAGCCTTCGCGGATCTCTCATTTGTGCAGGCGGATCGGCGGGCCGTTCGTTCCATTTTTGACAACCTGATGTCCAATGCGATCCGCTATACGCCTCCGGAGGGTGAAATCCTGCTCGCGGCGGAAGAGATCAAGAGCTTCGTGCAATTCACTGTGCGCGACACCGGCCGCGGCATCGAAGCCGACCGCCTGGGCAAGCTCTTTGACCGCTTCAACGCCTTTTCCGACTCGGGAACGGGCCTTGGGCTCGCGCTCGTGCGCCGCCTGGTCGAGTCGCTCGGCGGGCAGATCGCGGTAGAAAGCCGCCTGGGGAACGGAACAACATTTCGTTTCACGCTGCCCGTGGCCGTTGTGGAAACGGTGCAACATCCGGTTGAGGTGGGCTAGGCCCTAACTATGTCAGAGATTATGCTCGAGCGGCAGCAGGAACCAGCCAAACTCCGTGTGTATCTCGGCGCCGCGCCCGGGGTGGGCAAAACCTATCACATGCTGAATGACGCACTGCTGAAGCGCAAACAAGGCGTGGATGTTGTGATTGGCCTGGTGGAGACCCACGGGCGCAAAGAGACCGCGGAACAGATTCGCGATCTCGAGATTGTGCCGCTGCGCGTGATTCCCTATCGCGGCGTCGACCTGAAAGAGATGGACGTGGACGCAATTCTCGCGCGTCATCCCGACACCGTAATTGTGGATGAACTGGCCCACACCAATGTGCCCGGAAGCAGGAACCGCAAGCGCTACGAGGATGTTTTGGAGTTGCTCGACGCCGGCATCAACGTAATGACTGCCGTCAATATCCAGCACCTTGAGACATTGAATGACGCAGTCAATCGCTCCGCGAACACCGTTATTCGCGAGACGGTTCCTGACAACCTATTCAAGCGCGCCGATGAAGTGGTGAACGTCGATGTCACGGTGGAGGAGTTGCGATCTCGGCTGCGCGAAGGAAAAATCTATGCGCCCGAAAAGGTGGAGCAGTCCCTGGCGAACTTTTTCCGTAAGGGCAATCTCAATCTCTTGCGCGAGCTTTCGCTGCGCGCGACCGCGGAGCAGGTGAGCAAGCGCGCCTCCGATTATCGCCGCACCCAGGGGTTGGAACAGGCGCCCGTCCCGGACAAAGTGATGGTCTGCCTGAGTTCCCGTCCCGGCACCGAACGGCTGATTCGCGTGGGTGCGCGCGTAGCTGGGAGGCTAGCTACGAACTGGTACGCGGTATATGTGGCCCGGCCCGATGAAGATAAAGGCCACGGCGATCCGGAAGCATATCAACGGATCGAGGAATATCAGCGCATGGCGCGGGACCTGGGCGCGCAGGTGGTTGTGCTGACCGACAAGAATGTCTCGGATGCGCTGATCCGATTTGCGCAACAGGAGAGCATCTCGCACGTGATCTTCGGCCAGCCGGTGCGCTCGCGCCTCGATATCCTTCTGCGCGGCTCGGTGCTCAATAAATTCCTATCGCAAATTCGCGACGTGACGGTGCAGGTGGTTCCGATGCACAAGCCGCTGCGGAAGATATAGGACCGAATAAACCCCGTCGAACTCCGAAACTAAAGGGCACGCGTTACGAACGCATGCGTCGAAAAGGAACTTGCATATACATTACACCTTGTGGTGTAATGTATTCATGGATCAGCTGACAGATGTTCTGACAGCCATTTCGCACCCCACTCGGCGCGCAATTATCCGGCAGCTGGCAAACGGGCCTGCTCGATTCCTGGATATCGCAAAGCCGTTCGACACCGCATTAAACGCCGTGACAAAACATCTCAAAATGCTCGAACGAGCTGGGCTCATTGAGCGTCAAAAGCAAGGCCGTGAGGTTCTTATCTCTTTTCGAGCAGAGCCACTTCGAGAGGTAGCGGGATGGGTGCATGAGTACGAGCGATTCTGGAACGAACGCCTCGATAGGTTTGAGCGGCATTTCAAGGACAAAGGGAAAAAGGAGAAGAAGAGATGAATGAATCGAAGAAGACAATTGAAGTGAAGGTTGAACGAACCATCGCGGCTTCTCCGGGCGAAGTGTTCGATGCGTGGCTGGATCCAAAGACACCGGGCAATCCCTGGAACATGGCTGAGAAACTACTCCTCAATCCACACGTAGATGGGTTCTTCTACTGGCTGATCAAAGGGAATTCTCACTACGGGAGATTCACCGAGGTTGAGCGACCGGGGCGCATTCAGCATACGTGGATGTCACGCAGCACCTTGGGTGAAGAGTCAACGGTTACCGTGACTTTTCAGCAAAAGGGAACAGATACTCTGATGACCCTCGTGCATTCCGGCCTTCCCGATACAGAAGGGGGAAGAGGGCACGACAAAGGTTGGAATTATTTCTTAGACATTTTCCCTGAGCAGTTTGGACAGGTCTCGCGAAAGGAGAAGTAGTTGATGAACGCGCGCAACGGTACAACGTTGGAAGCCCGCGGATACGCGCCTGTCAACGGTCTGAAGATGTATTACGAAATCGAGGGAACTGGCGATCCGCTGGTTACGATTCCTCCTGCTTTCGGACACGCGGGCGTGAACCGCTATCCTGCGCTGGTTCAAAACCACACGGTCATTACGGTCGATCTTCAGGGGCATGGTCGCACGGCCGATATCCCGGAGCGTCCGCTATCGATCGAGCAATACGCCCAAGATGTGGTTGGCTTGCTGAAACATCTCGGAATCGCAAAGGCAGACTTCTTTGGCGAAAGTTACGGCGGCAATGCAGCGGCCATGATCGCAATTCGCTACCCCGAGCTTGTCCGTCGTGTGGTCACCTATGCAGCAACCTTTGGCCCTCCTCAGGTTGCCTTAAACCCTCGCACAACGCGCTTTGACCACCCGCCTAGCGCCGATTCCGGAACATCCAATTTCAGAGAGAAAACTACAAGAAAGTGGCTCCTGATCCAAACTACTGGGCCAATATTTTTGACAAGCTTGGAAGCATCCAGTGGCAAGGGTTTTCGAACGAAGAGTTGGCCTCAATCGAGGCGCCGATTCTCATTCTTCTCGGAGATTGCGATTTCGTCCGCTTTGAGCACGCCTTTGAGACCGCGAAGCTCATCCCCAACGCTGAGCTCGCCGTGATCCCGTCCGCCAGCCACTTCGTCCTTTTTTCGGAGCCGGAGAGGGTGATCCCCATCGTTAAACATTTCCTGGAAAAGCCAGAGAAGAGCATTCCGTTGGCAACTGCTGCAACGGGCTATCACCCCGGCGAAACCAGATAACGCCCGTAAGGAGCAATCATGGCAAAGGTAATTATTGGAAACGCTTCGGCGATCACAGTTCCACGACAAGACCGGGACAGTATTTGTAGATTTTATTGTGATGTCCTCGGCGGCAAAGTCGTGAAAGAGGACAACGAAAAGGACATTGTTCGTCTCGAAGGAGACTTCTACATTTTGTTTCGCTATGGCGATCTCCCGGATGAAAGCGAATTCCTGCGATCGCCAAGAGCGCTCTGGCTGCAAATCAAGTCCGACAACGTAGAAGAAATGACGCGGAAGATTCTCAATTTCGGCGCCACAAAGCTTGATCTGCCATCGGGGCTGCCCGCGTCAGTCCCCTATCTTTATTTTCAGGCGCCAGGGGGGCAATGCTTCCAGCTGCTTCCAATCACCGAGGACCAGGCACAATACAAGGGAGCCGGAAACGGCCAGAATGTAGCAAAGGAAAAAGAGGCCGAGGCCCTCAAGGAGAAGGCGATGAGCAGGTTGGCAGTAAAGCATCAACAAAAAAGATTGAAAGAGGCATTGGACAAGGAGAACACTCTCGAGGCCTTGTCCACAATTTGAGCCAAGCGTCAGACCCCGAGTTTGGCGGCGGCCAGCGCGGTTCCCTCCACACGGGCGCGAATCTTGGCAAAGGCTACCTCGCGGGCGGTTGAGGTGTCGTCAGCAAATGGAGAGAAGCCGCAGTCGTCTGTGGTGCCGAGCCTGTCCAGAGGAAGGAACGACGCGGCTTCGAGCACCCGGTCCCGTACCTCCTCCGGCGTTTCTACACGTGGTGCAATCGGATCAATCACGCCCACGAAGATCTTCCGCCGTTCGCCTGCCAGGCTTGCAATCAAACGCAACACGCGAGCGCGATCCGCTTCGCTGGCGAGTTGCAGATAAAATCTGCCGGCTTTCATCGCGAAGAGCTTGGGAAGCAGTCCGGCGTAATCCACATCGGCGGAATGGGTCGAATCATGGTCGCCACCGGGACACACATGGACACCGATGCGGTCACGCTCGGCCGCCGAAAACAGCTCCAGTACCTGGTTATTGAGCTCAACAAAGTTTTTGAGCAAGCCGCCGCTGGGGTCCAGCTTCAATGAGAGCCGCCCCTCGGTAAAATCGATCTGGACAGTTTGAGCACCGGCATTGAACGCAGAGGCAATATCGGCTGCGGCTTCGCCGACAAGATCCTCAATAAACTGTTCGCGTGGATATCCGGCAATTCCGTCTGCCGGGTAGAGCAGGCTCAACGCCGAAGCTGATATGACCGCTTGTTTCAGCGGTCGATTCGTGAGAGGCTTGGCGCGCCGCACAAACTCACCCGCGTATTTGCCATAGCGGAAAGGCCCTTGGGCCAGCCGCGGAAGTTGGCGCGTGTGGCCATCCTTAAAAGGAATCACGACCCCATCGGCGGCAAGTCCGGCCAATCCCTCAAGCGGATAGGTGGCAAAGCTCGACTTTCTCTGTTCCCCGTCGGTGATCACCGTGGATCCGGTGGCTTCAAAGCGCTGCAAGGTGTCCAGCACCGCGTCGTCGTAGGCTTTGTCGAGCGCGTCCGCGGGAACATTCCCCGCGGCATGGCCCGCAATCGCACGAAGCAATGCAGGAGGCCGTGGAATGCTGCCAATGGGTTCGGTCGGTATGGTCATGGCCGGGAGTCTAGCTTGGTCCTATGCCATGGGACAATCGACCGAAAGATGGAGTTGCCCGCGATGAGCCGATCAACGGCGTCAAAACTTTATTCGCAAAAGACCTTCACTTTTGTCGAGTTCCCATCTTTTCCATCCACGTCGACGGTCAGGTCTTCGAGGTGGTCGACCAGCTCCTCCAGATTTTCAGGCTTGATCTGCGACAGCGTGATGGGTACACCGTGACGGCTCATTGCCTCGTCAAACTGCTCGTGGGCCTGTTTGGGAATGAGGCTCGCCAGGCGCACGCCCGCGCGCAGCAACTGCATGGGCACGCGAACGTTCACGGTTGTCGGTCCTTTCATCCCGGTCATCGATTCGTCCGCCTCGACTTGCACGCGCAGATACTTTGCGTGCGAATTCGACGTCGCAGTCTTTGCACCGTTGCCTGCCCCTGAGGGCTCGCGCGCGGTCGTTCTCGTATCCGGTTCAAGTGCGGCGAGCAGTTTCTCGGCCTCATCCGCGGTGATCTTCCCCGCGGCCAGCATCTCCAGAATTTGACGGCGATTCTCGTTCATGACAGTCCTCCTTACCAATTTGTGATGAAGGCAAGCGTGTGGTGCGCGACAGCGAGCAGTGCTGGCATCAGCGCCAAAAGCGTATGCGTGATTTCGGTGAACATTTCTTTCAAGCCGGGCAGCGCCAAGGCCGCGAAGGCCAGACAGAGCGCAAGCCGCAGAATGGCCTCGTCTCCGTCGGGCCAGACGGCAAGCAGGCGCTCGGCCTCGCGCGGCGTGATGCGACCCATGGCTACCAGCGACAAAATGGTTTGGCGATCGGTGTTCATACGTACCTCTACAAATTTCGGACTAAAGAATTCGGGCTAGATGACTCGAACTTGGACCTGCGTTCCGTCTGCTCTGACATGCACGTTGGTTCCCGGCAAACTGCAGACGATGCCCCAGAAGACTGCGATCGCACTCCAGAAACTAATCTGCAATCCAAGGCAGACCACCAGCAGAACCAGCAAGATCAGCGGCGAAAGCAGAATTACGGGAATCCACAGCAGGAAGAGCGGCAACCACAGGTGGATACCTCGCCAGTACGGCTTGTCCACGTGGACGACAGCAATGCTTGGAATCATTTCAGGGCCTCCAGTTCGCGGATCGCGTCAGCGGGGGTGATCTCGCCGTTTTTCAGGCGATCCAGCACCTCCGTGCGCGAAGGAGATGGGTTGGTGTCGACAAACTCGAGCAGGCCGGCGACGCGGTTCAAGCGCAGCTTGATGGTCGGATAGCTGACGCCGAAGATCTGCTCCATCTCCTTGATGGAGCCGTGGGAGCGCAGAAAGGCGGTGATGAAGACCTGGTCTTCGAGGCTGAGGCGCGCCAGTTCTGGAAGCATGAAGGCGCCCTCGATGGCGATTCCCTTCTCGGGGATGCGGACCCGCTCAATGACCACCGCGGAGCCCCCAGCGATCCGGAGCAAATCCTGCCAGTCGGAAGCTTGCTTTGCCTCGGATGCCATTGCGGAACCTCATTTCTTCAACTACAAGGGAGACAATAGTACAGTTTATTAATTATCACAAGATAAACAATTGAATTATTTAATTTTCGGGGCATTAATATACTTAGCCGAATGATAATGCCATTTTCGGCTGAGGTCGGACCTCAGGGGAAACGAACTGGCTTTGGGCCTTGGACCGGGAGATGGAGGGCAGTGTCCCCGGTTCAGCGAGCGAGCAGCCAAGACCACGCGCTGACCGATACGGATCGATTTATGCTGGCAGACTTCCGAGATTTCGTAACGCCCGTGAGCGCCAATTGTCAACCCCGGGCAATTGCTTTGAAAAGATTGCCCTTAAATAAAGTAAATTCCCTGCAATCAATACCATGGCCGATTAAACTTTGTGGAAAACGGGGACATAATGTGATAAAACTAGGCCCAAATCGGAATATAACGCGCAAATTTCCTTGAGCCGCCAGCCTTTATGTCTTGCTTTATGAAGTCGGCATCAACGGCAGCGGAAATAATCTGAGAGATAAGCGTGCTCTTGCTTTCCGGAAGTTTAAAACGATCCCGCAGTGTTTGATTAGTCATTTGTTCGGACCTGACATACCGTAAGACACAGTGTTGGTAGCAGGCCCGTACTCGATCATCTCGACTCATATCCTCGAATGCCCTTGGGCCAGAAATGACAACGGTAGTGCTTTGATATCCCGCTCGAAAATCTGGTGCTGCGAGTTGGAGAACCTCTGCAGATTGGATCACCCGATCAATTCCGCTCCCTTTTTCTTCGCAGATTCTTAGTTTTCGCATAATCATTGCCAGCCTTTCGTTCCTTGATTGGCAGCCGTCGATAAAGCGGTTTGTGGGTATCTGAGGAGCACCTGGATTTGTTATTTCGAGACGATCCTTGTAGACCTCGATAATTACAGACGTGCCTTGCAGATCGAAGTCTTGATGAATAAGAGCATTTGCAACTAATTCACGAATGATCGAATCGGGGACCAGCTTCACTTCTCGCCGTATGGCATTTTCGATCACTTCGTTTTGTGGGAGCTGTTCTCCGATAAAGCGCACCATCCCGCGGAAACCGGCCGCATATCCCCGTTTCCCCGTCCTTTCGAGTTTGGTGTCGAGCTTGTCGGTTCCGTTGTACACGACTACTCTCACCGCTTTGCGGGCGAGCTCTGAATAGGCTTCCAGATCCTTTGAAAACATGAGAGCGGTGATCCGAGGGAGGGAATACCGATTTCCTGCCTCATCGATTAGGCTCTCCAGCACAAACCTATCGATTGCGGCCTTGTCGTCAGATGGGTATGGAATTCCCGCAAGAGCGAAATATGCTTTTAGATCAAGCGAAGAATTGATTTCATCTGATGTCAGCTCCGTCGCCGTATATTCGTCAAGCCAATTTGGCAAGCCCTCGGAGAAGATCTTCCTGAGTTGGTCCTCAGTCATCGGCCTCAAAGACTCGCCACATCGCATCAAATACGCGCCTTCACGTGCATAGGCAGTGCCTCTTGGCCTGGAAGGAATATGGCACACCAATACTCGGCCATCCTGATGCGTTACTGCTTCCAAATCGACACGAAAGCCTAGGGTGTTGAATATCTTCTCCTCCATTTTCTGCGGGTCATTAAATGCAGAGGTTCCTGTCACTATCCTCGGAGGAATGTTGCTTACCCCCAACACCAAATAGCCCCCTCCTTCGTTTGCGATTGCCACGCAATACTGGAAGAGCTTTTCATTGTCATACTGATTTTTTGCTTCTTTGAATTCGAGATTTGGGGTTTCAGACAAGGCAGATCGCCAGATATCAATTTGAGCGGCTGTCGTGGGCGATCTGAGCATCATAATGTTGCCAATGTACTTATATCGCAAAAACAAGTGGCCCACCGACAACCCGGTGAAACCGGCTTGTGGGACCACCTCAACCACTGTGGTAACTTTGAGAAAGCGGCCTGAGAGCTCGTAGCTCAGTTGGTAGAGCAACGCCCTTTTAAGGCGTGGGTCCTGGGTTCGAGTCCCAGCGAGCTCACCACTCAAAATAAATGACTTAGCTAATCTGGGTGGTCATCGATAAAGGTCGCTGTAATATGAAGCAATCGGCGAGCGCCTTCTCGGGTGAATAGACGAACTTCGCACCGTCCGGCGTCGCCTCGTAATCCAGCTTTCATAGACAGCCTTGGAATACCAGAACAGACGCGGCGGGGGTGCCGAAGAGCGGGAGCCTGGTCATTTCCGGGATGGCGAAGTAGACGGCGTCTGTGATCTGAATCGCGTGTCTCAGGACCCAGGTTCCTGAACGTTGAACATGTATCCAACATGCGGCAGAGTCAGAATATAGCCAGGATTATGCGGATCGTCTTCAATCTTCTTGCGCAGCTGTCTCATGTATGTCCGCAAGTACTCAAACTCATTTCCATACTCCGCCCCCCATACAGATTTCAACAATTCGGAATGGGAGACCGCCTTGCCGGCGTTACTCATTAGATAACGCAGCATCTCGAATTCCTTGGGCGTCAGATGAATTGAATGACCGCTCTTGAGCACACGGTATTTCACCGGATCGAGCTCGAGCTGGCCAAGGCGAATCGACGAGTCCGGGCTGGTACCCAGAGTATTCCTCCTGCGAATTGACGAACGCAACCGCGCTGTCAATTCTCGAATTCGAAAGGGCTTCGTGATATAGTCGTCCGCCCCTGCCTCCAGTCCCCTAACTTGGTCATCCACGCTGTCCATAGCTGACAACATCAGGATTGGCAGACGCGCATTCGAACGCCGGATGTTCTGGCAAATTTCCACTCCACTCATTCCAGGAATATCCACGTCCAATAGCACCGCGTCGAGCTTTGTCAATTGGACCAGCGCCAACGCCTCCTCGCCGCGAGACGCTGCTACCACCGTGAAGCCCCTCCCGGACAACATCACAGTCAACACTCGCCGCACGCCGCTTTCATCGTCTACCACAAGAATGGTTCCCTGTCTCGGAGTCAACTGCTCTGGATTCAAGGTGTCCTCCTGCCGCCAATCGGAAGGGAAAGAAAGAATGTCGTTTCTTCCTTTTCGTTGCTAATTACCCACACATGCCCGTGATGGGCTTCCGCTGCTTTCTTCACAACCGAGAGTCCGATGCCGGTACCCGGCACGGAATGCTCTGTTTCCGGCACTCTGTAAAAGCGGTCGAAGATCCGCTCCCTGTCTTCCGTCCGAATAGTCGATCCAAAGTTACGCACCGAGACTAGCAACTCAGCATGACTCCTTCGCGCTTCAATCTCAATTGGAGTATCCGGCGTTGAATACTTCTGCGCATTGTCGATGTACTGGGTCAGAATCATTGCTAGCAGTGCACGGTCTACACGAACCGTCAACGCCGGTTCTTCCACCGTAACCTCGATCCGATTTCTTACTCTTTCCGCGGAACGGCTGTTCAAGACCTCGGTCACCAACTCCCGAACATTGACATCGGCTGTCTTCAGGCCAACCTGCTCAGATGCGAGCTTTGCAGTCAAAAGTAGCCGCGTGCACAGTTCGTTCAACCGAATTGCCTCGTCATCGATCATCGTGACCAGATCAAGTTGCGTTTCTGTCAAGCCTCCCAGCTCAAGCAGACCGGAACTAGCGGCCTGAACCGTCGTCAGCGGTTGTTTGATCTCATGCGCCAGTGCATCCATTACCGCCGCACGCAACTCCTCACCTTTCCTTGCCGCATCAGCCTTTTCTTCTTTCTTAAGCGACTGGTGTCGATCGATCGCAATTGCGGAGAGAGAAGCGAGCGAATCCATTACAAGAGGGCTTAATTCTCCACGGACTACCAGCGCGCCCACTGGCCCAGATCCAGCCTGCAATATGCGCCGCGAGGTCTCGGTCTCGCGATCGTCTCGCGCAGCATCGCGCAGACAGCATTCTTGCGCCAGGTGTTGTTCGTCGGCGAGCCAGTCTCCCATCCTATCTTCTCGGTTAAGACCCTTGTCGAACAGTGCAACCGCGCTTACATCAAATATCCTGTAAATAAGAACCGCAAGCTGTGGCCCCGGCGGCTGACGCAAATCCAGTAAAAGCGAGTGTCCGCTCAACTCATACAACTTTTCCATCCCTGAGCGATGAATCGCCGCCTCTTTCGTGCTCCTGATTTCTCTCGTGGACAACCTGCTGATTACAAGTGCCGTAGCCTCAAACGTCCCAAGTGTTACCCAGTCCCGGGGATCGCTAACGTTGAAGCGAAGAAGAGGCGGCATGAAAAAATAGTCCAGGCAGCTCACCGCCACGAACGAAGTTAGCGAAGCCTGCCAGAAGCCGCAAAACGATGCCAGCGCGACCACGACGAGCAAATACAGACTGCTGATTGTGGTCAGATTGGCGTCCAGGACCAACCCACAGTAGGTCAACAGTGCGATTCCAGCCCCCGCACCTAGACTCTGAAACAGAAAGCGATGCGTCCGGTGCGATGCGAACCATCTCGATAAGATTGGAATTTCCATCTTTCCAACATCTTGATTGAACAGTCGCGCTCGTTATAGCGGACGTTCCTTTGCCGTCAATAGTAGACTTCTCGCAAAGCTCGAGCCTCTTTAACCATCGTTAGAAACCTGCCAGCCAACTCATGGATACGATCTACCTGGCGGAACTGTAAAGCCTCCTTGGGCAGCAGTTCGCTGCCCACGCCGATAGCAGTTGCGCCGGCGAGAATAAAATCAGACGCCGTCAACTGATTCACCCCGCCTGTAGCGATTAACGGAATTTGCGGGAGCGGCACCTTGAGTGCCCGCAGGTATTGAACGCCGCCCACGTGGCCGGTCGGAAAAATCTTGACAAAGTCAGAGCCAGCCTTCCAGGCTGCGATGACCTCAGTTGGCGTTAAGGCGCCCGGAAACACCACGACTTCAGCCTTCCTGGCGCACGCCACTACTTCCGGGACAAACCCTGGGCTCGTCAAGAACCTGGCGCCCGCGTCGATGCACTGGCGCGCCAACTCCTCATCCAGCACGGTGCCAGCGCCGACCGCTAAGTCCGGAAAACGCTTCGCCAAATCATTGACAACCTGCAGCGCTCCAGGCACGGTAAGTGTAATTTCGACGATTGGAATTCCTGCCGAATATACGGTTTCTGCCGCAAATTGCGCAAGGTCCTGCGACGTTACACGCACAGAAGGTAGAATGCCAATGCTCTTAATGAGTGCGCTTACTTCTTCTCTTTTCATTGACCGGCCCTTTCCGTGCCGCTATTCGATCGCACGAGAACGATTAAGCTGCCCACTCATGGTTGGATCTCTTCATGACCTATTGCGAGATTCAGTTGCCCGGCAGCTGTCAAATAGGCTCCGATCAGTTGGGCATAGGCCAGTTGCACCTGGCGGTAGTCGCTTTGCGCATTGAGGAAGTCCATCAGAGAAGCGCCACCGTGTTCGTAGGCGAACGTGACCGTATCGCGCACGCGCAGGGCCTGGTCGTTGTACTTCGCCTTGTATGGCTTGAGCAACGCAATGTTACTGCGCACCAGCTCATAAGCCGTATCCACGTCGCTGAATACCTGTGCGCGCGCCGCTTCGCTGGCCTGCCGACTACGTTCGATGTCGATTTGTGTGCGTTTCTTTTCGCCCTGGTTGTGGTCGAAGATGCGCAACGGAATGCTCACGCTGGCGCCGATCGTCTCCGGGCCATTGGGATTGTTCGTGGAGGAGTTGTTTGTGAACCAGCCTGCGAAGGTCGGATCGGTAGAGCCGTTTGCTACAGCCAGCTTGTGGTTTGTCACGGACTGTTGAATTGTTTGCAGCGCCGCCTGCAGGTCGGGCCGCGCCGCCAGCGCGGCGTCGCGGTAGGTTTCCAACGGCTGCAAGGCGTCGCTGAAATCGAATGGACCGGTGACGTCGAACTGGTCCACCGGAGTGCGGTCATTCAGCAGCTGTAGGAGCTGAATTTTGGCGGTGCGGAGGTTGACGATCGCCGTTTCGATCTCCGACTCGTATTGCACCCGCAGCAGCTCGATGCGATCGAGGTCGATCTGCGCCAGGTCGCCTGCGTTGAAGCGGGCGCGGCTGATCTCAATGATGTGGTCGTAATACTCGAGATCGGCTCTCGCCAGATCCAGCACGAATTTGGCTTGCAGCGTCGCAACGAACGCCGTGCGCAGCGCAAACACCATGTTGCGTTCCAAATCCTCATGCTGCGATTGCGTGATGCGTGTGCCTTCCTGCGCACTCTCGAGTCGCAGTTCGCGCTTATGTTCGCGCTCGTGCAGGTAACTGAAGTTCGGTTGCTCAGTAGTTCCCTTAAAGGGGGTCCAGACTCCGTTGTGCGGTCCGGCTTGGTTGCCATCGACTGATAATGTGAACTGCGGATTGGGACGGAGAAAGGCTGTGATCTCCTCGGCGCGCATCTCGTCCACGTTGTCGGCATCGGCCTTTAACGCCGGGTTGACTGCTTCAAACTTCGCCTTCGCCTGATCCCAAGTCAGCGCCTGCTGCGCGCATGCCGAGCTCGCAAGAAAAAGAAAGCCTACGATACAATCGCCGATGTTCCGCGTGAGAATAGACATCCGCTTAGACTTCAAGGGACACCTCCGGTTTCGGGAGCTTGTCCCCTTCTCGCGCAATCCAGACATACAACGTGGGTAGAAGGAAGATGCTCATCGCGAGGGATGCCATGAGTCCCCCCACAATGACAATGGCAAATGGACGCTGCGAGTCGGAGCCGATGGCGTGGGACATCGCCGCCGGAAGAAGTCCCAGGGTCGCGACCAGCATCGTCATCATGATGGGGCGAAGCCGCAAGACAGCGCCTTCAATCGCAGCGCCTTCAGGAGTGTAACCTCGGGCTCGAAGCTGATTGATGTATTCAAGCATAATGACGCCCGTTTGAACTGAGACGCCGAACAGCGCAAGGAAGCCGACACCGGAAGACACGCTGAAGAATGTGTGGGTCACTAGGAGAGCGATCAAGCCTCCTGTGGGAGCCATGGCCACGTTGAGGATAATCAGCAGAGCCCATTTGAAGGAACGAAACATGGTGTAGAGAATGATGAAGATAAAAAAGATCGTCAGGGGCAGGATGAAGAGCAGCCTTCTTTCGGCTCGCGTTTCGCTATCGTATTCTCCCGACCATTCGAGGTGATAACCACGCGGTATCTGCACATTCCTGGCGATCTTGTCGATGGATTCCTTGACCGTGGTGCCCAGATCGCGCCCGCGAAC
>CAZAQN010000066.1:0-19614 GCA_964487345.1 uncultured Occallatibacter sp. | reverse complement strand
CGGATTTGGGCGGATCGATCGGAAAACATGCTTGTCTTGATGGTGCGCTCTTGCGCCTTAATTTTGCGCAAGAAATTGATTGGTTCGTTGAAGGACAGATCGAGGGACGCTGGCCGACTTCCCGGTACGGATGTTTTCGGACGAAGCTGGCTCATGCCGAGCGAGGTCGTAATGGCGGAATGATGATAATGCCACTGCAATACACGGAAATGGGGTATGCAATTTTACGATTGATCAGAAAAGGCCTGCGATTGCGGAAAGAGAGGCGCCGCTTCTTCGGATCTCACAAAACGACGCCTCGGAGGGAACTTGAAAGGGAAGCAGTTAAAAATCGCACTGCGCATTGCGGTCTATGGGATGTCAATGCGCATGATCTCGGCCGCCCCCGCGGGTGCGATGGGCGGCTCAATCTCCAAGTCCGCCCATCCTCGAGAATGCCGCATAGTTACTGCACTTGAATTGCAGTGAACGAACTGTTGGCTCCAGCCTGGACTTCGTTCCCGACCCCGTTGGATGCGCACCTTACGGAAAGCGTAACCGGTGCCGAAGCTGCCACGTAAAACCCGCCCAGAGGCAGAGTCACACCTTGATCAGGTTGAAAGGTGCCCCCGCCAAATGGCAGACCGCCTCCGGTTTGGCCGTTACTGTCCGAAACAAGGCACACGGCCCCACCGGGGTTATTGGGGTCTAAGTTTGCGACCGATTGTAAGCCACCGAGTACATACGTCCCCACGTTGGTCAAAACGATAGAATTGACGGTCACGCTGGCGCCAGTCAAATCAGTCGATCCGCGCGTGACATTTACCTCAAATGACAGTACTCCACCCGCTGGACCTTGTGGACCAGCCGGCCCTGCCGATCCAACCGGTCCCGGATTTCCCATGACCCCGGTCAATCCTTGCTCGCCGACTGGACCGGGCGGCCCCACTGCTCCGGCGGGTCCTGCGGCTCCAGCGGCAGCCATCAGGCTCCAGTCTGGATTCTGGTCTGGCGTGGGACCACTGGGGTTGGGGCCGTTGGGAACGATCGCGATATACGACGAGCCCTTATAGGTCACCACATTGTCAGCCGCGTACGTTGCGTACGGGTTGTAGGCATCTAGAAAAATGAAACTGGCGCCGTTTGTCCCGGCAGGTCCCGGTGCTCCGGGCGCTCCAGTAAGTCCACGGGGACCGGTCGTGCCAGTCGCGCCAGTTGGTCCAGATAGACCTGCGGGGCCTTGCGGGCCTGTCGGACCAGCGGGTCCGGCCGGACCTTGCGCTCCGGTTGCGCCATAGGTCATGTTGAAGTTCACGCTGTTGCCCTGACTGTTGGCTACGGTCAGATCAAAAGTTCCTGGCGCGAGCCCCGTCGGCAGAGTGGCCGTTACTTGTGTATTGCTGAAGGTCGAAACCGTCAGCGCGCTGCCGTTGAACGCAACGGTCGGCTTGGTTTTGTTCGGTTGAAAACCGCTGCCTGTCAGCATGATCTGGTTGGTGGAGTAGTTGATGGTGCCGCTGTCGACCACCGGGGTAGCAGCAACGGCAAGCAGCGGTGCGAGTATGAGCAAAAACAGAGCCGCGGTCATGCGCATGTGCTTGGTCTCCTTGGAGAAGGATTTGGGAGAAGCTGGTCTCGCGGGATGTTTGTCCGCGAGATGCCTTGACCCGCAGGCTTCTCGTCAGTGCGATCAAGTGGCTG
Source organism: uncultured Occallatibacter sp. (assembly GCA_964487345.1). Lineage (GTDB taxonomy): Bacteria > Acidobacteriota > Terriglobia > Terriglobales > Acidobacteriaceae > Telmatobacter. The sequence continues at coordinate 17,934 of CAZAQN010000066.1, read as the reverse complement.
AAGGGTTGGCGATAGTGCGTCCAGTAAGGCCATGCCTGGGGGAGGGCGTCGAACTGGGGACCATCGTCCTCCTCGACTCAGGCCATTTCTTCTCAGAGCAGGGCGCTGAAAGGAGTATCCGGGGTGATGCGTTTCGCTGAGAGCACGCCGGTAAACCACACGTAGACGTTCCCGGAAGTGTCGTAGGCATGCAGAGCGAAAGTTCCGGTATACGAGTTCCCGTCCGGGTTCAGCGTAATCTTCTCGATGATCTGTGCGCCTGCCTGGGGCGCCCCGATGGTATCCGGTGGCACCGTCGGATCGAACACATTCCCCTGCCAGGGGATGTGGTTGAGGAGATAGGTGCGTTCTCCTGTGTGCTTCCAGACGCCCAGGCAGAAGTTTCCGTCCTGTGCCGAGCGCGCGGAATTCATGATTTCCGTTCCATCGCCGTGCCATACCACCACAGAGTTGTCGATGACCACTCCGCCGGAGACGGGAATGGTCTCTCCGTCCTGGGTTTGCGCGGTAAAGACCACATGCCACATTCCGACGATGGGCTCATGGTCGTCGTAGCCGTCGAGCGCCGCCGATACGAGCCGCAGTGTTGTCCCACCATATTGAGGGCTCCAGTTGGAAGGCTTGATCGGCTTGTTTGGCAGACCGCACTGGGCCATAGCAGCAGGAGCTATGGAGAACACAAGCGCCAGAGCGCCCATGCCTGAGATCGATTTCCAGATTTGTAACTTCATTGATTTCTCCTCCTCGGGCCAGGGATGGCCGACTGAAGAGCAAGCTAACCGTCAGGGGCCGGAGGGGACAATGAAGAGGGGGTAAAGGTCGAGGTGAAGTTTCGATAAAGCGGTAACTCGCTGAAATGAAACGCGATCAAACTCATATCACTCAAACGGATGCTATACTTCACCCTCGGGGGAGCCTTCCGGTGGCATTCAGAGTCTTTGAATTCGGCGACTTCAAAGTGGATTGCGACCGCTTTGAGCTGTCCCGTGCGGGCCGCGCCCTCAAGCTGGAAAGAAAACCGATGGAGTTGCTCATTCTGCTGGCAGCCGGGAATGGCCATCTCATCACCCGAACGGAAATCATCGAGCGCCTTTGGGACAATGAAGTCTTTGTGGACACCGAGCACGGCATCAACACCGCCATCCGCAAGATCCGTCAAGCTCTCGGCGACGATCCCGAAAGGCCCCGCTTCGTACAAACCGTTACCGGCAAAGGCTATCGGTTCATAGCTCCCATCGCAACAGTTGAGAATTTATTGTCCGGAGACCAGAGCCGGTTATCGCCGACTGATCCCAAACCCCTGGAAATCGGAGGCGCAGCTGCTGCCCCGATGCCGACCACGGCCAGCCCGACCCAGTCGCGAACGGTCCTCAACGCATCGCAGCACAGCGACGCGACGCCGGGGAACGCTCACAACTCGCGCCTCATCCTTTGGCTCACCGCCTTCGGAGCGGCGGCTCTCCTCGCCTTCATTGCTATAAGTCCGGCTACGCGCGGTTTGGCAGCTCGATTCCGAGGCCTCTCTGCGAGCCCTCAGATCAAATCTCTGGCTGTTCTTCCGCTCGATAACCTCTCCGGCGACCCGTCTCAGGATTACTTCGCCGACGGCATGACCGATGAGCTGATTACCATGCTGGCCAAGAACTCGACCCTCCGTGTTGTCTCCCGAACCTCCGTCATGCAATACAAGGGAGTTCGCCGCCCCTTGCCGGAGATAGCGCGAGCGCTTGGCGTCGACGGTATCCTCGAAGGATCGATCGCTCGTTCCGGCGACAAAGTTCACATGACCATCCAGCTCATCCAGGCGCCCAGCGACACGCACCTATGGGCGGAAAGCTATGACCGCGATGCGGGCGACATTGCTTCGCTTCCGAACGAAGCCGCACAGACCATCGCAAAACGCCTCAACAGCGCTGTGTCCGTATCGGCGAGCCAGCGCTATGTCAATCCCGAAGCGCACGATGCCTACCTGCGCGGCCGCTATCTTTGGTATGCCAGTCAGAACGCAAAGTCCTTCGAATATTTCAAGAAAGCGACGGAACTGCAGCCGGACTATGCACCCGGATGGAGCGGCTTGGCGAATTACTACGACGCAAGCGCCATCGATGGCCAGAAGAGCCCGGCGGAAACGCTGGCGGCGGGGGAAGATGCAGCCAACAAGGCGGTTCAACTCGACGACACACTTCCCGAAGCGCACCTCGCCCTATGTGCAGCAATCTTTATAAATCGCTGGGACTGGACGCGCTCAGATCAGGAATGCAAGCGGGCGATCGAGCTTGACCCGGAGTTCGCAGAGGCATATCACTTTCGCGCCAAGATTCTTGCCGCTCTCAACCGCAACCAGGAAGCCATCGAAGCGCAGAAGAAAGCGACCGAACTCGATCCCTTCGCGCGTCCCTGGGCTTTGGATTACTCCTACCAGCTTGCGCGTCAGTACGACGCGGCTCTGACAGACGCCCTCCAGCGACTGGATTCGGCTCCCAACGATTGGGGTCTTCACTGGATTCTGTATGTGACCTACAGGTGTAAAGGCATGTACAAAGAGGCCACGATGGAACTGGAGAAATTGTTGACATTGCAAGGAGAGGAGGCCTCCGTTGCGACTGTGAGGCGTGCCTTCCAGCAGGGAGGATACAAGAACGTGGTCCGCTGGCAATTGGGCGACCTCAAAAAGAAATCCTCTTCGCAGTATGTCTCGCCCGTTGATCTGTCCCTCCTTTACGCCCAGCTCGGCGACCGCGAGGAGACCCTCTCTCTTCTCGAACAAGGCTATCGGGAGCATTCTCCGCTTCTGCTCTGGGTGCAGAACGACCCGGCATATGACTTCCTCCACTCCGATGAGCGCTACCGCTTGGTTATCCGAAATATGAGGTTGCCACCGGCCTATTGATTCCAACTCGCTGATTCTTTCCTCCCACGGCGAGATACCCCACCCGGATTGAGCCTAGATTGCTGTCAGGCTTGAAACTTGATGCTCGACTGTTGAGAACAGCCCTATGCACTCATTGACCCTGAATTGGCTGAGTCTCGAAGATCGGTCCCCATAAACGCCGTTGTCGTCAGTTTTCTTACTTTCGTTCACGAGTTCGGGGTTCGATCCCGCATGCCGAAGGCCGCATGGGCGACTAGAAGGGACGTAGATGATCGCCGCCTTCGTTGCAGAGAATTTCAAGCCCCCAGCGCACAATAGAGGCTAGGCCCAAGCTCAAAAGCGAGACCTGGGGCACCCATTTTCGTGCGGATCGAGGCTTCGCGAAAAGCAGATTCTTCGCTCCGCTCAACCGCCTGGAACTCGGATTGAACCGTTGGATAGTTCGCTGAGTGCGTTGAGATGCTTTTAGCAAGTGGGGTTCGATTTACGCATCGTCGGGCATGCGGGCGCCAATCCACGACCTGCACGCGGAGACTGCTTTATTCGCGTCCAACAGCTTTGTGCAAAGTTGTGATGAATTGGATAGCGAATATCTTGTCATTCGGTTGATTGTCGGGAGTGTAGTGTTCGTATTCGTAGCTGGCTTTGATGAGTTGCAGCCTGTTGGCGCGAAAGCCTGCCGCCGTCTCAAAGTTCTGCTCTTTGCCGCCTTCGCTTGCCGTAGAGAAACCGGGCCGGAACGCCAGGTACCAGCGTGGGCTCAGCACCTGTTTGACTTCGACGTATTCCGCCGATTCGCGAAATGTCGGAATGACCGTGTAGGGCATGACAAACCTCTGCGCCTCGCCCTGCACGCTGGTGTGGCCATGCACCCAACTCACATCGAGGCCGATAGCGTGCGCAGGCAATGTGTTGGGATTCGCTTCTCCTGGGTAGAAGTATTCATATTGGCGGTCGAGGTAGGGCCCGCGGTATCCGGAAACGCCGACACGGAAACCCTGGCGAATGGTATAACCGGCGCCTCCGGCCCAGTTACCGTACTGATCTTTCGCGAAGAGACTGCGCGGATTGGCGGGCGACGAATTGGCAAATTGCGCTCTGGCGTCCCACTTGCCCCTTGTCGCGTCGATCTGTGCACCCGCGACGCCGGATATTGAAACGGGCGCGTAGTAGTAGCCGTACTGGATGGGCAGATCGACCAACGCGTTGTCGGCATCGTCGTAACGCAGCGGGAAGGAGCCGAAGGCCGTCGACATTTCTCCCACGCGCACGAGAACAGAACCTTTGTCAGAGACTCGCGAGTAGTTGAGCGTGGACTGAAGTATTGCGCCTTTCGCACCATATCCCGCGGTTGAAAGATCCGCGTAAAAGAAGGGGCGTGTCGCGAATTGCAGCGCACCGGTAACGAACCAGTGGTCGCCGATCTTCCAGGTCGGATAGAGAACATCCCGGGTGCCGAGGATCATGGGAGAGCCAGATCGTGGTGCTTCAGAAAGGTCGTTTGAAGCCACAGTCTGGGCTGTGAGTGTGGCGCGAAGATCGAATCCCGAGGACGCTTCCTGCGCACGGAGGAATGGTGCGCTCGACACCGCGAAGAGCAGGCACAGAAAAGCCGCGATGGGACAGGACTTTCTCACTATGCCACCGCCAAAACGGATTGCTCTGCTTCCAGGGCGGCCTTCTGTGCCGCCGCATGTTCGGTGAGAACTTCGCGCGGGAGGTTCACGAAGGTTTCAACAATATGCGGATCGAACTGAATGCCGGCATATTGAATGAGAATCGAAATGGCCTTTTCATGCGACATGCCGCGCCGATAGGAGCGGTTGGTGGTCATGGCGTCGTATGCATCCGAAACGTGGATGATGCGCGCTTCGATGGGCGTTTCGTAGCCTGCCTGCCCTTTGGGGTAGCCGGTGCCATCCCAGTTCTCGTGATGCAACTCGACGGCCGCGAGGTACGGCGCAAAGCCCTGGACTCCCTCGAGAATGCGACGGCCGATGACGGGGTGCTGCTTGACGAGCGCGAATTCCTCGTCGGTAAGCCGGCCGGGTTTTTGCAATACGCTGTCAGCGATTCCGATTTTTCCCACGTCGTGGAGCAGCGCGCCGATGCGAATGCGTTCCACTTCGTCCGGACCGAGTTCGAGAGCTGATGCGGTGGCGCACGATAGCTGGCTGACGCGGCTGCTGTGACCGGCGGTGTATTGATCGCGTGCGTCGAGCGCATTGGCGAGGGAACCGACAAACTCAAGGTAGGCGGCTTCAAGATTCTCGCCCGCGGCACGGACGGAAACCGCGGCGCGGTTGTAGATTTCGGCTAGTTCCTGAATCTCGCGAATCGAGGAAGTCTGGCCTTCGAGCTCAGGGAGCTTGCCGGTGCCCACGGCATTGCGTAGATGGGCAACAACCGCCGCGATCGGTTTAACGATGGAACTAGATGAACCAACGCTGCACAGGAGAGCAACGAGGACACAAACGAATGCCAACGTCAAAAAGAGCTTATGCAGCCTGGATTGAATGGGAGCTGTAGCCTCGTCAACGTTTTCGAAACTGAGCAGACGAAACTCATCGCCATACGATTCCATGGGAAGCGATATCCAATTGGCGCCTTGCAATCGCAGGTCGCATTCCGACGGCTCTTTGCAGCCAGCCACGGCACGCTCCAGCTCATCAGTCGGGACGTTTGGGATGTTGGAGTCGATTACTTTTCCGTTATGAATCAGGGCGACTTGCGTGGTGAGGTCGGAAAAGTCAAAGTACTCGCCCACCGAAAGGACGCCAAGATTCTCGTCGTTCTCATCGACAGGTACGGATGCCACCTGGAAGCTATGGCCAGCGAGAAGCAGAAATCCCGCGTGGTGGCGATCGACCAGGGAAAGGTCCAAAGGGATGAGTTGACCATGTGTGTCGGTACGCGCCGCGGCGTAGCGGACGACTCCGGCGAGCGGCGACCCGCCTGGCGCGGAGATGAGCATGAAATCGAAGCCCATGTGCTCGCCCAGCTCACGCAATTGATCTTCGACAGTGCGTCGCGCCGTTTCGCTGTGAGGGTTGGCGAGGAGCAGTTGCATCCCCGCTTTCAGAGCCGTGTTCTCGCCGGCAACCTTGAGGAAGCGGCTGTTTTGCAAGTCGCCCTTGGCATGAATACTCGCAATCGCTACCTGGCTCTTACGCAACGAGGCGTGGAGTCCATCGCGCACGGTCGATTGCACGAACCGTTGAATCATCCAGAAGCTGCTCGCTAACAACAATGCGAAGGGGATGAAGCAGATCAGGAATGCGCGGGTTCGGAAGCGAGTTGTCATCTGGTACCACCCGCGTGATTTGGATCGCGAATCGTCTGTGCCTCTTGTTTCGGATCCGCCTCGAGGGGAATGAAGAAATCGGCGACCGAGTCGTGCCCGCTCTCGACGGTAATGGATTTGCGAAAGTATCCGGCGGATTTGTGCCAGGCAACGATCGTGTATTGTCCGGGCGGCACATTCGGAATGCGATATTGGCCATCGCGATCTGGTCGAGCATACCAGCGGTTGGGAGTCACAACGATGGTGGCAGCCATGTTGGGATGCAGGTGGCAGTAGACTTCGACGATTCCGGGCTTGGGGAAGAGGACCTTGCGCGTTTCGCCTTTATCGTAGCTTCCGAGATCGAATGTCTTGGGCTTTGAAAGCGAATAGATGTTATGAAAGATCGGGTCCATGTTCGGAAACGAAACGGCGGAACCAATGGGGACCACAACCACATCGGGAACGAACCGGCGGTCCAGCTGCTGCACCTGTGCAGTGGGTCTCGAATCGTCGCCGGCACCTGGACCCGTACCTTCGAGATAGACCACAACGTGCGACTGTTCGTAGGCGATCGGACCGTCGTCAGCGTCTTTCCCGAGTTTCACGGCCGTGCCGCGTTGATAGACGGAGACCGACGCTGTGACGCTGGGTTTTGTCAGCTTCTTCTTGATGAGAATTGTCCCGGTAATATCCTGCGCGCCGGCTCGGCCTATGAAAACGGCGGCGGCGCAAACCAGAAGGAGCTTCTCGAATCGCATAAGCTGATTGCCTCTGAATCAATAAGGTCATTCGCGCTTAATAAGGGGCCCTGCGTGGGGGAGGGGAAGCGCAAGGTACTTTGATTCAGAGCCAGTCTAGGTTCATTTGACTTTGCCCTGACATACCACTTATCGGGTAACCTAGTCCGAGGTAACCTTCGTTTCCGGGTTTCTGCGCGACAGTACCGCTGCCGAGAACCCAGGCTGGCCGGCATCCCGTGAAGTAAGTGCTCAATTTTCCAAGGGATTGCAATCGGATTACGAGGTGCTTCGCCCTTTCAGCACGCCGCGTGGCAGATCCACACTAAAGTTTTCCGGGTGGTCGAATCGCGCTTGTGGCGTTCTGTTGAGTCGATCGTCTTCGGGTGACGGCAAATACCGAGAATCAAATCGACGGGTGGATAGGTCCTGGGAAACGCGCATGTCGTCAGGAGGATTCTCCATTCATCGCCGATACACTCGCCGACATCCGGAAGACTCAGTCCTTCCCGCGAGGAAACTTGAAATCGCGCTCCGCTTTCCCTCGAAACGGTGCAGCTTTTCGGTATCTGAGTCGCCGCTATTTTGTGCAAACCCGCCCGACACCTGTGCCAAACGCCACAATTGTTCCACGTGGAACAATTGTGAGGCGTGGAACAGTCGCGTCCCGCCACGCGCGATGCCGACAAGAAGGAGTATTGGACGCAGCGGCACAACCAGGACGAGCACCACCAGAGAACGATCATTGGATTTCAGAAACAGAAGAGCCCTGCTCAAAAGACAGGGCTCTTTGTTTGCTAGGAGACTGCTGTAGGGAATCGAATCTATGTCTATGGTGCGAGCTTATCCCGGTCCACAGGCGAGCCAAAGATTACCGATGGGTTCTGAGGGTACGAACGTACTGACGGTGGGCAAAGATTGAGCGCTGGAAGTGAAGAAGAGAGCAATTTAGATCCTCCGGCTGTGTCTGCACTGTGGAATCGTTTATGAAAACAATATTCGTCCGGGGCTAAAAGCCCACGCTCGATTGCGGGATTCATTCAGGGGCCTGAACGGGCTGCGGAAAGAGTCAAAAGTTCCGAGAAAGATTGTGAAATACATCCCTCAGCGGCTAAAGCCGGCGTCAATCCAATCGACTTATCGGCACCAGTGATGGAGCACGAAGTCCGTGCGAATCGGAGCGCGGCTAGATTGAGTTCGTGCTTTCCCACCCTAGACTCGGCTCTTCTTCGAAGTGCCGAGTTTAGAATGGGGCACCCATTTTCATGCGGATTGTTGGATCGCGAAACGCAAGCAGCTACGTGTTGCGCTTGAGTGCGCGCTTGAGGACGACTTCGAGCGCGGGTTTGACCTCGGCGTATTCTTCGGGCGTGAGCGTGCCGTTCAGCTTTTCGCTTTCCAGCGCGAAGAGTTCTTCTTTGAGTGCATTGAGGAGAGCGGCGTTTTGGGAGGCCGGCGAGGTCGATGCGATCGCCGTGAAGGTCGGCGACGCGGTGCGCGTGCTGAATGCTGGTGTGGGCACTGTGGCTGGGTGTGGTGCGCCTGGTGTGGCGAGTGTCGTGGCGGCTGTTCCAGCTGGTTTGCGGAGGAAGAAGGCTGCGGCTGTGGCCAGAAGAAGACCGAGACCGCCGAGAATCCACCATTTGTATTTGCTTAAGGGGTCGGGCGTGTTGATGGGTTCGCCGATGCCGCCGCCGGGTGTGGTGCCGGGCGTCGCGGTGGTGGACTGCTCTGCGCCCGGACCCTGCGGGCCGCCTTGGGCTTCGCGGGGAATGGAGCCGGTTCCCGAGATGGTGAACTCGAAGGATTTGCCGGGCGCGGCGTTTTTGGCGACGTAGGTCTGGATGCCGGGGTCCTGCGTGATGGGCTGGAAGGCGGGGCCGGAGCCGGATGCGAAGGTCATGCTCTTGGGGAGCAGCACGCCGATGCTTTGCGTGGGCAGAGTTACCTGCGGACGGAAGGTGAATTTTCCATCGGTGTAGGGGACGGTGTACTCGATTTGAAAGAGCGTGTCTTTGTCGCCTTCATCGGGTTGGATGGGAAAGTTGAAAGCGTAGTGGCCCTTCGCACCTGTGGGGTCGAGCTTGACGCTTGTCGGAAGCCCCGTTGGCCGCTGCGCTGCGACTCCGCCGATCGTGGCTTCGGGCGGCAGAGCGATCTCAAAGGAGCGCGGGGTCCACTGGGTGCGCGGCGGCATGCTGTTGTTGTGGACGAAGTAGCGCTCGGTGACGCGGAGCTGATTGGCGTCGCCTTCGACCTCGAAGACGTCGGCTTCGATGGAGACACCGTCGACTTTGGCGGCGACGTCATAGACGGGGATGTCTCCAGGGGCGTTGCCCTGCGGCGCGGCGATGAAGTAGCCGGCGCCCTGGTGTGTGACGCGAATGAGGTAGGGTCCGCTGCCGGGCTCGTTGAGGGTATAGAAGCCCATTGCGTTGGTGGTGGCGTGGGCGACTTCACCCATGCCGGCTTGCACGTCGACGAGGACTACGGTGTCGCCGGCGGCGGGTTTGCCGGTGGTTTTGTCGATGACGGTTCCGGTGACGGTGGCGGCTTGGGAGAGAGTGGCGACCAGGAAAAGGGTGGCCGCGGGAATGAATCGTGAGGCGTTCATGATGTCCTATTCGTACGTTTTGGTTTGAGTTCTGTGACCTGCACAAATCGCGATCAGCAGGTCCTTCGTTTCTTCACCCCACAGACGAAGAGAAGACCTGTCGGTGGGAACCCCGGGGTCCGCTTTCCCCACGTACGCTAACGCGTCCGCGGGGCCCGAGCTACTCCGCTCAGGGTGACAACTCCCGAAAAACATGCAGGGGCTAAAGCCCAACTTCTATTGCACATTTTTCGGCACGACTGAAGTCGTGCCCTGTTACAAAACTTTTTGCTTTCGTGCTTTCCCACCCTAGCCGCAAAAGGCGCGGCTAGGATGGGGCACCCAATTTCGTGCTGATTTCTACATCGCGAAACGCAGGTCCTTCGACTCGCTGCGCTCGCTCAGGATGACAATTCAAAAACAAATTGCAAATTCTTCTGAAGAGCAAAATCTCTTGGTTGGAGCTTGTGCTTTCCCACCCTAGCCGCAAAATGCGCGGCTAGGATGGGGCACCCAATTTCGTGCCGATTTCTACATCGCGAAAGGCAGGTCCTGCGACTCGCTGCGCTCGTTGGGGATGACGGGCGATGCGTGCAAGTTTGTTGCTTTTCCAGGTCTGAAAATCCAGACCGGGGGCACCCATTTTCGTGCTGCTTTGAAGTTTCCAAATGCATGGCGGTCAGGCGTGCTGCTGGAGGAAGTCGATTTCGGCCATGAGCTGGGCGGTTTCGTTTTCGAGCAGGGCGCGCTGGGCAAAGAAGTCTTCTTCGGGATATTTGCCGGCGCGGTATTCAAAGTTGAGATCGCGGAGATTCTCGTAGAGCTGATCTTTGCGCTCGAGGAGATATTCGAGGCGCGTTTTCTCGTGCTGGCTGGCGAAGACGTTGTCGGGCCAGAAGGTGTAAATGCCTAGCGCGAGGGCGAGCAGGATGCCGGCGATGAGGCCTTGCGATTCAGTCATGTCAAATGCCTCCGTCGACGCCCGCGCCGGTTTCGCGGCGGATCTTGTCACGCAGGGCGTCGATTGTGGGGTCGGAAAGCTGAGCGGGTTGTGTGCGGCCTACGGACCAGTGGCGGACCAGCAGGATGGTTCCGAGAAGAGCGGCGGCGAAGACCGCGAAGGGAGCGATCCAGGCTACGAGATCGAAGCCGTGGGTGGTGGGCGCGGCGAGGACCGTCGCTCCATATTTGGCGGCGAAGCTCGTGAGTATTTGCTCATCTGTTGCGCCGGAGGCGATGGCGGCGCTTAGTTCGTCACGCATATGGCCCGACTCGGGGCAGCCTACGTGATTGCACTCGCCGAGCAGTTGGGCGCAGCTGCATGTGCACATGAGGCGATGGCCTAGGTCGTTGAAGCGGGAGCTCGAGTTGGAGGCGGCGGTTGAGAAGCAGACGGCTATGGCTAGGAGCAAGGCTTCGACGGTTCTCAGGGCTGTGCTTCCCCACCCTTTCGGCAAAATGCGCAGAAAGGATGAGGCACCCATGTTCCGCCTGCTCGAAGCATCGCGAGAAGCAACCGCAGATCCTTCGACTCGCTCTGCTCGCTCAGGATGACAGGCCGTCGGGGTCGGGTTCGTTGCTTTCCCAGGTCTCAAACCACCCCAGCGACGAAGACCTGTCGCCGGGGACCCCGGTATCCAGACCTGGGGCACCCATTTTCGTGCTGATTTCGGCTCCGTAAAAGCAGATCCTTCGCTTCGCTTACCCCGATCGCACTGACGTGCGATCGGGGCCCCAAACGCGCTCCGCTCAGGATGACAAATCTGTTTTGTGTTGAGAGGAGAGGTGTCCTCCGGGGCTAAAGCCCGCGACAGAATTTGACTCTCATTCAGGGGCCTGAAGGCCCCTGCTCCCTCCGATGGATGATTGCGCGTTGCCATCAGTCACCTCCCTTGAAGACGGGCTCTGCGGGCACGGCTTTTGTCGCGGGGACGCGGAGGGATGCTGTGGCTGGGATGGCCGCGGGGACGAGGGCTATGAAGGTGCCCCAGACGATGAAGACGACGCCGGCCCAGATCCAGCCGACTAACGGATTGAGGAAAGCTTTGATGATGGGCTGGCCGGTGTCGGGATTGGTGCCTTCGTAGACTACGTACAAATCCCAGCCGGGAACGGAGTGGATGGCGACCATGGTTTGCGGCTGCTCGCTGGCGATGTAGATGCGCTTCTCGGGCGTCATCTGAAAGAGCTTTTTGCCGTTCTTATAGACATCGAGCTGCGCATACTCGGAGTTGTAGTTCGCATTGGAGTCCTGGGTGAAGCCGACATTCACGAGCGTGTAAGGGCCGATGGGCAGCGTGCCGTGGAGAGGGAGTTCGCGCTCTTCATTGCGATTGAAGGCTGAACCGCAGAGGCCCACGACGACGATGACGACGCCGATGTGGATGATGTAGCCGCCGTAGCGTCGGGTGTTGCGGCGGACGAGCAGGAAGATTCCCGACAGGAGATTGCGATGGGTTTGTTTCGCCAGGACTGCGCCGCCGCGGAGGAATTCAGAAAGAATAGCCGCGAAGACTGCGGCCGCAAGTGCGAAACCGACCAACGCGTAGAAGTTGCCGGCATCGAATGCGCCGTTTTTCCAGGGCTGCACGCCGGCGGCGAGGCAGACGATGACCGTGGCCCACAATGCGATGGTGGGCACGACGAAGTTGCGGCGGACGGCTCGCAGCGATGTGGCGCGCCAGGGGAGGAGGGGGCCGACGCCGGTGAGGAAGAGCAGGAAGAGTCCGATGGGGATTGCTACGCGGTTATAGAACGGCGCGCCGACGGTGACTTTGCTGCCCTGCACATATTCGCTCAGGATGGGGAACAGTGTGCCCCAAAGAATGACGAAGCATGCGACGAGCAGGACCAGATTGTTGAAGAGGAAGCTTGACTCGCGGCTGACGAGGGACTCGAGGTGCTGCTCGCTCTGGAGGTGGTTGCGCTGCAGGATGTAGGTGAAGATGCAGACGGCCAGAGTGATTCCCATGAACACGACGAACCATGTGCCGATGGAAGACTGCGCGAAGGCATGAACTGAGCTGACGAGGCCGGCGCGCGTAAGCAATGTGCCGAGGAGCGTGAGCAGGAACGTCGAGAAGATGAGCCACACGTTCCAGCTCTTCATCATGCCTTTGCGCTCCTGCATCATGACGGAGTGGAGGAAGGCTGTGCCCGTGAGCCAGGGCATGAAGCTCGCGTTTTCGACCGGGTCCCAGCCCCAGTAGCCGCCCCAGCCGAGCACGGCATAGGCCCAGTGCATGCCAAGGAAGATGCCGCAGGTGAGGAAGAGCCAGGTGACGAGGGTCCAAACACGGGTGATTCGGATCCATTTTTCGCCGGGGTAGCGCATCATGAGTGCGCCGAGGGCGAAGGCGAAGGGCACCGAGAATCCGACGTAGCCGAGGTAGAGCATCGGCGGATGGATGACCATCTCTGGATATTGGAGAAGAGGATTGAGGCCGTTGCCGTCGTCGGGGATTGCGCCTTTCAGCAGGGCGAAGGGTGGCGCTGCGAAGTTGACGACGGAAAGAAAGAAGACCTGAATGCCGGCGAGAATTGTGCCGGCGTAGGCGTAGAGCTTGACGTCGGTTTTGTGGGTGAGGCGGAGGACGAAGCCGTAGGTGCCGAGCAGCCAGGCCCACAGGAGCAGAGAGCCTTCCTGGCCGCTCCATAGAGCCGCGAATTTGTAGGGGGCAGGCAGAGCGCGGTTGGAGTGCTCGAGGATGTAGGTGATGGAGAAGTCGTTGGTGAAGACGGACCATACCAGCGCGAAGGCGGCTACGGTGATGGCGTAGAAGCCGGCGATTCCGGCGCGGCGGGCGGTGTCGGCGAGGCGCTCGGGCGAAACAGCCGTGGGCTGTCCTGTCGCAATTAACCGCAGTGCCACGCTACCCGCGAGGAGATTGTAGGCGGCCAGCGCCAGAGCGATAAGTAGGGCGAAACTGCCTAGGGTTGCCATGGAAACTCCAACCTCATTCTCGCATCAAGATTCGAGTGCGAGGGGAGCGGTTAAGGTGATTCTCTTCTTATGATAGGGCTTCGCGGTGTGATTTAGCTCACACCATGGGTGGAGGGAGGCGATTGGAATGTGCGAAACAGGGAACAGCGAGTAGGGAACAGGGGGCACAGAGAACCGAAGGAGTTCCTCGCTCTCCCACCCAAGCAGGGCTTGGATGGGGCACCCGGCAGAGAATTGAAGTCCAATTGCATCCAATCACTACCGAGCATCGCTTAGATTCCGCAAAGGAGAACTGATATGAAACAGAACAGTGGAGAGTTTTCGGCTCAAACGTCCCTTCCGCCTGATGATGTGAAACGAAACCTCGTCGTGGCCGAGGGAGATGAACCCAGTCGGCCACACATTGGATTAGTGGGGGACACCTACACGGTTCTGCTCAGCGGCAAGGATACGGCTGGGCGTTTCTGTTTGATCGATATGCACATTCCGCCGGGGGGCGGCCCTCCTCCGCACCGTCACGACTTCGAGGAGTCGTTCCTGCTGCTTGAAGGCGAGATGGAGGCGACCTTCCGTGGGACGAAGTCGGTGGTAAAGGCGGGCCAGACGATCCACATTCCAGCGAATGCGCCCCATCAATTCCGCAACGCAAGCGATAAGCCCGTTCGTCTCTTGTGCATCTGTGCGCCCGCCGGGCAGGAAGAGTTCTTCGCGGAGATCGGGGTACCGGTAGCGACCCGAACGAGTCCGCCCCCCAAACTAGATGCGGCAGCGCAAGAGGCTTTTATAGCGAAAGTAGTGGCGCTGGCTCCGAAGTACCGTACTGAGCTGCTGCAACACGCTTGAAGATGATGATCGGTCGAAGAGGAATTCTCTCTCGGCGAGATCCTTGATGCTGTCGCGGAGTTCGGCGGCTTTCCAGCGCACGATCATTCCGTAGGTTAAAGTTAGTTGCTTTCCCAGGTCTCAAAAGCGAGACCTGGGGCACCCCGGCGGATTTTGCGATGCAAATTCTGTTGGAATCTGGATAGCTGACCCGGATTGCCAATGCGGGGCAAGAGCGTTCGCTCCGTGGCACAATATATGCACTGTTTCGGATGGCATGAATCTATGGCTAATTCGGTTCGCGCTCTGCATGCGTTGTTTCTATTCTTCGTTGTGCCAGGGTTTGCGGCCACCCCCTCGCCGGCCATCGCGGCCGGGGCGGGCGGCCAGGCCGATGGGATTGAGATGGAGCAGACACTGTACGTGCAGGCGCCCGATTTCCCGGGCGGCGGAGACAGCATCGTGCTGGTGTGGTTGCCCGAACCCCTGGAGAGCACCTGCCTCGGCAGGACGATGAAGGAATGTTTCCTCATCGATTTCTGCATTCGCACCACGAACCCGAATGGGCCGCAGTGCAGGAACCTTGGCATACCGCGGGCCCAGCTACCCCGCTATCCGGCAGGCATGCAGCCGCGACGGGCGATCAGCGTTGTGCTTCGCTACCTGGACAACAGCCATGGCTATGACAAACTGAAGGCGTTCTACAAGAGTGCTGATCCCTCAAGTCTGAGCCGGTTGTCGTCTGACGCGACGATTCGGGCGAGGATTCGGTATAACAGCGGGTCGTTTGAGGGATTCACGGTGTTGGAAGTGGTGAGTGCGCCATAGGGGTGTAGCCGCAAATCCGCCTCGTCAATGGCAGGGCGAGCAACCCCACGAGGTAAGAAGGACTAGCCGAAGAGGAATTCTTTTTCGCGGAGTTCCTTGATGCTATCGCGGAGGCGGGCGGCTTTTTCGAATTCGAATCTCTTGGCGGCTTCGCGCATTTCGGTTTCTAGCTTGGCGATGTATTGGTCGACTTCGGCTTGCGTGGTGAAGTCGGGCAGGCTTTCTACGGCTTCGATTTCCGCGTCGCCATATTCGGCGCGGAGGATCTGGGCGAGGCCCATGTCCATGGTGTTGATGATGGATTGCGGCACGATGCCGTGCTCCTCGTTGTAGGCGGTCTGGATGACGCGGCGGCGATCGGTTTCGCCGATGGCATTCTTCATCGAATCCGTCATGCGATCGGCGTAGAGGATGGCGCGGCCTTCCAAATGTCTTGCGGCGCGGCCCATGGTTTGGATCAGGGAACCGGTGGAGCGGAGGAAGCCTTCCTTGTCGGCGTCGAGGATGGCGACGAGCGAGACTTCGGGCAGGTCGAGGCCTTCGCGGAGTAGATTGATGCCGATCAAAACATCGAACTCACCTTTGCGCAGGGCGGCGAGGATTTTGACGCGCTCCAGGGTTTCGATTTCTGAATGCATGTAGCGGCAGCGGACGCCGACCTCGGTGTAGTAGCCGGCGAGGTCCTCGGCCATGCGCTTGGTGAGGGTGGTGACTAGGACGCGCTCATTTTTTTTTGCCCGGTCGCGGATTTCGGCGAGCAGGTCGTCGATTTGGCCTTTCACGGGACGGATTTCAACTTGTGGATCGACGAGGCCCGTGGGGCGGATGACTTGTTCGACTACCACGCCGGCGGAGCGTGTGAGCTCGTAGGGGCCGGGCGTTGCGGAGACGTAGATGGTTTGGTGGATACGGTTTTCGAACTCCTCGAATTTGAGCGGACGATTGTCGACGGCGGAAGGGAGACGGAAGCCGTAGTCGACGAGGTTCTGCTTGCGACTGCGATCGCCGAACCACATGCCGTGGACCTGCGGGATGGTGGCGTGGCTTTCATCAATGAAGAGAAGGAAGTCGCGCGGGAAGTAGTCGAGTAAAGTCGGCGGGGGCTCGCCAGGCAGACGGCCGGAGAAGTGGCGCGAGTAGTTCTCGATGCCGTGGCAGTAGCCCATGGACTTGATCATCTCGAGATCGAAGCGGGTGCGCTGGTGAATGCGCTGGGCCTCGACCATGCGGCCTTCAGCTTCGAGCTTGGGGACCCACTCGTTGAGCTCGGCGACGATGGAGTCGATGGCTTGCGATTTGCGTTCGGGCTGGACTACGTAATGGCTCTTGGGGTAGATGGGGAGGCGCGCGTATTTTTGCTTGACGCTGCCGAAGAGAGGATCGATTTGGGAGAGCGATTCGATCTCGTCGCCGAAGAGTTCGATTCGATAGGCGGATTCGTCGTAGGTGGGGAAGACTTCGATGACGTCGCCACGGACGCGGAAGGTGCCGCGGCGAAAGTCGACGTCGTTGCGCTCGTAGAGGATTTCGACCAGGCGGCGGGTGATGTCTTTGCGGCTGATCTTCTGACCTTTTTCTAACAGTAGCAACATGCCGTAATAGGCTTCGGGCGAGCCTAGGCCGTAGATGCACGAGACGGAGCTGACGATGATGGCGTCGCGGCGCTCGAAGAGGGAGCGCGTCGCGGAGAGGCGGAGCTTGTCGAGCTCCTCGTTGATGGTGGCTTCTTTTTCGATATAGAGGTCGCCGGCGGGGATGTAGGCTTCGGGCTGGTAGTAGTCGTAGTAGCTGACGAAGTACTCGACGGCGTTGCCGGGGAAGAACTGCTTGAACTCGTGATAGAGCTGGGCGGCGAGGGTTTTGTTGTGGGCGAGGATGAGCGCGGGGCGGTTGGACTGCTCGATGATCTTGGCCATGGTGAAGGTCTTGCCGGAGCCGGTGACGCCGAGGAGGACCTGATGCTTTTCGCCGGCGGCTAGGCCCTGCATCAGCTCGTCGATGGCGCGTGGCTGATCGCCGCGGGGTTTGTAGGTGGTGACGAGCTGGAAGTCCATCCTGGGATTATAGCGGATTGGCGAAGAAGAGGCGAAGAAGTGTCAGGCTTGGTCAGCAACGAATCGCTGCACCTGTTCAATCATGGATTCCACATCTGCGTCCTGAAATGTTCCGATATTCCCATGGGCTGCATCATTTCGAATTTGGGCGAGGGCCGTGATTTGCTTCTGAACTAGAAGCGTGTAAATCCCAGCTTTGTGCAAGTCCGCATTCATCTTCTCCAATTTGCCTCGATTAATTCCATTCTTGTCGCAGAGATCTTTCAGGGTTGTCTCCAGAACGACTCCAGCTACCACAGCAGCTGGGGCTTTGTACCCGCTAGCTAACAGTTCTGATGCCTGTTCTAATTCCGAATCGAAGACTTCCGCTTGCACTGTCGTCCGGACGCTATTCAAATATCCCCCATCGTAGTCTTCTTGAGCCGCTTCCAAAATGGCTCTAAGCCTCCTTGCCCTCTCGAAAGAGTCAGTCCATGAGAGCACTTCATCCTGTTCGAACTGTTTGAAGTGCTGCGATTCGAGGCCACACGCTTTCTCTAAAAGATTCTTGGTCTTGACTTTCCATCCCAGAAATAGGTGGTCGTCCACCTGCGTGGATGCTCCGCTGAATTGGCTGTACGCATTACGCTTCGTTTTAAGAAGCTCATCTGATTGGACGAGCAATTCCGTGAAGCGCCTTGAGAAGAGGTTTGCCATCGTCGCCAACGATGATAAATCGAACGACGGCCACCGCGGTTTCGGTTCTACGCGGGGGCGCTGTGGCCGCTGCATTGGAGGACGCCGAGGAATTTGCTCCAGG
>CAZAQN010000065.1:0-19947 GCA_964487345.1 uncultured Occallatibacter sp. | reverse complement strand
CTCGCGACCCTCGCCTTGGCAAGGCGATGCTCTACCACTGAGCTACTCCCGCTTAACGCAGATTCGAGTATACCGGGCCGTCTGAAAGCAGGTCAAACCGCCGTGGAGGCCCCGCGTACGCCGTTACTGATGGCCGAGCCGGCTCCCGCTCCGGCCTCGATCCGCACAATTTCGCCATCGCGCATGTGCAGGATTCGTCCGGCGATGGCCGCAGCCTCCGGATTGTGCGTAATCATCAGCGTCGTCTGCCCCAATTCGCGGTTTGAGCGCTGCAACATTGCCAGCACGGCCTCAGAGTTTTTAGTGTCCAGGTTGCCGGTCGGTTCGTCGGCGAGCACGATCGCAGGCCGCGTAATCAGGGCGCGTGCAATCGCTACGCGTTGCTGTTCGCCCCCGCTCAGCTCCGAAGGCCGGTGCTGCAGCCGTCCCTGAATCGAAAGCAGGTCGCTCAGGTGATCGAGATAGGTCCGATCCATGGGCTCTTTGCGTCCACTGATTTCATAGGCAATCTCGATATTGCCCATTGCCGAGAGGGTTGGTAGCAGATTGAATTTCTGAAAGACAAAGCCAATGCGGCGCTTGCGGAGGCGCGTGCGTTCGGCGTCATTGAGGCTGCCAAAGTCGATGCCGTCAATGATGACGCGCCCTTCCGTCGCTCGCGTCAGACCGCCCAGGAGATAGAAAAGCGTCGATTTGCCGGAGCCCGATGGCCCGACGACGGCGACAAACTCGCCCGCCGCAACCTCAAATGACACGCCTCGTAAGGCGGAAACCTGGATGCGCCCTGCGGAATAGACCTTGGTCAGTTTGTCGGCGACGATAATCGGCGAAGACGCTGCGGACGGCACAAGCAGTATTGTAACTGCCGGGCCGTTCGCTCTCGTAGAATGGAGGTTGCAACCATCTCAGCGCAGGATTCCCCACGCATGACTGTTCAATCGAAAACCTCTCTCGTCGCTTCCCTCGAAAAGGCCGCCGCATTGGCCGGTCTGACCTTGCTGTCGACCTCGTCGGGCAGCGACTTCAACGGCGAACCGACGGTAATTTTTCAACTCGGCATTCCCGGTGTCGAGGATCGATCGCTCCAGCTTGAATTAAGCCAGGCGTTCGAGTTCGACAAGCCGAATCTGCTGCCCGAGATGACAGCGCATCTGTCCGCGGAAGCCAAGCGCCTGCGCAATCCGCGCCCCGAGTGCTACGTCACGCTGGCTGGGCTGCCCATCGCATTTGGCAAATTCCGGTGGCCCTTCCATCGGTCGACTTCCGGCGCGGACACCTACATCGTGCATGGGGAAATGCATCTGGCCGACGGCGGCGCGCATAACCTGCACGCCAAAGTCGCGGCCTCTGTTACGGTGACGTTCGCTGAGATTGTTCCCGCCATGGAGCAGCCCTACGCCGAAACCTTCGTCTACAACGCGATTCGCAAAACCGTCGATTTGGGCCAGCTTGAATTCGTGAAGTCGGGCAATCGCCAGCCGGTACCGGTGACCACGCGCTACTACAGCCGCTGGCAGAAGAAGTTTCTCTTCACGGAGACCAACGATGCCGAGCGCCTGGAATACCTGCTGCGCAAGGTCTACTGGCTCTCTGGTGTTTTAGGGGAAAGCAAGCCGGTGTGGATTGCCGATCCGCGCGATGCGCAATACCTGAACACAACTGAGGCTGACCTTTTGCGCATGGCGGGCCATGAAGCGGGCGAAGGAATGGTCACGCTCGATGGCGAGTATGCTTCAGCCACGCAGGCATTGCTGGCGCGCGCACCTGAGTACCACGCTGCGCTTGAGGCCGCGCTCAATTTCACCAAGCCGCAGTTCAATGAGTCGATGCGCTCGGGTCAGGCGAATATGTAGGGCCGCTAAAGAGCCGTGCCGCATCCCGCGCAGAAGCGCGCTCCTGCGGGGTTCGTGCGTTGGCAATTACTGCACGCCACTAGCGTTCCGGGCTGAGCCAGAGCCGAACTGGGAACCGCACCGGGAGCAGGCGGCATATTCACGGTGACGTTAATGGGCCAACCCATGGGCGGCGCGCTCATGCCCAAGGCTGCTGCAATTCCCGCTGCCTGGATGGCGTTGAATTCCCGCACTCGGCCGGGCATAAAGAAGCATTCAACCACACCGAGTACCGTGGTGATGCCTGTCCACAAGAAACAGCAATAAAGAATGCCCAGCCCTGCGCGGCGCAGATAAAAGTGATGAATGCCGAACGTGCCCAGAAAGAGCGCCAGCAGAATCCCCACCACCTCATCGCGGCGTGCCGACTCATATTGCTGATAAAAAATTGCCTGCGCATTGGGATACGAAACCGTGCTCATAGGCCTTCCCTCGTTTGACTTGCATTTAACTATACGCAGGGGCAAGACGGCGAGTTCCTTCCCCGCCCTGCCTCAAAAGGCCACCCCCGTCCCCGTTGCCGTAGCATCAAAGGGGTCATGAATAACCCACCGGCTTCGATCAGCGAAACCTTCTCGATCGGCGGCGACCTTCCGGTCCATCGCCTCGGCTACGGCACCATGCGCCTGGTGGGCGATGGCGCTTGGGGCGAGCCGGCTGACCCAGGTGAAGCGCGCCGGGTGCTGCGCCGCGCCGTCGAACTGGGAGTCACCCTCATTGATACCGCCGATGCGTACGGTCCGGAGATTGCCGAGCGGCTCATCGTCGAAGCTCTGCACCCGTATCCAGCAGGCCTCGTCATCGCCACAAAGGGCGGCATCACGCGCCAAGGTCCCGCGAAGACCGAGTACGTGGGCCGCGCGGGCTATTTAATACAGTGTGTGGAGATGAGCCTGCGGCGGTTGAAATTGCAGCGCATCGATCTCTATCAATTGCATCGCATCGACCCGCGCACGCCGCTCGAAGAGTCGCTGGGCGCGCTCCGCCAGATGCAGGAGCAGGGCAAGATTCGCCACATCGGCCTGAGCGAGGTGACGCCCGCACAGATTGAAGAAGCGCAGAAGATCGTGCCTTTTGTGACGGTGCAGAACCGCTATTCGGTGGCCGATCGCCGCCACGAAGAGACGCTTGCCTGGTGTGAGCAGCGTGGCATCGCGTTTCTGCCGTGGTATCCGATGGTCGCCGGAAAAATCCTCAAAGCGGATCACCCCTCGGCGAGGACCCTTGAGGCCATCGCAGAGCGCCACGAAGCGACGGTCGCGCAGCTCCTGCTGGCGTGGCTGCTGCATCGCTCGCCGGTGATGCTTCCGATTCCCGGCACGTCGAAAGTCGCGCATCTTGAAGAGAACATCGCGGCCGCAGGGCTGAAGCTTAGCGCAGAAGATTTGGCGGAGATTGAGGCCGCCGCATAGCCTTTTCGCTTAGCGGCGGCGCGCATCCCAAGGAGCCCTACACCACCGCATTCTTCGCGATCACGTCCTTGTACCACTCGGCGCTCAGCTTCGGGGTGCGCTTCAGCGTCTTGAAGTCCACGTAGTGCAGGCCGAAGCGCTTCGAGAATCCATCGGCCCACTCGAAGTTGTCCATCAAACTCCAGAGGAAATAGCCCTGCACCGGGTAGCCCTCTTTCACGGCGCGATGCAGGTGCGTGAGGTGGTTGCGAAGATACATGATGCGATCCACATCCTCGACACGCCCCGCGGGCGTCAACACGTCGTCGGAGGACGTGCCGTTCTCCGTGATGTAAATGGCCTTGGGCTTCCACAAGTCGCAAACGTTGCGCACTCCCCAGTAGATGCACTCGGGGCCCAGCGTGAGCCACGGCGAATACATGTGCGGATACGAGCTCGGCATCGGTTCCACAGCGAAACCCTGCGGGGAGTCATCGGCGCGCGCATAGAGCGGGAAATAGATATTCAGGCCGACAAAGTCCAGCGGGCTGCCAATGGCCTTCATGTCGCCTTCTTCCACCTTGGGGGCGTTGGCGCCTTCGTGCTGCAAGTACTCACTTGGATATTTGCCTTCCATGACTGCTGTCACGAACGGCGCGTTTCCGATGCGCGTCGCCGCGCGTGCCGCCGCAATATGTTCCGGGGTTTCGATGACAGGGATATAGACGTTGGCGTTTTCAGCCAGACCCACTTGCGTGCCGCTGGGCGTGTTGGCACGAATTGCTTGTACGCCGAGCCCGTGCGCCAGAATGGCATGATGCCGAACCTGGTTGCACTCGCCGTCGGAGAGCTTCAGGCCCGGCGCAAATTGGCCAATCTTGTAACCCAGGTCGGTAAAGCAGACGAACTCATTCGTGGTCATGAAATGGTGCACGCGGTCGCCGAGCTTCTTCGTGACATAGCCCGCATAATCCGCGAACGATTTCGCCGTGGCCCGGTTCTGCCACCCGCCGTCGAGGGCCTGGGGCAGATCCCAGTGGAAGAGCGTGACATAGGGAGTGATGTTGTTCGCCAGCAGTTCGTCGATCACGCGGTTGTAGTAGTCGAGTCCCTTGGGATTTGGCTGTCCCGCGCCATCGGGAATCACCCGTGACCAGGAGATCGACATGCGATAGGTGCTCACCCCGAGCGCCTTCATCAGCTGCACGTCTTCCTTGTAGAGATGGTAGGAATCGTCGGCCACGTCGCCTGTTTCACCGTGGAATGTTTTACCCGGCGTATGCGCAAACGTGTCCCAGATCGACGGACCGCGGCCATCGTCTTTGGCTCCGCCCTCAACCTGGTACGCCGCAGTCGCGGAGCCCCACAGAAATCCCCTGGGATAGCTGAGAGTTGCTGCCTCGCCCAAAGCAAGCCGGGGAAGTGAAACACCGGCGTAGGCAGCCGCCGCCGTCGCGGCTACGCCTTTGCCGAATTGCCGGCGTGTGAAGTTTGTCATGTGTCGAACCCTTTCCCGATCCCCCAAAAATGGCGAAAGCCCCAAGCAAAACGTTTTAGCAGAGCCTATGAAGAGATGGCAAGTGGCGATCCGGAAGGCTTATCCTGCTGCGCATTTGCAATCGGGACATAGGCAGCGCCGTCTGCAGCACATCAAACTTCCGTGAATAAATGCCGTCCGCGATTGACTCGCGACAGGTCCAAGATTAGTGTCGCGATCATGGAAGCCATCGACTTCGACCAGCTATACAAGGCATATAAACAGGCCGTGGATCAATGGGTGAATGCGATTCGCGCGGAAGAGGCTCTTGCGAAGGGCGACCATTCGATGACGCAGATGGAAGCGTGGGATGACGCCGGCTTCGCACTCCACGACGCCGAATTGACCGCCAAGAAGGCGCGAGACGCCTACAAGAATGCGCTGCGCAAGAAGAACTACGGCTTTTGAGTAATCCACCCAACCTTGCACGCCTCCAAAAACAAGTGCTGTGACCCGAAGATCATGGCGTAGGTTCAACAGGCCGAGTTGGGACTACTTCTCGGCGCTCTTGTAGACCACCCCAGCTTTCATAACGAACTTGACGTTCTGCAATAGCTTCACATCCCCGAGCGGGTTCCCGTCGACGGCGATGATATCCGCCCATTTGCCTGGGTCGAGCGATCCGGTTCGATCGCCCCAGCCCATGAGGTCAGCCGCGTTCACGGTCGCGCTTTGAATGGCCTCGATGGGCTTCATCCCCAGGTCACGTACATACACTTCGAGCTCATGTCCGTTGAGGCCGTGCGGGTAGACCGCCGCATCGGTTCCCAGCGCAATCTTGATACCCGATTCGTAGGCATGCCGGATGTTTTTCTTGGCCACGGCCGAAACGTCCTTCATCTTCTGCTGGTAGAACGATGGGAGCTTGCCGTATTCAAGCATCCAGTCTTCGAGATAGAGCGTGGGAACAAGATACGTTCCGTTCTTCTTCATCACTTCGATTGCCTGATCGTCGATATAGCTGCCATGCTCGATGGAATCGACGCCTGCCTCGCTGGCCCACAGGATGCCCTGCGCTCCATGCGCGTGCGCGGCAACTTTGCGGCCGAGACGATGCGCGTCCGCGACAATCGCCTTCATCTCCTCAAGCGTGTACTGCGAAGCTTGCGGATCGTCGCCCTTGGACAAGACGCCGCCAGTGGCGCAGATCTTAATCAGGTCGGCTCCATATTTGATGTTCTGGCGCACCTGATGTTGCACGGCGGCGATGCCGTCCGCTACGCCGTCGCCGACTTCGTGGTACCGGATGGGCAGCAGGTTCTCATCGCAGTGCCCGCCGGTGATGCCGAGGAGCGGTCCGCTCACCTGCATGTGGGGGCCAGCAACCTGCCCGGCATTGATCGCGTCGCGCAAATCCACGTCCACGAATCCTGAAGCGCCGACGTTGCGCACCGTGGTGAATCCGGCAAGCAGAGTCGTGCGCGCGTTCACGACCCCATTGATGGCGTCTTTCGCGTCGGTATCCGTGACCTCTTTGAAGGGATCGAAGTCGGGGTTGCTGGTTAGGTGTGTGTGGACGTCGATCAGCCCCGGCAGAACTGTCAGCGTGCCGAGATCGATGACAGCATCGCCGGACGAGGGCGGAGTCGAGGCCGTCGGCGCGATGGAGACGATGCGATCGCCGGAGATGACGAGGGTCTGCGCGTCGAGCGTTTTTCCGGTATGGACATCGAGAAGATGGCCGGCACGAACCAGAGTACGCGAAGGCGTAGCGGCCTGCGCAGATATGGCCGTAGGAGCGACGCCAAGAAGCGAAAGCGTGGCAAAGAGCGAAGAGAGCACAGATACTCGCATGGGCGCGACCTCAATGGGATGGCAAATCCGGGGAAGGCAAAGTTTAGCACGGCGCCGTCACGACAGCCGCCTAACGACAGCGCGCATGCGGTCAAAAAACAAAAGCCGCGATCCGAAGATCGCGGCTTTGAAGAGCTAGATAAAAATCGAAACTACATTTCTTTGACGCCATCCACAAACGCCTTCAGTTTGCGGCTGCGCGAAGGATGCCGCAGCTTGCGTAGCGCCTTGGCTTCGATTTGCCGGATGCGCTCGCGTGTGACCTGGAAGCTCTGGCCAACTTCTTCGAGGGTGTGCTCGGAGCCATCTTCGAGCCCGAAGCGCATCTTGATGACGCGTTCCTCACGGGGCGTCAGGGTGCGGAGTACCTGCGAGGTGTATTCCTTCAGGTTCACGCTGATTACAGCTTCGGAAGGCGACACAGCCTGGCGATCCTCGATGAAGTCGCCGAGGTGCGAATCTTCTTCTTCGCCGATCGGTGTCTCCAGCGATATCGGCTCCTGCGCAATCTTCAGCACCTTGCGCACCTTGGCCACGGGAATATCCATGCGGCGCGCAATCTCTTCGCTCGAAGGCTCGCGGCCCAGCTCCTGTACTAACTGGCGACTCGTCCGGATCAGCTTGTTGATGGTTTCGATCATGTGCACCGGGATGCGGATCGTCCGTGCCTGGTCCGCAATGGCGCGCGTGATCGCCTGGCGAATCCACCACGTGGCATAGGTCGAGAACTTGTAGCCGCGGCGGTACTCGAATTTGTCTACCGCCTTCATCAGGCCGATGTTGCCTTCCTGAATCAGGTCGAGGAACTGCAATCCGCGGTTCGTGTACTTCTTCGCGATCGAAACCACGAGACGAAGGTTGGCTTCAATCAGCTCGCGCTTCGCCTGCTCGGCGTCCATGTCGCCCTGAATCATTTCGCGCTGCGTGCGCTTCAGTTCGGCAATCGACACGCCTGCATCGCCCTCGATTTTCTCGAGGTCGATTTTGCAGTTCTTTTGCTGGCGACGATATTCCTTCTTCAGCTCTTCGCTCTTCGACGCGTCGTACTTCTGGTCGAGTGAGCGAATCTGCCGCTCCAGCGTGCGCATGGTGTCGACAGTCTTGTTGACTTTGTCGAGCAGCCGCTTCCGTTCCAGGCCCGTGTACTTCAGCTCGCGGACAATGCGCGAAACATAAACCTTCTCGCGGGCAATGGCCCAGCGCGTCTTGCGCAGTTCGCGCTGGCTGGTTTTGCTGTTTGCTGCTTCCAGCTTCTCTTCGAATCCCGCAATTTTTTTCTGGTGCTTGATCAGCGCTTCAATGCGTGTGACCGTCGAACGCACGCGCGCCTGCACCACGTCTTCGGTGAGCTCTTCTTCATCGAAGATCACAACTTCTTTCACATTACGCACGCCGCGCTTCAGGTCTTCGCCGAGTGCGACGATCTCGCGAATCACGATCGGCGATCGCGAAATCGCCTTGAGCACGCGCATCTGTCCGCGCTCAATGCGCTTGGCGATCTCCACTTCGCCTTCGCGCGTCAACAGCGGTACGGTACCCATCTCGCGCAAATACATGCGCACGGGATCGTTGGTTTTTTCAAGCGTCCCAGGGGTCAGGTCGAGTTCGACATCCTCGCCCTCTTCCAGTTCGAAGTCCTTGTCGCTGCCAAATTTTGGCGCGTCCAAGAGGTCGATACCCTGGGTGCCGATGGTTGTGATCAGATCGTCCAGATCGTCGGGTGTCCCCATCTCCTCCGGCAAAATGTCATTCACGTCGCCGTAGGTGAGATAGCCCTTGTCCTTACCGGTATCGATAAGGTTCTGGATATCGTCTTCAAACTTCTCATTCGTTGCCAATGCAGTCCTGCTCTCCAGCGCGATCTTCAGATTCAACACCGCGTCGCGCAACGGTGCGCCGCCCATCCGCTCGCGCCAACAAAGTTCCGCTAGGAACAATTTGCGCGTATGGGCGCACCTTCGGTTTCCCGCCACCTAAAAGAAGCGGCTCAGTTCATCGCTCGGAATCCGGATATCACGCTTCAGGTTTCGCCTGGTCGCCCGCGAGCCGAAGCTCATATGTGGGGCAGAGGGGGCGCGCATCCGCACAGAGATCAATAGATTACCATAGTCGACCCGACTTCGGCCAAAGAAAATGTGACGGCTCTCCAAGGCGCGAACAGCGGCCGCTGGAAACCGGGCCGGGACTGAGCCGGGCGGCTTCGCTCCCGCCCGCTCTGTTCCCAGTTGTTTAGACGCTGAAAACCGGATCGACGCTGCAAAGAATGGGTTGTTTGGGCGCAAGCGGCGATTCCGATCGTAATCCCACAGCGCCAGACAAGCTTGGCCTGCAGCTATCAGCTGTGCAAGTTGCGCAGGGCTCGGTCCAGATCAAGCTTCTGTTGTGTCAGCACGGCTAACTCGGCATGGTCGCCGCGCCGCTCGGCCTCCGCGATCCGAGCTCGCAAGTTCCTGATTTCGCTCTCGATCCGGCGTTTCTGGAGGCTCACAATGGCGCCTTGAACCGTATCCGCCGAAGGTGGTCCAGTTTCACCCATCAGGGCTTCGGCTAAGAGTGCCATTTGCGCCTGGTCCTCCACCATCTCCATAGGGTCCTGCGCTCCGCGCCTCGCGAGAGACTGCAGCGCTGGAAACGACCCTAGCCCTTCAAAAGTGCTTGGCTGGGTGGTGACCGCTTCAAAGGCGATCCGCCGCGCTGCCTCGTTGTCCGGGTCGGTAATGGCCAGCGCCCTCAGCAGCACCCGCTCTACCTCCGTCAGGCTGGCGGGCCTCACTTCGATATGATCCCGCCGCCTCAAAGCGGCGTGCCGAATCTCCTCGCGCAACACCGCCGAGTCGATTCCCAGCTTCTGCGCAGCGTCGGCAGCAAACTGGTCCCGCGACAACTTTTCAGGGATGCGCCGAATGTGGGGAAGAAGGTAGTTCATCGCTCGTACCTTCTGCTCGGCACTTGCCCCGGGAAACATCTGTCGTGCGCGTTCGATCAGGAAATCGGCTTGGTTGCGCGCGCCTTTTACCGCCCCGATGTAGGCGTTTACCCCTCGCTCGCGGATGAAGCGGTCTGGGTCCAGACCGTCGTCCAGGGTTACGATTCTGATGTTGAATCCTTCTTCAGTAAGTAAAGCAATTGTCTTCGCTGCTGCATTGTTGCCTGCATCGTCTGGGTCGAAGTTGGCGACAACCTGTGGGGCGCGACCCGGCATCGACGTGTGCCGCTTGAGAATCGCCACCTGCTGCTCGGTGAAAGCCGTGCCGCTGGTGGCGATCACGTTTTGAATTCCGCGTAGATAGACACTGATGCAATCCATCTGGCCCTCGACCAGCAGAGCGAACTCAGCCTGGCGGATCGCGGTCTTTGCCTTGTCGAGGTTGAACAAGACCAGGCCCTTCGTATAAAGCGGCGTCTCGGGCGAGTTAATGTATTTGGCGCCTGCCTTTTCGCCGGTTTCGAGAGCTCGCGCGGTGAAGGCGATCACGCGCCCGCTCTCATTGCAGATCGGGAAAGTAATTCGCTTGCGGAAGCGGTCGTAGATGGGTCCCTGACCTCCGTCGCCCTGTTCTTTCCAGGCAAAAAGGCCGCTGGCTCGCAGAGTTTCGTTATCTGCCACGCCGCTCAGCCGATCGCGCAGCGCATTGAAGCTGTCTGGCGCGTAGCCAATCCGGAAGGCCTTGATTCCCTCCGGCGTCAGGCCTCGACCAGCCAGATACTCACGCGCGACAGCTCCTTCTGGTCCGCGCAACTGCTCTTCAAACCAGCTCGCTGTCGCCTCGTGCAAGTCCAGAAGCTTTCCGCGCAGCAGTGCTCCGGCCGCCTCCTCCGGCGAGGAATACTCCCGTTTTGGCAGGGGAATCCCGCACTTTTGCGCGACGATGCGCACTGCTTCGGGAAAGCCCACGTTCTCGATCTTGCCCACAAACGAAAACACGTCACCCGTAGCCTGGCAGCCAAAACAGTAGAAGAACTGGCGTGACCCTCCGTTCACATTGAAGGATGGCGTCTTTTCCTTGTGAAAGGGGCATAGCCCCTTGAACGTCTGCGCGCCTGAGTTTCGCAGACGGATATATCCTTCGACGATCTTGACGATGTCGGCCTGCTGCTTGACGAATTGAGCGAAGTCACTCACGGGCGGGTCTATAGATGAGGATAAGACCCCGGCAAAAGTGCTCCATGTGAAAGCGGTGGATAAGGAGATCCTTACTCATGCGGCGGGTTCGCTCCCAAAAGGATCGTTGCTCCCGATTTGATCGCCGGCCGTGGAACCCGCGAACTCCGCAATCCGTATTCCCATGCAGCATGAAGGAACGCTACGAAGGAAGATGGGTCGATTCGCAGGTTACGCGTTGCGCCGAAATATGGAATTCCTGCGCTGCCAATCCGGCGTCGCTTGATCCTCAATACAGTCGCAGAGATCACGAGGCCCGCGAAATCGCCTACGACGCCGAAATGCGCGCTGTCGAGTGGGAAGCCCGCCATGCTCCGCGAAGCCGTGCTGCCCGCGCCGAGACGCAAAAGCGCCTCATCGCGTCCTTCGCTCAATTTGCCGCCAACGCGCTCGATCTCGAACCCGAATCCACCGCGCTTCTCACCGGCGACTTTCTTCCCGCGGGCATCGAATTCGCACGACGCGCGCGGGAGTTCGATGGGAGCCTGAGCCAGACCGACACCATTCAGGCCTGCCGCAATGCGTGGACTGCGTGTGGACTGCAGCCTTTGCTCGGCGTGCCTTCCGGCATCACGCCTTCGATTCTCGGCTATAGCCTTCTTTACCCCTACACCGATAACTACCTCGACAGCGAGGCCGTGCCATTAGAGGCGAAGCTTGCCTTTAGCGATAGGTTTCGCGAGCGGCTGCGCGGAAGCATTGCGACGCCGTTGAACCGGCATGAAGCGCAAGTGTGGGCGCTGGTGGCGCTGATTGAGGGGCAGTATCCTCGCGAGCAATTCCCCGCAGTCTTCGACTGCATGCTGGCCATCCATCAGGCGCAGGAGGATAGCATTGCGCAACAGCGAAACCGATCCTTAAGCGATGCTGCACTATTGCGCTTGAGCTTTGCGAAAGGCGGCACGTCGGTATTGGCCGATGCCGCCCTGGCCCGCGGCTGGATGACCGAAGAGGAAGGCGAAGCCGCATTCGAATGGGGCGCGCTGCTGCAGTTAGGAGACGATCTGCAGGATGTTCGCGATGACCTGAAGCGCGGTTCGCTCACGCTTTTCACGCGTGCGGCCGAACAAGGCGAGCCTCTCGATCGTGGGGTCCTGCGTCTTCTGAGCTTTTGCGAGCAGGTTGCTGCGCGCATGCGCCGCCTATCGAACGGTTCAGACCGGCTCAAGGATTTGCTCGAGATGAGTTGGCGCTCGCTCATCATCTCCGCCATCGCGGATGCTCACGAGTACTTTTCGCCGACATTCTCGATGCGCGCGGAATATTGCTCGCCGTTTCGCTTTGAATTTCTAAGGGCGCGCCGCAAGAGGCTTGCCAGTCGTCAGGGGCTGTACACCGTTCTCTTCGACCTCTTCGTAGAGAACGCGGATGAGGACGCTTCTGAGTCGCCCATGCAACGCGAAGGTTCGAAGTCCTGTATTGAGGCCGTTGTCTAGGGCATGGATGACTGCCGGATGGCGCCGACCGCAGCGTCGACGAAAGAAGTTGCCGCATCCTATCGATAGGTGTCGCTTTGAATCCAAAGTTTCGGGTCACGCCAAACGGGCCCCCGGCCTTGGGTAAGGCCGAGAGCCCGCCTGGTTCCCCCTGATCTCTTTAATCTATTTTTAGCCTCAGAACTCGTTCCCCCGAACGCCTCTCGCGATGCAATCCGGATCTGAGGATCTTGTACTTCAAACAAAAAGCGAGGTTCTGTCCTTCTCAGGCCTTGAAGGGGTTCTCCGATTCGCGGCTCGCTGAGCAGTTGCGTGCATCAGGCTTTAGTGGCCTCCGTGACCGCCATTGCCACCGCCACCGTTGCCGCCGCCGTTCCCACCGTTGCCGCCGCCGCCGTTCCCACCGTTCCCACCGCCGCCGTTTCCGCCGTTGCCACCACCACCGTTTCCACCGTTGCCGCCGCCACCGTTTCCACCGTTGCCGCCGCCGTTATTGCCTCCGCCGTTGTTCCCGCCGCCGTTGTTTCCACCGCCGTTCCCGCCGCCATTGTTTCCGCCATTGCCACCGCTCCCGCCGCTGGCGGAACCGAAGACTCCGGCAAAGTCGGCTGAGATCGTGTTATAGGCGCTGGCGACGCCAGTCGCCATATCTCGATAGCCGGCGGTTGCTCCGAAAGCGACCAGGGCACAAAGCAGTGCGTACTCGGTCATGGATTGGCCGCAATCGGCCAAGGCGATTCTCTTAAGATTGACTTGGATTTTGGAGATATTGATCTTCATAAGTACTCCCTCCACCTTGGGCAGTTCGTAGATTTAGCAATTTTGAACTGCGATCGAACGTGTCAGCTTGCGATTACAGGTGTGGGGGAGCCACACTTAGGAGCATGATTCACGCGACTATGGAAGACAATCCCCCCTCTGACTTCTTCTCGCATTAAATCGTAACCAGCTAAGGGATTACTGAGGTGGTAAGGCGTGCAGGCCTAATTCAATCGATTTAATAGGGTCATCGACTTGGGAGGTCACACTCACCGGCAAGCATATTCTCAGCCTTCCGCCCATCTCTTTCGACCCGGCGCTGGCACAAAACACAGGAGCGTTTCGCTGGGGAGCCGAAGGCCCTACTCACGCCGCGAAGCCGCCATCGGCTCCAATTTCGCAGCGCGACGCGCTGGTATGGCGCAGGCTATACCCGCTCCGGCCGGAACCGGAACGGGCGCGCCCTGCAGCGTGACAAAGCTCTGTGGCGCGCAGCACGCCTTGTTGAGTTTTTCAAGATCCGCCCGCATAAGACGATCGTGTTTCAATGCCGCCACCACCGAGTTGACGATCGCCGCAGCGCCGGAGTCCTGAGGCCGCTCGATCCGGTAGTGCATCCATTTGCCCTCGCGCCGTGCGGAGACGACACCCGCTTTACGCAGGTAGGCGAGGTGGCGTGAGATTTTCGGCTGACTCTGGCCCAGAACCTCCACGAAATAGCAGACGCAGACCTCGCGTCCGGCCATCAGATTCAACAAGCGGAGCCGGGTGCGGTCCGACAGCGCCGCGAAGAGTAGTGCCAAATCGGGCGAAGAATGAGCCCGTCCCATGCTCTCCATAATATATGGATTGACAGATATGTCTAGACGCAAATATATTCGCTTAAGCAAATATGATGGACGGCCAATGAATTCGACCGCAAAGGTGCAGGAAGAAGTGAAACAGAAGTACGGCAGCGCCGCCCGCTCCGTTGCGACAACAGGGAGCATGCAGGCATGCTGCGATCCCAGCCTCCGCTGCTGTGACCCGATCACCACCAATCTTTACAGCGCAGGCGAGAAGGGCCTCCTTCCCGAGAAAGCAGTGCTTGCCTCGCTCGGATGCGGCAATCCGACCGCACTGATCGAGCTCAAGCCAGGCGAGATTGTGCTCGACCTTGGTTCCGGCGGCGGCATCGATGTGCTGCTCTCCGCGCGGCGCGTGGGACCCACGGGCAAGGCTTACGGTCTCGACATGACGGACGAGATGTTGGCGCTTGCACGCGAAAACCAGCGCCAAGCCGGCGTCGAGAATGTCGAGTTTCTCAAAGGCGAAATTGAGAAGATTCCGCTGCCCGACAATACCGTCGACGTCATCATTTCGAATTGCGTCATCAATCTCTCCGCGGATAAGGACCGCGTGCTGCGCGAAGCGTTTCGCGTGCTCAAGCCCGGCGGCCGGTTTGCCGTTTCTGATGTTGTGGTGCGTGGAGCTGTGCCCGATGCCGTGCGCCAAAGCATGCTGCTCTGGGTGGGCTGCATCGCCGGTGCCCTCGAAGAGCAGGATTACCGCGCTCGCTTAATCGCCGCAGGCTTTGCGAATGTCACCTTCGAGCCCACGCGCGAATACAGCATTGAAGACGCGCGCCAGTTCCTGACCGAGGCTGGCGTGGATGTCGATGCGATTGCACCGGCGGTAGACGGCAAGTTTCTTAGCGCGTTCATTCGCGCTGCCAAGCCGAATGCCGCCTGCTGCGCTCCCGGCTGCTGCTCGTCTACAACTAATAGCGCAAAGGCGTGATCTCGATGCCCAATCATTACAACGTACTGTTTCTCTGCACCGGAAACTCTGCGCGCTCCATCATGGCCGAGGCGTTGCTTAACCACAAAGGCAAAGGACGCTTCACGGCTTTTAGTGCGGGCAGTCATCCCACGGGCTTGCCGCGGCCGGGAGCCCTGCAACAGATTGAATCCGCCGGCATCGCGACTGGCGGCCTGCGCAGCAAATCATGGGACGAGTTTGCGGCTCCCGGTGCGTCGAGCATGGATTTTGTGTTTACCGTCTGCGACAACGCTGCGAACGAAGCCTGCCCCTACTGGCCCGGCCAGCCGATGACCGCACACTGGGGCATTCCCGATCCTGCAGCCGTGAAAGGGACGCCCGACGAGATTGCCCGCGCATTTCACGATGCCTTCGTGATCCTCGATCGCCGAATCAGCTTGTTTCTTTCGTTGCCGCTCAATACGCTCGAGCATCTCGCAGTGCAAAGGGAGATCGACAGGATCGGCCGTTCATGAAAATCGTCGGCGTCCGTCCCTCTGCAGAGGTCACACGCCAGAAGGTGCCGGCATGACGACGACCAGCCGTCTGTCATTTCTCGATCGCTATCTGACCGCGTGGATCTTCGCTGCCATGGCACTCGGTGTTGGTCTTGGCTCGATGGCGCCAGGCTTGGTTCCATTTCTCAACCGCTTCAATGTCGGCACGACGTCTATTCCCATCGCCATCGGCCTCATCGTCATGATGTATCCGCCATTCACGCGGGTGCGTTATGAAGAGCTGCATCTCGTCTTTCGCAACGAGAAAGTGCTTGGCCTGTCGCTCGTGCAGAACTGGCTGATCGGGCCGGTGCTGATGTTCGTGCTTGCCATCGTCTTCCTACGCGGGTACCCGGAATACATGGCCGGCCTCATCATGATCGGCTTGGCACGCTGCATTGCGATGGTCATTGTGTGGAACGAACTCGCTCACGGCGATACGCAATACGCCGCGGGACTGGTGGCCTTCAATTCAATCTTCCAGGTTCTCTTCTATTCGTTGTACGCGTGGATCTTCATCACAGTTCTTCCCGCCTGGCTCGGACTGCGCAGCGCGGTCGTCCATGTCTCCATCGCGGAGATTGCGCGGAGTGTCTTCATCTACCTGGGTATTCCGTTTCTCGCCGGATTTCTCACACGGACTCTCCTTGTCCGCACCATGGGGTTGGACTGGTACAACCGCAGATTCATACCGCGCGTCAGTCCGCTCACGCTCGCCGCGCTGCTGTTTACGATTGTCCTGATGTTCTCGCTCAAAGGCGCGTACATTGTGCGCCTGCCGCTCGATGTGTTGCGGATTGCGATCCCGCTGCTCATCTACTTCATAGTCATGTTCCTTGTCTCGTTCTATACGGGCCGCAAAATGGGCGCGGACTACTCGCAGACCGCCGCGCTCTCGTTTACTGCCGCTTCGAACAACTTCGAACTCGCGATTGCGGTTGCAGTCTCCGTCTTCGGCATTAACTCTGGGGCTGCGTTTGCCGCCGTAATTGGACCGCTCGTCGAGGTCCCCGTGATGATTGGGCTGGTCAGCGTGGCTCTGTACCTCCAGCGCCACTATTTCCCCGCAGCCCAAACCCTGCAGGCAGATTCTCTATGCAAGCCTGCGCGAAGGTAGATACGCTCCGAGGCCAGTCGGTTCGAAATTCACTTCACGGTAAAATAGTTGTTGCAACGAATATCATGCTGCCGCATCGAAAGAGTTGAAAAGGAGCAAAACACCATGTCCGCAACCACCACCTCTGCCGTATCCACTTGGAAGATCGACCCCGCCCACTCCGCCGCCGAGTTCAAAGTGAAGCATATGATGATCTCGAATGTGAAAGGTAAATTCTCTGGAATCAGTGGAACGCTGAGGCACGATGAGGCCGATTCGACCCGTTCGACCGTCGAGGCCACCGTCCCTGTCGCTTCGCTGAGCACCGGCGACGAACAGCGCGATGCCCATCTCAAGAGCGCTGACTTCTTCGACGCCGAGAAGTTTCCTACCTTTACCTTCAAGTCCACTGAAGTAGGACGCACGGCCCCAGGAGAGCACGCCGTGGTGGGGGAGTTGACGCTGCATGGTGTGACGCGCGCCGTAAGTTTTGCCGTGGAAGGCCCGAGCGAGCCCAGCAAGGATCCGTGGGGCAACACGCGCATCGGCCTTTCTGCCACGGCCCGCATCAACCGCAAGGATTTCGGCCTCAGCTGGAATGCGACGCTTGAAACTGGCGGCGTCCTGGTCGGCGAAGACGTAACGATTACGCTCGATATCCAGTTCATCAAGGCCTGAACCCGGACCTTCTCATCTGAGTTGCAGGCGCCAGGTCCCGAATTCCGGGACCTGGGAATCACCTGGTTGAAGCAGATCGCGATTGCCCCGCGTCCTTCCGACCCATGGAGATCGAAGTCAGTTCCGCTTTATATCAACCAACTAATTGGTTGACAAAAATGCTCTCGACGAAGTCTACTCACAGCGTGGAGGTTCGGCTATGAGCAGAAGTCACTGGCTGGTGCTGGCGCTTGCAATCCTGGGCGGCTTTAACGCGGGAATCGTTTGGATGATTCAGTTTTCCTGTTATCCGCTTTGGCCATATGTCGGCCGCAATGAATTCGGCTCGTACTACGCGTTCTGGCGGCAGACCACATTGGGCCTAGTGACCCTGCCATCTGCGATGACGGCCATCGGCGCCGTCTTATTGCTGTTCGTCGCGACGCCTGAACTGCCACGATGGTCACGATGGATTGGCCTCGGATTGCAAGCGGCGATTCAACTGGGGAGCTGGTTCTGGCTGCGGCCGATTGAACAGAAAATTGCAACGCCCGCAGAAGGATTGAACGTCGCAGCATTTCAGCAACTGCTCGCCGCTAACTGGGCCCGCATTGGACTGGTCACCGCGTATGCTGCTTTGGCGGTTTGGATGATCGCGCGCTGTCTGTGGGCAACCCCCGATCCTGGCCGCGACCGGAGACTTTTGCTGGTCACGTCGGCTCTCAGCCTCTACGGATTAGGAAATGTCTGGCTTGTGCAGCTGGCGTGTTACAGACTTTGGCAATACGTCGGTTCGCGGGAGGCTTTCGCCTACCACAACGCGTGGTGGCATAGCATTTGGGGTGTTCTGTTTATTCCCGCAGGTGTGGTCTTTCTTGGCTCCTTTGCGCTGCTGTGGATTCGCCCAAAAGGGGTCGCGCGCCGAGCCGCCCGGATCGGCCTGACCTTCCAGTTGCTCACCTACGGTCTTACGGCGGTATGGTGGGGCCCGCTTATGGCGCGGCTTGTGACGTCCGACGCCGGTCTGTCTCTGCGCCTGTACCATCTGCTTATGACGACTCATTGGTTGCGCGTTGGCTTGGTCACGGCGTATGCGGTCACGTGCTGTTCCATGCTCGTCAGGAGCGCGACGAGACCGCAATGGAAAGAAACCTAAAGCCACGACCCCAGAACAACCCTGTACAAAAACTGGCTGCTCCGGATCGGCGTTTGCAGCTCGTCTCGATCGCCATGGATCTGATCGCGGCGAAGGGATTCGAGGGGCTACGGTTCCAGGAAGTGGCGCAACGAGCCGGCATCAACAATGCCACGCTTTCTTACCACTTCTCTAGCAAGGAGGAGCTGATTATGGGCGTCGTGAAGCTGCTGGGAGACCAGTTACAGCGGACACCCGGACGCCCGAAAGACCGGCCCGTAAGCGCCCTCGAAGAACTGCGCTTGGAATTCGAGAGCATGGGAAACCTCTTGCAGAAGCGCCCCGAAACCTTTGTGGTGCTGACTGAGCTCTCGCTGCGGGCCATGCGTGATCCGGTCATGGAAAAAGTGACGAAGACCTTTGACGCCTCATGGCGGCAGCATTTGTCAGAAATCATCCGACTTGGTATGAAAGAAAAATCCTTCCGCCAAGATATCGATGTGGATGCAGCGGTCGTAGCGCTGATGGCACAGATCAAGGGCATCGGGTTTCACGCTGTGACCGGCAAGCTCAAGCCTGGCCAGGTGAAACAGTTGGTCGATCAGGCTGCGGACCAGGTGTTACGCTCACTGGCAATCCGGGAAGAATGATGCTTTTGAGTTGAGGTTGAGCTGAAAATCTGTCCGCACCGGGCAAATTACTTGTTGCAACGAATATCGAGCTCGTGAATCTAATTGGATAGAAGAGAGCAATTCCCGGTAGTTGCTCAAGAGGAGGTCCCAATGTCTCTGCGAGCCGTGAAACAGATTCTTGAAACCAAGCCCACCCTGGAGGGTGCCGGCGTTAAATTACAGCGTGCCTTCGGTTTTGGAAAAACCAAGGAATTCGATCCGTTCCTGTTGCTGGACGATTTCCGGAATGAAAATCCGGCGGATTACCTGGCAGGATTTCCGTGGCATCCACACCGCGGCATCGAAACCATCACCTATGTGCTGGCCGGTGAAGTGGCCCACGGCGACAGCTTGGGCAACAAGGGCCGTATGACTGCTGGCGACGTGCAGTGGATGACGGCCGGCAGCGGCATTCTGCATCAGGAGATGCCGAAGGGCGATGCCAAGGGACGCATGCACGGCTTTCAGCTGTGGGCAAATTTGCCTGCTTCGCTGAAGATGACCGATCCACGCTATCAGGACATTCCGTCTGCTGCGATTCCCGAGGTGACGGAGGACGACGGTACGAAGGCGCGCATCATTTGCGGCACATTTTGGGGCAAGACGGGGCCGGTGGAAGGTGTTGCCGCGGACCCCAGTTACGTCGACATCTCAGTGCCGCCGAATAAGCTACGGCGCATTCAGGTGGAGACGACGCGGAATGCTTTTGCGTACGTGTTCGCGGGATCGGGAACCTTCCGGGATGCGTCGGATCCAAAGGCTGTCCTGACTGAGTCGGCGGTCGATCCGAATGCCGAGGCGAAGTACGACGCGAAGAACCACTCGCTCGTGCTGTTTGATCGAGGCGACGAGATCGCGGTGCAGGCTGGACCGGAAGGCATTCGCTTCCTTCTGGTCTCCGGTAAACCATTGGAGGAGCCGGTGGCGTGGTACGGGCCGATTGTGATGAACACGCAGGCGGAGTTGCAGCAGGCCATGCGCGAGCTGCAGAACGGCAAGTTCATCAAGCACCAATAACAGCTACGACGTCAGTAAACTGATTGCGGTCGCTTAGATTGACGATATACTTGCTGTAACTCCCGGAAGGGTGTGGCCCTTCCGGGAGGTTGGCTACCGTAAC
>CAZAQN010000064.1:0-22139 GCA_964487345.1 uncultured Occallatibacter sp. | reverse complement strand
ACACTTCGAACTAAGAGACACCCTCTCAGTCAAGAGGGGAGATTCACACGCTTACAGTAAAAACGCTCGTTTTTCTTTTGCTTTAAGGCGCCGGCGGCTGATCAGAAATAGCCTTCGGTAGATGCATCATCGCGAATGCACTCATCGAACCCAGATCTAAATCCTTAAGTCGGCTAGCGTCTATTTATTACTTTGTAAATTAACAGGGTCTCTCTGATTCATTGTGGGCATCAGGCGCAATTCCCTCCGTTCGTAAGGCAACTTCGCGCCAAGTGCGGTCAATTGTATAGCAAAGATCGCGCTACTGCCGCCGTGCGAGTCGGCGGTTTCTGGCGATATTAGCCAGATCGCAGGTTAGGTCCCAACAAGTCGGCTAGCGTCTAGTTATTACTTTGTAAATAATCCTTCAGAATGTGTCGGGATGCTGCAAGAGCGTTATTGATTACTTTACAAATAGTCGTAGAAGATCCACAAACAATAATTACTGCTTACTAAATAACGATTCAGCTATGTCGCAAGAACACGATAATGTCCAGTAGTGATTGCTATCTAATTCTTTTCCGCTTGACAAGAGACATAAACAATGGCGATATTTGAAGCGTTTTCCCGACGCAGCCACTTTTTTCTGCCCCAAGGGTATTCCCATCGGCTCAGATTCTGCCTTATTCTCTTTGCGTATCTCGCAGGTTACCCGGACAACAGCTTAGGAGAATATCTTCTTTGCGAGCACTGGAACTTGGGACCCGGAGCTTCCTTCT
This sequence comes from uncultured Occallatibacter sp., assembly GCA_964487345.1. Taxonomy (GTDB): domain Bacteria; phylum Acidobacteriota; class Terriglobia; order Terriglobales; family Acidobacteriaceae; genus Telmatobacter. The sequence continues at coordinate 21,381 of CAZAQN010000064.1, read as the reverse complement.
TCGTGTTCCGCGCGGGAAAATGAACCCGGTTCCTTCGGTAGAAGTTGTAGATATGGCCGCGGAAAACAGAACGCAAGACACGGATGAGTATGGCATTTCGAGGCAATTTTTTGGCTTTCATAGCACTGGGATTGTGCTACATGACGGCACATGCGCTTCCAGCTGTGTCAGACTCTTCTTCCCGGGTTGTCGTGGAGCATCTTCCGCCGTGGATCGAATCATTACCGGATCTGGGGCCAGTTGGAGGATCGACGGTTCTCAAGCACCTATGTTTGGTAGTTGCAAGGCCTCCCGAACGAGAAGCCGCGTTCGAGCGCCTGCTGCGTGACCTGTACGATCGAGCATCGTCAGACTATCACCACTGGCAAACCCCTCAAGAACTTGGAGACACGTATGGAGCTTCGCAAGAAGTTCTTGATAGCTTATCCGATTGGCTGAAATCTGAAGGTCTTGAGGTCGAATCAATTTCAAACGACCGTACGGTTATCTATTTCAGCGGTAAGATTGACTTATTGTCGGCAGCGTTTTCGACAAGCTTTCACTATTTCGACCTGAACGGGGATAGAGTCATCTCCCTGATCGCCGAACCTCTTGTACCGTCCAGGTTTCAATCGGCCATTCGGTTTATCGCGGGTCTGTCCACGGTTCGGCTGTGGCCCGCCGGCGGCTCGGTCACACCAACGCCGGAATATACTTCCTCAAGCTCCGAACACTTTGTGAGCCCAGCCGACTTTGCCAGGATATATAACATCGATCCGGTATCCGCTTCCGGAACCAATGGCGCGGGTCGGACTATCGCCGTCGTCGGCTTTGCGATTCCAAGCAATTCTGACATCGAAGAATTCGAACAGCTTGCAGGTTTACCTTCCAAGGATCCGGAAGTCCAAACCCCCACCACCAACCCTGGGCCAGCGAACTTTGCATCAACGTCTGATGACTATATCGAGTATTTGAAAGAAGCCACGGCTGATGTCGAGCGCGCTACCAGCGTTGCTCCCGGAGCGACCGTGCTTCTGGACGTCACTGACGCGCCCTCTGTCATGTCTAGTAATCCCAGCATCCCAGACATCACGGATCTTCTCAATATTCCCATTGCAGACGTCATCGACAATAATCGCGCATCCATTCTCACCATGAGCTTTCACGAATGCGAAGGCGATGCGGGAATGCCCCAGGTTCTGTTCGCGGATTCACTCTTTCAACAAGCGGCGGCGGAGGGGATTTCTGTCTTCGTTTCAGCAGGCGATTCAGGAGCAGATGATTGCCTGACTCACGGGATCGCGCTCACTAATATGCCATCCAGTGGAACGCTAGACACAAACTACCTGTGCTCAAGTAGCTATGTAACTTGCGTTGGCGGAACGGAATTCAATGATACTAACGATCCATGCCTGACTTTGGCCGTCGACCCGTGCCAATTTTGGTCTGCAACGAACCTGGGTGATTTGCTTTCGGCGACAGGCTATATTCCCGAAGGAGCGTGGAATGAATCAACCACGACAAACCTTATAGCCGGGGGAGGAGGCACAAGTCAATGGATACCCCAACCCTCTTGGCAAACCGGAACGGGGGTCCCTCTCAGCGGCTTCCGTAATATTCCTGATGTTGCCTTTACAGCCTCGGTACATGATGCATATTTCTTCTGCTATGCGGGAAAGTGCACTCAAGACACAAACACGGGCTTCTACGGCACGTCGGGCGCCACGCCATCCATGGCGGGCATCATGGCGCTGGTTAACCAAACCCTGGGTGACCGGCAGGGAAACTTCAATCCAACTTTGTATGCCCTGGCCGCCACTCCTTCGAACGGCGTGTTCAACGACGTTACGGTTGCTTCGAGCGGCGTAACAGACTGTAGCGTCGACACTCCCAGTATGTGCGATGACAGCATCACATTGGCTTCGGGCTCGAATCCTCCAGTACTTTCCGGTTTCACAGTCAATACCGGATATGATCAAGTCACCGGTTGGGGTTCAATTAACGTTGCTAATCTCGTCGCCGCTCTTACAACTCAGCCTACTCCAGCAGCAAGCTCGACCACGCTGTCTTTATCCAGCACCAGCATCAGTACCACACAAACAACTACTGTGACGGTCGAGGTTTCCGGATCTGTCGGAACACCAACAGGCACCGTCCAAATTATGGCGAACGGCAAGCCGTATACACCAGTGCTTGTGCCTGCACTTGACTTTGGGCAGGTTGTACTTCCGGGCCTCAGTTTCGCGACCCCAGGCACCTACACGCTCACTGCCGTCTATTCTGGAGACGCGAAGTATGCAGGCAGCACTTCGACGCCCGTCACTCTAGATTCATCTGCTCCGTCATTTGAACTCAATATAAGCCCAACGTCGATGACAATCTCAACTCCGGGCGGGACGGCAACAGGGACGCTGACCGCATCTACCACTAACGGGTATGCCGGCACGCTAACCGTCAGTTGTTCCGTAACTGCGGATGATGCTTTCCAGAGCGGCGTCCTACCGACGTGCTCTTTGGGAAGTGGAAGTGCAGTAATGCTGACCTCCACAAGCCCGTTCGCCACACTCCCGTTGACCATCAACACGACTGCTCTCAGTGCGCGCACGATAGGCACACCTTTCGAATCGGGCCATTATAGGGGAAATGGGCCGATATTCGTCAGCCTTTGCGTTCTCTTCTTCCTGCCCTTTTCTCTGCAAGATTCGAGACGCTTTAGGAGATGTTGCGGACGGATTGCTTTACTTTGGATTTTCGTAACGTGTCTCGGATGCAACCATAAATCAGGCACACCCACGGGGGCATACGTCGTAACCGTGACGGCAACAGGGGGTGGAATAACCGCGGCCACCAAGTTGGACTTACTGATTCAATGACTTTGACGGTACGTCCTTGTTTTAGGGTGGGCCCTTTCGCATTAGGACTCATTCTTGCTGGAGTACAAGTGACCTTGGTAGGGGGTAGTCAGACCTTTTCGACTCAAGAGTGTGCGCACTCCGTTACAGATGATGTATGGCATTACGTAATGACATTTGCATCAGTCAGCGGCACTCGATGACAGCGGCTCCCGATCTCACGACCTGATCCAGCGCTAGAACGATTGGAAAGCGAGGCATTTAGATATGAAACAGCGATACGCGACTTTAGCTCTCTTGGCGGCAGCTCTACCCGGTTCTGTTACCTACGCAGCCGACCTTCCGACATGTTCAACGGAGAAGGTGAATGGCAATTGCGTCGTTAACATTGACCGCACCCATCCAATCGTCATGCCAACTTTCTCCATGCACCCAGGCAGCCATATAGTCGTAAACGTATTAAAACCCTATCCTTTCGAGACGCTAACACTTGACCCTCAAACGGCACAGGCTCTACAGGGCAGTGATCAAGGTGCTGCATTCGTCACTGGCGCAGTTCCGAACCTTAAAGGTCTTGTGGTGTCTGCGAGTTTCACCGGTGCCGAGGTCGCGGATAGCCTGGATAACATGCACGCCTTGAATAGCACGCCGGGCCCCGAAGAGGCTGTCGATGCTGAGTTGAGCTATATTAAGGCCGAGCTTCACGCGCTGGTCGCGGACAGTCTTCCGCATGTTACAGGTCGGATCGAAGACTTTGATGACGAAGCAACTCAAGTCTACGGACAGCTGAAAGAGATTGAATCACCTGTTCCGCGTCCAGTGAATGCAAGTGATCCTTTGTTAGGACCAACTCGAGGCCCCGACGTCCCAGATGGGACTTTCGATCCTTGGAAGGACTATGGCAACTGGCGGCTTCAGTTGCTGTGCGAGCTAAATGGCGGTGAGAAAGAATGCAAGATCTGCGTCGCACCGCATGCACCGCCATTCAAAGGTCTTTTCGAGGACGCCGCAAAGCTTGTATCACAGCTGCCAACTCTCGCCACCACGGCCAAACCAGGGGATCCACCTTCACTTCCTGACCCATCGATTGCGTTGCTTGACTTAACGGATATTGTGAGCAGACTGGCGAAGGCGAAGAAAGACATCCAGAACCTTTCGCCCGGGCCAGACAAAAATGCGTTTGAGTTGCGGTACAACGCGATTTTTGCCCACGAGCAAAGACTTCTTAATGCTCTTACTACCTATTCCAGCGGCGTGAGTAAGATCGTAGCTGACTTGCAAACATACTTCGGGAACATCACACTAGCTTCAGGAGACAGTACGTATCCACCACTCGGTCTCATCGTTGATCCGATCTCCGACGATTCTCGGTCGGCGAGCGCCAAGTTCTTGGGGCGGCAGATAACCTACACTCTCTTTGCTCAGAACCAAATCGCCACACCGTTAATGTCCATTCCCACCGCCACTCAAAGAACCGCGCTCGTGACAATAACTGCTCTTTATGCCGATCCCCGGTTCGAGGTTGCCTCGGGTGCGTTCTTCTCATCATTGCCAAATCGAACCTTCGCAAACTATACAAATGTCACTGAAACCACGGCTGGCACTCCGGCTCCTGTCAACATCAAGATCACAAAGACGACGTCTCGTCCTGAGGTCTTGCCATTTGTTGCCGCGAACTACAGACTCCTTCCAGAATTCACAATCGACAAACGCCGTGCTGCCGTCTATGCTTCCCTCGCCGTCGCACTCAATCCCTATGACACGCTGCCGGAGTTCGCTGGTGGCGTAAGCTTCTCTTGGCGTTCGTTCGTGCTTAGTCCGCTATACCATCTCGGTCACGCCACGCATTTAACCCAAGGCGAATATGTTGGAGAAATCTGGTGCGAATATTACTCCTCCCCTCCACCAAGCGGCACCCTTCCGCCTCAGTGCAGTTCGGCTCCGCCTGCTCCAACCACCAAGACGTATTGGACAAATGCGATTGCCTTTGGCATCAGCATTCGGATCCCAACTACCTTTGGTAGCGGCAGTACAACCCCCAGTCACTAAAAGTTGGATATAGCCGCCTGAGTGGAGCGTGGAGTAGCTCCGTACACCTTGGCGAGTTGCAGGTAAGCGTGCGCCGACACCCTATTGACTGTCGCAGAAAGTTCCGCTAAGCGTCCGCTTATTTTTAAGCGGACACTTAAGGGGCTTGTTTAAGCGGCCTGTGCTCCAAGCCGCCTCTTCGCTGCTCGATTTTGACGGCGACACGGTCAGCCTCGGGGCGACGGACGGCGCCTCTGGCCTGTACTTCTTAGATAAGTTCGAGGAGCGTTCGGAGTGGTTTATCGAACTTGTCTTCTGGGGTGAGTGGGCAGAGGCCATTGCGCCCGCCATCGCAGTATGAAATGGACATCGCGGTCGAATAACCGCCTATTTGAGAAGTAACCACCGAAACATAGTCTTCCAGGTTACTTCCCCATTCGGCCAATACTCTCCCGAGCCTGCATTTAGTTCTTGTTGTCACTCTTACCCCAGCGGTTGGGCGCATGCTGAACGAAGGTTGCAACGTGTGTTGCTAGGTCCAGTGAGTCGCCGGTGCGCAAATAGTAGTGCCCCTTGCCGTCGTGTTCCTTACCATCCCAGATCGCGGCTCGACGCCGGTCCATTGCAGATCAGTGTATCGCCATGCACCGTGATCGCCATGCTCTCGTCCAGCCAGATCCCCAGAAGTTCCGGATGCTTCTTCATCACCGGCGCCAGGTCGTCCTCGCGGCCGCGCGTATCCACGTGCTGGTCCGTGGCGGCCAGTCTCATTCCGTCACTGCGCGCGGCAAACGTGAATCCGATCGACTCTCTCCGTAGTGAGTAGGCGAAGGAATCAGTACAAAGGCGAGGCTCGTGCCCTTCTCGGTCAGGCTCGGGCGGGAGAACAGTTATGCCCGGTTAGCAAAATGGTAGTCCTCGATTCAGAAGAGAATGAGCCGAGCGATCGGACCTGATTCCGCACCGAATTTTCTTGCCAATTTCCGCCCGCTGGCCTACGATTTTCGCTAATTCCCATGGAGGTCAGACATGCTTCACCGTAGACAATCATGGCCCATCGTGCTCGTTTGGATATTACTGACAGGTATCGCTTCTGGCACATCGTTTGCGACCTGCACTGGTGCCGACCCATGTAACGCGTGCAAGAACTGTAAATACTGCAAGCATTGTGCCAAAGAAGGCGGCACTTGTGGAGTCTGCAAGCGGTCTGCCTAGCGCATTTGTACTACGCCGAGCAAATCAAATGACCGAGATCGACAGACTCTATCGATTACTTCGGACCAATCATCTCGAAGCGCAATTGGTCTTGTACGAGATCGCGCGAGTTGGATTCAACGCCGAGATTGATTCCCCTGAGACACCGCCGGAGCGAAGAGCAGAAGCCATTGAACTCCGAGATGCTTCGCTTATTGAGTGGGGCGAGAGCATAACCGAATTGGAAGAGCTTCGGAACTCACAATGACTCCCAACACCGGAGTCATTTTGACAGAAGCGTTCTTGCTTGCGATTCGGAGTTGTCAGCAAATGACCAGCAACCGATCACAAAGGTACCAAGCGGAGCGCGCTACGCGGAGACGACTCGCGAGCTTGCCTGCTGAGGCTCGGCACCGAGCCGCTGGCAGACTTATGAAATGGAAATTCTCGTGTCGCTGTGTAGCGTGCCGTTTGAAGAGGAAGGGCATCGTGAAGATTCGGCGACTGCGCAATCGGCATCGGAATCCGTTGTCCGAATAGGGTGATTGTTCTCATTCGTTGCGGACAGTGTAAGGTCAACTGTGCAGCCATCTCCAGGGAAAGCCGGTTATACAGTCAGAACTACGCCTTGGTCTCTTACTCCTTGTCAGCAGGCCAGACTTGCCGTCTGGTGATAGTGGCCATTGCGCTGCAGACAGACCCCCGTGGATCATATGGCGAATTGACGCGCCCATCGGCTCAAATAGATAGAGATAAATTGGTAGTTCGTAGACTGTCTCGTCCAATCGAGGAGACGGGCCGCTGGAACAGCATAGATGTGCCTCGCCTTAACTTTTTATCCCAAATTTCGTCAGTCCTCGCTTTCCGTCTGAGAAACTCGGCCTTAGCGGTGCCTGTCTGCACTGCATCAGTCTCATCCCCACCCGACAGCAAAGCATAGGCAGTCTGGGCTAAAAGTTCGAGCTCTGCGGCAGCAGATCGGCAGTTCCAGCAACTCTGAAGATGGTGTTTTGCTTTTCGCGCGGCTGTCCGAGAGAGCTCGCCGTCGAGGTATGCCAGGATGACCGCGTCTTCAAGATGCTCGACGGATGATTTTCTTTTCATGGAGGTCTACGCTTTCTTTGACTGCATGCTGTGCAGCGACCTTCTTAAGCTTTTGGAGAGCTCGCGCCAGGAATGTGTTGACGGAGTTCACGCTGATTCCCAGCTGATCCGCAATCTCTCTGTACTTCATTGCCTCCAGCCTGAGTAGCAACACCTCCTCTTCGCGCCGCGACAGAACGCACAAATAGTCTGCAATTAGGGACAAGCAAGCCGACTCGTGATCGGAAGTCCGGATTTGTTCGTAATCCTCGAGTTGCTCGTGATTGAATCGCTCCTGAACGTGCCTGTTGATAGCCCTCCGAAGAACGCACATGACCCACGCTTTCGGGTAATGGATGCATTTCCCGAATCTCAAAGCTCCATACAGTTGCATAAACGCGTCCTGTACCAAATCTTCCGCAAGATCGTGTTCAGTGACCGACCGGACCGCATACCGCACAAACTGTGTGTAGCAGCGATCAAAGAGCGCCGCCACCAATTCGGTCGCCTCAATTTCGTCCACACTTCCCTCGCCGGCCGCCAAAAGCAGCTCACTATGTAGTGGCCATAGGCGACCGTTTTCGCGACAAGGCAAGGCAACTTCATCGGGCTGTTACCGATACTTGAAGAGGTCAATTGGTCATTGGATGTGATGGAACGAGCAGATCGTTAGCGACCCGCAAATCAGCGCGTTCTTCTTTCGGCTTCCGATGAGATCGGTTTTGTATCTGACAAAAGCTTCCGAAGGGTTTGGAGAATGTCGAGGTGGTAGCGCTCCATGTACCGCTCAATCTTCGGATTGCTCAGGAGCCGCTCGAGGTATCCACGCGACACCGTGAGCGTCAACGCATCTGTGCCATAAGACTCCTCGACCGATTTGAGATCTCTCAGGAGGAACTCGTTTTGCTCCTCCAGCATCGCGCGGGCGGCTTCCGAGGTAGCCTGGAGCTTTGTGGAGGGAGGTTCTTCAAGCATCTCGGGCTTCGTGACCGCCAAAAGAGCCTTAGCGAATGGGACCGTGTATGTGCCGCCGGCAACCATGTGCTCGGCGGCTTCGATCTGACGGATGGGCTTCATCTTCTTCAAAATCGCGAAGACGTGAATACTGACGTCCTTTTCGAGGAGGATCTGGACTACTTCCGGACAGATTCCACTCAGCATGTCCCGCTTTGACCGAATGGAGTCGATGCTGACGTCTAGCGCCGTCGCGATGCGCTCTTCCGTGAGTCCGTTTTTGAGCGCTCCGAGCAGCATGAAGTGCTGCGCTATTGGGGGAATCCGGTTGACGTGCCGGTTGTATGTGTAAGCTTCGTCGTCGGTCGAAAGTAGACACTTGGCTTCGGTGACACTGAGCGACTTCAAGATCTCCATCCGGACATGTCCATCGAGTAGTAGGTATTCCCCGGGTGCGCGAGGGTAGACGACCAACGGTTCGATCAGGCCGATGTGCTTCAGAGAGGCCGTGATCTGCCGGTAGAAATCGCGCTCTCGCTGGGCATTTACGATCGTCCTCTGGGGAACGATTATGTTTAACGGTAGGACTACGATCTGCTTCTCGAAAGCGGCCTGAACTGCGCTCTTCGGCATGAGAGCGTCTCCTACTCAAGCCGAGCCATAAGCTGCTTTGGCATGTCGACTATTCCTTCCGCCCTAAGAAGAGTCGTGAAGTTGTCATCCTGCAAGAGCTGGCGTATAGCCGATGTGATCAACAGCAAACGCTCTTTGGTCAGCTCAGCTTTGGCGATCAGGTTCTGCTGCTCCCGAACACGCTGCTTGTAGACCTGCACCAACATGTTGCTCGTGACCTTTCTCCGAGCCTCAATTGCCTTACCCTCCTTTTGTCTCTTCTCGATTCGCTTTGCTATGAGGCGCCTAGCCGTGGCAAGCTTCGTTCCTCGGAGCTGCCCGGACTCGTAGGCCTCCGCCAGGGCGTCCGAAATCTCATGGTCTTTACCATTCGCAATCTCTACGGCGACACTAATAGGGAGCTTTCCTCCTTCGACTGCCTCAATGAGTGCCGCCTCTTCGTGATCAACCAAATGAACGATGCCGGCGATATAAGACCTCTCCATGCCCAGCTTCTTGGCGATGTCCCCGACACTGTATCCACGCTCCCGCAGACTTTTCAGTTCGCGGAGAATGTCTCGGTACGATAGAGGCCGTCTCGCAATGTTCTCGATGAGACTCATTAGGAACTGATCTTCCCGTCGAGCTTCAACGATGACCGCCGGGATATGGGTCTCTCCCAGCGCAATAAAGGCCTCAACTCGTCCCTGGCCACAGACGAGATCGAATATTTTCCCGTCAGAACTTGGCGTTGTTCGGCGAACCAACGTTATTGGCTTCTTGAGACCAACCTCCCGTATGTTGGTGACGATCATCTGCCAGCGCACACGATTCCGGGGTCGAGGATTCCCGACATTGATCTCTGCTATCCGGATTCGCTCGATCGGCTGCTCGCTCATGCGGCCTCCTCGATTCGTCTGCGGCGGGCCAGCTCCATGAAGAAGTTCAAATTCTGAAAACGGTAGACATCCCAGATCAGGCCGTTATGAGGCTTGAGGTTGAGGCGTTCGCGAAGGATGTCGGTTCGCGGCATCAAGTAGTAGTCCAGGATTTCCTCATTTCCTGGTTGCAGCCGCGCGGCGATGATAATGTCCGGGTTCAAGCTCTCATCGAAGCGAAGGTGCCAGCGGTGATTGCCAGTCGAGGTCTCCCGGCATCTGGCAAGAATGAGCGAGGCACTATATTCCGAATTGATCTTCAGGAGGTCAGTCTGGGAGTCAACGCTGACCGTCGCCCCAAGCGCGAGCAGCTCGTCAAAGATCGCGGAAATCAGGCCGGCATGACGCCGTCGGATGCTGCGATTGATCTCGACATAGGAGAAATCCCTGTCAGGTTCCCAGCCGATTAGTGTGTAGGCCCGGACAAGGCTACCGAACCGGGTCGAATAGCAGGAACTCGAGGGCATGGTCTCGGTTTCATCGATCAGGAGACCCGACAGCCGGCCATGCTTGCGCAGCAATTCCTTCAAGCGCTCCAGAAGGTCCTGATCGGTCAGATGCTGATGGCGCGACTCAATGATTCTCCGTGCTTGCTCGAAGACGGCGACGTCAACGATCGGAACAAAGGCCCCATCGCGCCAGATCCACATGTCGACCGGATTCTTGATTCGCTTGTGCTTCAGCTTGAACGAGCGTCGATTGTAGATGTTGGCGCCGATGTACTTGGGGTTGGTGAGCACCTGATGGACGGTCGCCCGCGTCCACGGGCGACCGTCTTCTCCGAGAACGCCGGCGCCTTTCAGCTGCTCGGCGATTTCGCGTTCGGTCTGCTTATCCGTGACAAACCGTGTGTAGATCTCCTGGACGACCTCGATCTCCTTTTGGGGACCTGGGACCAGGATGACCCGGTCCGTCTGCAGGCTCTTTCGCTCTCCCCGGCCAAGCAACCCTTTGGGTGCCTGATTGCGATCAATTAGCTGGCGCCTCAGGCCATAGCCCGCGGCGCCGCCCTGCCGAAATCCCAGCTCAATGAGGCGACACTGACCGGAGAACACTTTGACCGAGAGTTCGCGACTGTATTCCGCAGCCATCGAACGTTTCAAGGTTTTGAGCACCGATGAGGACATGCTCCCGTCGTTCTCAAATTGCTCTGCGCAGTAATGAACTCGGATGCCACACCGCTTCAGGACGTACTCGTAGTAGGCGCTCTCGTCTACGTCCTGGAACCTTCCCCAACGGCTCACGTCATAAACGAGAAGCGAGGTGAAGTTGGTTCGCTTGGCCTCGACATCAGCCATGAGCTGGTTGAGACCCTCCCGGCCGGCGATGTTCAGCCCACTACGGCCATGGTCGGAGTAGTCCTGGACGATCTCCATGTTGTGGGCCGCCGCGTACTGGCGGATGATATCGAGCTGGTTTTCCGGCGAATACTGTTGGTGCTCGGTCGACATGCGGACGTACTGCGCCGCGCGGGACGGCGCCCGCACGGTCACGGATGATGCTGAAACAAGGTCCATGCTGGTCACCAATCGAGCATTTGGGCTTTCGTGGGGGCCGCCTTAAAAAATTGCTCTGCTTATGTAGTGGGAATTTGGGGCGTTTTTCGCGACAAGGCGCAAAACAAATCAACAAATCTTCGCTGAACGAACCCCGTAACAGGGAATTTCAATTCCCTGATGTCTCGAGAAAATTCCCTGTTCTTTTTGAGGCCTGAGGGTTCCCCAAAAGAGGTTAAGCACCGTGAATCGTGCAGTATGCCAGGCGGCGCCGCGCGTGCGCGAGACACAAAAACCTCAGAATTTCCCTGTTAAATTCCCTGTTAGCAGGTAAATGCAGCGAGAGAGCGGTTCGCTCGTGACTTCCCACACCGCCAGAAGTCAGTCAAATAGTTGACTTTGGCCTATAAACACTAGACGTCAGCTTTCTGCATTGCTAATAGTTGCTATGTCGCCGCGCACTCGTCACAGTTGCATGGATGCATCTCAACCTCGATCACATCCGACTGCGGGAACTGAGTCTGGAAGCCTTCAATCGCCTGCTCGATTGTGGCCTTGAGTTGGTCGCGTGCGGCTGTTTCGGCGGCAGGAATTTCTTGCTGGTGCGTTGAGAACTTGACCCGAACCAACGGTTCAATCACGGATATGCCCCCTCTCGGGGTTGCGGTTGTCAGATGATGTCACATGGGTGCCAGAGCACCGGCACCGTGGCTTGGGAAAGCGATTGTTGATTGAACAAACCAGCTTGCTCCCAAGTAAGCGACCTGTCAACCAGCCTGATTCCCGCAAATGCGACGATTCATCCCCTCTTCGCGATAGTGCGATGGCAAATTCGGGAACTTGGGACTTCACCGTCAGAGCGCGCACCCCACAGAACCCCTCCGGCATCCGGCGCCGCTCCTACTCCGAAGATAATCCCCGCGTAGGGTCCACGAACGCCGCCTCTGCCTCGGCCAGCCAGCCGCGTCGCAGCTTTTCTGCGGGAATGCTCGACATATAAGGCTTGATATCCAGAATCGGCGTTCCCTCCAGCATGTCCACCCCGCGCACCAAAAGCGAGCTTTGCTCGCGGCGCAGAAGTTCGACAACCGTGAGTCCAATCGGATTCGGCCTGCGTGGAGAGCGAGTAGAAAACACGCCATGAGGCCGATTGTCCACCGGGGGCGCACCGACCAAATCGAAACCTTCCGACCGATCGAAAACTCACAACACAAACAAATGCGAGAACCCCTCAACATCCTTTAACCCCGCTGCAAACTCCGGCAAGATCTCAAGAACGCCTTCAGCATCATGTTTCGCGTTGAGTCCCTTCGGTATCGCGGAAGTTTCGGTGTACGGACTCTTCACATATCCGATAGGTCGTGGCGCGAACATTGTCTGTAGCCTCTAGCCTTCATATTAGAACTCGGTGGGAACGAGATAAGTGCCCGCATGCTCTCGACCCAAAAAGCAACAACCCGCGCGAGGGGTGCGCGGGGTGTTGCAAAGGCAGAAGGGCAACTGCTAGTAGAGAACCTTAAGTCCGAATTGAACGATCCGCGGCTCGAAGGTGCCGGAGATGGCGCCGCCGCCGGTCGGACTGTTGAGCGTGCTGACCGTCGACAGCGTACCCGAGAACCCGCTGGCTGGCAAATAAAGATTGCTGTGGTTAAAGATGTTGTAGAGTTCTGCGCGAAACTCGATCTTCAGGCGATCCATCGGCGTGTCGAAGCGCTTGTTCAGGTCGAGGTCCGTTTCGAAATAATTTGGCGTGCGGCTCGGATTCCGCGGCGAATCGCCAAACGGGTTCAACGGGTTGCCATTGGCATCTTGGTAGGCCGGTAATGTGAACGCGGACCAGTTGACGTATTGAATGGTTCCGTTTGATTGCCTTTCCTTCAGGCATGAGTGGCCAGAGTGGCACAGCGTGAAATACTGGCCGGCCACCGTGTTCGGGCGATACTCGTTCGCGCCGCGATAAGTCGCCGAGATCTGCGGCGACACAACATTAAGTGCGTTGGGCGTATAGGTCAGGTTGAAAGGCGTGCCGCCCTGCGCGGTGTTGATCGCGCTGATCTGCCAACCGCCGAGAATGCCATCCAAGACCGGATTCGCGCTGGAGAGATAGTTGCGCCCGCGCCCGACCGGCAAGTCGTACACGAGGCTGGTTACGTTAGCCAGTGGTAGGTTGTAATCCGATTGCCCATAATCCCCTGCAAGGTTATAGCCGTTTTGCGGCGAAGGCGTGTTGCCCTCGAGCGACGCGGATGCATTATCGAGTGAGTGTTCCCACGTGAAGGAATTGAGCAACGTCAAGCCGGCGACAAATCGCTGCTCATAGCGCACCTGGAGCGCGTTGAAGTGCGACCAGAATTCGTTCAGCGCTTCGGTGATGTCGCCGTAGTCATAGGTCGTGCCCACAAGTCCGCCCCAATTCGGATAGGGCCGCACGAACCCGGCGCCGAGCGCTGGATTGGTAGGATTCGCGATCCCCAATGCTGGATTACCCTGGTTCGCATTCAGGAAGCCTTGCAGTTTCACCCCGTGATTTCCGATATACGCGATATCTACGAGTGTGTTCTTCGCCAGTTCCTTCTGCACCTCAAGAAAATAGCTCTCGACGTAGCTGTCTTTGGTGTCCTTGGGGATATAGGTGATGTTATCTGTGCCGGAGCTAAACGTCGTGGCGAGATTCGGAGGGAAGCCCTGGTCGACGGTGCGATAACCGTTCGCGGTGGCGGTTGTAGGCTGCGTCACCGAAACAAAGAGGGCATTGGGAGCGTTGATGGCGAGAATATCGCCTGAACCGGCGCGCGTGTAATGCGCAAAGCTGGTCCCATACCCACCGCGAACCACAACGGAAGGCGTCAACGCATAGGCAAAGCCGACGCGCGGCGCATAGTCGCCCAATGACGGATTCACCAGTGTTTTGCCATAGACGCCGCTCCCGCTATAGGGAGCAATGAAGCTATTTCCCGTGTAACCCTTGGTCAGCGTCAACATCGTTCCCGTGGTGGGATCAAAGTTGGAAAGATTGTTGTTGGCTTCCGAATAAGGCGCCCCATATTCCCAACGAACACCGAGGTTCAAAGTTAACTTAGGCGAAACCTTCCAGTCGTCCTGGACGTAGACACTGTCCATCGACTGGAGTAAATGCGCCTTGAAGTAAGTAGCCAGCGCGTAGGCGCTGGTGGTTCCAAACAGATAATCTGCCCAGTAGGTGTCAGCCGCCGCACTCGTGCTGGCGCAAGCGGTTCCGGCGGTCTTCGGGCACACACTGTATCCTCTGCCGTAGGTAAAAGAACCGAACAGCGGATTCGAGTCCTGCACTTCCATCCAGATATGTTCGTACTCATAACCGAACTTGAGAGAGTGCCTGCCCTTCGCCCACGCGAAGCTCACCTTTGGATCGAGCAGCGATGGGTTTTGCCACTGAGGATTGGTGCTCTGACGGCCAAACGCGCTAAAACCGCCCGAGACGCTTACGGAAGGCAATCCTCCCGCAACCGTAGGGTCAGTCGGTAGTCCGGGGATGACGATGGCGTTGTCGCCGATCGAAAGGGTGTACTTTCCAGCACGCGTGCCAGAGAGACCAAGTCGCGCTTCGAGCACTTTATTCGTGCCCATCACGTGCGTGTAGCCAAGCGCGACCTGCTGATCGAGAATCTTGATGCGGCCGTTGGTCTGGCCATCCAGCGGCAAGGGCAGCGTTGGATAGTTGATGCCCGTCTCCTTGCGATCGCTGATGCGCAAGAACCATGAGCTGCTTTGGCTCTGCTGATAGTCGAGGCGCAAATCGCCCTTGTCAGCATTGTCGGTGAAGGGCGCATTGGTTGCGCAATCATTCGTGGCAACGCCTGTACTCGTATTGATGAGAGAAGAGCCGGCCGCAACTTGGCACTGCGAAGGCAACTCGCCCCAGAATCCCAACTCCTGTTTTGCAATCGGGCTGATATCGGGCGAGGTGAGAATGGACGTGCCAGCTTTGTAGTAAGTTCCCGGCTTGAAAGGATCCTGCACATCGACGGCCAGGATCCCGTTGATTTCGTTTTGCGTGGGAACGGTCAATACCACGGTCGGCGTCAGCGTCTGGCGGAAGCCCTCGTAATCCAGGAACCAAAATAGCTTGTTCTTCAAGATCGGTCCGCCGAAGTCCGCTCCGAATTGGTTGCGATTGAACCCGGGCTTCGGAAACGTATGTGTGCCGCTGACAGCGTGAATGTAGCCGAAGGCATTCAGATCGGTGTTGCGAATAAATTCGTACAGCGTCGCGTGGAGCTCATTCGTGCCGCTGCGCGAAGCCACATTGATCGTTGCACCGGAAGACCGTCCGTACTCCGCGCTCTCGTTATTTGTCACCACTTGAAACTGCGAAATCGAGTCGGGCGGCGGCTGAATGATCTGGTTATCAAAACCCTGGTTGCTCTCGCCATAGGCATTGTTGTCCATACCATCGAGCAGATAGTTATTAAACATGCTGCGCTCGCCGTTCACGTTATAGGAGCCGGCACGGACCAGGCTTGTGACAGCTGTCGTCGTCGCCGCAGTGGGGGCCTGGCGCGAACCAGTCACCAGCGCCAATAAGTCAGAGTAATTGCGGCTGACCAGAGGAAGCGCCTCCGTCTGATATCCAGAGACTGTCTCTCCGCGCTCGCTCGTCTCAGTCTCGAGTTGTAGCGCGACATCTGTTACTTCAACCGTGGTGGCATTGGCCTGGCCAACATTCAATGTCAGGTCGATATGTTGCCTGCCAGCTACAGATATCGTAATGTTCTTCGCCTCAGCCGCCGCAAACCCTGATGCCTCGGCTTCGATCGTATAAACACCTACACGCAACGCCGGGACTTCATAGTCTCCCGAATTATTCGAAGCGACTTTGATTACAATCCCGGTATTCACATTGGTCACAGTGACGCTCGCATTTGCCACAACCGCACCGCTGGCATCGTGAATGGTGCCAATCAAGCTGCCATCCTCGTATTGTGCCCTTGCCTTGGTGCCACCGATTGCAATCAGCAGGCCTAAAAAGACAACAACGCAACGCATGATCTGATTCTTAGTCATGCTGCGAGCGTAGAGTCCCTCCTTCAACAGTTTGTGAATCCGCGATGAATGACCTGTGAATCGGCGCAACAGGATTGGGGCATTCTTGACTTTTCCACCGCTCCCGAGCGAGCCCCTTGCCGCCGAATCCGATCGTGTACTTAATCGAGCTGTGAATTACTCGCGATAAAGATTCCGGCATCCTACCAGTTCTCTTTGATCAACGTATCCAGTGCGAATCCTCCGTTAGGATCGCGCGTGGCGCTTATGGCCACCCTGTATAAAGGTCAGGTCGGAAAGCTTCTCCGGCCACCAAAGAAGAGCGTTCTCCGTATTCCCTGCGAGCCCCGGGATTTCCCGCATGTCCTGGTATCCAAGGTGCATCGGGCTCCATCTACGTGAGGATTCGATTGGCGCCGATACCGAGGCAGTGTATATACGCATCTACTATGACAGTGCCGCGAGCAGAAAAAGTACGAGGAGAGGTTGCGATTTAGAGTATGGGTAGTTGCGCATATCCGAAAAAGGACGCCCACGAGCGGCGAGTTTGGGACCTGGTGTCTCATTCGCCGCTCGGTTCGCTTTGGGATCTGCGTGGTGTCCGCATTCGAGACATCGCCATGCGCACGTGGAATTCCGTTATCGCCGACCGGCTTTTCGGGCATGCGGCGGAACTCGGATTTTATTTTCTGTTTGCGCTGTTCCCGACACTTTTTTGCGCCGGTTCGCTTCTGGGCCTTGCCGCGCGGTCGGCGGACCAGATTTACGACCGGCTCCTGGATTACCTCGCGCTCGTCCTTCCCACATCCGCTCTTGGCACTGTGCTCAATACGTTCAACGAGACAACTGCAGCCGCGAGTTCCGGAAAACTGACCTTTGGGACAATTGCAGCAATCTGGTCCGCGTCAATCGGCATCTCGGCCATCCAGGATACGCTCAACGCGGTTTACAAAATCAGAGACTCACGCTCCTATTTTGTTGCTAGAGTCTTTGCGATTGCTCTTACGCTCCTACTCACTGTGATCGGCAGCCTGGCGCTTGCTGCAATGTTCGGGGGCGATTTTGCTGCCACGCTCGCTTACCATCGTTTGCACATTCATTTCGTTGCAACAGCAGCGGCATTTACGGCCCGTGTCATCGGCTGGGCTATCGCGACAGCCCTTCTCGCATTATCGTTCGCCGTCATTTATTATTGGGCCCCCGATTGGAAAGAGCGCCGCTGGCACTGGCTTACCCCCGGCACAGGCATCGGCATCTTCGGATGGCTCCTTATCTCCCTCGGACTCCGGATCTATCTTCACTATTTCAATAGCTATACTGTCGCTTACGGGTCCCTGGGCGCGGTCGTCATTCTTCTAACATGGTTCTATATCACCGGACTTATGCTGCTTCTGGGCGCGGAAATTAACAGCGAAATTGAAGCTGCGGCGGCGGAAACCATGATCGGCACTCGCGCAGGAAATCCCAAGCTACAGGGAGAATCGGGACAAACAGGCAGCGCGGCAACGCATATCAGAAACGATAGCCCGGCTTAAGCTCGCAGCGGTAGGCCGTGGACTTTTCCCCATCGGTGCTGATTGTCGCGGTGCAACTGGCCCAGCTTAAGTAGAGGTCCGGACCCATGGGAAAGACCATAGGCGCGCCATTGATTTCGGCCTCGAGGCTCACGCCCTCCTGGGTGGGCGGAACAGTAAAGTTGAACGTGCGATCGAAAACGACAGGATACGAGTGTCGCACGTTGGAGGCAGTCGTGGTGTGAACCACTTCAGCCTCCAACAGAAAAGTTGCTGTCTCTGACCAATCGATCGCTGAAACCTCGATCGTACGGCCGGGCTGCTGAAAGCCGCTCGAGTCGATCCGCGTAAATGGGCAAGGCCCGGCGATGCACGAGGCTCGCACATTGCGGAATTCGTTTCCCATCCCAGCATCCAAGGTCACCGAAGCCTTCGTAACTTTCCAGCTTCCATCCGGCGAACAAGGGGCTTGGCGTCTGCATGGAGTGTTTGCGCGATTGACGACCTGAAAGGTCCTGACCGCGCTGCCGACGTCTTCGTCTGTCTGAAAATTCTCTGTGTAGCGCACCCGAAGATTAGAGACCACAGACACGGACTTGCCGGGCAACGCGCTGGTTCGTACGGCACTGGGCTCTGGCTCCATCGCTGCTAAGTACAACCGTCGCATCATCGACCGGAATTGAATATGCAAATAGATGTCGAGTGGTTCGTAGTCCTCATGGCGAAAACTGAGAGCAACCGTCTGCCCCGGCCAGATAACCTCAGAAAACTTGATCTTGAAATACCCCGACGCATCCGAACGGGTACTGATCGTCGTTGCACCGCGCGTCGCGGTAATCTGCGCGTCGGCGATGGGCACCTCCTTTTGTGTGTCGCTATCGCGACGAATGACCGCGCCCTGGAGAGTCATCAAGGTTGAATTCCAACGACGCGCCCGCACCACCAGCACGGTAGCCGTGATGAGCGCGATTGATCCAATGATTGCCGAGACCGCTATCCATTTCCAACGCATGAAGGCTTCATCCGTCCGGATGCCATTTTACCGTGAGTAATTCGGTTGCCTGCAGGCTTTCGCTTACCTATAGGATGCACCTACATCTATAATCGGTACCCGCCGGGGTCGTTTTCGGGCTTCTCCAGACAGCGGCCGCACAGTCCGACCAGTGTGTCGATCTGCAAGGGAAAGGGGAATGCACATTCGCGAAAAAGTCGAGGCGCGCATCGTCGCCGAGTCACGCCGAAGGTTATTACGCGGGATGGCGGGACTCTCGTTGGGCCTGCCGATCTCACAAGCCGGGGTGCTTCCACTCTTCGGTGAGAGCCCGATCGAACAGCAAGAGCCCCAGCCACAAAAGCCGGCACAGCACACAAGCCCGGCGCCTTCGCCGGCGCCTACCGTCCTTTCACCGCAGGACGACCAGTTTCTGAACGACCTGGAACACGCGAATTTCCTTTTCTTCTGGGAACAGGCGAACCCCGCCACAGGGCTGACCAAAGACCGTTGCAACGTCCGCACCAACGACACCACCGTGGCAGCCAGCATCGCGTCCACTGGTTTCGGCTTTACGGCGATTTGCATCGGCGAGAAACGGGGCTTTGTGAGCCACGCGGACGCGCGCCGTCGGGTTCTGGATTCGCTGTCGTTTATCTGGCACAAATTGCCCACCCACCGCGGCTTCTTCTATCACTTCGCCAATATCAATACCGGCGAACGAATTTGGGATTCCGAAGCGTCATCGGTCGATACCGCGATGCTGCTGTGCGGAGTCCTCACTTGCCGCCAGCACTTTCAAGACAAGGAAATCGGCGATCTCGCGCACGCCATCTTCGATCGCGTCGATTGGACCTGGCTTTCCGAAGATACAACTCTCCTGTCCCATGGATGGAAGCCGGAACTCGGTTTTATTCCGTCGCGCTGGGACTTATACAGCGAGCTGATGATGATGTATCTTCTCGGACTCGGATCGTCGTCGCACCCACTTAAGCCCGACGCGTGGTTTGCCTGGAAGCGATCTGTCTTTGAGTACGATGGCTTGCGCTACATCGGCTCCTTTGCCCCGCTTTTTGTGCATCAGTACTCGCAAGCCTGGTTTGACTTCCGCGGCAAGCGCGACCGCTACGCCGACTACTTCAAGAACTCAGTCATTGCGACCGATGTGCACCGGCGGTTCTGCATCGAGTTGAACCCGCAGTTTTCCGACTACAGCAACGCGCTGTGGGGCATCACAGCGTCGGATTCCGAAAAGGGGTACGTCGTCTGGGGTGGACCTCCGGCCATGGGGCCGATTGACGGAACCATTGTTCCCGCAGCGCCAGGCGGTTCCATCCCATTCCTGCCCGACGCCACCATGCGCGTTTTGCGGACCATTCACGAACACTATCCCAACGCCTGGTCCCGCTACGGATTTGTGGACGCCTTCAATCCCCTCACCGAGTGGTACGACACCGACATCGTCGGCATTGATACAGGAATAACTATGCTGATGGCCGAGAATGCGCGTTCTGGATTTGTATGGGATACTTTTATGAAGAACCCTGAAGCTCAGCGTGGAATGGCGAATGCCGGGTTCAAGCCTTATCAGCCTGAGGCGACCTAACGGGCTGAAGCTGTCGATCATACCCCTTCACGGCGAGTCCCACGGTGATCCCATTTGGCCTGTTAATCGAGCTGGCGCCGCGTGGTACTTGCGGGCTTTGCGAACAACGAACCGTGGCAACCCTGCATCGCATCTAGCAGCGCACAGGAACTAGGACGCCATCCCTAATCAGAGCGTCGCAAGCACCTTGGTTAAGGAATTCGGTGTGCCCGCAGGCCCGGAAGGGAGCCATGTCCTCAAGCCCAGGTCCTCAATCATGACCGATGCGCAAGTGAGCGGTGAGGTTCGTGCCAAATCGTCAGTCCCGCCGAAGGACCTAGGGAACGCCTGGGGCGATCGGTTGCGCGCCCTCAAGAATGTTCCCCCGGTGCTCCACTTCGTCTGGGAGTCCGGTCCCTCCATCGTCTTCTGGAACATTACGATCCGCATTGTTGTCGCGTTTTTGCCGATGGGCATTGGCATCATTGGCCGCTACATTATCGATGGCGTGAATCGTATCCGCCTGCACCAGCCCCTCCCAGCGAACTTCTGGTGGTTGGTAGGGAGCGAAATGGCCCTCGCTGTCATCACCGGTATCCTGTCGCGCTCCGTTGATTACTTTGACAATCTGTTGGCCGATCGCTACACCCATCACGTCAGCGTCGAGGTGATGCGCAAAGCAGCGGCCCTTGATGTCACGGTCTACGAAGACCCCGTCTTTTACGATCGCCTCGAGCGCGCCCGCGTACAAGCCACCGACCGCCTGGCCATGATCCAGCAGATGGGCCGGCTCATTCAGCAATCGGTTACAGCCATTTCCTTCTCCGCCGTCCTCATCTACTACTCGCCTTTCCTGCTTTTCCTGCTCATCGCCGGAATTATTCCCGCCTTCCTCGGCGAAAGTCATTTCGCTTTCCTTACCTACGCCAAGAATTTCCGCCAGACGCCAGTGCGCCGCCAAATGGACTATCTGCGCCAGGTCGGCGGCAGCAAAGAAGCAGCCAAGGAACTAAAGCTCTTCAACCTAAGCAAGTACCTCACCGACCGCTTCTCCGCCCTTTCGCACGGGATTTACGTCGAGAATGTTGCCCTCAATCGCCGCCGGCTTTTCTGGGGCGGCTTGCTCGCGATTC
>CAZAQN010000063.1:0-22466 GCA_964487345.1 uncultured Occallatibacter sp. | reverse complement strand
AGACTGGCAGGCCAAGGCTGTCGAGAAGATGCAACTGAATTCCGGTGAGATCGCTATAGGCGAAGAATGGCTTTGGGTGCTGCTGGATGAGTGAGAGGTCGAGACTCTCCAGCAAGTAATTCGAACCGTAGCCGCCACGCACGCAGGCGACGATTGCAGATTCGGGATCGGCGAAAGCGGCGTGAAGGTCGGCGAGTCGTTCTTCGGGAGTACCGGCAAAAAAGAGCGGCCCGCGTTTTTCAGTATTTGCACCGAGACGGGGAGCGAAGCCGAGGGTGCGCAAGCGCTCGATGCCTCGATCGACGCGTTCGGGCTTTGCAAAAGATGCAGGCGAGAGAACGCTGACGCCTGCGTCCTTGGGGATAGTGGCGAGGCTTAAGAGAGGAGTGGTCGAAGTGGGCGGAGTCATGGTTACCATGCCTCGCCGCGAGCGATAAGGGTTGCGGGACCAGTGAGAAACAGGCTTTGTTCGAGGCCGGACCAGCACACGGTCTGTAGGCCGCCGGGGGCGATGACATCGATCTCCGAGGACGCGTTGTAGACACCGATCATGGCAGTGGCCGCAGCGGAGGTGCCGGTTCCAGAGGAGGATGTGGGACCGACGCCGCGTTCAAAGATGCGAATCGCGATTTGATGAATGGGATCGGAGGCGCTGCCAAGGATGTTAACGAACTCAACGTTAGTCTGATCGGGAAAATCGGGGTGGTGGCAGACCTCTTCGCCGATGTCGTCCCAACCGCGACCACCGATGGAGAAGTCCAGCGTTGCGAGGGCGCGCTCGCTGACGTCGAGGGGCTGGCGGCTCCAAAGAAAATCTGAGTCGGATCGAGAGAGCACGATGACGAAGTGGGGATTGCCCATGGAGACGTAGACGCCGTCGATGGATGTGCCGTCGGAGAGCTCGACGGTGCGCTTTTCGAACTCCGGGACATCCATGTCGGTGGTGATAAAGACTGCGGTTCCATCGATCTTGGAGTCGCGGAACTCCTGAATGGTACATAGCCGCGTGCCGGCATCGGTTTCGATGGATAACTGGTCGCCCACGGAGGCGTTGCGTTCCTCGGCCATCCATGCGGCCACGCAGCGGGTGCCGTTGCCGCTGATCTCGGCCACGGAACCGTCGGCATTGTGCAGGCGAATGCGGCCGGATGTGTCGCTGTTCCATGCGAAGAATTCAATGCCGTCGGCGCCGATGCCTGTGTTGCGTTCGCAAAGGCGCTGGGTGAGGGTCGCTTTGTCCACGCCGCGGACATCGTCTTCATTGACGATCAGAAAATCATTGCCGCAGGCGTGTGCCTTGACGAAGGGAATCAATCTTCCTCCGGATCGCGGAAAGTAAGAACAACGTCGATGGCAGGCTCAGCGAGCAATTGTCCGCGCAGGCGCTCGTGTTGCTTTCTTGTCGCGGTGACTGAAAAGCTCACGCGTTGGATTTCACCGATGGTGTCGCGGTCTGGAGGGGGAAGGCGCTCGCCGGCCTTGTCCATCGCTTCGAGAATAGATTGGAGCATGGCGTTCTCGTCATGTCCCCGGGCTTCGTACATCAGAGGATAAATTTTCAGATTGGCGCGGCGCTCGAGAAAGCCCACGAGTTCGAGCGCAAGGATGACAGTAACGGCAGCGACGGTCGCGCCTGCATAAAGGCCAGCGCCGCAGGCCATGCCGATGGAGGCTACAACCCACACGCTGGCCGCGCTGGTGAGACCGCTGACACGGCTGCGATTGTGAATAATGAGCCCGGCGCCGAGAAAGCCGATGCCTTGGACTATGTTGGATGCGACCTGACCTTTATTTGGGCTGTTGTCGCCTGCGAGCACGGCTGAAAGCAGAGTGAAGAAGGCCGCTCCCATGCAGATGAGGAGGTTGGTGCGAACTCCGGCGGCGGTGCGTTTCGCCTCGCGCTCCAGGCCCACGAGGCCGCCGAGCAGGCAAGCCAATAGCAGACGGCCGACGGCACCGTTGACGACGCCGACCTGCTGAATCCAGGTGAAGTCGAAAGGCAGCGCGAAGTGGGCGATGAACGTGCTCAATGGGAACCTTGCCCCGATGCTATCACCGGTCTGCAGCCTCGTCGTGGGCCGAGGTATCGGAGACATAAACGGTGCCGGTGGGTTGGCCTGGGGCCGAGTAGCGGCCAATGGCTTTGAGGCCGGTGGGATGGGCGTTGACGGCCTGGTCGATTTCGTCGCCGTCGAAGGCGACGATGATGGCTGCGTGCGTTGCGGGCGCTGCGAGTGCAGCAGAGTAAAAATCGGCATCGCCCTCGTTTAAAGTCTGACGGAGCGGAATGCCTGTAAATGCGACAAGGTTTGGATAGACGGAAGTTTTCATCAGCACGAGACCGCCGGGCCGTGTGGCGAGCAGCGAGCGGAGCACGGGTGGAATCTGCTGCTCGAGCGGACGGCGGGCTTCGATGTTCTTGGTGCCTTCAATGTAGGTGAGTGGTTTTTCTGCGGTGACTTTCCAGGCGTTCCACACGGCGAGGGCGACGAGGAGAGCTGAGGCATAGTTGACCCATTGCGGCTTGAATTCGCGAATGCCGACGAGAAAGAAATGGGCGACGAACCCGAGGCTCAATGCGAAAGCAGGCAGCAGTTCCATGCCATAGCGCGTGTTGTACCAGGAGTGCGGCCACCACTTGGGAATGAAGATGGGCACTGAGCCGTAGGCGATTGACCAGGCGTAGAACGGCACTGGCAGCCAGAGAAGCAGAGTCCAGAGGAATGCGCGACGGCGTGCGGTGAAGCAGCCGAGCACTGTGCCGAGCGCGCTCAGGACAAGGACGCGATTGCCCCACAGCTCAGCGGAAGCGTCGATCTCGGCGGTTCGAACAAAGAAGAGCAGCGAGACCCAAGGATCGTGCCAACCGGGGTGAGGTGGACCCGAGCCAGGCGAAGCGGTGCGAATCTCGATGGCTCTTGCGGAATAAGGACCGCGCGCGAAATCGAGCCAGTCCCCGAAGACGGTGGCGTTGTAGGCAAACCAAATCAGTGGTGCCGCGACAACAAGAATGCTGGCGAGCCAGAACGCCGGCGAACTCAACTGGCCGCGGCGCAGGAGTGTGGTGCCGATGGCCGTCCAAGCGAGGAAGGCGAGGATCCAGCCGTCGTAGCGCGTGTAAATAGCGGCAACGAGGATGATGGCGATGAACCAGAGAAATCGCGTGCCACGATTGGTATCAGTTTCAAGCGCGCGCCTCCACTCCACGAGCCAGACCGCTGTCCAGATCAATTCACAGAGAAACAGCGGCTCGGTCATCGCCGTGGTCTGCAGATAGAGCAGATTTGGATTGAGACCGAAGAAGGTCAGAGCGACAATCGCGGCTGCTGTCGGGAGCCATTGGCGCGCGAGTTTATAAATGCCAAGGCAGCTGAGAATGTACGCCAGTGACGATGGAATCATGCCGGCGATCCCGTTTGCCCACCAGCGGTAGATGGCGACAAAGGGGATCATGAGCAGATGCGGCAGCGGCAGCCAGACAGAGCCGAGCTGCTTGAGACCGGGATAATGCGAATCGATGACCCGGCGCGCGATGGCGAGATGCGCCACGGCGTCACCATAGTTGAGCATGGCGCCGTGCTGCCAGCTCCACAACACGGCGGCGAGGGAGAGTGCCGTGCAGCAGGCTAGCACTGTGAATGTTTCGGCACGGCGGAGGGGCAGTTCAGTCAAGGTGCGTCAACTCACGGAAGAGATGGAAACGCTCGTCGATTTCTTTGCGCGAGAGCTCCTGCAAGCGGTCGGTGCCGAAGCGCTCGACGGCGAAAGAGCCCATGACCGAGCCGTAGAACATCGCGCGACGGAATGCGCCAGGCGTGAGCTCGGGCTGAGACGCGAGATACCCGAAGAAGCCGCCGGCGAAGCTATCACCCGCGCCGGTGGGGTCGACGATTTGTTCGAGCGGCAAGGCCGGTGCACGGAAAGTTGTGGCGCCGAGGTTCTTTGGCGACTTGCCGAAGAACGCAGTCGCACCATACTCGCCATGCTTGACAACGAGCATGCGTGGGCCTAGCTCGAGCACGGCGCGCGCGGCCTGCACGAGGTTGGAATTGCCCGCGATCATGCGGGTTTCGGTGTCGTTGATGAGGAGGATGTCGAGGCCCTTGAGCACTTCGAGCAGCGCGGGCTTGTGATCCTTGATCCAGTAATTCATGGTGTCGCCGGCTACGAGCTTTGCATTGGGCGTGGCTTCGCGGACGCGGCGTTGCAATACGGGATCGATGTTGGCGAGGAAAAGGAATTCCGAATCGCGATAGGCTTCGGGAATTTTTGGCTCAAAGCCGGCGAAGACGTTGAGATCGGTTTTGAGTGTCTTGGCCTCGTTGAGGTTTTCGAGATAGGAGCCCTGCCAGAAGAAACTTTTGCCGGGAGCGCGCTCGATGCCGCGGATATCGATCTTGTGCGCATCAAACACGGCTTGCTGTTCGGGGCCGAAATCCTCGCCGACCACCGCGATGACGCGCACTTGAGTGAAGTAACTCGCGGCGAGCGAGAAATAGGTTGCCGCGCCAGCGAGGCAGCGTTCCCGGCGGCCGGCCGGGGTTTCGACGGTATCAAAGGCGACGCTGCCAACTACAGTAATTGCCATTTTTTCCCTTTCAAGTGATCTAAGTGAAGTGCTCCACCGCAGGCGGTTACCAGCCGTGATATTTGCCGTAGAGGAGTTTGAGGCGTTCTTTCGCCGCTGCGGGAATGGCGTTGGGCTGCGTGAGAATGGCGAAGCGGGCTGCCGTGGTGCAGGCGCAGGTGCGTTCAGTTGGCAGCGCAGCCACGGCGGCTTTCACGACTTTGCAGGCATTTTCGGCGTTCTGATGGAGGACGGCGACGATTTCTTCAATGGTGACGGAGTCGTGACCTTCGCGCCAGCAATCGTAATCGGTCACCATAGCGATGGTGGCGTAGCAGGTTTCGGCTTCGCGCGCGAGCTTGGCTTCCTGCAGATTGGTCATGCCGATCACGTCCGCGTTCCAACTTCGATAGAGATTCGACTCGGCCTTGGTGGAGAACTGCGGGCCTTCCATGCAGACGTAGGTGCCTCCGAGTTTGCCCACGACGCCGACCGCGCTGCAGGCATGTGAGGCGGCATTGGCGACAGTGGCGCAGACCGGATCGCCGAAGGCCACGTGGCCGACGACGCCATCGCCGAAGAATGTGGAAATGCGATGGAAGGTGCGGTCGATGAATTGGTCGGGAATGACGAAGTCGGTGGGTTTGTGCTCTTCCTTGAGCGAGCCGACAGCAGAGACAGAAATGATTCGCTCGACGCCGAGTTTTTTGAAAGCATAGATGTTGGCGCGGAAGTTGAGTTCAGAGGGGAGAATGCGATGGCCGCGGCCATGGCGTGCGAGGAATGCGACGTTGCGGCCTTCTAGTTCGCCGAGAACGAAGGGGTCCGATGGGTCGCCAAAGGGCGTCTCCACGCGCACTTCATGCTGATCGGTAAAGCCGGGCATGGAATAGAGTCCGCTGCCGCCGATGATGCCGATTTCCGCTTGAGCCAAGTCTTGCTCCTTACCCGCAATGCGCGGACGATTGCGCAGCCGCGGGCAGATTGTGCCGCAAACATCTCAGTATAAGGGTTGGGCGCGGAGCAGATTCGTTGAGGGCAACGCTGACTGGAATAAGACAGCACCCGGGGGGACCGGGCGCTGAAGGGAAGTGCGCCGGAACAGGAATAGTCCGCCCGGGGCGCAGCGTTCTCACAAATGGAGGAAATGGTCGGCGCCGTAAACGAGGCCGAGGGTTATAAGCGCGATGAAAACTTCGCCAATGGCGCCCACAGCAAATGGACGCCAGCCCTGCTTGCCTAACTCGCGAAAGCTTGTACGCAGACCCACGCCTGCAAAGGTGAGCAGGAATGCCCAGCGGGAGAGGTTCGCAAGTGATGTGAGCTGCGGCTTGGTGAAGAAGCTGAGTGTCGCGAGCAGCGAGATGAGGAGAAATCCCAGCACAAATTTCGGGAATTTTTGCCAGAGGAATTGTGCCTTGTTGCCGATCACCTGAGCCTGACCGCGCGATGCCCAATAGATGGCGTACGCGAGGACGACAAAGCCGATGAGGGCGTTGCGCGAAGTTTTGGCGAGGACGGCGACCTTGCCGGCGGCGTCGGAGTAAAGCGCTCCGGCGGCCGTGGCCTCCGCAGTGTTGTCGACAGCCAAGCCGGCCCAGAGGCCGTAAGCTTTGTCGCTGAGATGAAGCGAGTGGCCGATCAACGGGAACGTGAAGAGCGAGAGCGCACCGAGAGCGAGGATCGCAGCGATGGCGTAGGAGGCATCTTCGTCGTCCGCATCGATGGCGGGCTTGGCGGCGATGATGGCGGATACACCGCAGATGGACGAGCCGATTGCAAGCAAGGACGTGAGCTTGGGTTTGAGTTTGAAGCTGCGGCCGAGGATGTGCATGAAGGTGAGTGAGAGCGTGAGGGCGACGGCGACCAGCAGGAGGGAGATCCCGCCGAGATGGAGGATGTCACCAAGCAGAAAGCGCGAGCCGAGGAGGACAATGCCGGCCTTCAGCCAGAACTCGTAGGTGGCAACACCGGGCTGAAAGATGCGCGGGACGCCGACGGTATTCGCGATCAGAAGGCCGAGGACGATGGCCCAGAGCACGTACTCGATGTTGGGGAAGACAATGTGGTGCGACTTTGTATAGGCAGCGATGGACTGCTCGATGAATTTGCCGGTGTAGCCTACGGCGGTTAGCAAGAGCAATCCTGGAATGAGCGCGAGAATGCGTCGGCCGAGACTTCCTGGCTCGGCGACCGCAATGGGATGTGTAGCGTTGGCGGCTGTAGCCATATTGATCTCCTTACAGAACGCGAAAGTGGGTCAATCGAAGCGCGCGCCGATCAAGGCGGTCTTCGCGGGGAAACTGGACGCTCTGGTTCACCACTTGACTGTGGGGATTACGTTGAGACGAACGAGCAGGGCAAGAATGAGCGCGAGCGCGACGGCATAGACGTCGAGCGAAAGACCGCGCCGTGGTGCGGTGGGTTCAGCCATGGTTTTCTCCGATTTGGTTGTGGTTCAGGCTTTGACTGAGACGCCGTCCGCTGCGGATTGCTGAAGGACTGCGGATTCCCGGATGGCCCAGCCGGCGATGAGCAAGCTTGGGGCCGGGACAGCTTCGACGTCGCCAAGGGCGGCGAGAGTGGTACATCGGATTTGCTGGTCGGGGTGACCGGCGCGCGAAACGATCGCGCAGGGGAACTCCAGCGGCAGGCCTTCCTGAAGCCATTCCAGTGCAAGCAGACGCAGATCGCGGCCCGGCATATAGACGATGCGCGTGGCGTCCTCGAGTTGGGGAATCGAGGCGGAATTGTGCGAAGCCGCGTGATGGCCGGTGGAGAAAATAACGTTGGAGGCTGCATTGCGGCTGGTGAGCGAGCAGCCTACTGCGGCTGCGGCCGCGAATGCAGCGGTGATTCCGGGGACAACTTCGAACGGAACTTCAGCGGCGGCGAGAGCAGCGATTTCTTCCGCGGCGCGGCCAAAGATGAGAGGATCGCCGCTTTTGAGGCGGACGACGCTGCGTTGCGCGCGGGCGTGCGAGATCATCAGCGCGTGGATTTCTTGCTGCGTGATGTTCTTCGTGCCGCAGCGCTTGCCCACGTTGACTATTTCGGCGAAGGGAGCGGCGAGATCGAGGATCGGCTGCGGGACGAGATCGTCGTTGAGAATGACATCTGCGGATTGAATAAGGCGCATAGCCTTGACGGTGAGCAGATCGGGATCGCCGGGACCTGCGCCCACGAGGAAGACTTTGCCGAGTTGTTCGTCGCTGCGCGAGCGCGCGAGTTGGCGCGTGGAGCAGGCGGGCGAGTCGCAGATTTGGCGGTGCGCCAGTTCGTGCAGCAGAAGCTTGCGCTCTTGGCTGCGGTGATGAGTGGCGCGAACATCGCGACGAAGTTGGCCGACATTCGCGAGCCAGGGGCCCAGATCGGTTGGAAGCTGCTCGTCGATTTCGCGGCGCAAGCGCTGTGCGAAGGCGGGACTCTCGCCTGCGGTCGAGATGGCGATCTGAAGATCGCCGCGGCTCACGATCGAGCCGAAGAAGAAATCGCAATTTGGGATGTCGTCAACCGAATTGCAGAGGATGCCGCGTTCGACTGCACCGCGATAGACAGCGGCGTTGACTTTAGGATTGTCCGTGGCAGCGATAACGACGAAGTTTCCGTCGAGGTCAGAGGCCTCGAACGAACGCTCGATCCACTCGAGTTTGCCCTCATTGGCGAGCTGTCGGATTTCTTCGTGGGCTCTCGGGGCAACTACGCGAAGGCGGATTCCGGTTCTGAGCAGACTGCCGATTTTGTCGAGTGCGACTGTGCCTGCGCCCACCAGGAGGCCGGGGCGACCGTCTAGCTTGAGGAAAATGGGAAGCAGGCTCATGTCGAGTTTCTCAGTCGGCGACGCTGTGGGGCACGCGGCCCGCGGGTAGATCGCGTTCTACGGCGGCGAGAACTTCGCCGGCGAGTTGAGCGCGCAATTCGTCATTGGTGTGGCGGGCAAACCATTGCCGCAGATTCTCTTCCGGGTTGCGTCCTGCAAGGTAATGCTTCAGCAGGCGCTCGATGGCTTCGGGAACGAGCGGAGCAGGGCAGCGATAGCCCACGGGCCGCGCTACGTTTGCGAATTGACCCACGGCTCCCCCGAGACAGAAGTAGTAGGCGTCGGTAAGCTTGCCTTCGTGCTTGATCTTCTTGCCTTCCACGCCGATGTCAGCGATCCAGTGCTGGCCGCAACTGTTGGGGCAGCCGGTGACGTGGAGGCGGAGCTGCTGATCGAATTGGGGCACGCGCTCTTCAAGCTCGTCGACGAGCCAGCGCGCGAAGCCTTTGGTCTCGGTGATGGCAAGCTTGCAGAATTCGGTGCCTGTGCAGGCGACGGTGCCGCGCCAGAAATTGGTAGCTTCGACGTGGAGGCCGATCTGGCCAAGTTCGCGGACGAGTTCGCTGGCTTTGTTGTTGGGCACATTGATGAAGAGCAGGTTCTGCGAGACAGTGGCGCGCAGTTCTCTGCTGCCAAAACGCTCGGAGAGTTCGGCGGCGGCTTCGAGTTGTTCCCCCGTGAGACGTCCGCGCAGGACCGTGGCGCCTACATAGCTAAGGCCCGGCTTGCGCTGCGGATGAACGCCGGCGTGATCGCGGAAGACGTCGCTCGGTACCTGTTCTTCGCCCGCCGGAGGAAGCGCGAAATTGAGGCGCGACTGAAGTTCGTTGAGGAATCGATCCGGGGTCCAGCCTTCTTTCATGAAGAGGTACTTGAGGCGCGCGCGATCGCGGCTCTCACGCAGGCCCTGCTGCTCGCGGAAGATTTCAGTGACACCGCGAACTGCTGCAACGGCCTGATTCGGAAGCAGGAAGGCATTGAGGCGAACGGCGAGATGCGGCTCATTGGAGAGACCGCCGCCGACGCGGAGAGAGAAGCCGACTTGGCCGTCGCGTGTAGCAGGAGTGAGGCCAATGTCGTTGATCTCGGGGTAAGTGCACCAGGACGGGCAGCCGGTGGCGGAGATTTTGAATTTACGCGGCAGGTTGTAGAAGTCTGGATTTGCGGTGAGCAGGTGTGCTGCTTCCACGGCGACGGGGGATGCATCGAGAACTTCATCGGCAGCGATTCCAGCGAGAGGGCAGCCAGTGACGTTGCGGACTACGTCGCCACATGCGCCCTTGGGCGACAGGCCGATGGCATCGAGCGCGTCGACCACTTCTGGGAGCGACTCGATCGTTAGCCAATGCAACTGGATGTTCTGGCGAACCGTAATGTCGGCAAGATTGCGCGCATATTTTCGGCTGATACCGGCGATGATGCGGAGTTGATGCGCGGTGAGGATGCCGTTTGGGATGCCGATGCGCATCATGAAGTAGTCGGATGCCAGGCCTTCGCCGCCCTTGCCGCCAGTGGCGCCGACGCCGTCGCCCTGGGTGTAGATGCCCCACCATTTGAAGTAGAGGGAAGCCCACTCAGGCACGACACTGGAGCGGCCTTCGCGCGCGAATTGGCGCACTTCGTCAAAGGCCTCCCAGGGATTCTTTGCGAGCTTGAGGCGCTCGGAACGTTGCGCCTTTGTTTCTTTCACTGGAACGGCCTGATCCATTCTTCCCCTTCAGCAGAAGCAGAAAGCCCGCGGCAGCAATGGCTGTGTCGCGGGCTTACGGAAACCTTGAATTACGAGTGGATGTTTAAACTCGAGGTCACCTCAGCGCGCGGAGCGTCCTACAGGGGCGACAACAGGAAAAACGATCCATGGATAGATGATGGCAGGGGATTGTGGAAATTGCAAGGACTGGCCGTCCAGACAATGGCTCTGCGTGGCACAGCATGAAATTGTTCCCCGTGAGGGTCTGTGCTTTCCCAGGTCCCAAAAGCAGGGACCTGGGGCACCCAATTTCGTGCTGATTGAGTTCGCGACATTCAACCTACATGCCGTTGTCGGTGCTTTGGTCGGGGTGGACGACGCGGTAAGTCGTGCCGCCGTGCGACCAGACGAGGAGCAGGATGTCCTTGCCGTTCTGGACTCCGTGCACCTGGTTAACGAAGCTGTCGGCGCTTTCGACCGCATGCCGATTGACTTCGAGGATGACATCGCCGGGAGTGAGTCCAGCGTCGTCGGCTGGGCTGGCGGGACGAACGCTCTCGACGGCCGCACCCTTCACCTGCGTGGGAACGTTGAGCTGCGAGCGCAGGTCTGGGGTGAGGTTAGCCACGCCGAGGCCGAGCTTGCCATGCTCCTCGCCGGGGTTCGCGTTCGAGGCTTCTTCTGTCTCCTTGTGGAATTCGCCCACGGTGACCTTCAAGGTTTCCGGTTTGCCATCGCGCAGAATGCCGAGGTTGATAGAGGTACCCGGCGCAGTTTGCGAGACCGCAACCTGCAGGGCGCCGCTGCTCTCGATTTTCTTGCCATTCAATTCGCGCAGCACGTCGCCGCCTTTAAGTCCGGCGCGGCTCGCGGGTGAGTCCGGCGTAACCTGGCTGACGATAGCGCCGGTCGCGTCGGGCAGGTTGAAGAAGGTGGCATTCTCAGGAGTCACGGTGTTCATACTGATGCCAAGATAGCCGTGGTGCACGGTGCCACTCTTGATGATCTGCTCGGCGGAGGCATGGGCAATCTCCGAGGGAATGGCGAAGCCTGCGCCGGCAAAGGAGCCACTGCCAGTAATGATGAACGTGTTGATACCGATCAGTTCACCGTGCGCGTTCACAAGCGGTCCGCCCGAGTTGCCCTGATTGATGGCGGCGTCGGTTTGGATGAAGTCGCCTGGCTTACGCGGATCATCGCTATACGGGTTGGGGCGGTTCAGTGCGCTGACGATGCCGCGGGTGACGGAGAACTGGAAGTAGCCGAATGGACTGCCGAAGGCGAGGACCGTTTGGCCGGGATGCAGTTGGGCGGAGTCGCCCCAGGCGATGCTGGGCAGGTTTTTCGCGTCGATTTTGATGACGGCAAGGTCGTTCAGCTTGTCGACGCCAATGAGCTTGGCGGGGAAGACGCGGCGGTCGTTGAGGGTGACATTGATTTTCATGGAGCCGTCAACGACGTGGTTGTTGGTGAGGATGTAGCCATCGGGCGAAAGGATGACGCCGCTGCCGATGCCGTGTTCAATTTGCTGCTGCTGAGGCATGCCCTGCATGGGGCCCTGCGGTCCGAATCCGAAGAAGCGGCGGAACTCTGGCGGCAGATTCTGCGCGCCTCCACCCGAGTCGGGGCCACTGTCATCGTCGGCATCTTCGTGCCCATGCGACGTGACAGAGACGTTGACGACGGCTGGCGTGACGCGCGCGGCGACGGCTTCGACGGCATTGTCGAGCGAGACAAGCGAGGAAACGCTCGAGTCGTCGAGCGGCGACGCGGTGCCGAGGACACCGGCGGCGCTAGCGGCGTGGACCTGGTTGTGGCCGACGAGGAATGCGCCGCCGAGGAGAAGTGCTGCGGTGATTCCGGCAGGCAGAGCGAACCGTTTCGCCTTTGCTACTAATGAATTAGTTGATGCTGACATGTTCGTTTCTCCGTTTGAGTGAAGTTGGTGTTTAGAGTTGGATCACGAACCAGCCGATCGGTAGTACGGCGGGCTGGGAGGAATTGGAATCCGCGGGAACGATGCGAAAGATGAGGCGCCTGACGGTGAGGTGGTTTGGTGTCGGGGCTTTCGCAAACTTGCCATTGTCGGAATTCGCGGATCCATCGTCTGAAGATTTCGACGTCGTGTTGTCGTCGGGCGCTGGAGCGGTGTCGTAGTCGGCGACGCTTTGTGAGGTCGGAACGGAGGTTTCGATCTGCTCCCATGCTGTGAAGACGATGAGTTGCTGGGGGGCTTCGGCTGCTTGAGGTGCGTGCTTGCTGGTGCGGCCGCTTATATTGTGTGCGTGAATGACGGGCTCGGACCAGAGGCCGCGCGGCTCTCCAACCGCGGAGGACCTAGATAGCGGAGCCCTGCTCGCGAGCCCTTTTATAGATGAGGCCGCCGGCATGATGGCTTTGGCCTGCACTGCATAAATGCCCCGGGGCAGCTTTTCAGCGCTTCGCGGATCGGAGGGATAAGCGGCGTCGCCGAGTTGTGCGGTGGCTTCGGTGTCCAAGTTTGCGGTGGCATGCGTGGGCGCAACGAAGGCGACTAACTGCGGGCAGCGTGCCAGCTCCACAGCGACAGCGAGCAGACTGCAGCCGATGACACCGAGCAGAGCCCGCGCGGCTGAGGGATGCATGAGCCGATTGCGGCGCAGGATGCTGTGAACGCGATGAGCGAGTTCGGAGCGGCGTTGCCATGCACCGAGGGAAAGCGATTCTGTTCGGTGAGCGAGACCCCGTTCGGCGAGACTGGCGAGGCAGGCGGCGTAGGCACGCGGGGCCTGAGTGAAGCGTATGACGGCTTCATCGCAGGCCATCTCTCGTTCCTTTGCGAGCTGCCGGTCGATCCACCAGAGCGCCGGGTTCAGCGGAAAGAGAACCAGGCAAAGTTTTTGAAATAGATTGGTCCAGTCGTCGCGGCGACGCAGATGCTCGGTTTCGTGAAGGACAATCTGATCCAATTCGGCGGGAGTGAGGCGCGCGAGGAGCCAATCGGGAATGAGAATGCGCGGGGCGAAGAAGCCGATGACGCTGGGCTTGTCCAGATCGCGTGTGGTGCCGACTTCGAAAGTGCGGGTCGAGCGATGTGCACCCGGGATCTCGATCAGAGAGGCCCTGCACCACAAGCGGCGAAGCCGGAAGACATGGAAGACGAGGTCCGTGGCGCGCGCAGCGGAGGCGATTAACCAGAGGGATGCGAGGACGATGGACCAGTGGGTGTCGAATTGGAGCCAGGCATGCGGGGCGCTGGGACCTGCGAGGCTGGGCGAGGCCGTTGTCGATCCGAGACTCTCGAACATCCGGGGCACAAACGGCAGCGCGATGAGTGCGGCAAAGGCGCTGGTCCAGAGTGCGAAGCGATGGGCCGCGGAGATGCGCGGCGCAATTTTGAGGCAGAGAGCCAGCGAACCAGCGACGGCGAGGCCCTGCCACACGCTCGTGACAGCGACTGGGGCGGCCGCGTGGGCGAAGGATTCAAAGAGCGAGGCGAGAGCGGAAAGTGGCATAGTTCAGGCCTCCCTCGCAGCGTCGGGTGCGGCGGCTTCAATTGCCTGTTTGAGACGTTGCAGTTCTTCTTGCGAGAGTTCTTCGTCGCCCAGAAGCGAGAGCAGCAGGCGCTCGCGCGAATTGCCGAAGAAGCGGTTGAGAACGTGGCGGACTTCCGAGCGGCTGGCGTCGTACTCGGCGATGCAGGGGCGGTAGATGAAGGCACGGCCCAGTTGCCGGTGCTCGACGTAGCCTTTTTGCTCGAGGATACGGATGGTGGTTAGGACGGAGTTGTACGCCAACGCTTCGCCCTCCGGCATGGCGGCGACCAGGTCGGTGACGGCGGAATCGCCGCGACGCCACAGGATTTTCATTAGCCGGAGTTCGGCCTCAGTCAACGTGTTGGATTTCTTTGGCGGCATCGCTAAACGATTGATTCCGTGAGGACCAGCCGGTTAGCGCGGGGTCCTTACAAACAATATAGACGAAGAACTAATGGATTAGTTGCTGTCGGTGCCCATTTTTTTTCCCAGCATCTATTATTCAGGCTTCTGACGCAATGGCCCTATTCCCGATCGAAGACCTGGATATTGGGCTTGGATAAGCCAGAAATATGCGTGGTGAACGTGAGAGTCTTACCGTCGGGAGCGACTTCGACATTCTGAGTGTCCAGGATTTTCCCGTCGATCTTGTCGGTCAATTCCACCACACGATCGCTCAAACGCCGGCCTGAGGTGACGTAGCCCGCAGGCAGATTCGGGCCCTTCGCCGCGTAGTCTTTGCCGTCGAACTGGATGCTCTTGGTCGTCTTCTGGGCCGGATTAATCAACGAGAAGCCGTTGTCGCCGTAGGTTTGTACCTGCATCTCGAAGGAGGAGTGGACTTCTTCGCTGGTGCTCTCCCAAGTGCCGGAAAAGCCGGTGGTGCCCGCTGTTCTCGCGTATTTGTAAAGAAGGTTATTCGTGGAGCCGTCGGCACGGTAGCCGGTGAAGTTGTCCGTCAGGGTGTTGCCGTCGGCGGAGAGATCCCAGATGGCGGATATGAGCATCTGGCCGCCCTTCTTGCGTACGACTCTCCATTGATTGGGGCCGAGCACGGTCACGGCAAGCGTGGTGCCGAAGATGCCGGGCTGGTCTGTGCCGTCGGCCACGATGGTTTCTGGATTTGTGGGGGAAAGGTGAAAGGTGTAGGTGTTCGGACCGGCCGCCTCGACCCCCATCTGGTCGGTAAGCTTGCTCTTCGCGGGGTTCAGTTTCCAAGTTCCGGTGAAAGGATCGGTGGCAGCGAATGCGGCGGCTGTAAGAAGAGAGCCGAGGCACAGGAAGCGAACTGAGCGCTGAAGCATAGGAAGTCTCCGTGACTGAATTCGAACCGGTGTCACGCATTGCGATGGTGCACATTCCGGGCCAAAAGGAGCTGCGCGTCGAGCGGCGCGCGGGAAAGGGACAGAACGGTGATTGCAAGGTACAGGGCGCGCGTCGGCGATGTGAAGCGCGGTGTCGGCCGATCAGATTTGCTTTCCTATCCTGCCAGACCAACGCCGAATGCCCACAGCAGTGTGCGAAAACGGGCGGTTGTGTGCTGAAACGGACAGTGTCTGACGAGCCAAATAGAGAAGCGGTAAAGACACCCAGACTCAGGACCGAGCCGAAGCGACAGGGACGATGCGGCGATTGTGTGTGGGCTGAAGGAGGTTGTAGGCGATGACGGCTGCGGGGATTAAGAAGGCTGTCGAGCCGAAGACCCACATCACCACTGCGCCGAGAATTTGGTCTGGCAGGGGCTGGATCTGAAGTGGGTTGGAGTGCGCGGAATAGTAAGGATAAACGGGGCGGCCGCAGAAGGCGAGGAAGGCCGAGAGCGCGGTGTTCACGAAGTCGGCTCCGATCAGGTAGAGGAGGATGCTCCAGTTGTGCGGGCGCTGCGCTGCTGGCCAGGGGCGGATGAGGCACCACCAGAAGAGAAGCGACGTGCCGAGGAAACAGATGTGCTCGAAGTTGTGCCATCCCTCGTGTTCGAGAGCAAAGTCGTAGGCGGCGGGGACGTGCCAGGCGAGGAAGGTGAGGTTCATGGCGAGCCAGGCGAAGCGGGGACGGACGAGCTGGTGGCCGAGGCTGCGGAGCGGACGTAAGCGCAGCAGCGGGCCTGCGACGTGGATCCGCACGACGCGCGGCAGGCCGCGGAGCAAGGGAACGACGGGAAGACCAAGAAGGACGAGGGGCGGGACAACCGACATCAATATGAGGTGCTCGATCATGTGCGCGCTGAGCAGGACGTCGGCGAAGGCGTCGAGAGGTGAGCCGATGGAGATCCAGAGAAAGGCGAGCCCAGCGAAAAACGAAAGCAGGCGATCGAGGTTGAACTGAGGGGGGCGTGTTTTGCGGAGGGCGAGCCAACCGCGGAGGTACACGATCGCGGTGAGGAGGATGGCGAGCGTCAACCAGATGGGAAGAGACCACTCGCCTTGCACGGATTGGAAGGGGTCGGGCATTGGTGGGGGACTAGGGACTAGGGACTGAGGACTGAGGGCTTCTTGTTGATGGGATGCGCATGGCTCCCGATTGCGTGATCGTGTGCGAGGCGTCGGTGGCAGGCGATAGATTGTTGCCGCGCAGGGTCATGAGGAAAGCGACGAGGGCGCGGGTTTCGGCAGGCGAGAGCGCGTTGCCGTAGGCAGGCATGTTGCCGCCGCCTTGCAGGACTTGGCGAATGATCTGGTCTTCGGTCATGCGGGCTGCGATGGCGTCGAGTGCGGGACCGCGCATGCCGCCCGCACCGCCGAGGGCGTGGCAGTTGCGGCACTGTTTGTCCTGAAGCACGAGCGCGCCCTGACGTTCGAGTGGCGAGCGGCCCTTGAGATAGGCCGTCGGCGTCGGATCGCCGGACCAGGCTTCCATTAGCGGGCTCCACGGAGTGAATGTCGCAAGGTGCGTAAAGACGCTCAGAGTGACGGCGATGACCGCGACCATGAGCACGGCGACGGGGCGGCGCGACCAGTGTTTTTCGCCCTCTCCGGCGACGAGGGGAAGTAGCAGCATGGCGCCGATGACGACGATGGGTGCGATGAAGAGGAAGGGCGTCTCGAGTTCGGGCGGCAAGTAGGCGAGGACCGCATAGATCCAGAGGAAGGCGAAGTCGGGCTTGGGCGCGGTTTGAATGATGGTGGGGTCGGGCTGGCCGCTGGGGCCAAAGGGTCCGAAGAGAAGCGCGCAGGCGATCACGGAGAGCAAGATCGCAGCGGCGAAGACGGCATCTTTCCAAGCAGCGTCGGGGACGAAGGGAACGCCTTGTTTCGAAGTGAGCTCGTGGTATTCGCGATCGTAGGTCGCTTTGCTGACGATGCGGCCGGGCAT
Organism: uncultured Occallatibacter sp.; assembly: GCA_964487345.1. Lineage (GTDB taxonomy): Bacteria > Acidobacteriota > Terriglobia > Terriglobales > Acidobacteriaceae > Telmatobacter. The sequence goes on along the minus strand of CAZAQN010000063.1, from coordinate 5,562 downwards.
GGGCCACTCGTTCACGCCGAGATGAAGGACCATCCACACATGCACGGCGACCATGGCGAGCAGGAGGCCAGGAATGACGAAGACGTGCAGCGCGAAGAAACGTGAGAGAGTCTGCCCGCCGATGATGGGGCCGCCGAGCATCATGTGGACGAGCGGGCCGCCGATCCAGGGGACGCGGCTGACGATGGATGCGCCGATGCCCAGGCCCCAGTAGGCGTCCTGATCGAAGCGGAGCACTTGACCGGTAAAGGCCATACCGAGCGTGCAAAGCAAGAGGAAAACGCCGATGATCCAGGTGAGTTCGCGCGGATATTTGTAGGCGCCGAAGAGGAAAACCTGCACCATGTGGATGAGGACGATGGCGACCATGAAGTCCGATCCCCAACCATGAATGGCGCGGAGAAACCAACCGAGGTAGATGCTGTGATTGAGGAATTGCAGGCTTGCCCAGGCTTCGCCGGCGGACGCGGTGTAGACGAGCGCGAGCAGAATGCCGGTGGCGACCTGGAGCATGAGCAGCACGGTTGCCGCCGAGCCGAAGACATACCACCAACTGGCGCTGGTGGGAGGCGTGGGGTGCGCCGAGGCTTCGCGGATCGGACCTTCGAAGCCGACGCGGCGCTCAAACCATCCGTAGACATTGACGACGCGCTGTTTCAGGCCGGCCATGACGTTTCTTCCTTGTCTTGGATCGACGAGTTCGGTGCGATCTGAACGAGTGGCTTTTTCAAACAAGCCGAGTTCGACAGCGTAGGCATTTGGCCAGCGTTGATCATTAGATTGTTGCCGGCGATGGAAAATTCGTACTGAAACAGGCCGCGCTCAGGCGGGCCGGAAGCGCGCGAGCCGTCTTCGTAATACGCGCCGCCATGGCACGGACACATGAAGAGCTTCGACTGTTCGAACCAGCGCACGGGACAGCCAAGGTGGGCGCAATTGATAGCGAAGACTTGAAACTGATTGCCCTGGATGTGACGGACCCAGCAGGCTACGTTCCCGGTTTCGCCATCGGATGCTGTGGTGACCGGATTGCGGTAGTCGACGAGGCGCGTTTCTCCTTCGGGGAAATTGCTGATGGGACCAAGGGAGATCCAGGACTTGTAGCTCGAATCTTTTTTGAAGGCGGGACCGAGAAGGTAGCCGAGGATAGGAACCGCGAGCACAGCGCCGACAGCACCATTCAGATAGAGAGAGAGCTTGAAGAGGAATGCGCGGCGAGAGTGGGCTGCGGTTCTCAACTCGGGAACGGCGGTGGAAGTCGGCGAAATGTGCGGCTGCGGCTGGCCGGAGGGTTCGCTGGCGTTGGTCATTGGTTCTCCTTGGCCGGGATGTTCGGAGCGGCGGCACTCGAAGGATTTTCAGGCTGGATGGAAATGGATTGTTGCGTGCGACGTTGCGCGAACCAGGCGACGATGTCGGTGATTTCCTGCGACGTGAGCGCGCGGCCGGAGATGTAGGAGCGCCAGTCGGGCGCATTGTCATCGATGTGGCCGGCGATGACGAGACTGCGCAGACTTTGATCGTCGACGAGCGCCAGATAGGACTTGTCGACGATGGAGTGGGGCGTGGAGACTTGAGGCAGCGGGTTACTCGCGGACGAATGGGCTCCGGTGCCGTCGGTGCCGTGGCAGCGTGCGCAGGCGGTGGCGTATGCGGTTTGGCCGTTAGTTGGATTGCCGGGCTCAGTGGCTGCATAGGGCGGAAGAGCGACGTGGGAGAAATCGGAGGGGCGGCTCCACTCACGCAGGATGCCCTGCACGAGCGCGTCGACTTGTTGCTCGGTGAGCATGCCCCCGGAACTTGCAGCGAATGCGGGCATCATGGTTGAGTGCATTCCTTTTGCGGTCGCCGTGCGAAGGTTGTTCCCGCCGGCGACGGCGAGATATGCCGGATTGTTGAGTGGTATCGCTGCACCGCCGCGTCCGTTTTCGCCGTGGCAGCCAGAGCAATTCTGTTTGTAGAGCGCGTGAAAGTCGAGCTGCTGATCGGGGCGCGCGACGTCCGCAGATGGAGAAGGAACTCCGGGAACATGCGCGCAGCCTGCGCAGGCGAACACAATTGCGCCTGCGGCGAGGAGGGCCCGGGGTGTGCGAAGGCGGGGCGTCATTTCAGGCTTTCCGGACCTCCCTCTTCGTCGAGGGGCTCGTTTGCGTGGATGCCCGCGCGGACGGAGAAGGGCAGAGCCTGGAACTGCGGTGTGCGCACTTTGGTATGGAGGTTGACGACGAAGCCTGCGACGAGACCGAAGGCGATTTGCGACGGGATGAACCAGTACCAGTCGATGCGCTGGTTCAGGATGGGGCTGACGATGCCGAGGACCGACGAGAGCAGGCCCGTCCACAAAAGAGGCGCGATGAAGCCGGCGGTGAGGATGGGCCAGCGCGGAAACATGGGCAGCATGGCGCCATAGAGCAAGCCGACGAGAAGAGACGAAACGGTGTGAATGGCAAGCGCGGCGAGGAAGCCTTCCATGTGGAATTGTGCGAGGAACTGGTCGCTCTGTTCGGCCCAACTGACGAAGCCTCCCGCGGCCATCAGATTCATCGCGTACCAGAGGCTGTGGTATTTGAGGAGGCTGAATACGGTGGCGGGGACGATCATGGCGATGCCGCCTGCGATGCCGCCTCGGAGGCCGGTGGCGAATTGAAATGTCTCCACCGGGATCATCTTGCGGTGCATGGGGCTGACGGGCAGGTATTCGATGGCGCTGCGGAAGCTGGCTGCCTGCATTGGGTCGGGCTGTGCCTCGACGTATTCGTGCGCTTCGAAGGGAAGGACGTTGCGGAACCAGCCGATGGTCGAGAGGAGCATGAGCAGTAATCCGAGAAGGCTGACGCCGGGACTGGTGACCATGCCGGTGACGAGAAGCGCGACGCCGAGCGCCAGCGCCATAGGCCACGCGGTGGGCTGCGGCATGTGAATTTTGTTTCCGTGTTCCATACGTTCCTCGATTTCGCGATCGGGTTCAGCGAGCGTATGACTTTGCCTATTGAAGTTCGTGCTTTCCCAGGTCTGAAAATCCAGACCTGGGGCACCCATTTTCGTGCAGTAACGAGCGACCAGTCACTGCTTACCTTCCAACGATGTAGACAACAGTGAAGACGACGACCCAGACTGCGTCGACGAAGTGCCAGTAAATGGAGATGACTTCGAGGCGTTCGGCGTGATGCTGGTTGACTTTACCCATGAGGGCGAAGATCAGCGTAAGGCCGAGCATGAGGAGGCCGACGAGTACGTGCGATGCGTGCAGCCCGACCAACGAGTAAAAGGTGGTTCCGAATAAGTTGGTACGAACGGTGAGGCCGTAGTGGTAGATCAGGTCATACCACTCCATTGCTGTGGCCCCAAGGAAGGTGCCGCCGAGAAGGACTGTCACGGCGAGCCAGGCTGCGCAGAGGTTCACCTTGGCGGATCGAAGCGAGTGGACGGCGAAGTGCACGGTGATGCTGCTCGAGAGCAGGCAGATGGAGGCGAACCACGGAATATCGAGGACTTCGTGCGGCGTGGGCCCAGTGAGGCTTTTCCCTATATAGAAGAGATACGCGACGACGAAGATGATGAAGATGGCTGACTCGGCGACGATGAGGCAGGCCATGCCGACGATGCCGCGCGAGGGCTGGTTCCACTCTTCGATTGGTCCATGCGGCAGGGCGACGGCTGTGCTCATTGCATCTCTCCGGGTATTTGCAGATCACTCATAGTGCGCATCGGGTTCTTCTGGATGTTTTCGATCCCAGACCGGACGGCGGCTTTCAACGGTCGGAATGACGGCGAAGTTATAGCTGGGTGGTGGCGAGCTAGTGGACCATTCGAGTGTCCACGCGTCCCATGGGTCGGGTCCGGCCTTTTCGCCTTTGAAGTAAGAGGTGACCAGGTTCCAAACGAAGATGAGCGTGGCGACGGCCTGAAAGACGGCCCCGCTCGAGACGATTTGATTCAGGAGAGCCCAGCCGCGGTCGGCCTCGTAGGTGTAGATGCGGCGGGGCATGCCGAGCAAGCCGGGGACGTGCATGAAATCGAAGGTGAGATGGAAACCGATGACGAAAAGCCAGAAGTGCCAGCTGCCCAGTCTTTCCGAGAGCATGCGGCCGGTCATCTTCGGATACCAGTAATAGAAGGCCGCGAAGATCATGAAGAGAATCGCCCCGACCAACACGTAATGAAAATGCGCGACGACAAAGTAGGAACTGCCGAGCTGCCAGTCGAAGGGAGATACCGAGAGCATGATGCCGGTGAGGCCGGCGATGAGGAACTGGAAGAGAAACCCGATGGCGAATTTCATCGACGTGGTGAAGTGGATGTTGCCGCCCCACAAGGTCGCGAGCCAGTTGAAGATTTTGATTCCGGTGGGGACCGAGATCGCCATGGTTGAAAAGGTGAAGAAGACGTTGGCGCCTGCTCCCATGCCGACGGTGAACATGTGGTGGGCCCAGACGCTGAGGCTGATGAAGCCGATGCCGACCGACGCCGCGACCATGGCGGGATAGCCGAAGATGGCTTTGCGCGAAAACACGGGAATGATCTCGTTGGCGAAGGCGAAGGCGGGCAGAACGAGGATGTAGACCTCGGGGTGGCCGAAGATCCAGAAGAAGTGCATCCAGAGAACCGCGGAGCCGCCGGCTTGCGTGTCGAAGAAGTGGCCGCCGAGGTAGCGGTCGATGCAGAGCATGATTTGCGCGGCCGTGAGCGGGCTGATGGTGACGAAGACAAGGCCGCTCATGACGAGATAGATCCAGACCAGGAGCGGCATGCGGCTGAGCTTCATGCCGGGGCAGCGCATGCAGAGCGTGGTGGCGACGATGTTCAGCGCGGTGCCGATGCTGCCGATGCCGCTGATGAAGATGCTGAGCGTCCAGTAGTCGGTGGAGTGGCCGGGCGAGAAGACGCGGGCGGTGAGTGGGGCGTAGGCGAACCAGCCGACATCGGGAGCGGTCCCTGCGCCGTAGAGGCCGCTGCCGGCGAAGTAGCTGAAGTAGAGCAACAGGCCGCCGAACGCCGCGATCCAGAAGCTGAAGGCATTAAGGCGCGGGAAGGCCATGTCGCGCGCGCCGATCATGAGGGGCACGAGGTAGTTGCCGAAGCCGAACAGAATGGGCATGCCGACGAAGAAGACCATCGTCGTTCCATGCATGGTGAATAGGCGATTGAAGTCCTGCGGGGACACGAAGTGGTTGTTCGGCACGAGGAGCTGGATGCGCATGAGAATCGCTTCGACGCCCGCGATAACGAGGAAGATGAGCGCGTAGCCGATGTACATCAGGCCGATCTTTTTGTGATCGACAGTGGTGATCCAATCTTGCAGCTGATAGAGCCAGCGGTTTTGGAGGGCTGGATTGACGGTGACCTGAGTTTGCGTCGCCATGGGGTCCTCGTTCTCCGAAATCTTAGTGAAGCGTCGAGAGGTACTGGGTTACGGCATCGAGATCGTGTTGGTTGAGGTGCATTGCGGGCATCAGGACCCCGGGCTTGAAGTGCTCGGGATCGTCGATGAAGGCGCGAAGATTTTGTGCGTTGTTGGGAACTGCCCCGGAGGCGATGGTGTCACGGCTACCGACGTGCGAG